>NZ_JBIVFA010000002.1:150524-400621 GCF_044747975.1 Streptomyces sp. NPDC090045
CACACCTTCCGCCGCCACCCCCCCCCACCACACTCGCCCCCCCCACACCCAAATCACACCCCCCACCCGGCCCCCCGGGGGGGGGGCCCCCCCCCTCTTTCCGGGGGGCCCCCCCCGCCGCCGTGTGTGCCCAACGGTCGCAGGACCGATCAGGTGGCGCGCTCGATGTTGTCGGCGCTGGTGGACGCCGACTTGCTGGCGTCGTTGAGGGTGTCGACCCACTTCGTGAACGTTCCGCGAGCGGTCTCCCACTCCTGGCGGAACTGGTCCGACTTCGGACCCTTCCAGTAGCCGGTGCTACCGGAGGTGGAAGAGTTCAGGTTGTTGATCAGCGTCTGAAGGTCTCCGGCCTTCGTGCTGAACAGCTTCGACAGTGCCCTGAGCTGCTTGATATCTGCGCCACGATCCATGGCGGCCCTCCCCGTGTAACTGTGAACGACGGACGCTCCGTTCGCATCAACGGACGCTATCGCAACTCTAAGCGAAATGGATCCCTCTTCCGAACGCGCGTCCGTGACTATGCTGAGCCCGTAGGGACCAGAGTGGCGGCCCAGCACCGCCCTGACCGGGTGCCGGTGACCGACGGAACCAGGACGGTGACGAAGAGTTGCGTATGGGAACCATTCGGAAGATCTCGTGCTCCGTCCTCGTGGCGGCGGCGCTCTCCGGTTGCTCGGTGCTGCCCGGTTCCGGGTCGGAATCGGGGCCGAAGAAGGGTGACGAGAGCGGCCTCACGTACCAGGACGCCCTGGAAGCCATGCTCCCGGGTGTCCGGGACGCGATGAAGCCGGCGATGCCGGGGGTCGAGCCTCAGGAGGGCTTGCGGAGCAACGCCGACTGCGGAGGCCCGGACCTTCTCGACGGCAAGGACGCCAGCAAGGTGAAGTCCACCTTCGATGTCGACCTGACCGGAGTGGCCCCGGACGGACGTTCGCCGGAGGAGCTGGCGAGTGGAGTGGTGAGCCGTCTCGTGAGTCAGGGAGAGTGGAAGGCGGGTCAGCGGCAGGACACCACGCCTGTCAGCAAGCCGGACGGAGTGATCAAGTACGTGGACAAGCCCGGCGCCGGCAGCGTCATGGTCATCGCGTACCCGTTCAAGACGACATCGGGTGCGGTCATCCCGAAGCTCTCCGCCGTTATCGTGACGGACTGCCTCCGGAACCCGAAGTACATGAAGGAGTGAGCAGGTCAGTTGGGCTGGTTCGGGGAAGTCTTGTCCTTCCGGCTACCGGCCTCCTTCTCCAAGTCGGTGGCCATCGTTCCCAGGCGTGTCTTTCGCGTGGCGAGTTCCCCGCGAACGTGGGTCGCGGTGGGGCCCTGCCATTGCTCGCCCGGCTTCGCGTTGCGGTCCGCGGCGATCTCGATGGGCTCGTCGAGCAAGACCCTGATGTCGGCGGCCAACTTCCGCAAATCGGCTGCTTCGTTCGCCCCCATGGCAAATCGCCCCGCATCTCCGCCTAGTTGATCGCTTCGCTGGTCATCCAATCGCCCGCAGCAGTACGATACGCCGCCATGGCCATGGTTTTTGCTGATCCCGAGATGCTCGACCGACTGGCGAAATCGCTGGACAGCAAGGCCGGCGCGATTCCCCAGCTGAAGAGCAGGGCATCCGCACTCGATGCGGGCGGACACGTAGCCGGTCTGCTCGCGATCGCCTCCTGGCTGGGGGACACGGCCAAAGACCTGCGGCGCCGCGCGAACATCCTGCGGTCCCCCTCCGAATCGCCCTTCGACACTCTCGCGGCGTTCGGGCTGCCCCCGGGCGTGGCCGGTGATCCGGAGGCGGGCAAGAAGCTCCAGACCGATCTGAAGGTACTTCTCGACGAGCAGAAGAACGGCACTCCGCAGCAGCGTGCCCAGGCGGTCAAGGACTACTTCGCCAAACTCTCTCCCGCACAGCAGGCGGCGCTCGCGGCCACGGATCCGTTGCTTGTCGGGAACTTGGACGGTGTCCCGGTCAATGTCCGCTTTGCGGCCAACCGGCTGACGATTCAGTCGGAGTACACCAAGGAAGCCGCGTACCTGGCGACGCTCAAGCCTACGGACGCCGCGTACAAGCGCACCAAGGAGCGCGTGGACACGCTGCGGAGCTTCATGAACCCGCGCGTCAAGACCTTCCTCGACCCGAACACGGGCCAGAAGATGCAAGTCGAGGTGCCAAGGCAGTTCCTGGTCTTCGATCCTCACTTCGGCTCGACTGCCGATGCCAAGGCGACGCCCTTCCCGGATGGCCGGATCGCCGAGGTGGTGGGTGACCTGGAGAAAGCGGACAATGTCGCGTTCCGGGTTCCGGGCATCACCAACCGTCTCGACAACTTCAACGGTTTTTCGGACGGCGGGTACCAACTCGTCGCCGATGAGGACGGGGTCGAGCAGCCGGGTACGGCCGTGGTCAGCTGGCTCGGCTACGACACCCCGGAGCTCGGCGACTCCGTGGACCCGGCGAAGGCCTTCACGGGCGGGGCGGCCCTGAACGCGTTCCGCCAGGGCATATCCGTCAACCTGAAGCCGAACGCCGGGCTGGACATCTTCGCCCACAGCTACGGGACGCTGGTCACGAGCAAGGCGCTGCAGGCGGGGCTGACGAACGTCGACAACGTCACCTTCATGGGCAGTCCGGGCCTCGGCCCCAACATCAACTCCGTCGCCGACTTCAAGATGCCGAACACCAAGTTCTTCGCCATGCGCGCGCCCGGGGACTGGGTGTCGTACACGCAGGGCCACGGCAACGACCCTGCGGACTTCAAGGACATCACCCGCCTCGCGACCGACGGCGCGAGCGGTCACTCGCAGTACTACAGCTCGAAGACCGGGTCGCTGGCCAACATGCACCGGATCTTCTTCGGCGGCGACGCCAAGTCCCTGACCTTCACGCACACCTCCCTCGACGACGAGCAGGTCGGCGCGGCCGAGGCGCGCGAGATGGTCGGCTTCCTCCACGGGAAGATCCCGCCGGACGTCGTGGTGAAGATGGGCGGCGACCTCGACGCGGCGGTGCAGGCCCACTTCGCGGGACGCATGGGGGTGAAGGAACTCCTGGTCGAGGTCCACTCCGTGCTGGGCAAGCACAACATGTGGGACCGCGTGCCGCCGGACGAGCTGTTCGGCAAGATCAACGACCTCGCCGGCAACCTCGCGTACAAGCAGGCGTACCAGGCGGCGAAGGACAAGGGTGTCCCGGACCTCGTCGCCGCCGCGGCGGGCAAGGCGGCGGAGATCGCCTCGGAGCACCTGCTGTACGTGACCACGTGGCCGGTGGTCAAGCTTCTGGAGGTCGACCGGATCGCGAACAACGTCAAGCAGTTCGGCGACATCGTCGACCAGGGGGCCGAGGAGATCGGCGGGCACGTCAAGGAAATGGGTACGGAGCTCGGCAAGGACGGCGCCCAGATCTACAACGACACCAAGGACCTGACGGGAGGGCTCTTCAAGGACGGCGGGAACGTGGTCCTGGAGCTCGGCGACACCTTCGTGCGGCCCTGGAAAGCGGGCGAGAACGCCGGGGACATCTGGAAGATCGCGGACGGCGCGCAGGACAAGATCTTCGACAAGGTGCCCGACATAGCCGGGGGCTTGAACGACGCCAAGAACACGTTCGTGGACAAGAGCGGTGATATCGCCCGCTCCGCGGCCGAGACGGGCGGCAAGGCGGTCGACAAGGGCAAGGACATCGGGAAGAGCGTGGTCAAGTTCGTCTTTGGCTAGGCTCACGGCGGGGGTGTGCGGGGAATCGGGAAGGACTGGTGGGACAGGGCATGGGACAGCACAACGGGCAGGGCAAGAGGGACCGGAACCGCCTGGTGAAGGAGGCCGGGGCGGTGCTCACTGCGGTCCTCGCGGACGCCACGCTGATGAACCTGCCCTCGCCCGTGTCGCCGGAGGCCGTCTCGGTCACCGCCTTCGACGAGTCCGAGACCCGGTCGTTCGAGGACCTGACCGCCGCCCTCGTAGCGGCGCTGGGTGAGGCCGGCTGGACGATCCAGGAGGCCGAGACCGACTCCTCCGCCCCCTCGGCCCCCTCCGCCGACTCCGCGCTGTACGCAGTCCTGCCCGGCCTGGGCAGTGGCTCCTTCGCAGTCCAGCCTCCCGCGATCTCCTTCGCCGGTCTGCTGGAGGGCGACGCGTGACCGGCGTGCCCGAGCCGAGCCGGGAGACCGTCCCGGAGGCCGTCCTGTCCGCCGAGATCCGGGCCGCGATCAGGGCGGCCGCACCCGGGGCCGTGTACCCGGACGACGAGTTCGACGCCGACTCCGCCCGCATCGCGGGCTGGGACCCGCAGGAGACGGCGTCCAACGCCTCACTGCTGCGCGCGAGTACGGAGTACCTGGCGGAACACGGCTGGCGCGTGGCTCCCGAGGCGACGGACAGCGACGACCGGTCCGCCAGGGTCTCCAAGGCGGGCGTGGGGCGGGGCCGCCTGTACGCCTCCGGCCGCGGGCTGACCTTTACCGGAAGCGTCACTCCGCTTCGCTGACGCGATGTGGAGGCCCCTTGGTCACTTTGGCTCAACCGCCCGTATATGCTGCGCAGTTTGTAGGACTGTACGCATGTTCGCACGGGGGAGTTAGCGATGCGGAAGGCCAACCCGAAGGACCTGGAGCAGCTCGCGAAGCTGCTGGACGGCAGGGGCGGATCGCAGGACAAGATCGCCGAGGCGTTCACGCGCGCGGCGTCGCTCGGCGTCACGGCGAAGCTCGGCCCTCTGAGGCCGATCCAGACCTGGACGGGAGAAACGGCGCCGGACCTGCGCAAGCGCGCCGGCATCATGCGCGCGGAGGACGGGGACCCGACGGGCGGCTTCCTGTGGGCCGGCTTCTCGGCCGAGGACGCGGCGCTGCTGGCGCTCAACCCCCAGCTGGCGATCCTGGCGGGCGCGGCCTCCCTGGCCGACGACGGCAAGTTCGACTGGGTGAAGCGCCAGAAGGGCGAGACGTACACCGACTGGCAGAACCGGATGAAGAGCGACGCCGTTGCCAAGATCACCGGTGACAAGAACATGGGCGAGGTCGTCGCCGATTACTACGACTTGGTCGAATTCATCTCGACAGCTCCCACCGCTCTGTTCAAGGGCGGCAAGGCGCTGTGGGACCTCAAGAAGTACTGGGGGCCGGATGGCAAGGCGCTGAAGGCGCCGGGCACCTTCCTTGCGCAGATGCTGCGCGGCCAAGGGTCGACCTTCACCCATGGAATGGCCCGTTACGGCGGACGGGTCGGCCGGATGATGCCACCTCCCCTGCTCAACTTCCTGGCGGGCAACAACGCGTACGCCGCTCTCCACGGTGGCAAATTGTGGGCCTGGGAAGCGAATCTCCTCAAGGTTGCAGGACCGGCGGCGCGCCTGCAGGGGGCGATGGGCGGCGGGGGCTTCTCGCGATTCGCCGCAGGCGCAGGAGCCACTCTGAAGACCGCTGGATGGATTCGAGGCGCCGGCGTTGTGGGCAGCGTCGTCGCCACGGGTGTGGGTGCCTTCGAGCTGTATCAGAAGGGCAACCCGGTCGAGGCCTTCAAGAAGGACAAGGTCGGATACGCGAAGGACGTCTCGGGCGTGCTCTTCAACGCGTCACTGACGGCCGCGATGATTGCACCCAACCCGTGGACGATCGGTGCGGTCGCGGTTACCGGACTCGTCTACGGAGGGCTCGCGATATGGGACAACTGGGATAAGGTCAAGCAGTGGCCGGGCAAGGTGGCGGACGCTGCGGGCAAGGCGGGTGAGGTGATCTCGAAGGGTGCGGGAAAGCTGGCCGATGGCGCCAAGAACCTGGTGAGCAAATACAACCCATTTGACTGAGGGTTGCCGAATGAACACCATGCGCATCGGGCTCGCATACGTGGACCACAACAACACGCACCACCCCGCCGTGCTCACTCACTCGTGGTCCGGTTCGGTGTCGGGACTTGGTCCCATTTCGTTGGCGTTTCCGGTCAACCGGGATATGGGGGGATTCTCCGGTCATACCACGGTCTCCGGAGTCGGGCTGCCGCACGTCTTGTTCAGCGGAGTGCCGTTTCGCGGATACCCGCGGATGGCCGGCATTGAGCTCAGCGTCGACGGCCGCCCGGCACGGGTCTCGCGTCGGCATCTGGGGCTGACGAAACGGGGGCGCGCGCTGCGCATCAGGATCGACGGACGGGACTACCGCTACCAGGTGCTCGGGAGCAAGCGGCAGCATGAGCTGAGCCGGGCCGGCGCCGCCGTCAGGATGTCCCGTTCGGACTGGAGACTGCCCAGCACCATTTCCGGTACCGCCCAGGGGCAGGCCGACGGGCTCGATGTCGCCTTGGCCGTCGTGCTGGAGGGCGTCTACACGCGCAACCTGTCCTTCTCGGGTGCGGTCTACTCCTGGCCCGGGCGCTTCTTCAGCAGGTTCGACGCGATGTGACGTCGATCATCCCGGGCCGTAGCCTCCCGTGCTCCCATCGGAGTCGCCAGGAGACCGGGCAGTAAACTCGATCCATTCGACTAAGGGGGCGCCGAATGCACCACATTCCATTCGAACTTACCTACCGAGGGCCGGCCGAGGGATACATCGAACGCGTCACGACTCACGCATGGTCGGGAGATGTGCCCGGATTCGGGCAGATCGAAATGAAGTTTCCGATCAAGATTATCGACAGGAACCAGAGCGTCCTGCTCTCCGCAGCCTGGGGAGAGCAGTTCCCCTCCGTCACCTTCGCCGGAGTCGGCTTCCGCTACTACCTGCGGATGGCCATGATGAAGTTGACCGTCAACGACGAGTGGGAAGCGGTGTTCAAGCGGCGGCGCCTGGCCGTGACGCGGCGGGGGCGCGCCCTGCGCATCAACATTTGTGGGCGTGACTACCGCTACCAGGTGCTTGCAAGCAAGCGTGAGCACGCGCTCACGCGTGACGGCGCCACCGTCACCACGACCCGTTCGGAGTGGAGACACCCCCGGACGATCTCCGGCGTGGCACAGGGGGACATCGACAACGTCGACATCGCCCTGGCGGTCGCCTTGCAGAGCATGTACACCCGCAACCTCACTTTCGCCGGCGCTTTGTATTCCCTTCCCGGCCGAATGCTGAGCCGGGCAGATCTGCCGGACATCTGAGCACCGAACCGACTTAGTCCCAAAGGAATATGACATGCCCTCGATTGACGCAGCCCGACGTCGACTGCGCCTCGCCGATTCCCACATCAGCGTGCTCGGCCTCCTCGTGGAAGAGGAATCAGTGCCAGGCGAGCTCGACACAGCGCTGACCGAACTCCGTTCGGCCGGAATCGTCGGAGACGACGGATCCATCACCGGCGAGCTCTACCCGCTGGTCGCCACGCTGATGGAGCCGCGCGTCATCGTCAGTACGGAGATAACCGGTCCCCAGGGCGTCCTGGAGAGTGGCGCGGTGATCGGCAACGACTTCGTCTTCGTGCACGAGGGCTGGCCCGGCGAGTCCGAGTCCGAGTACCTCCCGGTGGAGGCACCCCTGCTCGTCCCGGCCCTCGCCCGGAGCGTCGACCTGCACGAGGACGTCCTGAACGGCCTGGACTTCACCGAGGTGATCACCTCGACCACCGGTGAACTCGACGCGCTGATGGTGCGCATGGAGTCCGGCCGGGGGAGCGTGGAGACCGAGGAAGTCGTACGGGAGACGGGCGCCCCGGCGCGGCTGGTCGAGGTGCTCGCGCAGCTCAACTGCATGTGGCGGATGACGGTGGTGTGGAAGAACGCCCACGTCGAGAACCCCGAGCCGACCTTCACGGGTCTGGCGGTCTGGGACTGCGGGATGGAGGGCTACTGGGTCCGAGAGCTGCCCGTGGAGCCCGTACGCGAGGGGGACGTCACCCTGGAGAGCCCGCTGCGGGTCCGCCGCACCAACGCCAAGGAGCTGTGGCAGGCGATCGCCGACCTCCTCCCGGAGGGCTCGGAACTCGGCTGACCCTCGTGAGGGCGCAGTGCGTGGCCGCCGCCCGCCAGGTTTCCCCGGCGGGCGGCGGCCCCGCACTGTTCACGGTCCTGTCCGGCCTGGGCAGTGGCTCTTTCGGCTCGACTGAGGGGCGCCGGATGCACAGCATCCCATTTGAACTTTCCTACGCGGGCGCCACCGAGGGGCTCGTCTACAAGGCATCCACCCATGCATGGTCAGGATCCGTGCAGGGATTCGGACCCATCGAGCTGAAGTTTCCGCTGGAGCGGGTCGACCGTCACGCCAACCTGCTCGTCGGAGCGGCCTGGGGCGAGAATTTTCCGACGGTCACCTTCATCGCCATAGGCTTCCGCAACTACCTGCGGATGGCCGAGATGCAGTTGAACGTGAATGAGTGGCCGGCGCTGTTCAAACGACGGCGCCTGGCCTTGACGAGGCGCGGACGCGCACTGCGCATCAACGTCTGTGGGCGCGACTACCGTTACCAGGCGCTGGCCGGTAAGCGTCAGCACGTACTCCTGCGTGACGGAGCCAGCGTTACCACGAACCGTTCCCAGTGGAGACACCCTCGGACGATCTCCGGCGTCGCGGAGGGGGACATCGACAATGTCGACGTCGGTCTCGCGATTGCGCTGCAGAGCATGTACACCCGCAATCTCACTTTCGGCGGCGCCTTGTACTCCCTGCCAGGGCGCATGCTGAGCCGAGCTGACTTGCCGGACTTCTGAGCACCCAGCTCGTCCCGTCCCTTGCCCGGAATCTTCTTGGTGCAGGCGTGAAAAAGCCCGTCGGGATGGTTCCCGGCGGGCTTTGTTCGGGTTGCTTCTCGCGCTTGTGCGGTCAGCGGGTGACGGCCTGGATCTCCTGGACCGTCACGTTCTGGGGCTCGCCTTCGAAGGTGCCCGGGGGAAGCTGGGTGGGGGCCGCGTTGTTGGTACTCGTCCAGGAGACCGCCCAGGTGACGGTGGCCTGGAGCGGGTACGTGCCGCTGCCGGAGGAGCGCAGGTAGGTCACTCCACACGGAGGGGTCTGGCTCTCCGAACCCGCTGCGAACGGGGCTCCGATACTGCCGTCGTTGATCGTGCACTCACCCGAGCCGGGGTGGAGCGTGGCGTCCTGGGTGCCGGGCTTCAGCCGCATCGACTGCGGGGTCGCGGTGACGGTGGCCGAGAGAGTGGTACCACCCGCGTCGAGTGTGGCGGTGACACTGACCGGCTTGAAGACGCCCTTGTCGAGCCACGCCCACGTGGGCAGGTTGACCTTGGTGTTGGCAGCGGGAGCCAGCGAAACCTCGGAGTCCGGGATCGAGATCCGGCTGTAGGCGGCCTCCGCGAGGATCTGCGGTGTGATGGCCTGACGGAAGGGGGGAGGGGTGCCATTCGGCACCCACTCGGGCAGATCACTACAGGCAGAGGCTGCAGGATCGTTCCTGCGGGCAGGGTCGTAGGCGGCGACCCAGAAGGCTCCTTGGCCGGCCTTGTCGAGGTTGTAGTTCTTGTACTTGCCGTTCTTGTAGATGTCCCGGTACTGCCCCACGGCGGTCTTCGCGTAGCTGTGCTGGCCGGGATAGTTGACGGTGTCGTTGTAGAAGGCCTCGACGGCCGCCTGGAATTCGGCGGGAGAGCGGGGCTCGTACCAGCACGCAGGGGGCGTCCAGTTGTTGGCGGCGACGAAACCCTTGCCCTTGTTGCCCCCTGATCCGTTGGTGGACCCGCTGAAACTGACCTTGGATTCCAGGGCCTGGCCCTGCCGCGTGCCGGTGGTCTGACCTCCCTGAGAGTCCGTCGGTGGCCAGTCTGCCGCTGCGGTTCCCGGCAGGAGTGCAATCGCGGTGGCTACGGTTCCAGTGGCCAGCCAGTTCCGCCAAGGTCGTCTTACGGCGTGCATTTCTTGTCCCCCCTCTGCGAGACGAGCTGCGTCGTTTGCCATACACCCTGCGGGTTCTTGTCCACCCTGATCCTGTACGTGACGTATGAGTTGTCGGTAACGGGAGTGGTGAGAACCTTGCCGGTCTTTCGCTCCTTGGCGAACGCCTTGCCTTCATCCGAGCAGTAGCCGACGCCTGCGGAGGTTTCGTTGAACATCTCGATCTGCGGGTTGAAATAGCGCGCAGACCCTGTCGGCGTCAGCCCGTCGTTCTTGAGCTTCGCGATCCATGTCGAGGCGCCGAGGAGCGCCTCACCCTTGTAGTAGAAGGGGATGGCGGCAGACTCGGCCTCATCGCTTGCGATCGCGGCGTCGGTGGCGTTGATCCGCTGGCTGATGTCCGAGAGGAGGGCGTCCTTCACGGGATCCCCCGTGGTCCAGCCCTCGAACTCGTTCTTGAAGTCCGCCGGCAGCGTGATCTTCGGTCGGCCCGCCGTGTCGGACGGGCTCGCGCTCGCCGACGCCGGCGCCGACGGCGTCGCGCTCTGTTCCGAGCCCGCGATCTTGTCGTTGGTCTTGCCGCCACCCCCGCCGCATGCGGACAGGAACAGGGCGGCAGTTGCCGCAGCGGCGACTGCAACGGGCAAAGTGCGGCGGTTCACTGGGCGGCTCCTGTTGGGGCGAGGGTCATCCGAAGCGTTCAGACGCTACCCGCGCGGAGAATGGTTTCGCCAGGGCGAATGTGACTGGATCCCGACGGGATCGGCGCCGCGCCGCCGGGCGAGGAGGATTGCGGCGAACGTAGCGACTGCGACGCACCCGCACACCGCCGCGGCGATGAAGGGCCCATGCGGCCAGGCGGGCGCCTGGTAGCCGGGCTCGTAAGGAGTCTTCGCGCATTCGGTGGTGGCGTCGCATGCGAAGTGCTTGCCCGTGGTGAGGAGTAGGCCGGCGGTCACGCCGACACCCGTGAGGGCGAGGGCGGCGAGCAGCAGTGCCGCCGGTGCGGCGTACCAGGCTCCGTGGGGCCGGGTGCGCGGCCGGGGTGGGCCGGTCGACGGGGTGTGCATCGCGAGCTCCTCCGGCTGTGGGGTGGTCGTGGCCCCATCCTCCCCACTTGGAGGGGGCGTCGTCTGAGTACGCGTACTCATTTATGGGCCGCCGCGCCCCACAGAGGCGAACTCGCCTTGAGGTGCTTATGTGCTACTGCTACCGTGCGATCATCTTGCTTTTCTATAGTCCGGTCAGCTCATCAACAGGCAATGTTCTGTTCATGGATGACCGGTTTTGTCTGTCGCGGGTGCACGGGGGAGCGTTGGAGTGAAGGTCCAGGAACGTGCGGGCTCGCCGAACCACAGGGGTTCCGGGTCCGCCCAGGGCGTTGGTGAGCGGCTGCCCTCCTCGGGGCGGGAGCGCAAGCCCGCGCTCGCCGCGTTGGCGGTGCTGCTCATCCTCATCGGCGCCCTCGGCGCCACCGTGCTCGTCCTGCGGGCCGGTGATCGCATCGAGGTCGTCCGGATCTCGGCGGACATCCCCGCGGGCAAGTCCGTCACCAACGGCAACATGACGCCCGTGATGGTGGCGGACGACCCCGCCGTCCACTACGTCCGCTGGGAGCAGCGGGAATCGCTGAAGCAGCTCCAGGCGAAGAACACGTTGGTCAAGGGCACCATCGCGATCGGCGAGATGTTCTCGGAGGGCAAGGGCCTGCCGGACGGCAAGGCTTACGTCGGCCTGTCCCTCAAGGAGGGCCAGTACCCCACCGGGCTCAAGGTCGGCGACCACGTCTCCGCCTACCGCGTGACCGCGGACTCGGCCGCCGCCAAGCCCGGGAGCACCGGCTCGCCCGGCGCCGGCGAGGCCAACACGCTGCTCGTGAAGGACGCCAAGGTCAACGACGTCGTCGTCAGCAGCGACGAGACCATCGGCAGCGGCAACCTGCCCGTCACCGTCATGGTCAGTGCCAACGAGATCGCGCCACTGACCCAGGCGGCCGCGGCCGGACAGGTCGCCCTGGTGCTGATCCCGTCGGCCGCCAACTGATTCACGGGCGCACAGGAAGCAGAAGAAATGGCGCTCATCGCACTCGCCGCCGACAAGGGGTCACCTGGCGTGACCACCACGGCCGTTGCGCTCGCGGCCGTCTGGCCGCGTCGCGCGCTGCTCGCGGAGGCGGACCCCGCGGGCGGGGACCTCGTATACCGCAGCTCGGCCGCCCACGGCGGACCGCTCAACCCCAACTCCGGCATGCTGTCGATCGCCGCGACCGCGCGTCGCGGCCTCGCCCCCGACCAGCTCTGGGACCACGCCCAGACGATGTCCGGCGGCCTCGACGTCCTCGTCGGCCTCGGTTCCGCCGAGCAGTCCGCGGGCCTCGTCGGCCAGTGGCCGCTGCTCGGCCGGGCGTTCGCCACGCTCGCGGAGTCCCCGCACGCACCCGCCGACGTCATCGCCGACTGCGGACGCGTCAGCGGCGACGGCCCCGCGCTGGAGCTGTTCGCCCACGCGAGCCTGGTGCTGCTGGTGGCCCGGACGCAGCCCGAGAGCATCGCCCGGGTGCGGGACAGGGCCCTCGCCCTTTCCGCCCGGCTGCAGGGCTCGCAGCGTGGCGCCGCACAGTTGACCGGCCCGCAGCTGGGGGTGCTGCTGGTGGCCGACCCCAAGGACTCGTCGAAGGTGTCCAACCAGGTCAACGACATGCTGGTCGCCTCCCGTTCGGGTGTCCGCGTCATGGGCACCCTCGCGTACGACCTCCAGGGTGCGGAGCAGTTGGCAGGGCGCCGGCGAGGCCGGCTGGACAAGTCCCTGCTGATCCGGTCCGCCCGTCAGATCTCCTTCGATCTGAACCAGCAGTACGGGGCCGCGTGGGCCGTTCCCACTGGCCCCGGTGGCTACGGCGGTCCCTCCTCCGGCTCCGCCCCGGGCACGGCCCGATGAGCGCCGTGGACCACCAGCTCGTCAAGCGGTTCCGGCAGGAGGCGGGCGACCGCATCGCCGAGCAGCGCCGCGTGGACCAGCTGTCGGGGCTCATGCAGATGTCCGGCGAGGACGAGCGCCAGTACGCTCGCGCCGTCATCGCCCAGATCCTGGAGGAGTACGCCCGCGGCGAGATCAACGCGGGCCGGACCCCCTTCGACGCCGAGACCGAGGAGCAGTTCGCGGCGGCCGTCCACGCCGCGCTCTTCGGCGTCGGCCGGCTCCAGCCCCTGCTCGACGACCCCGAAGTCGAGAACATCGACATCAACGGCTGCGACCAGGTGTTCGTCGGATACGCGAACGGAAACGAGGTCCGCGGCGAGCCGGTCGCCGAGACCGACGAGGAACTCGTCGAGCTGATCCAGGTCCTCGGCGCCTACTCCGGACTCTCCTCCCGCCCCTTCGACTCGGCCAACCCCCAGCTCGACCTGCGGCTGCCCGACGGCTCCCGCCTGTCGGCCGTCATGGACGTGACCCGCAGGCCTTCGCTTTCCATCCGACGGTCCCGCATGGGCAAGGTCTTCATGTCGGACCTGGTCGGCAACGGCACGCTCACCCCCGAGCTGGGCCACTTCCTGTCCTGCGCGGTCCGGGCCCGCAAGAACATCATGATCGCGGGCGCGACCAACGCCGGAAAGACCACGCTGCTGCGCGCGCTCGCCAACGAGATCCCGCCGCACGAGCGCCTCATCACGGTGGAGCGGGCCCTGGAGCTGGGCCTCGACACCTTCTCGGAGCTGCACCCCAACGTCGTGGCCTTCGAGGAGCGACTGCCCAACTCCGAGGGCCACGGCGCCATCATGATGTCCGAGCTGGTGCGCCGTTCGCTGCGTATGAACCCTTCCCGGGTCATCGTCGGCGAGGTGCTCGGCGACGAGATCGTCACCATGCTCAACGCGATGTCCCAGGGCAACGACGGCTCGCTCTCCACGATCCACGCCAACAGCTCCAGCGAAGTCTTCAGCCGCATCTCCACGTACGCGCTGCAGGCGGCCGAACGGCTGCCCATCGAGGCCAGCCAGATGCTGGTGGCCGGAGCCATCAACTTCGTGGTCTTCGTCCAGCGCCGCAACGCCTTCCAGAGCGGGGGCCGGCTCCGCCGTGTCGTCACCTCCGTGCGTGAGGTGAACGGCGTCGACGGCCGGGTGCTCTCCAGCGAGGTGTTCGCGGAGACCGCCGACGGCCGGGTCGTCGCGCACGCCCCGATCTCCTGCATAGACGAGCTCGTTCCCTTCGGTTACCGACCCAGCGGATCCTGGGGGTGAGGCGGACATGAACGGCATCACCTCCATGGGCGGGCTCTTCTCGCTGCCCGTCCTGTACGCGCTGGTGTGCGGCCTGGTGGTCGGCGGCGGGCTCGCCCTGCTCACCGCCGCCATCCGCGGCCTCCCGGTCAAGGCCGAACACGAGAAGGCCAGTTCCCGAGAGCGTCTCGCCGAACTGGCCCGGTTCGCCGGCCGGCGGGGCTCCCTCGCGATCGGTGCCGGCCTGGCCATCCTGCTGCTGACCCGCTGGGCGGTGGCGGGCATCGCCACCGGTGTACTCGTCTTCTTCTGGGACCGTCTCTTCGGCGGCGCCGCCGAAGAGCGGACCGCGATGCGCCGCGTCGAGGCCCTGGCGTCCTGGACCGAGTCGCTGCGCGACACCATCGCAGGGGCGGTCGGCCTGGAGCAGGCCATCCCCGCGTCCGCCCGCGCCGCGGCCCCTGCCCTGCGCCCCCACCTGGACACGCTGGTCGACCGGCTGCGGGCCCGCATGCCGTTGCCGGACGCCCTCCAGCACCTCGCCGACGAGATCGACGACGCGTCCGCCGACATCATCGTCGCCGCGCTGATCCTCAACGCCCGGCTGCGCGGCCCCGGTCTGCGCCAGGTCCTGGGCGCGCTGGCCAAGTCGGCCCGCGAAGAGGTCGACATGCGCCAGCGCGTGATGGCCCAGCGCTCCAGCACCAGGCGCAGCGTGCAGATCGTCGTCGGCGTCAGCGTGTCCTTCGTCCTCGGCCTGTCGATCTTCAACCCGGACTTCGTGTCCCCCTACAACTCGCCGGTGGGTCAGATGGTCCTGGCCTGCGTGTGCGGCCTCTTCGCCCTGGGCTTCTGGTGGCTGCGCAAGCTGTCCACGATCGAGACGCCCGAGCGCTTCCTGGTCCACGACGCCCAGCCGGTGCGCTTCGTGCAGCCCCCGTCCGAACGTGAGGAGGTCGGTCCGAGGTGAACCTCACCCTTCCCGTCGTGATCGGGGCGATCCTCGGTCTCGGCATCTACGCGCTCGTACGGGCCCTGGTGCCCTCGAAGCGCGGCGCGGTGGCGACCGTGGCCCGGATCGACGCGATGCGGGCGCGCGGCGCCCTGTACGAGTCGCCCACGCGCACGGCCCAGCAGGACGAGGACTCCGGGCGGCTCGGTGCGTTCCGGGCCGGTGTCGGCGTCCGGATCGCCGACTTCTACCGGCAGCAGGGCTGGGAACAGCGCTCCCTGCGGGCCGACCTGAACGTGCTGGAGCGCAGCTGGGAGAACTTCCTGGCGACGAAGATCCTGCTGGGTGCGGCGGGCCTGTTCTTCGGCCCGTTCCTCTTCGCGATCGTCTGGACGCTCAGCCTCGCCAGCGGACCCGTCATCCCGGTCTGGATGGCTCTGGTCTGCGGAGCCGTCTTCTTCTTCCTCCCCGACCTGGAGGTACGGCGGGACGCGGCGGACAAGCGCCGTGACCTGAGGCGCGTCATCGGCGCCTATCTCGACCTGGTCGCGATGAACCTGGCGGGCGGCCGCGGTCTGCCCGAGGCGCTCATGGCCGCTGCCGAGATCAGCGACGGCTGGGCGCTGCGACGCATCCGCAACACCCTGGCGGACGCCCGGATCACCGGCACCAGCCAGTGGCAGGCGCTCGGCACGCTCGGCGAGGAGCTGGGCGTGGAGGAGCTGAAGGACCTGGCGAGCGCGCTCGGCCTCGTCGCGGAGGACGGCGCGAAGGTACGGGACTCCCTGGCCTCCCGCGCCGAAACGATGCGGCACCGGGAGATGGCCGAGATCGAGGGCAGCGCCGGCGAGAAGTCGCAGTCGATGCTCGTGGCCCAACTCCTGCTGTGCGCCGGCTTCCTGGTCTTCCTGATCTACCCGGCGGCGATGCGCGTCTTCCAAGGCGCCTGACCCCCCCGAACCACCCCCCTTCCCCCACTCTTCGAGAGGACTTCCTCGTGAACGGCTTCCGCAACAGCCACCCGGCTGTCGATTTCCTGGTCATCTTCCTGCAGGGCCGTGTGCAGCGCGCACGCTCGGGCGAGCTGGACCGCGGCGCGTCGGCCGTCGAATGGGTCATCATCTCGGCGGTCGTCGTGGCGATCGTCGGGGTCGTCGCGGCGATCATCAACGCCGCGCTCGGCGAGGGCGCCAAGAAGGTCGGCGACTGCATCAAGGGCGCCAACCAGTCCAAGACCTGCTAGCAGCAGTCCCATCCCGTGACCGACGCCGTGATCCGCTGCGCAGCCCGGCTGCGCGGCGCCGTACGCCGCAGGACGGAGGCCGCCTCCGTCCGGGGCGACTCCGGCATGTCCGCGATCGAGTTCGTCTTCCTCACACCGCTGCTGTTCTTCATGATCTTCGCGGCGGTCCAGTTCGCCATGTACTCCTTCGCGGAGCAGGTGGCGCAGGCAGCGGCCCAGGCGGGTGCCCGCGAGGCGCGGGCGTCGGCGGACGCCAACCCGGGTGGCTGGCGGGGCAAGGCGCGTGCGACGGTGGACAGCTACATCGAGCAGCTCGGGCCGCAGCTGGTGCTCAGGCCGGTCGTGGTGACCGACCAGCCGGCGCCGGACACGGTGCGCGTAGAGATCACGGCCCACGCGCCGAGCATCGTGCCCGGGCTCGACCTGACCATCCACGCACAGTCGAGCGGGCCGGTCGAGCGTTTCGTGCAGGACGGGGGGTGACGGTCCGTTGACCATGTGGACAGAACAGTGGGCACGTGACCGCGTGGCCGGCGACCGGGGGATCTCCACCATCGAGGTGGTCATCATCGCCCCCGTCTTCTTCCTCTTCATCCTGGTCCTCGTCGCGTTCGGCCAGTTGGCGAACGGGCGCGGGGCGGTCGACGGCGCCGCGCGCGACGCGGCCCGGGCCGGTTCCATCCAGCGGGACCAGAACACCGCGATGGCCGAGGCCCGCAGGGCGGCCGAGGCCGATCTGCGCGATGTCTGCTCGGGCCCGGTGACGGTGACGAAGACCAGCGCGGGGTTCGAACCCGGCGACGTCTTCAAGGTGGAGGTCTCCTGCGAGATCCGCGGCCTCGCCATGCTCGGCCTCGACGTCCCGACCCGGATCAGCGGCAAGGCCATCTCGCCGCTCGACCCCTACCGGAGGGCGGCATGAGAAACCTCCTGGACGGGCTGCGGGCCCGCCTCGCGGCGCGCGGAGCGGCCCTGGACGACCGCGGTTCCGGCGCCGGCGCCCTGATCATCTTCAGCATCCTCTTCCTGGCCCTGGCCGCCTTCGTGGTCGACGGCGGCATGTCGATCGCCCAGCGGGAGCGGGCGGCGGACATAGCCGAGCAGGCCGCGCGGTACGCGGCGCAGGACATCGACCGTGCCGCCCTCTACGCGGGCACGGGCGGCGCCCCGATCAGGTACCAGAACTGTGGCGCCAGGGTGCGTCAATTCACCCAGAAGGCGGAGATGTCGCTCCCTGACCAGACGGCGTCCGGCTGTATCGCGGCCGACGCACAGCGGGTCCAGGTCGAGATCCAGCTCACCTACCGTCCCGTGCTGGGCCTGTACCACCGCGGACCGGTCACGGTACGCGGCAGAGCGACCGCCGAGTCCCTGACCGGATAGTCCGCCCCACCCGTCCCGCCCACCGCACCTCTCCACACAGGAAGCCGCCATGGCACGCAGAACCTCCCGTACGAGCGCCGCACCGAGACCCCGACGGACCTTCGGCGACTTCGTCAAGGCGTTCCTCGCGTTCCTGGCGCTGGCCGCCCTCGTGTTCGGCGTCCCCGTGGCGCTCGCGTCGCAGATCGGGTGGCCGTTCCCGGACGAGGTGCCGTCGCTGGACCTGCTCCAGCAGCAGATCACGGTCGACACCTTCATCTACGTGCTGTCCGTGGTCGTGTGGCTGGCCTGGGCACAGTTCACGGCGTGCGTCCTGGTCGAGGTCAAGGCCGCCGTGTCCGGCTTCGGCATGCCGACGCGCGTGCCCGCCGCGGGGGCGAGCCAGGCCCTCGCCCGGCAACTCGTCGCGGCCCTGCTCCTGGTGACCGCGGGAGCGGCGAGCTTCGCCCCCGGTCTCTCGCAGCTCGGCCAGTCCCTGGAGGACCAGCACCGCCCGGGCGTGACGGCCTCCGCCCAGCAGACCCCCGGGCAGCAGGCGCAGCAGGCGGCCCAGGACCGGGCCGCGGAGCAGGCGGAGTCCGACCGCCAGGCGGCCGAGCAGGCCAAGCAGGACGGCACGAAGTTCTACCGGATCCAGCCTCCCGAGGGCCGCCACCACGACTCGCTGTGGGAGATCTCCGAACGGCACCTGGGTGACGGCCGCCGCTACTCCGAGATCTACGAGCTCAACAAGGACCGGGTGCAGCCGGACGGCGAGAAGCTCTCGAAGGCCAGCCTGATCCGGCCCGGCTGGATCATGGAGATGCCCGCGGACGCGTACGGCGGCGACCTCGTGGAGATGCCGGACGAGGCGCCGAAGGTGTCCGAGAAGGTACGCGAGCAGATCGTGGAGTACTCCAAGAGCGGCGACCACGCGCTGGGCTCGGGCAACACGGCCGAGAAGGGCGCGGCCGCGTCCACGGGGTCCGTGGACCGCGACACCACGCAGATCGTCCTCCCCCGGGACTGGGCCACGCAGGACAGGTCCGGGGCCGCGGACAGCCACGCCGACGCCGCGAAGGGCTCCGCCGCCGGAACCGGCGACCATGCGCAGGCAGCGGACGCCGACGACTCCTCCTTCGGCCTCCCCGAGGCCCTCCTCGCGTCCCCGCTGCTGGCCGCGGGCCTGCTGGCCGCGCTCGGCCGCCGTCGCCGCACCGCCCTGTGGCAGTCCGCGATGGGCGCGGTCACCGGCCGCGCTGCCACGCCGCCGCCCGTCCCCACGGGTGAGGCCGCCAACGTGCAGGACGCACTGTTCGTCGGCGCCGACCCCGAGGCCGTACGCCGCCTCGACCGCTCCCTGCGCCGCCTGTCCGAGGCGCTCACCGCCGCTTCCCGCCCGCTGCCGACCGTGTACGCGGCCTGGCTGGTCGGCGGCGAGATCCACCTCCAGCTCGGCGACGGGGAGGACGCCCCGCCCGCGCCGTGGCAGCAGGGCCAGGACCAGACGGTCTGGCGCCTGGACGAGGCCGCCGCCGAAGCCGCCCCGGCCGGCGACACGGCGGCCCCCTACCCCGGGCTGGTCAGCCTCGGTACCGTCGACGGGAACCGGCTGCTGCTGAACCTGGAATCCGTACCGGGCGTGGTCTCGCTGACCGGCGGCCCGGAGGACCGGGCCGCGGTCATGTCCTCCATCGCCGCCGAACTCGCCACCAACGGCTGGTCGGACCGGATGGCGATCACCCTGGTCGGCTTCGGCGAGGAGCTCGGCGCGCTGGCCCCCTCCCGGCTGCGCCACCTGCCCACGATCGAGGACCTGCTGCCCGTCATGGAGGCCGAGACCCGGCAGCGGGCCGGCGCGCTGGGCGCGGCGGGCCACGACTCCATCCTCACCGGCCGCAGCGGCCACGCGCAGAACAACCGGTGGGCGCCGCACCTCGTGCTGCTCGCCGCCGAACCGACCGAGGCCCAGGCCGCCGAGCTCGCGGCACTGGGAACGGGCGCGGCCCGTCTCGGCATCGGCTACCTCATCGGTACGGCCGTGAACAACCTCCCCGGTGCGGTCTGGGAGCTGGAGGTCACCTCCGACGGCCGGCTGCTCGCCCCGGTGCTGGGCCTCGAACTCCGGGCCCAGACGTTGCCCCGGGCCCAGCACGAAGCCGTCGTACAGCTCTTCAGGGACGCCGACGGCGGGGCCGGTCACGACCCGAACCCGGACCCGGGTGCTCCGCCGTTCCTCGTGGACGTCACCGAGCAGGGCCGCCCGGCGGTCTACGCCCGGCTCATGGGCCCCTTCGAGATCATCGGCCTGGAGTCCCCGGATCCCGACCGCGCGGCCCTGATGCGCGAGGCGCTGGCGATGCTCCTGCTGCACCGCGAAGGGGTCAACCCGCGGGTGCTCGCCGCCGCGCTGTGGCCCCGCGGTGTGACCGACGACGTCCGGGACGCGCTGATCGAGCGACTGCGGGAGTGGCTCGGTTCCGATCCCGACGGCACTGCCCGGCTGCGCGCGGGAGCCGCCGGCCGGCTCACCCTGGCCCCTTCCGTCGTCTCCGATCTCGACGTGGTGCGGTCGCTGCACCACGAGGCCACTCAGGGCCGCGGCACCCGCAACGCCGGCATCCGCGAGCGTCTGCTCAGCGACGCACTGGACCTCGTACGGGGCGGCCTGCTCCCGGACCGGCCCGAGGGACGGTACGGCTGGCTCTCCCACGAGATCATCGACGCGCAGCTGCCGCTGCTCGTCACCGATGTCGCCCTGGCCCTCGCCGAGCACCGGCTGGGCAACGACCAGCCCGAGCAGGCCATCGCCGCACTCTCCAGCGCCCTGACCCTGTCGCCCGCCGACGAGAGGCTGTGGAACGAGCTCCTGCGGGCCACCCACGCCACCGGCGACACGGGGCGCCTGACGTCCCTCGCCGCCTCGCTGACCACGCGCGCCGCCGAACTCGGCGGCGGCCGGGGTCTGCCGCCGCGCACGACGGCCCTCCTCGACGAGCTGCTGCCCACCTGGCGGGACGACAGCGCGGCGGCGGGCTGACGGATGGACGTCATGGAGGCCTTCGTGGTGGCCGGCGCCGCCGGGTGGGGCGCCGCCACCGGCCTCCTCGTGCCGCGCGCCGCCTACCGGCTCTCCGTCGGCCCCGACGACCCGTGGCGTACGCGGTGCCCGGCCGGGCATCCGCTGACGGGCCCGGCCGGAGGATGGCTCGGCCGCGCGGTGTGCCCGTCCTGCGGCGTGCACACCGGGGCGTACGCACCTGCCCCGGTCCCGGTGCTCCTCGTCGTAGCGGCGTGCACGGCCCTCGCCGTGGCCGTCGGCGCCCGCCCCGAACTGCTCGTGTGGCTGGCCCTCACGCCCTTCGGCGTCCTGCTCGCCCTCGTCGACCGGGCGGTGTTCCGGCTGCCCGACGTACTGACCCTGCCGCTCGGGGCCGCGACGGCGGCGGGCCTGGGCCTGGCCGCGCTGCTCCACGGGACAGCCGGCTCATGGCCGACGGCCCTGCTCGGCGGTGTCGCCCTCGGAGCCTGCTATTTCACGCTCTTCCTCATCAACCCCCGTGGCATGGGCTTCGGTGACGTCAAGCTGGCGCTCACACTGGGCCAGGTCCTGGGCTGGTACGGCTGGCCCGTGCTCTTCGCCGGGACCTTCGCGGCCTTCCTCGCGGGCGCGGTCCACGGCCTCGGCCTGATGCTGCTGCGCCGGGCCGGCCGCAAGACCGCGATGCCCTTCGGCCCGTACATGCTCGCCGGGGCGCTGGCGGGTGTGGTCTACGGCGGGCTCGGCTGAGCCGAGCGGCCTTCGGGGGGTGTGCCCGAAACCCGCCCGAGCCCTGGCGTAGGCTGGATCGGTCCGGACCTTGACACAGACACACCGCCGAAAGGTGACGCACCGGTGACCGACCAGGCCGTTCTCCAGTCTGTCCTCGACCGCGCCGCCGCGGGGGGCCGGATCACCAAGGAAGAGGCGCTCGACCTCTACCGCCACGCGCCGCTGCACGCGCTCGGCCAGGCGGCGGACGCGGTGCGCCGCCGCCGCTACGCCGGTACCGAGCACATCGCGACGTACATCATCGAGCGCAACATCAACTACACGAACGTGTGCGTCACGGCGTGCAAGTTCTGTGCCTTCTACGCGGCTCCCAAGGACACGAAGAAGGGCTGGTCCCGCGACCTCGACGACATCCTGCGCCGCTGCGCGGAGACCGTCGAGCTCGGCGGCACGCAGATCATGTTCCAGGGCGGGCACCACCCGGAGTACGGCGTCGAGTACTACGAGCACCACTTCTCCGCCATCAAGAAGGACTTCCCGCAGCTGGTCATCCACTCCCTCGGCGCGTCCGAGGTCGAGCACATGGCCCGCATCTCGGGCGTCTCGGCGGAGGAGGCCATCCAGCGCATCCACGCCGCCGGCCTCGACTCCTTCGCGGGCGCCGGCGCCGAACTGCTGCCGGAGCGGCCGCGCAAGGCGATCGCCCCGCTCAAGGAGTCCGGCGAGCGCTGGCTGGAGATCATGGAGATCGCCCACAAGCTGGGCGTGGAGTCCACCTCCACCATGCTGATGGGCACCGGCGAGACCAACGCCGAGCGCATCGAGCACATCGCGATGATCCGGGACACGCAGGACCGCACGGGCGGCTTCCGCGCCTTCATCCCGTACACCTACCAGCCCGAGAACAACCACCTCAAGGGCCGCACCCAGGCGACGATCTTCGAGTACCTGCGCATGATCGCGATCGCGCGCCTGTTCCTCGACAACATCGCCCACATCCAGGGCTCCTGGCTGACCGTCGGCAAGGAGGCGGGCCAGCTCTCGCTGCACTACGGCGCCGACGACCTCGGCTCGATCATGCTGGAGGAGAACGTCGTCTCCTCGGCCGGTGCCAAGCACCGCTCCAACCGCCAGGAGATCATCGACCTGATCCGCAAGGCGGGCCGCACCCCGGCGCAGCGCGCGACGACCTACGAGCACCTGCTGGTGCACGACGACCCGGCGAACGACCCGGCCGACGACCGCGTCGTCTCGCACATCTCCTCCACCGCCATCGAGGGCGGCACGGCGCACCCCGAACTGAAGCTCATCTCCACGAACTGAAGCGTCCGAGACGATGCTGACGCTGCACACCGCCGAACTCCTCGTCCCCGGCCCGGGTTCCGCACCGCTGCCCGGCGGTGCGGTCGTCGTCGACGGCGACCGGATCGCCCGCGTGGGGCCGTACGAGGAGCTCGCCGCGGCCTTTCCGCACGCGCGCACCCGCCGCTGGCCCGGGGTGCTCACCCCGGGGCTGCAGGTGCGCGGGGCGGACGAGCTGCTGGAGCGCACGTACTACCCGGACGACCCGTACGAGGTGCCCGAGCTCGGCGCCGAGCCCATCAGCGGTGAGGCCGCGCTGGAAGCGTTGAAGATGACCGAGGCGCGCTGGGGCAACAGTGCCCGGCGCGGCACGCAGAAGCTCCTCGCGCGCGGGGTGGTCGCGGTGTGCGGCCGCTTCGCGATCGCGTCGGTGCGCACGGCGGTGACCCGCTCGGGGCTGCTGATCCTGCCGCCGGCCGCCTACGAGGGGCGGCCCGCCCTGGATCCCCTCGCCGGCCGCGACACGGCCGGGGAGGCCTTCCACGGGCACCTGGAGCCGGGCGTCGTGGCCCGCTTCGCGGTCTTCGCGGTGGCGGACGAGGCCGAGCTGCTCGCGCAGGGCGCGACCACGTGCGTGGCCACGGTCATCGGCGGGCGACTGCTCCACCGCCGCCGCTGAGGCGTGCGTCCTCGGTGCGCCGGGTGTCCTCGCGGGCGAGGGCCGCGAGCAGGCAGGCCTGGAGGCGGCTGATCCCGCCGAGCTTGGCTCTTATGTTCACCACGTGGAACTTGACCGTGCTGACGGACAGTTGCAGCTCGACCGCGAGTTCCTTGTTGGAGGCACCGGTGGCCAGGCACAGGAACACGGCCGACTCCTGCTCGGTCAACAGGGTCTCGGTGGACGGCGCGTCGGCGGGCAGGACCTCGTCCGGCGTCTGCGGCCCGGCCGGTTCCCCGTACGACTCGTAGGAGGGGAACCATGTGGGGACGCTGAAGCTGACGACGCGCACATGATCTCCTAGCCCCGGCCGACCCGCCCTGTGATCGGCTCTCTCCCCCTATAGGACGGACGGACCGGACAGGTAGGTTCCATTCGAGTCGTACGGCCAGGCGTTGGACTTGCAGCCGAGGAGTCCCTTGATCTGCTGCATCATCGCCGGAGCGGGCTGGCCAGGGCCCGGGCACGACTCGTGCCCGCGGCCGAGCTCGTGCCCGACCTCGTGGTTGACGATCAGCGCCCGGTACTCCTCGGGCGAGCCGTTGAACTGCGGCGAACCCTCCTGCCAGCGCTTGAGGTTGACCACGACGGTGTGACCCAAGCTGCAGTTCGTCTCGCCTATGAGCTCGGGCGTTTCCACGTTGCACAGGCTGTCGGTGGTCTTGGGCGTCGCGATCTTGACGGTGAAGTCGACGGGCTGGCCCGCCGCGACGAGCTGGAAGCCGTACCGCGGGTCCTTGGTCCAGCCGCGCGGGTCCCCGAGGATCGCCTCGACCGAGCGGGCGGCCGCCTCCGGGTCGACCCCGCTGCCCTCCTCGACCTCGATCCGCCAGCGCCGCGCGGGCCCCTTGCCCTGCGCCTTGCCGGCGGCGGCGGAGGCCTTGAAGACACCCGGCCGGGCGGCCGGCGGGGAGGACTGCGGCGAGGGCGACTCCGCGGGCTTCACCGACGGCGACGCGGAGGGCTGGGGGGAGGGGGACTTCTGGCCGCCCTGCGGGACCGCGTTCCCGGAGCCGTCGTCGGACTCCGCGTCCGTCGGGTCGGGCGAGGCCGAGGTCCGGCCCGCGGCGGTCTTCGCGCCGTCGTCCTCGGGAAGCAGCGTGTACGCGGTCGCCGAGACCACGACCAGTGCCGCCGAGCCGAGGAGGATCGTGCGCCGCAGCCGCTTGCGCCGCTCGGCCCGGCGCTTGGCGCGCGGGCCGCTGCGGCTGGAGCGACCGGTGGAATGGCCTGCCGGCATCGTGAAGCTTTCTGTTCGCGGCGGCCACTGCCGGGCCGGCCACGATTCGGGTGCCGGTCCGGTGGGTGACCCTCACCGGGCCGCACTCTGTCAGTCAACGGGTCCGCGGGGTCGCGGCGTAACTGTCCTTCGGAACAGTTTCCGACATCCGTGCGGTGGGTGGACCCGCCGGGGGCCGCGCGGGCCGTCGCCCGGGGGTGGCGGAGCCCCGGCGGCCCGGAGGGGGCGCGGCCTGAGAGGATGGGGCCGTACCCGCCGATCCGCATCGCACACCGAGGGGCGAACGCCAGTGACAAGGGCCTCCCTGGACAAGCAGCCGCACGAAGTCGCCTCCATGTTCGACAGGGTCGCGGCGAACTACGACCTGACCAACGACGTGCTCTCCCTCGGCCAGGACAGGGTGTGGCGCAAGGAGGTCGCGAAGGCGGTCGGCGCGCGCCCCGGGCAGAAGGTCCTCGACCTGGCCGCCGGCACGGCGACCTCCTCGCTGCCCTTCGCCGCGACCGGCGCGTATGTGGTCCCCTGCGACTTCTCCCTGGGCATGCTCCAGGAGGGCAAGAAGCGGAACTCCTGGCTTCCGCTGACCGCCGGCGACGCGACGAAGCTGCCGTTCAAGGACGACGTCTTCGACACCGTGACGATCTCCTTCGGCCTGCGCAACGTCCAGGACACCGACGCCGCCCTGCGCGAGCTGTACCGGGTCACCAAGCCCGGCGGCCAGGTCGTGATCTGCGAGTTCTCGCAGCCCACGTGGGCGCCGTTCCGGACCGTCTACACCGAGTACCTGATGCGCGCGCTGCCGCCGGTGGCCCGCGCCGTGTCGTCCAACCCCGACGCGTACGTGTACCTCGCCGAGTCCATCCGCGAATGGCCCGACCAGCCCGCGCTCGCCGCGCTGCTGCAGAAGGCCGGCTGGTCCAAGGTCGCCTGGCGCAACCTCAGCGGCGGCATCGTCGCACTGCACCGGGGCACCAAGGCCTGAGGGTGGACACCGCACCCTTCGACTACGGTGCGCTGCTGGAGCGGATCGTGGCGGACATCGCCCCGCTGCTGGGCAGCGGCACCCCGGCCGAGTACATCCCGGCGCTCGCCTCCGTCGACCCGGGGCACTTCGGGATGGCCGTCGCCGACCTCGACGGGAACGTCTTCGGGGTGGGCGACTGGCAGGTCCCGTTCTCCGCGCAGTCCATCACCAAGGTCTTCGCGCTCGCCCTGGCCCTGGCCGAGGGCGGCGACAGCCTGTGGGAGCGGGTCGGCCGGGAGCCCTCCGGCAACCCGTTCAACTCGCTCGTACAGCTGGAGTACGAGAACGGCATTCCGCGCAACCCGTTCATCAACGCGGGCGCCCTCGTGGTCACCGACCGGCTCCAGACCCTCACCGGCGACGCGAGCAGCGAACTGCTGGAGTTCCTGCGGCAGGAGAGCCAGAACCCCGCCATAGGCTTCGACGCCGACGTCGCGGCCTCCGAACAGGAGCACGGCGACCGCAACGCGGCCGTCGCCCACTTCATGGCCTCGTACGGGAACATCGACAACCCGGTGCCCGCACTGCTGGAGCACTACTTCTGGCAGTGCTCCATCGAGATGAGCTGCGCCGACCTGGCCCGCGCCGGACGGTTCCTGGCCCGGCACGGGCTCCGGGCGGACGGCTCGCGGCTGCTGACGCGCAGCGAGGCCAAGCAGATCAACGCGGTGATGCTGACCTGCGGGACGTACGACGCGGCCGGCGAGTTCGCGTACCGCGTCGGCCTGCCGGGCAAGAGCGGCGTCGGCGGCGGCATCGTCGCGGTCGTCCCGGGCCAGTGCGTCCTGGCCGTCTGGAGCCCCGGCCTCGACGCCCGCGGCAACTCGGTCGCAGGCGTAGCCGCCCTGGACCGCTTCACCACCCTGACAGGCCTCTCCGTCTTCTGACACGGACCCGCGCGGCGCCGCTGCCGGGGGCACCTCCCAGCGGTAGCTGGGGGAGAAACGGTGAAAGGGCGGGGCGGGGAGACGGCTCCGCGCAGCGGCCCCGGTCAGCTCCGGCCGAGCGCCAGCTCGTAGCGGCGGGCCGGGTTGCCGGCCGGCGTGGTGAACTCCTCGGCCAGCTCCATTCCGATCCGCTCCGCCACCGCGACGGACCGCGCGTTGCGGGCGTCGATCATCGCCACCACGTACGGAACCCCGGCCGCCCGGACCCGGTCCAGCGTGGCCAGCGCAGCGGCATACGCGTAGCCCTGCCCCCACGCGGAGCGCCCCAGCCGCCACCCGATCTCGATCTCGCCGACCGGCCCCCACGACTTCTCCGCCGGCCACGGCTGCGCGCCGGTGAAGCCGATCACCGCGCCCTCCCCGTCCAGCAGGGTCCACAGGCAGTAGCCGAGCTGGGCGTCGTGCATGCGCTGGCGCGCGGACAACTCCTCGTACGCGGACAGTTCCGCGGGACCGCCCAGGAACTCCATGACGTCGGGGTCGGCGAAGGCCGCGTGCCAGGCATGCGCGTCCTCGTCCGTGGGCACGCGGAGCTGTACGGCGGGGAGCGGCCGGGTCGGCGAGGTGTTCATGGGAGGCACCCTTCGGATCGTGATCTCTCTCGCTGCATAGACTGCACATGTCCGGTGCCGTTGGGCACCCTTTATCGAGCCTTCGGGAGACCCCGCAGTGACCGAGCTCCTCTCCGAACACTCCGCGGACGTGATCGTCGTCGGGGCCGGGCCCGCCGGCTCGACCACCGCCTACTACCTCGCCAAGGCCGGATTGGACGTCCTGCTGCTGGAGAAGACGGCGTTCCCGCGCGAGAAGGTCTGCGGTGACGGCCTCACCCCGCGCGCCACCAAACAGCTGGTGGCGATGGGCATCGACATCTCCGAAGAGGCCGGCTGGCTGCGGAACAAGGGTCTGCGCATCATCGGCGGCGGCCAGCGGCTGCAGCTGGACTGGCCGGAACTCGCCTCCTACCCGGACTACGGACTCGTCCGCAAGCGCGACGACTTCGACGAGACCCTCGCCCGCCAGGCGCAGAAGGCCGGCGCCCGGCTGTACGAGCGCTGCAACGTCGGCGAGCCCGTACGCGACCCGCGCACCGGCCACATCACCGGCGTGCAGGCGAAGCTCGGCGACGAGAAGACCCCGGTCACCTTCCACGCCCCGCTCGTCGTCGCCGCCGACGGCAACTCCTCCCGGATCTCCCTGGCGATGGGCCTGCACCGGCGCGAGGACCGCCCGATGGGCGTCGCCGTCCGCACCTACTTCACCTCCCCGCGGCACGACGACGACTACCTGGAGTCCTGGCTGGAGCTGTGGGACCGGCGCGGCGCGCAGGACCGGCTGCTGCCCGGCTACGGCTGGATCTTCGGCATGGGCGACGGCACCTCCAACGTCGGCCTCGGCATCCTCAACTCCTCCTCCGCCTTCAAGGAGCTGGACTGGCGCGAGGTCCTCAAGGCCTGGTGCGCCTCGATGCCCGCGGACTGGGGCTACACCCCCGAGAACATGACGCAGCCGATCCGCGGCGCGGCCCTGCCCATGGCCTTCAACCGGCAGCCGCACTACACCAAGGGCCTGCTGCTGGTCGGTGACGCGGGCGGGCTCGTCAACCCGTTCAACGGCGAGGGCATCGCGTACGCCATGGAGTCGGGCCAGATCGCGGCCGACGTCATCGTGCAGGCGCACGCCCGGGCCACCCCGGCCCAGCGCGAGCTGGCGCTGCACAACTACCCGAAGGTGCTCAAGGAGACCTACGGCGGCTACTACACGCTGGGCCGCGCCTTCGTGAAGCTCATCGGCAACCCGAAGGTCATGAAGGTCGCCGCGCAGCGCGGCCTGACCCACCCGGTCCTGATGCGGTTCACGCTGAAGATGCTGGCCAACCTGACCGACCCGACGGGCGGCGACGCGATGGACCGCATCATCAACGGCCTGTCGAAGGTGGCCCCGAAGGCCTGAACCGGACGGCGGCGGCGCCCGCGCGGGCGCCGCTCGTTCAGTCCTCCGTGTCCGCGGTCGTGGCCTGGGCCGCGGCCGCGCCCGCGTTCACGTCCGGGTCGGTGCCGGTGCCGGTTTCGGTGTCCGGGCGGCCGTGGACCGTACGCACGCACCTCGCCAGCAGCACCAGCCCGCACACCAGCAGCACGCCCGAGGCGGTCCAGCCGAGCCCCAGCGTGAGCGGGTGCCCCGGCTTCTGCCAGGGGCGGGCGGTCGTCAGCAGCCAGCCCCCCACGGCGAGCAGGCCGAGCCCGAGCGCGGCCGGGACGGCGGTGGGGTCGCCGGCGCCGTGGGACTCGTACGGCTCCGGGTTCACGGGACCACCACCTCCGGTGACGGGTCGGCTCTGACGTTCAGGGCGCCGCCGCTATCTTCGCAGGGCCTCGGCCGGTTCCACACGGGCCGCCCGCCAGGCGGGATAGAGCCCGGCCAGCAGCCCGGTGACCAGGCCGACGAGCGGGGCCGCGGCGACGGTGACCGGGTGGATCACCGGGGTCCAGTCCCGGGCGAGGGAGACGGCGACCACGGTCAGCTCGCCCAGCGAGGTGCCGACCAGCCCGCCGAGGGCCCCCAGGGCCGCGGACTCGGTGAGGAACTGTGCCGACACGTGCCGGCCGCGGGCGCCGAGCGCACGGCGCAGTCCGATCTCGCCGGTCCGCTCCAGCACGGCGACGAGCGTGGTGTTGGCGATCCCGACGGCCCCGATGACCAGGCAGATCCCGGCGAGCAGCAGGAAGAGCGCGCTCAGGTCGGAGGTGACGCCGGAGCGCAGCGTGCGCGGGTCCGGCGGCGGGACGGCCTTGAGGTACTCGGGATGGTCGGGGCGCAGCGCCAGCGGGGCCAGGTCGGCGACCTGCCGGGCGGCCCCGAGCTCGGTGGCGATCAGCATGGTCGCGGAGCCGGGCGACGGGGGACCCCACAGCTGCTCCGCGGTGGTGCGCGGGACGAGGACCGACATCAGGTGCTCGGGCCGGCGCTCCAGGTCGGCGACGATGCCGGCCACGGTGAAGGGCTCCTGGCCGATGTAGAGGGCGGGCCGGGTGGCCAGGGTGGTGATGCCGAGGCGGGCGGCGAGCCCGCTGCCGATGACGACGACGCGCTCGTGGCCGCGCTCGGCGAACTCGTCGTAGAGCCGTCCCTGCTGGAGGGTCGGCACGAGCGCGGCGACGGCCCCGGGGGAGGCGGCGACGACGGCCACGCCGGTGGTGGCCGCGCCGGCGCCGGACGGCAGGGGGCCGACGGAGGTCCGCGAGTCCAGCCGCACCGTCCACATCACCCCGGCGTGCTCGATGCCCGCGACCGCGCGCAGCCGGCGGTCGGCGTCGGCGGGGAAGCCGGGGCCGGCGAACTCGTCCTGTTGGCCGGCGACGTCCTCGATGCTCACCTCGGTCGCGGTCAGGACGTTGAACCGGCCGTCGATCTGCGAGGAGATGGTGGCGGTGAGGCCGAGGACGGCCACGAAGCTGCCGACGCCGAGAACGGTGCCGAGGGCGGTGAGCGCGGCCCGGCCGGGGCGGCGCAGCATGCCGGCGACGGCCTCGGACAGGGCGTCGCGCACGGACAGCCGGGTCGGTTCGACGGTGCTCACAGGTGCAGCCGCCCGTCGCGGATGGTGACGGTCCGGCGGCCGCGCCGGGCCACCTCGAGGTCGTGCGTGATGACGAGGACGGTCATTCCGGAGGCGTGCAGTTCGTCCAGCAGCCCGAGGACGGAGGCGGCGTTGGCGGAGTCGAGATTGCCGGTCGGCTCGTCGCACAGCAGCAGCGAGGGCCGTCCGACGAGGGCGCGGGCGATGGCCACGCGCTGCCGCTCACCGCCCGACAGCCGCCCGGGCACGGCCCCGGCCCGGTGCGCTAGACCGACCTGGTCCAGGGCCTCGCGGGCCCGTACGAGGCGCTGGGCGCGCGGAATTCCGGTGTAGAGCATGGCGAGGGTGATGTTCTCCAGGGCGGACCGGTGGGGCAGCAGGTGGAAGGACTGGAAGACGAAGCCGATGCGGCGGCCGCGCAGGGCGGTGCGCTCCCGGTCGGGGAGGGCGGCGGTGTCGATCCCGTCGAGGAGGTACCGGCCGGTGGTGGGGGAGTCGAGCAGCCCGGCGACGTTGAGAAAGGTGGACTTCCCGGAGCCGGAGGGCCCGACGACGGTGATGAACTCCCCCCGCCGCACGAGCAGCTCGCAGGGGCGGAGCGCCTCGACGGGCGGCGGCCCGGGGTAGACGAGCCCAACCCCCCGAAACTCGATCACAGGAACGCCCCCGCCACCGGTCCCCTGGCCCCCGTCCCCGGCCGCGGCTTCGGATGCCCCGGCTCCGGCCACGGCAGCGGGCGCCATGGCCCCGGTGTCGGACGCGAGCGTGCGGGCCCCAGCCGCGGAGCCGAGCGCCTCGGCTTCGGCCCTGATCCCGGCCCCGGCCCCGGCCCGGTCCTCGGCTCCGGCCTCGGACACGGGGGCCTCGGACCCGGGTGCGCCGCCTCCGGCCTCGGCAGTGGGCGCCCCGGCGCAGGTGTCGGACCCGGGTGTGCGGGCCCCGGTCGCGGTGCCGAGCGCCTCGGCCTCGGACACGGGTGCTCCGGCGCCGGCCTGCGCAGCGGGTGCCCCGGCTGCGGGCTGGGCCTCGGGGGCCTTGGGGGCAGGGGAGGGGGTGTGGGAGTGGCGGGGGAGGAGTCTCATTTGGTCGTCCCGCGGGTCTCGCGGGTTCCGCGGGGTGCGACCCCGATCACGACCCGGGTGCCGGCCGCGAGGGAGCCCGCCTGGGCCGGGGTGACGGCCACGAAGCCGTCGCCGCTGGTGCCGGTGCGCACCTCGATGCGCCGCTGGGTGCCCTCGGCGGACACGGCGGTGACGACCGTACGCCCGTCCGCGCCGGCCGACACGGCGGTGACGGGGACCACGAGCGCCTCGCCGTCGGTGGAGGCGGACTCGATGGTCAGCCGGACGTCCTGGCCGGCGAATCCGGCGGGCAGCGGCTGGTCGGCGCGGACCACCATCCGGTAGCCCAGGTCGGCGCCGCCGCTGCCGCCGCCCGTGCCGTCCCCGCCGCCGCCCTTGGAGTTCTGGCCCTGGGCCTGCTGCTGGGGCGGCCCGGCGGGCTGCGCGGCGGACCGCTCGGCGGCGACCGCCGCCACCTTCCCGCGGATGTCGGTGCCGGAGACCTCGGAGGAGACCACCACCGTCATGCCGGGGCGCAGCAGCTGCTTCTTGTCGTCCTTGAGGTAGGCCTCGACGACGAGCTCCCCGGCGGAGAGCGTGAGGACCGGGCCCGAGACGGGGGAGCCCACGCGGGCGCCGACGGAGCTGACGCGGGCCGGGAAGGAGCCCAGGAACACGGTCTCGGCGGCGGGCAGCATCGGACCGTCGGCGGCCTCGGCGGCCGCCAGCGCGGCCTGTGCCTCCGTGAGGGCCTGCCGCGCCCGCACCAACTCCCGCCCGGAGCCGGAGCCGGAGCCGGAACCCGAGGTCCCCGCCGCCGCTCCGCCCTTGCCGGAGCCGGTGCCCGCGGGTGCGCCCGTCGGGCCCGCGCCCGGACCGTTGGCGGAGCCGACGCTCGCACCCGCGGAACCGGCGGAGCCACCCGGCCCGCTGGTGGAGCCGCCGGCCTGACCCGCGGAACCGGCGGAGCCCACCGCGTCCTCGACGGCCCACGTCGCCGTCCGCACCGCCTCGCGCGCCGACTTGAGCGCCGTGCCGCCGTCGGCGACCGCGGGCAGCGGCTCGTACCCGATGGCCCGGTAGCGGGCGGCGAGCGCGGCCTTCGTACCGGCCCCGAAGACGCCCTTCGGGTCGGAGCCGGTGCCGTGTCCGAGCTCGCGCAGCGCCTGCTGCACCTGCGCGACGTCGTCCCCGGTGGCCCCCGGCTTGAGGTCCCGGTACATCGGCTGGGTGCCGTGCAGGGTGAACACCGGCCGCCCGGAGACCTCGGCGAGCAGCTGCCCCGCCGTGACCGGGTCCCCGGCCTTCGGCGGCAGCTTGGTCACCACGGCCGCCCCCGACCCCGAGCCGTCACCGGAGCGCACCCCCTGCGGGGACACCTCGACGCTCTGGTCGGCGACGACGGAGCCGCGCATCACCAGCGTCTGCGCGAGCACCCGCCGTTCGACCTCCGCCGTCAGGGCCCCCTGCGCGGGCGGTCCGGTCTCCGCGGCCACCTGCGCGGGGGACTTCACCAGGGTGGTGGCCAGCAGCCCCCCGATCGCCATCAGCGCGGCCCCGCCGACGACGCCGAGCACCACGCGCCGCCCCCGCGCCAGCCCGCTCCGGTCGTCCTCCGGGACCTCGGTGTGCTGCACGACCTGCTCCAGTTCGCTCATCTCTCCGGCCGGCACTTCCGCAACGCGTCCAGGTGGTCGCGCTTGAGCGCGGTCCACTGCTCGGGAGTGCCCTTGGTCTGGTCGATCTCGCCGGTGACCGGGTCCGGATCCGGATACCAGGACACGCCCTCCGCCCGCAGGCACGCGGCCTCCTTCTGCGCGGCGGCGAGCACCTCCGGCTCGGCCGGCTGGGGCTTCGCCGCGGCCGGCAGCATCGACTCGCAGGCCTTGTGCGCCTCCTCGTTCCAGGGCTTCGACTTGTCCACGCGGGGCGCGCCGTAGTCGGTGTAGACGATGGCCACGCCCTGCTTCTTCAAACAGTCGTGGTAAGCGATTTCCTCGGCGGTGGGCGGCGGACTGTCGCTCGCCTTGGGTTCGTCGTTCCCGCCGCCGCATCCCGTCAGCGAAATGCATATGAGGACGAGCGGAGCGAAATAGCGTGCGTGCACGACGGGAGTTCCCTTGCGGCGGTAGAAGTGGGATCGGCGCGCCCGTGCGAGAAGTGCGAGGAGTGCGCGCCGGGCGATAGTAGGTAGCAGAAAGTGCGCGCACAAGTTCCTGGTCAGTAACCAGACATGACTGTCCATCAGGTGAGAAGGGCTTGGTTTTCCGGCGCCTTGACCTGTTGAATCCCGCCGGACGGAGAGTCGTGATCACGGTTGCGGCTCTGCGCCACCATTTCACCTGCAGAGGGGCAGATCATGAACAAGGCATTCCGCGCGCTGACCACGGGCGGCGTCGCCGCCGTATCGATGGGCGCGATTCTCCTGGGTGCGGCCGGACCGGCGGCGGCCATGGGCAAGGACGGAAATCTGGAAGTCCACGAGTTCGGTCTTTTCTACTACCAGAATCAGTCCGGTTGTGTCTTTGACCTGTACGGCGAGGACCTGAACTTCAACGACAACTACTTCAGGAGCGGGTGCACGGGTGCCGGGGCCCTCGTGAACGACAACACCGAGTCCTACAAGAACCGCGACGTATACGCCTGGAAGGTCGCCACCGACGCGAACATCGACGGCAATGTCGGTGAGATCCCGTCGAACTACTCCGGCAACGCCTCGGCCACCTTCAAGAACAAGATCAGCTCGGCCACCTACACCCTCCACCCCTGATCCGGACGAAGGAGTTCCACGCTATGCGCACCGCCCGGCGCCTCCGTTCAGCCGCCCCGGTCGTCCTGCTGGCCTCGGTGCTGGCCGGATGCTCCGGCGCCGGCGGTGCGGAGGACGGCGAACCGGAGCTCGGCCCCGTCGAGTCCAATCCGGCGACGGCCGCGCTGTCCTTCCCGATGGACGCGTACACGGACACCGACGCCGAGCGGATCCGCATGGGCCAGGTCCAGCAGATGCTGGTCTCCCGGTGCATGGCCCGGTACGGGTTCACGTACGAGGGGGTGAGGGCGGCCGCCCCGTCCGGCGGCGGGGCGGCCGAGGACCGGCACCGGTACCTCTTCGGCCTGGCCGATCCGGCGTACGCGGCGGCCCACGGGTACGACAAGTCCGCGGGGGAGGGAATGCCGGCCAAGCCCCCGGCCCCGCAGCTGAGCGACAGCGCCTACGTCGTGATGAACGGCGAACAGCCGGGCGCCCAGGGCGGCGCGGCGCCCGACGCGAACACCGAGGAGGAGGCCGCGCAGCTGGACAGCGGCCTCACCGCGGGCGGGCAGAAGGTGCCGGCGGGCGGGTGCGCCCGGGAGGGGTACCGGAAGCTCTACGCCCCGACCAAGGACAGCGTGGACCTGCTCTTCACGTTCGGCCTGGCCTCGGAGGCGCACGAGCGGTCCCGGCAGGACTCCCGGGTCGTCGGCATGCTGAAGAACTGGTCGGCATGCATGGACAAGTCGGGATACGGCGGAATCGCCACGCCGTACGAGGTCATCGAGAAGGTCGGGCTGGAGAACGACAAGGGCGGGGCGAAGGCCGTCACGGCGGCCAGGGCCGATGTCGCGTGCAAGCGCGAGGTGAACCTCGTCGGGATCTGGGCCGCGGTCGAGAAGGCCCACCAGGAGCGGCTCGTCGAGGAGCACGCCGAGACGCTGGCGCTCTACAAGAAGCAGCGCGACGCCCGCTTCAAGCTGGCGGCGAGCCTCGTCTGAGGCGCGCCGAAGGGCCGGTGCTCCACCCCCGAGCGGGGGAGCACCGGCCCTTCCGTGCGTTCGTGACGATCCGGAGGATCAGAGGACGCGGACGGCGCCCGTCGGCTTGTCGTAGCTCAGGTTGCGCTCGACGATGCCCGTGCTGGGGTTCTGCGCGCCGACGAACTTGCCGCCGCCGACGTAGATGGCGACGTGGTACGCGCTGCCCTTGGAGCCCCAGTACAGGATGTCGCCCGGCTGGAGGGCGTTCAGGGACACCGAGGTGCCGGCCGAGGACTGCGCCTGGGACATGCGCGGCAGGGAGATGCCGGCCTGGCGGTAGGCGGCCTGGACGAGGCCGGAGCAGTCGAACGAGGACGGGCCGGTGCCGCCCATGACGTACGCCTTGCCGACCTGCGCGCGGGCGAAGTTGACGATCGCGGCGGCGGAGCCGGTGGCCGGGGCGGTGACGGTACCGGTGCCCTGGGAGGCGGCGGAGCCGGAGCCGGAGCCGGAGGCCGAGGTGGTGTTGAGGGAAGTACGGGCGGAGGAGCGGGTGGCGCGCTCGGCCGCGGCCTTGCGGTCCGCCTCCTCCTTCGCCTTCTTCTCCTCGTCGGCCTTCTTCTGGGCCTCTTCCTTGGCCTGCTTCGCCTCGGCGGCGGCGCCGGTGCGGGCGCTCTCCTCCTGGGCGGTCAGTTCGCCCTCGACGGCGGCCAGGCGGGTGTGATCGGCCGCCTGGGTGACTGCGGAGGAGACCTCGGCGGCCAGATCCAGGTTGAGGACCGGCATTTCGAGCGTCGTCTCGGCCACGGGCTCGGACGGGGACGCGCTCGCGGTGCCGGCCATGGCCAGGGTGCTGAGGACGCCACCGGCAACTCCGGCGCGGACCGCGAGCTTCGAGGCGCTACGACGGGGCTTCCGGTGGCTGGGTATGTGAGCGGTGTGGGACATGAGGACAACCGCTATCAGGGCGCCCGGGGTCCCTTCAAGAAACGTGGGTTGCGCCACAGTTGCCCGCGAACGGCGCTAACCGGGCGCGTCCGGCTCCTTATTGACGCCGTAACGGGCGAAACGGACAGGCCTTCACAAGCCTGTGATCATGGGGTTTCTGCAATAAGTCCGAATTGATCCACGACCTACCATCCCTCCGTACAGATGGCCAAGCCCTCTTTCGGAAGCGCAGATTCATAGTGGCGCAGGTCACAGGAGCGTCACGCGATGCGGACGCTGTGGTCCGTCCGTGACCTTCCTGTGAAGAGGTCGAGAGGTGGCCGAGAGGTTCGTGAACGGATGCACGCGCTCGGCGCGCTCCCCGGCCCCCCGTCTGCCCCGCGTCCACCTCCGTACGCACCGGCTCCCCCGACCGGGCGACGCCGATCCCCTTACCACCCCCGTGCCCGTGGTGCCAATTTGCCTGCACCGGCCACCATTTGATAGTGCTGCGCGCCCTCTACCTGCGGTAACGGGGCCGGATGTCACCTTTGGTGATCATGTGGATGCTTCACGTATGAAGATCACCACTCATTGGGCTTCATGATCGTTCGTCAGGTGGTGGAGATCACAAACTCGGTGTTGTAACCCGTGTCGCAGATCACAGACGGGCAGGCATAAGATGCGCACCAGTCCGGCTTGTGAACTGCCTCACATGCGAGCGCTCGATCACGGCGCGATCTTCGCGAGGCGGTGCACGCGGTGCCGGCGGCGGTCCAACGGTCAAGGACGACTGGAAGGAGCGAGGAGCGTGAATGCGTACGCACCCATCCTCGTGCTCGGCGCCCTCGGCGCAGGGTTTGCGATCTTCTCCGTGGTCATGGCCACGCTGATCGGCCCAAAACGGTACAACCGGGCGAAGCTCGAAGCCTACGAGTGCGGCATCGAGCCGACGCCGATGCCGGCCGGCGGCGGCCGCTTCCCCATCAAGTACTACCTGACGGCGATGCTCTTCATCGTCTTCGACATCGAGGTTGTCTTCCTCTACCCCTGGGCCGTCACCTTCGACTCCCTGGGGATCTTCGGGCTCGTCGAGATGCTGCTCTTCGTGCTCACCGTCTTCGTCGCCTACGCCTACGTGTGGCGCCGCGGCGGCCTGGAATGGGACTGAGGGGCTGAATTTTCCATGGGACTGGAAGAGAAGCTGCCGAGCGGCTTCCTGCTGACCACCGTCGAACAGGCCGCGGGCTGGGTGCGCAAGTCGTCCGTCTTCCCGGCGACCTTCGGCCTGGCCTGCTGCGCCATCGAGATGATGACCACCGGAGCGGGCCGGTACGACCTGGCCCGCTTCGGCATGGAGGTCTTCCGCGGCTCCCCGCGCCAGGCCGACCTGATGATCGTGGCCGGCCGGGTCAGCCAGAAGATGGCGCCGGTGCTGCGACAGGTGTACGACCAGATGCCCGCTCCCAAGTGGGTGATCTCCATGGGGGTCTGCGCCTCTTCGGGCGGCATGTTCAACAACTACGCGATCGTCCAGGGCGTCGACCACATCGTCCCGGTGGACATCTACCTGCCCGGCTGCCCGCCCCGCCCCGAGATGCTGATGGACGCGATCCTCAAGCTCCACCAGAAGATCCAGGGCGGAAAGCTCGGCGTGAACCGGGAGCAGGCGGCACGTGAGGCGGAGGAGGCGGCCCTCAAGGCCCTCCCCACCATCGAGATGAAGGGGCTGCTCCGGTGAGCGAGACCCAAGAGCCGGAGAACGGCACCACGGGCGAGAACGGCAGCAACGTCCCTGCGCCGCGCGACCAGGGCCCCGAGATCATCGGTGTCCGCAAGGGCATGTTCGGCGCCAGGAACGGCGGCGACACCAGCGGCTACGGCGGCCTGGTGCGCACCGTCGCCCTGCCCGGCGCGACCGGCCGCCCGTACGGCTCCTACTTCGACGAGGTGGCCGACGAGCTCGAAGGCGCCCTGGAGGAGCAGGACCTGGTCCCCGAGAACGCCATCGAGAAGACGGTCGTCGACCGGGGCGAGCTCACCTTCCACATCGCCCGCGAGCACCTCGTCCGGGTCGCGCGCACCCTGCGCGACGACCCCGCGCTGCGCTTCGAGCTCTGCACCGGCGTCTCCGGGGTGCACTTCCCCGAAGACAAGGGCCGCGAGCTGCACGCCGTCTACCACCTGCGCTCGCTCACCCACGGCCGGATCGTGCGGCTGGAGGTGTCCGTCCCGGACAGCGATCCGCACGTCCCCTCGCTCGTCTCCGTCTACCCGACCAACGACTGGCACGAGCGCGAGACGTACGACTTCTTCGGCCTGGTCTTCGACGGGCACCCGGCCCTCACCCGGATCATGATGCCGGACGACTGGCAGGGCTTCCCGCAGCGCAAGGACTACCCGCTCGGCGGCATCCCCATCGAGTACAAGGGCGCCCAGATCCCGGCTCCCGACCAGCGGAGGTCGTACAGCTGATGTCCACGTCAAACCACGCCTCCGCCGACCACGCATCCGCGCGCGAGACGACCGAAGGCACCGTCTACACCGTCACCGGCGGCGACTGGGACGAGATCGTCCAGTCCGCGGCCAGGGCCGACGACGAGCGGATCGTCGTCAACATGGGCCCCCAGCACCCCTCCACCCACGGGGTGCTCCGCCTGATCCTGGAGATCGACGGCGAGACGGTCACCGAGGCCCGCTGCGGCATCGGCTACCTGCACACCGGCATCGAGAAGAACCTCGAATACCGGAACTGGACGCAGGGCACCACCTTCGTGACGCGCATGGACTACCTGACGCCGTTCTTCAACGAGACGGCGTACTGCCTCGGCGTCGAGAAGCTGCTCGGCATCACCGACCAGATCCCGGACCGCGCCACCGTCATCCGCGTCCTGCTGATGGAGCTCAACCGGCTCTCCTCCCACCTGGTGTGCATCGCCACCGGCGGCATGGAGCTGGGCGCGACCACGATCATGATCTACGGCTTCCGCGACCGCGAGCTGATCCTCGACATCTTCGAGCTGATCACCGGCCTGCGCATGAACCACGCGTTCGTCCGCCCCGGCGGCCTCGCCCAGGACCTGCCCCCGGGCGCCGTCGACCAGCTGCGCGAGTTCGTCAAGACCATGAAGAAGAACCTGCCGGAGTACGACAAGCTCGCCACCGGCAACCCCATCTTCAAGGCCCGCATGCAGGACGTCGGCTACCTCGACCTCACCGGCTGCATGGCGCTCGGCGCCACCGGCCCGATCCTGCGCTCCGCCGGCCTGCCGCACGACCTGCGCAAGTCCGAGCCGTACTGCGGATACGAGAACTACGAGTTCGACGTGCCGACCACCGAGAGCTGCGACTCCTACGGCCGGTTCCTGATCCGCCTGGAGGAGATGCGCCAGTCGCTGCGGATCGTCGAGCAGTGCCTGGAGCGCCTGGCGCCGGGCCCGGTGATGGTCGCCGACAAGAAGATCGCGTGGCCGGCGCAGCTGGCGATGGGCCCCGACGGCCTCGGCAACTCCCTCGACCACATCAGGAACATCATGGGCACCTCCATGGAGGCCCTCATCCACCACTTCAAGCTGGTGACCGAGGGCTTCCGGGTACCGGCCGGACAGGCCTACGCGGCCGTCGAATCGCCCAAGGGCGAGCTCGGCGTGCACGTCGTCTCCGACGGCGGCACCCGCCCCTACCGGGTCCACTTCCGCGACCCGTCCTTCACCAACCTGCAGGCCATGGCCGCGATGTGCGAGGGCGGCCAGGTCGCCGACGTCATCGTCGCCGTCGCCTCCATCGACCCCGTGATGGGAGGCGTCGACCGATGACCGCCAGTCCTCAGAACCAAGGGGTCTCGCTGGGCATGCCCCAGCTGCCCGCCCCCGACTTTCCGGCGGAGGTACGCGAGCGCCTCGAAGCGGACGCGAAGGAGGTCATCGCCCGCTACCCGGACAGCCGCTCCGCGCTGCTGCCGCTGCTCCACCTGTGCCAGGCGCAGGAGGGCCACGTCTCGCGCACCGGGGTCCGCTTCTGCGCCGAGGTGCTGGGCCTGACCACCGCCGAGGTCACGGCCGTCGCGACCTTCTACACGATGTACCGGCGCAAGCCCTCCGGCGACTACCAGGTCGGCGTGTGCACGAACACCTTGTGCGCCGTGATGGGCGGCGACGCCATCTTCGAGGAACTCAAGGAGCACCTCGGGGTCGGCAACAACGAGACCACCCCCGACGGCAAGGTCACCCTCGAACACATCGAGTGCAACGCGGCCTGCGACTTCGCCCCCGTGGTGATGGTCAACTGGGAGTTCTTCGACAACCAGACCCCCGCATCCGCCAAGGCCCTCGTGGACGACCTGCTGGCCGGCCGCGAGGTCTCGCCGACCCGGGGCGCGCCGCTGTGCACGTACAAGGAGACCGCCCGGATCCTGGCCGGGTTCCCGGACGAGCGAGAGGGCGCCGTCGAGGCGACCGGCGGCGCCGGTCCCGCCTCCCTGATCGGGCTGCGCATCGCCCGCGGCGAGTCCCCGCACGCCTCGATCGTGCACCCGCGCACCGAGGTGCGCGGCGAGACCCGTGGCGACACCACCACCGAGGGAGGGGAGGGATGACCGTGTCCTCCGAACTGAGCAATGGGGGCAGCACCTCCCGGCCGGAGGCCGGCGGAGGCACGAGCCCTGAGAAGCTCCTCGCACCCGTGCTCTCGGCCTTCTGGGACGAGCCGCAGTCGTGGACGCTGGAGACCTACCGCCGCCACGAGGGCTACGAGGGCCTGCGCAAGGCCCTCGCGATGACCCCGGACGACCTCATCGCCTACGTCAAGGACTCGGGCCTGCGCGGACGTGGCGGCGCGGGCTTCCCCACCGGAATGAAGTGGCAGTTCATCCCGCAGGGCGACGGAAAGCCGCACTACCTCGTCGTGAACGCGGACGAGTCGGAGCCGGGAACCTGCAAGGACATCCCCCTCCTCTTCGCCAACCCGCACTCCCTCATCGAGGGAATGATCATCGCGTGCTACGCGATCCGCTCGCAGCACGCCTTCATCTACCTGCGCGGCGAGGTGGTGCCGGTCCTGCGGCGCCTGCACGAGGCGGTGCGCGAGGCGTACGAGGCCGGTTACCTCGGGAAGGCTGCAGATAGGGAGAAGAGCGGCCTGGGGAGCGGGCTCGACCTCGACATCACGGTGCACGCGGGAGCGGGCGCGTACATCTGCGGCGAGGAGACGGCGCTGCTCGACTCCCTCGAAGGCCGGCGCGGTCAGCCCCGGCTGCGTCCCCCCTTCCCTGCCGTCGAGGGGCTCTACGCCTGCCCCACTGTCGTGAACAACGTCGAGTCCATCGCCTCGGTTCCCGCGATCCTGAACAAGGGCAAGGACTGGTTCAAGTCGATGGGGACCGAGAAGTCCCCCGGCTTCACGCTGTACTCGCTCTCCGGGCACGTCGCCGGCCCCGGCCAGTACGAGGCCCCGCTCGGGATCACCCTGCGCCAGCTGCTCGACATGAGCGGCGGCATGCGGCCCGGGCACCGGCTGAAGTTCTGGACCCCGGGCGGCTCCTCCACCCCGATGTTCACCGACGAGCACCTCGACGTCCCGCTCGACTACGAGGGCGTCGGCGCGGCCGGCTCGATGCTCGGCACCAAGGCGCTCCAGTGCTTCGACGAGACGACCTGCGTGGTGCGGGCCGTGACCCGGTGGACGGAGTTCTACGCCCACGAGTCCTGCGGCAAGTGCACGCCGTGCCGCGAAGGCACGTACTGGCTGGTCCAGCTGCTGCGCGACATCGAGGCCGGCAAGGGCGTCATGTCCGACCTCGACAAGCTGAACGACATCGCCGACAACATCAACGGCAAGTCCTTCTGCGCGCTCGGTGACGGCGCGGCCAGCCCGATCTTCTCCTCGCTCAAGTACTTCCGCGAGGAGTACGAGCAGCACATCACGGGCAAGGGCTGCCCCTTCGACCCCAGGAAGTCGACCCTCTGGGCCGACACGGAGGTGAACGCATGACCGTCACCACTACGGCCGCCTCCGGAGGAGACGCGGCCGTTCCGCCCGAGGATCTGGTGTCGCTGACCATCGACGGGGCCGAACTGTCCGTGCCCAAGGGCACCCTCGTCATCCGGGCCGCCGAACAGCTCGGCATCGAGATCCCCCGGTTCTGCGACCACCCCCTCCTCTCCCCGGCCGGCGCCTGCCGCCAGTGCATCGTCGAGGTCGAGGGCCAGCGCAAGCCGATGGCCTCCTGCACCATCACCTGCACCGACGGCATGGTCGTCAAGACCCAGCTGACCTCCGAGGTCGCCGACAAGGCCCAGCGCGGGGTGATGGAGCTGCTGCTCATCAACCACCCGCTGGACTGCCCGGTCTGCGACAAGGGCGGCGAGTGCCCGCTGCAGAACCAGGCGATGTCGCACGGCAACGCCGAATCGCGGTTCGAGGGCAGGAAGCGGACCTACGAGAAGCCCGTCCCGATCTCCACGCAGGTGCTGCTGGACCGCGAGCGGTGCGTGCTGTGCGCCCGCTGCACCCGCTTCTCCAACGAGATCGCCGGCGACCCGATGATCGAGCTGCTGGAGCGCGGCGCGCTGCAGCAGGTCGGCACCGGCGAGGGCGACCCCTTCGAGTCGTACTTCTCCGGCAACACCATCCAGATCTGCCCGGTCGGCGCCCTCACCTCGGCCGCGTACCGGTTCCGCTCCCGCCCGTTCGACCTCGTCTCCTCCCCGAGCGTGTGCGAGCACTGCGCGGGCGGCTGCGCGACCCGTACCGACCACCGCCGCGGCAAGGTGCTGCGCCGCCTCGCCTCGGAGGACCCCGAGGTCAACGAGGAGTGGATCTGCGACAAGGGCCGCTTCGGGTTCCGCTACGCGCAGCGCCCGGACCGGCTCACCACCCCGCTGGTGCGCAGCGCCGCCGGGGTGCTGGAGCCGGCGAGCTGGCCCGAGGCCCTGGAGGCCGCGGCCAACGGGCTCGCGGCCGCGCGCGGCCGGGCCGGGGTGCTCACCGGCGGCCGGCTCACGGTCGAGGACGCCTACGCGTACGCCAAGTTCGCCCGGGTGGTGCTCGACACCAACGACATCGACTTCCGGGCCCGCGTGCACAGTGCGGAGGAGGCCGAGTTCCTGGCCGCCACCGTCGCCGGCACCGGCAAGGACCTCGACGGGAAGGGCGTCACGTACGCCTCGCTGGAGGCGGCGCCCGCGGTGCTGCTCGTCGGCATCGAGGCGGAGGAGGAGGCCCCCGGCGTCTTCCTGCGGCTGCGCAAGGCCCACCGCAAGCGCAAGCAGCGGACCTTCGCCCTCGCCCCCTTCGCCACCCGCGGCCTGGAGAAGACGGGCGGCACCCTGCTGGCCGCCGCCCCCGGCACCGAGCCCGAGTGGCTGGACGCGCTGGCCTCCCGGACCGGCCTGGAGGCCGGCGGGGCCGTCGCCGCGGACGCGCTGCGCGAGCCCGGCGCCGTCATCGTGGTCGGGGAGCGGCTCGCCGGGGTGCCCGGCGCGCTGACCGCCGCCGTACGGGCCGCCGCGGCGACCGGGGCGCAGCTCGTGTGGATCCCGCGCCGGGCCGGAGAGCGGGCCGCCGTCGAGGCGGGAGCGCTGCCGTCCCTGCTGCCGGGCGGCCGTCCGGCCACCGACCCGCGGGCCCGCGACGAGGTCGCCACCGCCTGGGGCCTGGACGAACTCCCGCACCGCTACGGCCGCGACACCGGCCAGATCGTCGAGGCCGCGGCCTCCCGCGAGCTCTCGGCCCTGCTGGTCGCGGGCGTCGAGGTGACCGACCTGCCGGATCCGGTCCGCGCGCGGATCGCCCTCCAGGAGGCCTTCGTGGTCTCCCTGGAACTGCGGCCCGGCGAGGTCACCGCCCACGCGGACGTGGTCCTCCCGGTCGCCGCGGTGGCCGAGAAGGCGGGCGCGTTCATCAACTGGGAGGGCAGGGTCCGCCCGTTCGAGGCGGCGCTCAAGCCCGACCAGATGACCCGCCGGCTCGCCCCGGCCGACGCCCGCGTGCTCCACATGCTGGCCGACGCCGCCGACCGGCCGATCGCGCTGCCCGACGTGCACGCCGTACGCCGGGAGCTCGACGCGCTCGGTCCGTGGGCCGGGGAGCGCGCCGCCGAACAGTCCGCCGACACCGCGGCGCTGCCCCGCCCGGGCGCCGGTGAGGCGGTCCTCGCGGGCCACCGGCTCCTCCTCGACCTGGGCCGGCTCCAGGAGGGCGACGAGGCCCTGGCCGGCACCCGCCACGAGGCGAGCGCCCGGCTGTCGGCCGCCACGGCCGCCGAGACGGGCGTCAAGGACGGCGACGTCCTCGCGGTCACCGGACCGGCCGGCTCCGTGGAACTCCCGATCCGGATCACCGAGATGCCCGACCGCGTGGTCTGGCTCCCGCTGAACTCCACCGGCTCCGGCGTCCTCGCCGACGCCGGCGCCCGCCCGGGCAGCCTCGTACGCATCGGCCCGGCGACCCCGGCCGGCACCGGCGACACCACTGCGGAGGTGGACGCGTGAACGCGGTACACGGTGACTTCGTACAACTGGCCGCCGAGGACCTGTCCCTGTTCGGCCGCGACGTCTGGTGGCTCGTCGTCATCAAGGCGGTGTTCTGCTTCGCCTTCCTGATGGTGACCGTGCTCTTCTCCATCGTGTGGGAGCGCAAGGTCGTCGCCTGGATGCAGCTGCGCATCGGCCCCAACCGGCACGGGCCCTGGGGCATGCTCCAGTCGCTCGCCGACGGCGTGAAGCTGATGCTCAAGGAAGACCTGATCGTCAAGCGCGCCGACAAGGTGGTCTACGTCCTGGCCCCGATCATCGCGGCGATCCCGGCCTTCATGGCCATCGCGGTGATCCCCTTCGGGCCGGCGGACGACCAGATCTCCATCTTCGGCCAGCGCACCACGATGCAGCTGACCGACCTGCCCATCGCGATGCTCTACATCCTCGCGGTGGCCTCGGTCGGCATCTACGGCATCGTGCTGGCGGGCTGGTCCTCCGGCTCCACGTACCCGCTCCTCGGCGGACTGCGCTCCTGCGCGCAGATGATCTCCTACGAGATCGCGATGGGCGCGGCCTTCGCCTCGGTCTTCCTCTACTCCGGGTCGATGTCGACCTCGGCGATCGTCGAGGCGCAGGAGGACCGCTGGTTCATCGTCCTGCTGCCGGTGTCCTTCATCATCTACGTCATCACGATGGTCGGCGAGACGAACCGCGCCCCCTTCGACATGCCGGAGTCCGAGGGCGACCTGGTCGGCGGCTTCAACACCGAGTACTCGTCCATCAAGTTCGCGCTGTTCATGCTGGCCGAGTACGTCAACATGGTCACCGTCTCGGCGGTCTCGGTCACCCTCTTCCTGGGCGGCTGGCGGGCCCCGTACCCGATCAGCGCCTTCTGGGAGGGTGCGAACCACGGCTGGTGGCCGATGCTCTGGTTCGTCCTCAAGGTGCAGCTGCTGCTGTTCTTCTTCATCTGGCTGCGCGGCACGCTGCCGCGCGTGCGCTACGACCAGCTGATGAAGCTCGGCTGGAAGGTGCTCATCCCGGTCTCCGTGGTCTGGCTGATGCTGGTCGCGACCGTCCGGGCGCTGCGCAACGAGGCGTACGACTTCAGCGAGATCGTCCTCTACGTCGGCGGCGGAGTCGTGGCGATCCTGCTGCTCTCCTTCGTCGCGGACATCTTCCGCGACAAGCGCGAGAAGGCGCAGGCGGCCGGGGCCGTCGACGACGCCGTGCCCTTCGACCCGCTGGCGGGCGGATTCCCCGTACCGCCCAAGCCCGGCCAGCACCTGGCACCCGTACCGCGCAGGCGGCCCCGCAGCGAGCGGGAGCTGATTGTCAGTGGCGGGACGAATACCGACAGTGACCGAGAGGAGGCTTGAGAGATGTCCGACGACGACAAGTGGCAGAACCCGGTGGCGGGCTTCGGCGTGACCTTCAAGGCCATGTTCAAGAAGCGCCTCACCGAGCAGTACCCGGAGCAGCAGAAGACGACCGCCCCGCGCTTCCACGGACGGCATCAGCTCAACCGGCACCCCGACGGTCTGGAGAAGTGCATCGGGTGCGAGCTGTGCGCCTGGGCCTGTCCCGCCGACGCCATCTACGTGGAGGGCGCGGACAACACCGAGGAGGAGCGCTACTCCCCGGGCGAGCGGTACGGCGCCGTCTACCAGATCAACTACGCCCGCTGCATCCTGTGCGGGCTGTGCGTCGAGGCGTGCCCGACGAGGGCGCTCACCATGACGAACGAGTTCGAACTGGCCGACGCCAGCCGTGAGTCGCTCATCTACACCAAGGAGCAGCTGCTCGCCGGCCTCACCGAGGGCATGGTCGAGGCTCCGCACGCGATGTACCCCGGCACGGAGGACACCGACTACTACCGCGGGCAGGTGACGGGGGCCGCCCCGGGCACGGTGCGGCAGGTCGCGGTCACCAAGGGCGAGAAGCCCGAGGACGAGCCGGTGGACGCCCCGCAGGACGAGGAGGTGCAGGCGTGAGCACCACCGCGGCGAGCCTCACCTCCACCGGCGAGGCCGTGCAGTTCTGGATCCTCGGCACGGTCGCCGTCATCGGCGCCCTGGCCACGATCCTGATGAAGAAGGCCGTGCACAGCGCCCTCAGCCTGGCCGGGACGATGATCATCCTGGCGGTCTTCTACCTCGCCAACGGGGCGTACTTCCTGGGCGTCGTCCAGGTCATCGTCTACACCGGCGCGATCATGATGCTCTTCCTCTTCGTGGTCATGCTCGTCGGCGTCACCGCCGCCGACTCCCTGAAGGAGACCATCAAGGGGCAGCGCTGGATGGCCGCCCTGTGCGGGCTCGGCTTCGGCATCCTGCTGATCGCCGGCATCGCCAACGCCGGGCTCAGCCACTTCAACGGGCTCGGCCGGATCAACTCCGCCGGACACGTCGAGGGCCTGGCGCAGCTGATCTTCACCAAGTACGTCTTCGCCTTCGAGATCACCGGCGCGCTGCTGATCACCGCGGCCGTCGGCGCGATGGTGCTCACCCACCGCGAGCGCACCGAACGGGCCGCCACCCAGCGCGAGCTCGCCGAGAAGCGCGTCCGGGAGGGCGTACAGCTCCCGCCGCTCCCCGCGCCCGGCGTCTACGCCCGGCACAACGCGGTGGACGTCGCCGGCCTCCTGCCGGACGGCACCCCGTCCGAGCTGACGGTCAACAAGACGCTGCGCGGCCGCGGCCAGATCCGCGACGTGTCGAGCGAGGCGCTGAACGACCTGAAGGCACTGGAGCAGGCGTCGGCGGAGCGCCTCGGCCGCGAGGAGGCGTCCAAGTGAATCCGGTCAACTACCTGTACCTGGCGGCCCTGCTGTTCACCATCGGCGCGACCGGCGTGCTGATCCGCAAGAACGCGATCGTGCTGTTCATGTGCGTCGAGCTGATGCTCAACGCCTGCAACCTCGCCTTCGTCGCCTTCTCCCGGATGCACGGCAACCTCGACGGCCAGATCATCGCGTTCTTCACGATGGTCGTCGCCGCCGCGGAGGTCGTGGTCGGCCTGGCGATCATCGTGTCGCTGTTCCGTACCCGCCACTCGGCCTCGGTCGACGACGCCAGCCTGATGAAGCTGTAAGGGGTCGCTGTGGAGAACCTGATTGCGCTGCTGATCGCGGCGCCCCTGCTCGGAGCGGTGGTGCTGCTGTGCGGCGGCCGGCGCCTCGACAAGATCGGTCACTGGATCGGCACCCTGCTCGCGGCCGCCTCCTTCGGGATCGGCGCCGTGCTGTTCGTCGACATGCTGTCGCGCAGCGCCGATGACCGGACCCTGAACCAGAACCTGTACACCTGGATCCCCGTCGAGGGCTTCCAGGCGGACATGGCGTTCCAGCTGGACCAGCTGTCGATGACCTTCGTCCTGCTGATCTCCGGGGTGGGCACGCTCATCCACGTGTACTCGATCGGGTACATGGAGCACGACGAGCGCCGGCGCCGCTTCTTCGGCTACCTCAACCTGTTCGTCGCGGCCATGCTGCTGCTGGTCCTCGCCGACAACTACCTGCTGCTGTACTTCGGCTGGGAGGGCGTGGGCCTCGCCTCGTACCTCCTGATCGGCTTCTGGCAGCACAAGCCCAGCGCGGCCACCGCCGCGAAGAAGGCCTTCCTGGTCAACCGCGTCGGCGACATGGGCCTGTCGATCGCGATCATGCTGATGTTCACCACCTTCGGCACCTTCGCCTTCGAGCCGGTGTTCGCCTCCGTGGGCGAGACCTCCGAGGGCACGCTCACGGCCATCGGCCTGATGCTCCTGCTGGCCGCCTGCGGCAAGTCGGCCCAGGTCCCGCTGCAGTCCTGGCTCGGGGACGCGATGGAGGGCCCGACCCCGGTCTCGGCCCTGATCCACGCCGCCACCATGGTGACCGCGGGCGTGTACCTGATCGTCCGCTCGGCCGCCGTCTTCAACGGGGCGCCGGACGCCCAGCTGGTGGTCACCGTCGTGGGCGCGGTCACGCTGCTCTTCGGTGCGATCGTCGGTTGTGCGAAGGACGACATCAAGAAGGCCCTGGCGGGCTCGACGATGTCGCAGATCGGCTACATGATCCTCGCCGCGGGCCTCGGCCCGATCGGCTACGTCTTCGCGATCATGCACCTCGTGACGCACGGCTTCTTCAAGGCAGGCCTCTTCCTCGGCGCGGGTTCCGTGATGCACGGGATGAACGACGAGGTGGACATGCGCAAGTACGGGGCCCTGCGGAAGTACATGCCGGTCACCTTCGTGACCTTCGGACTCGGGTACCTGGCCATCATCGGCTTCCCGGGCCTGTCGGGCTTCTTCTCCAAGGACATGATCATCGAGGCGGCCTTCGCGAAGGGCGGCACCGAGGGCTGGATCCTCGGCGGCGTGACCCTGCTGGGCGCCGGCATCACCGCCTTCTACATGACCCGGGTCATGCTCCTCACCTTCTTCGGCGAGAAGCGCTGGCAGACCGACGCGGACGGCAACCCGCCGCACCCGCACGAGTCCCCGAAGTCCATGACCATCCCGATGGTCATCCTGGCCTTCGGTTCGGTCTTCGCCGGTGCCTTCTTCGAGATCGGCGAGCGCTTCCTGAAGTGGCTGGAGCCCGTCACGGGCTACTCGCACGGCAATCCGCCGGTCAGCGCCATGACCATCACCGCGGCCACCATGGTGATGCTCCTCGTCGGCGTCGGCATCGCCTGGGCGATGTACGGCAAGCGGCCCGTCCCCGTCGTCGCCCCGCGCGGCTCGTTCCTCACCCGGGCGGCCCGGCGGGACCTCTACCAGGACGACTTCAACCACGTCGTGCTCGTGCGCGGCGGGGAGCACCTGACCCGCTCGCTCGTGTACGTCGACCACAGCCTCGTCGACGGGGTGGTCAACGGGACGGCCGCCTCGGTCGGCGGGCTCTCGGGCCGCCTGCGCAAGCTGCAGAACGGCTACGCCCGCAGCTACGCGGTCTCGATGTTCGGGGGAACGGTGGTCCTGATCGCCGCGACCCTGCTGATGAGGGCGGTGTGAAATGAGTTTCCCGCTTCTGACGGTGACGGCCGCGGTGCCCGCGGTCGGCGCGATCCTGACGGCGGCCGTCCCGGCCGCCCGCAGGACCGCCGCCAAGTGGCTCGCGCTGCTCTTCTCGCTGGCGACCCTGGCGCTGGCCGTGCTCGTCGCGGTCCGCTTCGACCCGAACGGTGACCGCTACCAGCTCACCGAATCCCGGCCGTGGATCGCCGACTTCGGCGTCCGCTACGAGCTGGGCGTGGACGGGATCGGGGTGGTGCTCATCGGGCTCACCGCGCTCCTGATCCCCTTCGTGATCGCGGCCGGCTGGCACGACGCCGACCCCCTGGAGACCAAGAGCTCCCGGTGGCGGCCGACCCAGGGCTTCTTCGCCCTGATCCTGATGGTCGAGGCGATGGTGATCATCTCCTTCGAGGCCACCGACGTCTTCCTCTTCTACATCTTCTTCGAAGCCATGCTCATCCCGATGTACTTCCTCATCGGCGGCTTCGGGGACCGGGCGCACTCCGGTTCCGACGAGAACGCGGCCGCGCAGCGCTCGTACGCGGCGGTCAAGTTCCTCCTCTACAACCTGGTCGGCGGCCTGATCATGCTGGCCGCCGTCATCGGGCTGTACGTGGTCGCCGGGAACTTCTCGCTCCAGGAGATCACCGCCGCCCGCGCCGCGGGCACGCTCGACATGGCGACCAACACCGAGCGGCTCCTCTTCCTCGGCTTCTTCTTCGCCTTCGCGATCAAGGCCCCGCTGTGGCCGCTGCACACCTGGCTGCCGAACGCGATGGGCGAGTCCACCGCCCCGGTGGCCGTCCTGATCACCGCGGTCGTCGACAAGGTCGGCACCTTCGCGATGCTCCGCTTCTGCCTCGGGCTCTTCCCGGACGCCAGCAAGTGGGCCACGCCGGTGATCCTGGTCCTGGCCCTGATCAGCATCGTCTACGGCGCGCTGGTCGCGGTCGGCCAGCGGGACATCAAGCGGCTGGTCGCCTACGCCTCGATCTCGCACTTCGGCTTCATCATCCTGGGCATCTTCGCGATGACCTCCCAGGGCCAGTCCGGCGCCACCCTCTACATGGTCAACCACGGCCTGTCGACGGCGGCGCTGATGCTGGTGGCCGGCTTCCTGATCTCGCGGCGCGGCTCGCGGCTCATCGCCGACTACGGCGGCGTCCAGAAGGTGGCCCCGGTCCTCGCCGGGACCTTCCTGATCGGCGGCCTGGCCACCCTCTCGCTGCCGGGCCTCGCGCCCTTCGTCAGTGAATTCCTGGTCCTGGTCGGCACGTTCGCCCGGTACCCGGTCGTCGGCATCATCGCCACCATCGGCATCGTGCTCGCCGCGCTGTACACGCTGGTGCTCTACCAGCGCACGATGACCGGCCCCGTGAAGGAGGAGGTCCGCACGATGCCGGACCTGCGCCTGCGGGAGCTGCTGGTGGTCGCCCCCCTGATCGCGCTGCTGATCGGGCTGGGCGTCTACCCGAAGGTGCTCACCGACATCGTCAACCCGGCGGTGGAGCACACCATGTCGGACGTGAAGCAGACGGACCCGCAGCCCGAGGTCGACGTCGAAGCGAAGAACGGGGAGGCGGCGAAGTGAGCACAGTGACTTCCGCCCACAGCCTGTGGACAGTGGCGGCCGAGGCGCCGGTCGACCGGATCCCGGCACCGACCATCGAGTACGCGCAGCTCGCGCCCACGCTGATCGTGGTGGGTGCGGCGGTCCTCGGGATCCTCGTGGAGGCCTTCGTGCCCCGCAAGTCCCGCTACTACGTACAGGTGTTCCTCGCCGTGGCGGCGCTGGCCTCGGCCTTCGCGGCGGTCGTCGGCCTCGCGGCCGGCGGGTACGGCTCGACCAAGGCGCACATCGCCGCGATGGGCGCCATCGCGGTGGACGGCCCGGCACTGTTCCTGCAGGGCACCATTCTGCTGGCCTCGATCGTCGCCGTCTTCACCTTCGCCGAGCGGCGCCTCGACCCGGCCGCGCACGGCAACCGGGTGGACTCCTTCGCCGCCCAGGCGGCGTCCGTACCGGGCAGCGAGAGCGAGAAGGCCGCCGTCAAGGCGGGCTTCACCACCACCGAGGTCTTCCCGCTGGCCCTGTTCGCGATCGCCGGCATGCTGATCTTCCCGGCGGCCAACGACCTGCTGACGCTGTTCATCGCGCTGGAGGTCTTCTCCCTCCCGCTGTACCTGCTCTGCGCCGTCGCCCGCCGCCAGCGGCTGATGTCGCAGGAGGCCGCGGTGAAGTACTTCCTGCTGGGCGCCTTCTCCTCCGCCTTCCTCCTCTTCGGCATCGCGCTGCTCTACGGCTACGCGGGCTCGGTCTCGTACGCGGTGATCGCCGACGTGGTCGACGGCACGGTCACGAAGATCGACCCGGCGCTGGCCTCCACCATGGGCAACGACGCGCTGCTGCTGATCGGCGGTGCGCTGATCCTGATGGGCCTGCTCTTCAAGGTCGGCGCGGTCCCCTTCCACATGTGGACCCCGGACGTCTACCAGGGCGCCCCGACGCCGGTCACCGGCTTCATGGCGGCGGCGACGAAGGTGGCCGCCTTCGGCGCGCTGCTGCGGCTGCTCTACGTGGTCCTTCCGGGCCTGCGGTGGGACTGGCGGCCGGTGATGTGGGGGGTGGCCATCGTCACGATGCTGGCCGGCGCGGTGGTCGCGGTGACCCAGACGGACGTCAAGCGGCTGCTGGCGTACTCCTCGATCGCGCACGCGGGCTTCATCCTGGCCGGTGTGATCGCGACCTCGGCGGAGGGCGTCCAGGCGGTCCTCTTCTACCTGGGGGCGTACTCCTTCGTGACGATCGGCGCCTTCGCCGTGGTCACGCTGGTGCGCGACGCGGGCGGCGAGGCGACGCACCTGTCCAAGTGGGCGGGGCTGGGACGGCGTTCGCCGCTGACGGCGGCCGTCTTCGCGGTGTTCCTGCTGGCCTTCGCCGGCATTCCGCTGACGTCGGGCTTCACCGGCAAGTTCGCCGTGTTCACGGCGGCGGCCGAGGGCGGCGCGGGAGCGCTGGTCGTGGTCGGTGTCATCTCGTCCGCGATCGCCGCGTTCTTCTACATCCGGGTGATCGTCCTGATGTTCTTCAGCGAGCCGAAGGCCGACGGCCCGACGGTGGCGGTCCCCTCGCCGCTGACGATGACCACCATCGCGGTGGGCGTCGCGGTCACCGTGGTCCTGGGCGTGGCCCCGCAGTACTTCCTGGACCTGGCGGGTCAGGCGAGCACCTTCGTCCGCTGACCGGTTCACCGCACGGCACAGGGCCCGGCCCCCTTCGGGGGAGCCGGGCCCTTCGCCGTTGCACGGGGCTACTTCTTCGGACGGTGCCGGGGTGTGATCGACGTGAGGTCGACATCGATGGTGAACGGTACGGAGACCTTCAGGCGGTCGTGGAAGATCCCCGTCGCGACGTAGGCTCCCGTGGCGGGATCCAACTCGTAGACGTAGACCACAGCACGTCCGTCCTTGTTCTCGACCCGCCAGAAGTGGACGATCCCGGCCCTGGCGTACTTCAACGGCTTGGTTTCGCGGTCACGTCCGACAGAGTCGGGGGAGACCACCTCGATGGCCAGCACCACTGCCTCGGCAGGGAACCGGGTCTGTTCCAGATCGTCTACGACGTCGGTGCGTACGACCACCACGTCCGGCTCGGGCCGATTCCGTTTGTCGATGTCGATCGTGAACTCGCGAAAGATCTCGAAGTCGGCGGGGGCCGCCGACCGCAACTGCCACTTGAACAAGTCGATCGCTCGCTCGTGGAAGATGCTCTGCGGACTCACGAAGATCAGGCTCCCGTCGATCAGCTCCGTGTGCGGAGGCAGATTCGGAAGCGTGTCCAGGTCGTCCGCTGTCCAGCCGCCCGCAGGTGGGATGGGCCAGCGGGGTCCCGGCTCCGGCTCAGGCGGCGGCGCTGCGGGTTCGACGCTCATCAGTGCTCCCATGGGGCAGAGTCTCGCGAGTGCGTTCAGCGTATCGCCGGAGTTCTCGCGAAACGCCGTCCCTATGGGTGAGTCATATGCGCATGGCACTTGACTCTGCAGGCAGGTGCGGACTAGTGGCCGTGCGCGTGGGCGGCGGGCTTGCCCGGGGTGGGGGCCTTCTTCGGGCAGGTCAGGGCCGGGTTCCAGTTGTGGAAGCGGCCGGCCGGGTTCTTCTTGTACGCCCACATGTGCAGGTCGTAGTGCTTGGGCATGCCCGCCCAGTGGCCCGGCATCGGCCCGTCGAAGGGCAGCCCGAACATGCTCGGCCGGTCGTCGGCGGTCTTCAGGTCCTGGTCCCGGTCGGTGGACATCCACTCCACGGTCTCCAGCCGGCGGCGGCCATTGCGGTCCTTCTCCCGGCTGTAGAGGAGCGCGGTCGGCCTGGCGGGGTCCTTCGAACCCCAGTTGGCCTGCTTGACGTAGTGGTAGTTCATGGCGCCCACCCCGAACGGGTTGGTCATGCACTCCTCGCCGTGGGGGACGTACCCGTCCTTGATGGCCTCCCGCTCGTCCGCGTACTTGGCCGTCGCCGCGATCGCCGTCGCCATGTCCCGCATGGCCTTCGCGTCGCGCGGGTCCGGCGCGGGCCCCTCGACCGCCTGGGCCGGAGCCACTGCGGCCAGGCCGAGCGACACGGCGGCCGCACAGGCGAGGACGGTCTTCAGACTGCGTACGTACATGGCGGGGGCTCCTCGCGGTGGGGGTACGGGGTACGGGTTCCCGCTTCCATTCGTCCGTCCACCATCCAGGCCCCTCCCTCCCGCCGCACGCGGCGCGCCTCCGAACGGGGCTCCCGCACCCCTCAGGCGCGGGCCGCGTACGCGCGGACGTCCGCGTCCGGGTCCGCGACCGCCGAGGCGAGCGCGGTCCGGGCCTCCGCGGTGTCCCGGTGGGCCAGCAGGGACAGCACCGCCGCCTTGCGGACGTCCGCGTTGGCGTCGGCCAGCGCCTCGGCCAGAGCCGGTACCGCCGTTTCCGGGGCGGCCGCCGACAGCCCGGCCGCCGCCCCCGCCCGGACCTGCCAGGCCGCGTCGGCCAGGGCCGCCACCGCGGTACGGGCGTACGGTGCCGGGCAGCCGGCCCGGGCCAGCGCGCCCAGCGCGGCGCCCCGCACCAGCGGGTCCGGGTCGGCCAGCAGCGGGTCCAGCGGGCCCGGGGCCGGGGCGTGCACCGCCGCCAGCCCCTTGGCCACCGCCACCCGGACCTCGCGGGCCGGATCCGCCGCGGCCGTGGCCAGCGCCGTAACCGCGTCCACCGAGACCAGGGCCCGCACCGCGTGGATGCGGACCTCCGGGTCGGCATCGGCCAGCGAGGCGGCGTACAGCTCCGCGTCGCCCAGCCGCAGCGCCCGCAGCGCTTCGAGCGCGGCCGAGCGCACCACCTCGTCGGGCACGCCCAGCGCGGCGCGCAGCCCGGCCGCCAGCTCCGGCCCGCCCGGCAGCACCTCCACCAGCTCGCGCAGCGCGGCCGCGGCGGCCGCCCGTACGAGGGGGGCCGCGTCCCCGAGCCGTGCGGCCAGCGCCGGCCCGGCCCCCGCGGGAACGGTCTCGCCGAGCGCGGCCACGGCGGCGGCCCGTACCGCCGGATCGGGGTCGGCCAGGTAGGGCGTGAGCGCGGCCAGGTCGGGGGACTCCTCGGCCAGGGCGAGCAGTTCGAGGATCCGGGGGGAAGAGGCGGAGCCGTGCGAGGGCGCGGGTACGGCGTCCGGGCCGTCCGGGCCGTCCGGGACCGGGGAGGCCTGGGCGCGGGCCGCCGGGGCCGCCTCCCGGGGGCCCGCCGTGGCCACCGGGACCAGGGCGACCTCGCCCAGGTGCCGCGAGGGGCCGCCGGCCGGGGCGAACCCGTCGACCGGCACCAGGTACGGCTCCACCGGCCGGGCCGTGAACTCCATCGCCCCCGAGGCCGACTTCCGCAGGTCCAGGTGGTGCAGCCAGCCGGTGTCGTCGCGCTCCGGGTGGTCGAGCCGCTCGTGGTAGAGGCCCCAGCGGGACTCCGTACGGGCCAGCGAGGAACGGGCCGCCATCTCCGCGCAGTCGCGGATGAAGGACACCTCCGCGCACCGCATCAGCTCGTGCGCGGTGGTCGCGCCCATCTCCGCGATCTCGCCGGTCATCCGGTCGAAGGCGGCCACGGCGAGCGAGAGCTTCGCGCCCGTCTTCGGCGGGGCCACGTAGTCGTTCACGAACCGCCGCAGCTTGTACTCCACCTGGGGCTGCGGCGGGCCCTCCGGGTTGCGCAGCGGCCGGTAGATCAGCTCGTGGGCCGCCGCCACCTGGCCGGCCGGCAACTCGCCCTCGTACGCCGTGTACCCGGCCGCGTCCGCGCCCGCCAGGTCACCGAAGACGAACGCGCCGATCATGTAGTTGTGCGGTACGGAGGCCAGGTCCCCGGCCGCGTACAGTCGCGGCACGGTGGTGCGGGCGTGGTCGTCCACCCGGACGCCCGACGCCGAGTGGCCCCCGCACAGCCCGATCTCCGAGATGTGCATCTCGATGTCGTGCGTGCGGTAGTCGTGGCCGCGGCCCGCGTGGAAGGTGCCGCGCGTCGGCCGCTCGGTGGTGTGCAGGATCGATTCCAGCGAGGCCACCGACTCCTCCGGGAGGTGGCTCAGCTTCAGGTACACCGGGCCGCGGTCCGAGGCGAGTTCGGCGGCGAACTCCGCCATCATCTGGCCCGACCAGTAGTCGGAGTCCACGAACCGTTCGCCGTGCCGGTTGACCTGGTAGCCGCCGAAGGGGTTCGCGACGTACGCGCACGCCGGGCCGTTGTAGTCCTTGATCAGCGGGTTGATCTGGAAGCACTCGATCCCCGTCAGCGCGGCGCCCGCGTGGTAGGCCATGGCGTAGCCGTCGCCCGCGTTGGTCGGGTTCTCGTAGGTGCCGTAGAGGTATCCGGAGGCCGGCAGGCCGAGGCGCCCGCACGGGCCGGTCGCCAGGATCACCGCCCCGGCACGCACGGTCACGAAGGCGCCGGTGCGGGTGTTGAAGGCGGCCGCGCCGATCGCCCGGCCGTCCTCGGGCGAGGTGAGGACCCGCACCGGCATCACCCGGTTCTCGATCCGGATCCGCTCCCGCATCTCGCGGCGCCGCAGCTGCCGGTAGAGGACCTTCTTGACGTCCTTGCCCTCCGGCATGGGCAGCACGTACGAGCCCGAGCGGTGGACCTGGCGCACCGCGTACTCGCCGTGCTCGTCCTTCTCGAACTTCACCCCGTACGACTCCAGGCGCTGCACCATCGCGAACCCGCGGGTGGCGGTCTGGCGGACCGTGGACTGGTCGACGATGCCGTCGTTGGCGCGGGTGATCTCGGCGACGTAGTCGTCGGGCTCGGCGCGGCCTGGGACGACGGCGTTGTTGACCCCGTCCATGCCCATGGCGAGGGCGCCGGAGTGGCGCACGTGGGCCTTCTCCAGCAGCAGGACGCGGGCCCCGTGCTCGGCGGCGGTCAGCGCCGCCATCGTGCCGGCGGTGCCGCCGCCGATGACGAGGACGTCGCAGGAGAGTTCCTCGGCGTCGCCGATCGCGGGGATGTCCACGGTGCTGCCTTTCAGAGAGAGTCGATGATCCGCTGCCGCAGGGCGGCGTGCGTCGCCGCGCGGTCGCGGTCGCGGGGGTGCGGTACGGAGACCACCTCACCGCTGCCGAGCAGGGCGACGCGGTCCCCGACGAAGAGGGCCTCGTCCACGTCGTGGGTGACGAAGACGACGGTCGCGCCGGTGCCGGCGAGGACGTCCACGAGGAGGTCCTGCATCTCGGCCCGGGTCTGCGCGTCGAGCGCCCCGAACGGCTCGTCCATCAGGACGGCGCGCGGGCGCGCGGCGAGGGCGCGGGCCAGTTGCACGCGCTGGCGCTGGCCGCCGGAGAGCTGGTGCGGGAACTTGTGCGCGTGCCCGTCCAGGCCGACCCGCTCCAGCCACTCGCCGGCGGTCCGCCGCCGGGCCCGCCGGGCGGCACGGGACGGATCGAACACGGGGGAGCGGCCAGGCCGGCCCGCCGGCACCCCGCCCTGCCCATCCTGCTCATCCCGGCCGGAGCCGCGGGACGGCCGTCCCGCGCCCTCCTCCCCGGCCGGACCCCGCGAGCGCCCGATCGCGAGCGGGAGTTCGACGTTCGCCCGGACCGTGCGCCAGGGGAGCAGGGCGTCGTCCTGGAAGACCAGCGCCCGGTCGGCGTCCGGGCCGCGGACCGGGGCGCCGTCCTGTTCCACCACGCCGTCGAGCGGCGGCAGCAGCCCCGCGAGGGTGCGCAGGAGCGTGGACTTGCCGCAGCCGGACGGGCCCACGACGGCGAGCACCTCCCCGGGCTCAACCGTCAGATCGACCCCGTCGAGCACCGTGTTCCCGCGGTGCCCGAGCCGTACGCCGCGCAGCGCGAGCCGCGCCCCGTACGGCGCGGGGTGCGCCGCGGGGCCGGGACCGGTCCGGGCATCTGCCTGCGTCAGGCTCATGGGGTCACCTCTCGGGTCTGCTCGGGGAAGGCCCTCGGTCCGGAACGCGGGCCGGCCGCGCCGGCCAGGGCCGAGGCCGGGAGCGGGGCCCGGGGCGAGCGGCCGGGGCCCCGCCCCGTACGGGTGCGGGCGGCGGAGGACGGCACGGGGCCGGAGGAGTCGAGCGACGGCAGCCACCGCGTCAGACGGCGGCCCGTGCGCTCCACCGCCGTGGACGTCAGCCAGCCCAGCGCGCCGATGGTGACCATGCCGACGAAGACGCCGGGGTAGTCGACCACCGTGTAGTCCTGCCAGGTGCGGTAGCCGACCCCGTACTCGCCGGAGATCATCTCGGCCGAGATCACACAGATCCACGACACCCCGATGCCGACCGACAGGCCCCCGAAGATGCCCGGCAGGGCCCCCGGCAGGACCACGGAGAACAGCACCCGCGCCCGCCCGCCGCCCATCGTCAGGACCGCCTCCTCCCACACCGGGGACAGCGCCCGCACCGCGTGCCGCGTCGAGACCAGCACCGGGAAGAAGGCGGCCGCGCAGGTGATGAAGACGATCCCCTGCTCGTTGGACGGGAACATCAGGATCGCCACCGGCACCAGCGCGATGGCCGGGATCGGACGCAGGACCTCCAGCAGCGGGCCCAGCACGTCGGCCGCGATCCGGGACCGGGCGACCGCCGTGCCCGCCACCACGCCCAGGACGGCGGCGAGCGCGAAGCCCGACACGATCCGGCGCAGGCTGGAGGCCAGGTCCTGCCAGTAGGCCCCGGTCCCGGCCCGCTCCGCGAACGTCGAGGCGATCTCGCCCACGGTCGGGAACTGCTCGAAGCGCAGCCACAGGTTCACGTCGAGCGAGGTCAGCCCCTGCCACAGCAGGAGCGCCGCCCCGAGCGAGGCCGCCCGCAGCAGCCAGCGGCCGCCCGTCATGACGCCAGGGCCCCGGCCTCGGCGAAGCTCAGGATCCGCGCCCCGGATCCCTGGTGCTGGTCGACGTACGCCCTCGCGCCCGCCGGCGTGACGAACGCGCGCAGCTCCGGCCCCTCGGCCACCCACACCGCCTTGTCCGCGAACCACAGCGTGCCGGTCACCGCGTCCGGCACGTACGCCGCCCGGACGTCCGCGCCGCGCGCCGCCTTCAGCAGCTCGCGGGGGGAGTCGAAGGACTGCGTCCGGGTCTGGCCCTTCAGCCACAGTTCGGACCTGGGGGCCGACGCCTTCGGGTACTCCGGCGCGCCGGCCGCCGCCCGCTTCAGGGGCTCGGGGTCCACGAAGGCGTCCACGTCCACGTCACCGACCAGCTTGCCGGCCTGCAGCACCGGCACGTCCTGCTTCAGCGCGTCGATCAGCTCCGGACGCAGCGCCGGATCGAAGGTGGCGATGCCGTTCGCCCCGTTGTAGAGGTACACCACCTCCGCCGGCAGGCCGGTCTCCTTGGCCACCGACTCGGCGGCCGCCACCGGCTCCGTGCGCAGGTGGTCGGTGGCCTTGCGCTGCGCCCGCAGGAAGTCGTCCAGTACGCCCTGCCGCTCCTTCGTGAACTTCTCGCGCACGGTGACCCCGTGGAAGGTCGGCAGGTTCAGCTCGGCGCCGTCGTAGAGGGCCTTCGCCCGCCCCTCGTACGCGAGCTGCCCCGGCCACGCCACGAACTGCGACAGGGCGTCCGCGCTGCCCGCCTGGAGGGCCGAAGCGCCCACGCTGGGCTGCTGGTTGAGCTTCTGGATGCCGCTCTCCGGGTCGATCCCGGCGCGCTGCAGGGCCCGTACGAGGGTCCCGTCGGCGGCGGAGCCCACGCTCGTCGACACCTTCTTGCCGCGCAGGTCGGCGAGGGACTCCAGCTTCGAATCCGGCGCGGTGACCACGGTGTTGAGGCCGCCGCGCAGGTTGTAGCCGGTGACGGAGACGAGGTGGGTGGGCTGCTTCAGCTCCTTGCCGCGCGCCGCGTTGATGAGGAGCGGGAAATCGCCCATCGAGCCGATGTCGATCTTCCCGGCGGTCATCTGGGCGGTGATCGGGGCGCCGGTGGCGTAGTCCTGCCACTCCACCTTGTACGTGACGCCGTCCTGCTGGCCGCGCGCGGCGAGCTCCTGCTCGAAGTAGCCGAGGGAGCGCAGCAGGGTGCCGGCGGTGACGGTGTTGATGGTCTTGGACTGGTAGCCGACGGTCACAGTGACCGTCCTGGAGCCGGACGCTCCGGAGGCGTCGCCGCCGCAGGCCGTGGCGAGCGGGGCGAGGAGCAGGACGAGCGCGGGCGCGAGAGCCTTCGTACGCATGGAGGTGGGGCCTTTCACCGGAGCAGGTAGGGCATGTTGACGGTGACCGCGCCGGTGGGACAGCGGGCGGCGCACGGGCCGCAGTACCAGCACTCGTCCACGTGCATGTAGGCCTTGCCGTTGTCCTCGCGGATCGCGAGCGAGTCGAGCGGACACATGTCGACGCAGAGGGTGCAGCCGTCGATGCACAGGGACTCGTCGATGGTCACGGGCACGTCGCCGCGCTGGGGGACCACAGGCATGGCTGTCTCCAGGGAAGGGGGTGTGGCGGAGGCTTAGAGGGAGCGGCGCAGCAGGCCGCTCATGGTGATCCGGTCGCCGCGGAAGCGGATGAACTCCAGGTCCACGGGCCGGCCGTCGCGCAGGTGGGTGAGCCGTTCCAGCATCAGGACGGCGGCCCCGCGCGGGGCCTGCAGGACGGCGGCGGAGTGCGCGTCGGCGTTGACGGCCTCGAGGGTGATCCCGGCGTGGCCGAGCGGCTGCCCGGTCAGCTGTTCCAGGAGCCGGAAGACGTCCGTGTTCTCCAGGTCGCAGCCCAGCAGCCCGGCTCCGATGTCCATCGGCACGTAGGTGAGGTCGAGGGAGAGCGGCAGTCCGTTCAGACGCCGCAGCCGCTCGATGTAGAGCACGTCGGCGTGCTCGGGCAGGCCGAGGCGCCCGGCGACGGGGGCGGGGGCGCGCACGGGCCCGACCGTACGGACCTCGTTGGTCACCCGGCCGTGCTCGTGCAGCGTCTCGGCCAGGCCCTGCAGGCGGTCCAGGCCGTGCGGGTACTTCTCGCAGACGACGACCGTGCCGACCCCCGGCCGGCGCTCCACCAGCCGCTCTCCGCGCAGCAGGTCGAGGGCCTGGCGGACGGTGTTGCGGCCGGCGCCGTAGTCGGCGGCGAGGGCGCCCTCGAGGGGGAGGACCCCGCCGGGGTAGCCGCCCGTCAGGATCTGGTGGCGGAGCAGGTCGGCGAGCTGTCGCGCCTGGTCCGCGCGCAGCCGCCGGCGGCGCGCGGCGGCGACCGGGACGGTGTGCGTGGCGGTGCGTTCGGCTGGCATGGCAGGGAACGTACCGGGGGCCCGGAGGCGGTGGTGTTGCTGCAGTGTTGCGCCACCTGACGGCGCATTCACAAGGCTCTGAGCTGCGGTTTCGGCGGGGTGGCGGAAAGATCCGCCACCCCGCCGACCGAGGGATGGACTAGCGCTGTCCCACGATGCGGCCGATGACCTCGCCGAGGCCGACGCGCGTCCCGTCCGGACCGGGGGCCCAGGCGGTGAGGGTGACGGTGTCCCCGTCCTCCAGGAAGGTGCGCTTGCCGTCGGCGAGCTCGATCGCGTCGCGGCCGTTCCAGGTCAGCTCCAGCAGCGAGCCGCGCTGGCCGGTCTCGGGGCCGCTGACGGTGCCGGAGCCGTACACGTCGCCGGTGCGCAGGGAGGCGCCGTTCACGGTCATGTGAGCGAGCTGCTGGGCGGCGGTCCAGTACATCGACGCGAACGGCGGCCGCGCCACCTCCTGCCCGTTGATGGAGACGGTGATGTGCAGGTCGAAGCCGCCGGGGCGGTCGAGCTCGGCGTCGTCCAGGTACGGCAGGAGCGGGAAGTCGCGGGCCGGCGGGGCGACGCGGGCCGCGTCCAGGGCCTCCAGCGGGGTCACCCACGCGGAGACGGAGGTGGCGAAGGACTTGCCGAGGAAGGGGCCCAGCGGCACGTACTCCCAGGCCTGGATGTCGCGCGCCGACCAGTCGTTCAGCAGGAACAGTCCGAAGACGTGGTCCTCGAAGTCCGCCAGCGGCACCGGGCGGCCCAGCTCGGAGGGCGTGCCGACGACGAAGCCGACCTCCGCCTCGATGTCGAGCTTGACGGACGGGCCGAAGACGGGCGCCGGGTCGGTGGGCGCCTTGCGCTGCCCGGAGGGCCGTACGACATCGGTCCCGGAGACCACGATCGTCCCGGAGCGGCCGTGGTAACCGATCGGCAGGTGCTTCCAGTTGGGCGTCAGCGCGTCGCCGTCCGGGCGGAACATCTTCCCGACGTTGGTGGCGTGGTGCTCGCTCGCGTAGAAGTCGACGTAGTCGGCGACCTCGTACGGCAGGTGCAGCGTGACCTCGTCGAGCGGCAGCAGGTGCGCCTCGACCGTGGCGCGGTGGCCGGGGTCGGTCACCCAGGCGGTCAGCGCGCGGCGCACGTCGCGCCAGGCGGTGCGCCCGGCGGCCAGCAGCGGGTTGAGGGAGGACTGCCCGAGCAGCCCGGCGTACGGGGAACCGAGCGCGGCGGCGGCCGCCCCCGCGTCGAGCACGTGCCCGCCGATCCGCACGCCGATCCGGCGGCGGTCCTCCGAGGAGGTCGAGAAGACGCCGTACGGGAGGTTGTGCGGCCCGAACGGGTCGCCCTCGGGGAGATCGAGGGGGCTCTGCTGGGGCATGGGGTGCTGCCTCGCTTTCGACGCGGTCCGGGGGTGTCCCGGGAGCTGGTTGACACGTTACGTGGCTGAGGGGGCGCGTGGGAGGCCGGATTCGCGCTCTATTTGTAGGACTTGTCCAAAGGGGTCCGTATCCTTGGCGCCGTGACTTCCGCCCCGCCTCCGGCCCTCCCCTATGCCTTGATCGCCACCGACCTGGACGGGACTCTGCTGCGCGCCGGGGACACCGTCTCGGCCCGCTCGCACAAGGCCCTCGCGACGGCCCGCGCCGCCGGCGCCCGCCACATCATCGTCACCGGCCGCCCGGTCCCACAGGTCCGACACGTCCTGGACGGCCTCGGCTACGAGGGGCTCGCGGTGTGCGCGCAGGGCGCGCAGGTGTACGACGCGGCGCGCGGGCGCCTGCTGCACTCCGTCTCCATGGACCGGGAACTGGCCGAGGTGGCCCTCGGCAAGATCGAGGCGGAGGTCGGCGAGGTCTACGCGGCGGTCAACCAGGAGGGTTTGGACGCCGAGATGCTGATAGGGCCCGGCTACCGGATGTGGCACCCGCACCTGCCGACGGTGTCGGTGCCGCGGCGGTCGGACCTGTGGTCCGCCCCGATCAACAAGGTGCTGCTCCAGCACCCGGAGCTGGACGACGACGAGCTGACGCGGGTGGCGCGGGCGGTCGTCGGGGACCTCGTGAACGTCACGATGGCGGGGGAGCACACGGTGGAACTCCAGCCGCCGGGCATCGACAAGGCCAGTGGGCTCGCGCGGGCGGCGGAAGTCCTGGGCGCGTCCCCGGCCGGGACGATCGCCTTCGGCGACATGCCGAACGACGTCCCGATGTTCGCGTGGGCCGCGCATGGGGTGGCCATGGCCAATTCCCACCACGAGCTGGTGGCGGTAGCCGACGAAATCACCTTGTCCAACGACGAGGACGGCATCGCGGTCGTCCTGGAACGCCTCTACGCCTGACCGCCGTCTCCGGGGGCTCCGCCCCCGTACCCCCGCGCCTCAAACGCCGGCGAGGCTGAAAGACCGGGGCTCCGCCCCCTGCCCCGCGCCTCAAACGCCGGCGGGGCTGGATTTGGCTGAGGCCGCCACTATTCAGCCCCTCCGGCGATTGAGGAGCGGGGTCCGGGGCGGAGCCCCAGCAGCGGTGCCGCGCCGGGCAGACGGCGGGACCACCCTGGATCTGCCTAGCCCGCCGCCCGAGGCAGCCGGCGTTCCCACGTCCGGTGGAAGACCACCTCGCCCCCCTCCCGGCACACCACCTCGTTCGACGTCACGAAGCCGCCCTCGTCGCACGAGGTCTCGGACCGGGTCTCCACCCGTGCGTCCCAGCCCAGTTCGGGCCGGTGGAGCCGGATCCGCCATTGCGAGCGGGCCCGCGCGGACAGCGCGTCGGCGTCCTGGATCTCGTACACCTCCTCCGCGTCCTCGCTGAACTCCAGGCCGTCCGGGTACACCCGCGTGCCCCCGTACCGCGGGTCCACCTCCAGCCGCCACGTCCCGCGCGCCACGTCCCGTACGACCACCCGCTCCGGGCGCGGTTCGTCCAGCGTGGCCGGGAAGGCGACCCCCAGCGGCGGCGCCTGCTCCGGCGGCTCGAAGACGATGCCCCCCTCCGAGGCGGACGCGGCCCGCACGGGGAGGGTCAGCGCGCTGCCCGCCGGGTCCAGGGTCCAGCCGGCCTCGGACCCGGCCCGCGGCCAGATCCACGGCCAGTACGCGGAGGACACGGCGAGCCGGATCCGGTGCCCGGGCGGGAAGGCGTGGCCGATGCCGTTCAGCTCGAAGGTGACGTCCTCGTACGAGCCCACCGGCCACGGCACGGCCCGGTCCCGGCCCTGGCGGGCCGACAGGTTCAGGGCGCCCCGCGTGACCAGCGTCGACGTGCCGTCCGGGGCGACGTCGCACAGCCGGGCCACCACCTGCCCGTACGGCACGTCGAGCCGCAGCCGCAGGGTCACCGAGGGCCGGCCGAGGATCTCCACGGGCTCCCCGCCGCCCACCGGGAACTCGAAGCAGGCCGACTTCGCGTCCTCCTCCCGCTGGTCCGGCGGCAGATCGGCGTCGTTGCCGAAGGGGAAGAAGCGGCCGGCGTCCATACCGGTGTGCTGCGGGGAGGCGACGGCCACCGGCGCGCCCTGGAACACGTACGGGACGGGGATCACGGACGCCGAGGGCCAGGCCTTCTCGCCGACCCAGCGGCCCGGGAGCTCCTCGTACACCGTCGCCGGCGGGTGCGAGTCGCTGATCCAGGCGCGCAGCAGCGGCTCGTCCATCACCCCGTTGTCCGTGCCCCTCAGCCAGTGGTCCCACCAGCGCAGGGTCTCCTGGAGGAAGCCGATCGCCGGTCCGGGCGGCAGGCCGCGGTCCGGGTACTGGTGCGACCAGGGTCCGATCAGGCCCCGTACGCGCCCGGACGGCAGGTGCTCGACCAGCCGCAGCACGGTGTCCCGGTACGGGTCGTGCCAGCCGCCCACCGCGAGCACCGCCGCGCCGATCGCCGTGTAGTCCTCGCAGACGCTGCCGTGGCGCCAGTAGGCGTCGCGGGTCTGGTGCGAGAGCCAGGTGTGGATCAGCGGTTCGACCCCCTCCAGCCGGTCCAGCCACTGCTGCCGCCAGCCGTCGCCGGCGAACAGCGGGTCCGGCGGCCGGGAGGCGAAGGCCAGCATGGTCGCGGCCCACGCGTGCATGTCCACGGCCAGCACCGAGCCGCCCATGTAGTGCACGTCGTTGTCGTACCGGTCGTCCGTCGAGCAGACGGTGACGACCGCCTTCAGCGCCTCGGGGGCCAGGGCGGCGATCTGGAGGGAGTTGAAGCCGCCCCAGGAGATCCCGAACATCCCCACCGACCCCGTGCACCACGGCTGCGCCGCCAGCCACTCCACCACCGCGACCCCGTCGGCCAGCTCGCGGGCGTCGTACTCGTCGCCGGGGCGGCCCCCGCTGCAGCCGTGGCCGCGCACGTCCACCCGTACGGAGGCGTAGCCGTGGCCCGCGTACCAGGGGTGGCGCTGCCAGTCGCGCGGCGCGGTCCAGTCGGTGAGCCGGTACGGGAGGTACTCCAGCAGCGCCGGAACCGGCTCGTCCGTCACCGGGCGCCAGATGCGCGCGTACAGCTCCACGCCGTCGGCCATCGGGATCCGGACATCCTCGTGGGTGGTCTCGTACGGGAACGCGGTACGGATGATCATGTGTGAACCACCTCAATGGACCTCGATGGACCTCAGGGGGGCCTCAGTGGACGGGGTGCGGACGAGGGTGAGGAGGTCGACGAAACGGGCCGTCGTCAGCCGGCCGGCGGCCGCCAGAAGGGTGGCGGGCACGGCGGAGGCGAGGCAGCCGCCGACGATCCGCCACACGGCCCTGCGCATCGCGGCGGGCCGTGTAGGAGAGGGCGAAGCCGGCGTCGCGCCGGTCGTCGCCCGTCAGGATGCCGCCCCAGAGCACGGCCCGGTACGAACCGAGGATGCGGTCGGCGAGCCATCCGCCGGTGACGGAGACGAGGTAGACCATGGTCCCGTAGGCCGGAGAGCGTGGCGAGGCCCCGCGGGTGGCCGGGGAAGGAGTGGTCGTCGCGGGGCGGCGGCTGGTCCTCCGCCGGATCCGCGGGCTCGTCCCACTCGGTGGCAAGTCTGGACAAAACGTATGCTCCGGTTGTTTCGGCTCCTCCAGAACATACCGGTGTGTATCGGACAGTGCTCGGGTGGTGGCCGGGAAGGCGCTCTCGGTGATCGAAAACAGACCCGATACGCTGGCTTGAGTGATGGCAGCGACACATCGACAATCCATGTGATCGTCAGCGTGATCGTCAGCAGACAGGAGTACCCCTCGTGACCGTCGTCGGGCCGTTCGGACTGAGCGTGCGGGACCAGGCTCTTGAGACCGATGTCCAGGCCGGACTGGCCGCCGTCGAGGCGGGTCTGCTGGAAGCCACCAAGAGCGAAGTCCCCTTCATCACCGAGGCCGCACAGCACCTGGTCCGGGCCGGCGGCAAGCGGTTCCGGCCGCTGCTGGTGATGCTCGCGTCCCGTTTCGGGGATCCCTACGCGCCCGGAATCGTTCCGTCCGCCGTGGTGGTCGAGCTCACCCACCTGGCGACGCTCTACCACGACGACGTCATGGACGAGGCGGACGTGCGCCGCGGCGTGGAGAGCGCCAACGCCCGCTGGGGCAACTCGGTCGCCGTCCTGACGGGTGACTTCCTCTTCGCCCGTGCCTCGCACATACTGGCCGACCTCGGACCCGAGGCCGTACGCATCCAGGCCGAGGCGTTCGAACGGCTGGTGACGGGTCAGATCCTGGAGACGGCCGGCCCGCGCGACGGCCGCGACCCCGTCGCCCACTACCTCGACGTCATCGCCGGCAAGACCGGCTCCCTGATCGCCGTCTCCGGCCGCTTCGGCGCGCTCATGGCCGGCGCCGACGAGTCGGTCGTCGACATCCTCACCCAGTACGGCGAGCGGCTCGGCACCGCCTTCCAGCTCGCCGACGACGTCCTCGACATCGCCTCCGACGCGCACGAGTCCGGCAAGACCCCGGGCACCGACCTGCGCGAGGGCATTCCGACGCTGCCCGTGCTGCGGCTGCGCGAGATGGCCGAGCGGGACGGGCGTCCCGAGGACCTGGAACTCGTACGCCTCCTGGACGGCGACCTGACGGACGACGCCCGCCACGCCGAGGTGCTGACCCGGCTGCGGGCGCACCCCGCCCTGGAGCAGGCCCGCCGCGACACCGTCCGGTACGCGGAGGAGGCGCGGGCCACGCTCGCGCCGCTGCCCGAGTGCTTCGCGAAGTCGGCGCTCGAAGAGCTCTGCGACGCCGTGGTGCACCGCGCCGGCTAGCCCCTCGGCCGTCCGCAGCATCGGAACGGGCCCTTCCGCCCAGGCGACCCCTACGGGTCCGGGCGGGAGGGCCCTTCCCGTGTCATCCCACGGTCGTACGCGCAGTTGCGTCCGGGGGCTGACGCCCCGGAGCCGGTGATTTGGTCAGATTGGAGTCATCAACCCCACCAGATCGGGTGAGCGCGGCGACACGGCGGTCGCCGCCGTCGACACAAGAGGGCAGGGCACTGACATGGCAGCGAACACGAAGACTTCTCGCAAGGTCGCCCGGTACGCCGTACCGGTGGCGGTGGCGGGTGTTGCCGCGGCGACCGTGGCGATGGTCCCGGCCTTCGCCAACGCCGGCGGGCCCGACCTGCCGAAGGTGACGGCGCAGCAGCTCATCGAGAAGGTCGCCGCCTCCGACGTGCAGCAGCTGTCGGGCACGGCCAAGATCAGCACCGACCTGGGTCTCCCGAAGATCGCGACCGGGCTGCTCGGCGGCGGTGGGGTCGCCGGCGGCTCCGCCAACCCGGAGGACAAGGTCGCGCAGCTGGCGAGCGGCACGCACACCTTCCGCGTCGCGGCGGACGGCCCGGACCGCCAGAAGCTCACGTTCCTGGACGGCAAGGACGAGTACAGCCTCATCCACAACGGCGACGACGTCTGGGGCTACGACTCCAAGTCGAACGAGGTCTTCCACGAGAAGAACCCGCAGGCGGGCAAGGAAGCCGGCAAGGACGCCGGCAAGGACCACAAGACGGCCGACCGGATGGGTGCCTCCCCGCAGAAGATCGCCGAGGAGCTCCTGAAGGCCGCCGGCCCGACCACCGACGTGAGCGTCGGCGACACCGCGCAGGTGGCCGGCCGGGACGCCTACCAGCTGGTGCTCAAGCCCAAGCAGAGCGGCTCCACGGTCGGCTCGGTCCAGATCGCGGTCGACGCCAAGAACGGCGTGCCGCTGCGCGTGCAGCTGCTCTCCTCCCAGGGCGGCAAGCCGATCGTGGACGCCGGCTTCACCAAGGTGGACTTCGCCAAGCCGGCCGCCGACACCTTCACCTTCACCGCGCCCAAGGGCGCCAAGGTGACCGAGGGCGTGGACGGCGCGGGCAAGGACGACAAGGACCAGTCCTTCAAGGCGCTGGAGTCCTTCCCGGGCCTGGACGGGCTGCTGGGCGGTCCGAACGGCCAGGGCGACGTGAAGGTGCTCGGCGAGGGCTGGGCGACCATCGCGCGGATCGACTCGGGCGCCGGCAAGGGCCTGAAGGACCTGGAGAACGACAAGAACGCCCCGAAGGAGGCCAAGCAGTTCCTCGACTCCCTCGGGGACAAGGTCACCGGGAAGTTCGGTGAGGGCCGGGTCCTGTCGACCCGCCTGGTCAACGCCCTGGTCACCGACGACGGCAAGGTCTACGTCGGCGCGGTCACCAAGGACGCGCTGGTGAAGGCGGCCGACGCCAACAAGTAGTCACCCCGCACGAGAGCGCCGCAAGGGTGGGCCGGGACTGTGTCCCTGCCCACCCTTGCGGCATTCCGGCTGTCCGTACAGCACACCCGCTGTACGGTGTTGGACATGTCGAGACACGTCACCATCCGCCTGGACGAGGACTTCCACGAACGCCTGAAGGCACGTGCGGCGGCCCTGGGGACGACGGTCACCGCGCTGATCACCGAGGTCACCGAACGCGAACTGGACGAGGACCGGAAGAACTTCCTGTCCGGCATAGAGGAGTTCGCCGACCACTGGGGCTACTTCCAGGAGCGGTTCGGGAATTGAAGATCACCATGGAGTGGGCCTGGACCGCTCTGGCCCACCATCTACCGTCCGACCCCGCCGTGTGGGATCCCTCCGGGGTGGCCGCCGCGGTCGCCCGACACCAGAACGACCTCGTCCTGGTGCCCGAACAGCCCGCCCCGGACACCGCGTGGCGGGCCGCCGCGTTTCTGCACACCCTCGCGGTGTGCCCGGCGCTGGAATCCCCGATGAACGAGTTCTACGCGGCCGCCGCGACCCGCTCGTACCTGCGCGTGGCCGGGGCCCGGCAGCTGCCCTCACCGGAGGAGCTCGGCGACCTGGTGGAGGCGGCGAAGCTGGGCCGCGCGGACATCGCGGCCGTCGCCGAGGAGCTGCGCGCCCGGATCCAGGAACCGCTGCCCGCCTCGCTGCGGGGGCGCGCCGAGGACGCGTAGGGCGTAGCCGGGGCGCCCGGTCGGGACGGAGAAGGGCTCCGGCACGATCCGGGCGGATCGTGCCGGAGCCCGTGAGCTCTGGATCAGGTGCCGCCGGTCAGCCGGTGCGCCTAGAAGGTGATCTTCCAGCTGTTGACGTAACCGACGTCCTGCGCGGCCGCGTCCTTCACCCGGAGGTTCCAGACCCCGTTCGCCACCTCGCTGGAGGCGTTGACGGTGTACGACTGCACGAGGTTGTCGGCGCTGCCGCCGGAGCGGTTGTGCAGGTTGTAGACCGTGCCGTCCGGAGCGACCAGGTCGACCACCAGGTCACCGCGGTAGGTGTGGACGATGTTCACGTCCACCTTGGTGGTGGCCGGGGCGTTGCCCGCGACACCCGAGACGGTGATCGGCGAGCTGACCGCGGCGGCCGGGGAGTCGGGGATGTTCACGTCCGTCGTGCTCTCGAAGGACTGGCCCGGCGGGACCGGGGTGCCCGCACCGAGGTTCCAGATCGCGTACGCGATGGCGTCGGCGTTGCGGTCCAGGGCGGTGTCGTTGATGTTCGCCGTGTTGTCGCAAGAGGAGTGGTAGCAGCGGTCGAAGGACTGACCGGCCGTGCCGCCCCACTTCTGGGCCTGCGCCGAGGACTTCGTGTTGCTGGCGCCGGTGAACAGGCCGCCGACCGGGATGCCCACGTTCTTGAACGAGGCGTGGTCGGAGCGGCCGTCGCCCTCGGTCTCGATCTCGGTGGGCACGCCGAGGCCCGCGTAGTAGTTCTTGAAGGTCTGCTCGATGGTCGGGTCGTCGTCGTAGACGAAGTAGCCCGGGTTCGGGGACCCGATCATGTCGAAGTTCAGGTAGCCGGAGAACTTCGCGCGCTCGGCGGTCGGCAGGTTGTTGACGTAGTACTTCGAGCCGACCAGGCCCAGCTCCTCCGCGCCCCACCAGCCGAAGCGCAGGTGCTTGGTGGGCTGGAGGCCGGCCCGGGAGACCGCGAGGGCCGTCTCCAGGACGGCCGCACTGCCCGAGCCGTTGTCGTTGATGCCCGCGCCCGAGGTCACGGAGTCGAGGTGCGCGCCCGCCATCAGCACGGAGTTGGGGTCGCCGCCCGGCCAGTCGGCGATCAGGTTGTAGCCGGTGGCACCGCTGGAGGTGAAGGTCTGCAGCGTGGTCGTGAAGCCGGCCGCGTCGAGCTTGGCCTTCACGTAGTCGATCGAGGCCTTGTAGCCGGCCCTGCCGTGGGCGCGGTTGCCGCCGTTGTTCGCGGCGATCGTGGAGAGCTGCGACAGGTGGGCCTTGACGTTGGCCAGCGGGATGTCGGGCGGGGTCGGCGCCGCGGTGACCGCCGTGGGGGCGGCGAGAGCGGCGGGGGCGGTGGAGGCGATCAGGCCCGCGACCGCGAAGGCGGTCACGGCAGCAAGGCGCCGGGAGACGGACAGGCTCATGTGGGGGCTCCGGGATTCCGCGGGGATATGACGGAACGAGCGGGATAGAGCAGGTGAGCGTTAGTGCGTCAGTGCGAGCCTGATGTTCAGCGAGAGTATGACTGTCCGTCAAGACCACAATTCGGTCAGGGCAGTTCGGAAAACGGACGATCCCCGGTACAGGTGCCCTGTACCGGGGATCGTGGGTGGGGAGCGTTTGCTGGTGCGTGCCTGCCGCAGTCCGTTACGCGGGCTCGCGGGCCGGTGCCGCCACCAGGGGCGGGGCCATCGCGAGGGCCGCCCGGGACCGCCGTGCCGTGCGCAGCGCGTCCCAGGTCAGGAGGGCGAGCGCGGCCCACACCAGGGAGAAGCCGGCCCAGCGCTCGGGCGGCATGGCCTCGTGGAAGTACAGGACGCCCAGCCCGAACTGGAAGACGGGGGCCATGTACTGGAGCAGCCCCAGGGTGGACAGCGGGACACGGATGGCCGCCGCCCCGAAGAACACCAGCGGGATCGCGGTGACCAGCCCGGTCGCGGCCAGCAGGAGCGCGTGCCCGGTGCCCTGCGAGGTGAAGGTGGACTGGCCCTGCGAGCCCAGCCACAGCAGGTAGCCCAGGGCCGGCAGGAACAGCATGGCGGTCTCGGCGGCCAGCGACTCCAGCCCGCCCATGTTGAGCTTCTTCTTGATCAGCCCGTACGTCGCGAAGGAGCAGGCCAGGACCAGCGAGATCCACGGCGGCCGCCCGTAGCCGATGGCGAGCACGAGGACGGCGACGAAGCTGATGCCGACCGCCACCCACTGCACGCGGCGCAGCCGCTCGCCGAGCACGAGCACGCCCATCGCGATGCTGACCAGCGGATTGATGAAGTAGCCGAGGCTCGATTCGACGACGTGGCCGTTGTTGACCGACCAGATGTACAGGCCCCAGTTCACGCTGATCACCGACGCGGCCAGCGCGGTCAGGCCGAGCTTGCGCGGCTGGCGCAGCAGCTCCCGGATCCAGCCCCAGCGGCGCACGGCGAGCAGCGCCAGCCCGACCACGGCCAGGGACCACGTCATGCGGTGGGCGAGGATCTCGACGGCCCCCGCGGGCGTCAGCAGTGGCCAGAAGAGTGGGACCAGCCCCCACATCCCGTATGCGCCGACTCCGTAGAGCAAACCCGCGCGCTGCTCGTTCTCCGCCTTCACGGGGGCCTCCTGTACGACTTCCAGCCAACTTCACGACCGTAGCGCCGCACGGCCCGGATGTCATGCCCGTAATCGCGAGATACTCATGACATCTTCCGGGGCTTGCGTGGACGGGCCCGTGCTGCGCCCGCCCGTGCCGGCTTCGCGCCGGCCTCGTGCCCGCCGAGGCGCGGTCCCGGATCAGGCCAGTGCGGCGCTGATCGCCTCGGCCACCGGGGTCGTCGGCCGTCCGATCAGCCGGGCCAGGTCGCCGCTGGTGCCCGCCAGCCGGCCGCGGGCGATCGCCGCGTCCACGTCGACGAGGATCGCGGCGAAGGCCTCGGGGACGCCGGCGCCGGTCAGGATCGCCAGGTGCTCGCCGGCCGGGACCTCCTCGTACGCGATCTCCCTGCCGGTCTGCTCCGACAGGGCCGCCGCGTACTCCGCGAAGCTCCAGGCGGTGTCGCCGGAGAGCTCGTAGACCCGGTTCAGGTGGCCCTCGCCGGTGAGCACCTCGGCCGCGGCGGCCGCGTAGTCGGCCCGCGCCGCCGAGGCGACCCGGCCCTCGCCCGCACTGGCCACGACCGCTCCGTGCTCCAGGGCGGCGGACAGGTTGCCCGTGTGGTTCTCGTGGTACCAGCCGTTGCGCAGGAAGGTGTACGGGACTCCGGAGTCGAGGATGGCCTGCTCGGTGCCCTTGTGGTCGAGGGCGAGGTCGAAGTCCGCCTCGGGGCCGCCGAGGATGCCGGTGTAGGCGAACTGCGCCACGCCCGCCGCCCGCGCGGCCTCCAGTACGGCGGTGTGCTGCTCCACGCGCCGCCCGACCTCGTTGCCGGAGATCAGCAGGACGCGGTCGCCGGCCCGGAAGGCGCCGGCCAGGGCTTCGGAGTCGTCGTAGTCGGCGACGCGGACCTCGACGCCGCGCTCCGCCAGGTCGGCGGCCTTCGCCTCGTCACGGACGACGACGGCGACCTGGTCGGCGGGAAGGCGGTTCAGCAGCTCCCCGACCACGAGACGGCCGAGGGCTCCGGTGGCGGCGGTGACGACGATGCTCATGATGACTCTTCCCGTGGGGTGGCGCTGGGCAGTAACACCACCCTACGGGAAGCGCTAACTTTTAGAAAGTGCTCTCTGCGGGATTGTGTACGGGCACGGGAGGGACACACGTCGAAGCCCGGATCTCCAGGGAGATCCGGGCTTCGTACGGCTTCGTACGGCTTCGTACGGCTTCGTACGGCTTCGTACGGCTTCGTACGGCTTCGTACGGCTTCGTACGTTCGTGTCCGTGTCCGTGTCCGCGTCGCGTCGTGCGGGTCAGCCGACGACGGTCCAGGTGTCGTTGCCCGTCAGCAGCGCACCCAGGTCGCCCTTGCCGCTGCGGTCGATCGCCGTGTCGAGCTGGTCGGCCATGAGCGTGTCGTAGACGGGCCGCTCGACGCTGCGGAAGACCCCGATGGGGGTGTGGTGCAGGGTGTCGGGGTCGGCCAGGCGGGAGAGCGCGAACGCCGTGGTGGCGCTGGCGGTCTTCGCGTCGTGGACCAGGATCTGCGACTCGTTGGCCGGGGTGACGTCGACGACCTCCAGGTCGCCGGTGGCCGGATTGCGCACGACGCCCTTCGCGCCGTCCGCCCCGAAACGGATCGGCCGGCCGTCCTCCAGCCGGATCACGGCCTCCAGCGCCTGGTCCTTGTCCTTGAGGACCTCGAACGCGCCGTCGTTGAAGATGTTGCAGTTCTGGTAGATCTCGACGAGCGCCGTGCCCTGGTGGTCGGCCGCCGCGCGCAGCACCTCGGTGAGGTGCTTGCGGTCGGAGTCGACGGTACGGGCGACGAAGGAGGCCTCGGCGCCGATCGCCAGCGACACCGGGTTGAAGGGCGAGTCCAGCGAGCCCATCGGCGTGGACTTGGTGATCTTGCCGACCTCGGACGTGGGGGAGTACTGCCCCTTGGTGAGCCCGTAGATCCGGTTGTTGAACAGCAGGATCTTGAGGTTGACGTTGCGGCGCAGGGCGTGGATCAGGTGGTTGCCGCCGATGGAGAGCGCGTCGCCGTCGCCCGTGACGACCCAGACGGACAGGTCGCGGCGGGAGGTGGCGAGGCCGGTGGCGATGGCGGGCGCGCGGCCGTGGATGGAGTGCATCCCGTACGTGTTCATGTAGTACGGGAAGCGGGAGGAGCAGCCGATGCCCGAGACGAAGACGATGTTCTCCTTCGCCAGCCCCAGTTCGGGCATGAAGCCCTGAACGGCGGCGAGCACGGCGTAGTCACCGCAGCCCGGGCACCAGCGGACCTCCTGGTCCGACTTGAAGTCCTTCATCGACTGCTTGGACTCGGACTTGGGCACCAGCGAAAGCAGTGTGCGAGACCCTTCGGTCACGGTCACCTCAGTCATTGATGGCCTCCTCGAGAACCTTGGCGAGCTGCTCCGCCTTGAACGGCATTCCGTTGACCTGGTTGTACGACTGGGCGTCGACCAGGTATTTCGCCCGGATCAGGGTGGCGAGCTGCCCGAGGTTCATCTCCGGCACCACTACCTTCTCGTAACGCTCCAGGACCTCGCCGAGATTCCTGGGGAAGGGGTTCAGGTGGCGCAGGTGGGCCTGGGCAATGGGGAGTCCGGCGTTCCGCAGCCGGCGGACGGCCGCGGTGATGGGGCCGTAGGTGGAACCCCAGCCGAGGACCAGGGTGGTGGCTCCGTCCGGGTCCTCGACGTCCAGGTCCGGTACCCGGATCCCGTCGATCTTGGCCTGGCGGGTGCGGACCATGAGGTCGTGGTTGGCGGGGTCGTAGGAGATGTTGCCGGTGCCGTCCTGCTTCTCGATGCCGCCGATGCGGTGTTCGAGGCCGGGCGTGCCGGGGACGGCCCACGGTCGGGCGAGCGTCTCCGGGTCCCGCTTGTACGGCCAGAAGACCTCGGTGCCGTCGGCGAGGGTGTGGTTCGCGCCGGTGGCGAACTTGACCTTCAGGTCGGGCAGGTCCGTGATCTCCGGGATCCGCCAGGGCTCGGACCCGTTGGCGAGGTAGCCGTCGGAGAGCAGGAAGACCGGAGTCCGGTAGGCGAGCGCGATCCGGGCCGCGTCGAGGGCGGCGTCGAAGCAGTCCGCGGGGGTCCGCGGGGCCACGATCGGCACGGGCGCCTCGCCGTTGCGGCCGAACATGGCCTGGAGGAGGTCCGCCTGCTCCGTCTTGGTCGGCAGGCCGGTGGACGGGCCGCCGCGCTGGATGTCCACGATCAGCAGCGGCAGCTCCAGCGACACCGCGAGACCGATCGTCTCCGACTTGAGCGCCACACCGGGCCCGGAGGTGGTGGTCACCCCGAGCGCCCCGCCGAAGGCCGCACCGAGGGCCGCGCCGATGCCGGCGATCTCGTCCTCGGCCTGGAAGGTCCGCACGCCGAAGTTCTTGTGCTTCGACAGCTCGTGCAGGATGTCCGAGGCCGGGGTGATCGGGTAGGAGCCCAGGTAGAGGGGCAGGTCGGCCTGCTGGCTGGCGGCGATGAGGCCGTAGGACAGGGCCAGGTTCCCGGAGATGTTCCGGTAGGTGCCGGTCGGGAAAGCCCTGGTCGCGGGCGCGACCTCGTAGGAGACCGCGAAGTCCTCCGTCGTCTCCCCGAAGTTCCAGCCGGCCCGGAAGGCGACGATGTTCGCCTCGGCGATCTCCGGCTTCTTCGCGAACTTCTGCCGCAGGAACTTCTCGGTGCCCTCGGTGGGCCGGTGGTACATCCACGACAGCAGGCCCAGCGCGAACATGTTCTTGCTGCGCTCGGCCTCCTTGCGGGAGAGCCCGAAGTCCTTCAGCGCCTCGACCGTCAGGGTGGTCAGCGGTACGGGGTGCAGGTTGTACGCGTCCAGGGAGCCGTCTTCCAGCGGCGAGGTCTCGTAGCCGACCTTGGCCATGGGGCGCTTGGTGAACTCATCCGTGTTGATGATGATCTCCGCGCCGCGCGGCACGTCCGCGATGTTCGCCTTCAGCGCCGCCGGATTCATCGCCACCAGCACGTTCGGGGCGTCGCCCGGCGTGAGGATGTCGTGGTCGGCGAAGTGGAGCTGGAAGGAGGAGACGCCCGGGAGGGTTCCGGCGGGGGCGCGGATCTCGGCGGGGAAGTTCGGCAGCGTCGACAGGTCGTTCCCGAACGACGCCGTCTCCGAGGTGAACCGGTCACCGGTGAGCTGCATACCGTCACCGGAGTCACCCGCGAACCGGATGATCACACGGTCGAGACGGCGTACTTCCTTGCTGCCCGGGCTCGCCGGGGTGCGTGGTCCTCCGACAACCGCACCCCCGGCCCCGTCGGCCTGCTCGGCTGGGCTGCTGACCTGGCTGGTCACTGAACTGGACCTCCTTCGAGGCGTGAGCACCCCCAGACCCACCCTACGTCGGTAGGGATCGGGCTCCCCGAAGGCGACCACATTCTGGACCGTAGGACCGCCCTTTGAGACGGCCCGACCGGTATGCCGTATCTGACAGAGTGTCAGTCGATCAAGATTTCAGGTAGGTGAGAACGGCCAGTACTCGCCGGTGATCCCCGTCACTCGGCGAGAGGCCCAGCTTCATGAAGATGTTGCTGACGTGCTTTTCCACCGCTCCGTCGCTCACGACCAGTTGTTTCGCCACCGCGGAATTGGTGCGTCCCTCGGCCATCAGCCCGAGCACCTCGCGCTCGCGCGGGGTCAGCCCCGCCAGGACGTCCTGTTTCCGGCTGCGGCCGAGCAGCTGGGCCACGACCTCGGGGTCCAGGGCCGTACCGCCCCGCGCCACCCGCACCACCGCGTCCAGGAACTCCCGCACCTCGGCCACCCGGTCCTTGAGCAGGTACCCCACCCCGGTGCTCGACCCGGCCAGCAGTTCGGTGGCGTACTGCTCCTCCACGTACTGCGACAACACGAGCACGCCTATCCCGGGGTACTCCCGGCGCAGCCGTACGGCCGCCCGTACGCCCTCGTCGGTGTGGGTCGGCGGCATCCGCACATCGGCCACCACCACATCGGGCAGCGCGCCCTCGGCCGCCAGGTCCGCGATCGTCTTGAGCAGGGCCTCAGCGTCCCCGACGCCCGCCACGACGTCGTGCCCCCGGTCGGTCAGCAGCCGGGTCAGGCCCTCACGGAGCAGCACTGAATCCTCGGCGATGACCACCCGCACCCTGTCTTCCACGATTTCGCAGCTCCCGCGTCCACTCGTTTTCCCGCACTACACGACTCAGCCAAGCATCCCAGCCTTAAGTCCTGGTGAAGGCAGAGCCGGGACAACAGGTGGGCGTCCGGCGGCAGTTTTCCCGAACCGGAAGGTCACACGCCACGGAAATTCCCTCCCCTCCAACGAATTCCAGCCCCTCGGGCGCTTGAGGCGCGGGGGGCGGCCCCGCACCCACGAAGCGCCGGCCGCGCCAAATCCAGCCCCTCCGGCGTTTGAGGAGCGGGGTACGGGGCGGAGCCCCGGTCTTTCAGCCCCGCCGGCGTTTGAGGCGCGGGGTCTGGGGCGGCGCCCCAGGAAGCGGCGCCGCAGCGGACACGCGAACGGGACCCCCGCCCACCCCGGACGGGAGTCCCGCTGACCAGCAAAAAGAAGGGGGCGGCCTCAGCCCCGGTCACGCCAAGGCAGCTCGGCCGTGACCGTGGTCCCGACCCCCTCGGGCGAATCCACCACCAGCACCCCATCCACCGCATCCAACCGCCCGGTCAGCCCCCCCAACCCGCTCCCCCCGCCGGAGGCCCCCGCTCCGCCCCTCCCATCGTCCGCGACCTGGATCAGCAGCCGCTCCCCGGACTTCCACACGTCCACGGTGGCCGACCGGGCCACCGCGTGCTTGCTGATGTTCTGCAGCAACTCCGAGACCGTGAAGTACGCGATCCCCTCGATCGCCTCCGCCGGGCGGGCCGGGAGGTCCACGGCCACCCGTACCGGCACCGCGCAGCGCGCGGCCACCGACGACAGCGCCGCGTCCAGCCCGCGGTCGGTCAGTACGGCGGGGTGGATCCCGCGGGCCAGGTCGCGCAGCTCCTGCAGGGCGATCTTCACCTCGCCGTGCGCCTCGTCCACCATGCGGGCCGCGGCCTGCGGATCCTCGGTGAGCTTCTCCTTCGCCAGCCCCAGGTCCATGGCGAGGGAGACCAGCCGGGCCTGCGCCCCGTCGTGCAGATCGCGCTCGATGCGCCGCAGGTCGGCGGCTGCGGTGTCCACCACCACGCCCCGGTCGGACTCCAGCTCGGTGACGCGGCTGTCCAGCCGGGAGCGCCCGAGCAGCCCGCCGACCATGACCCGGTCGACGGTGGTCAGGGCCCGGATCACCCACGGGGTGGCCAGGGTGATCGCGAGTCCGACGAGGCAGGCGAGGGCGATCTCGCCGGGCGAATCGACGAAGAACGAATAGTCGTCGTTCTGGAAGAGCATCATCCCGGGCTGGTCGGTGTAGGTCGGGATGACCCAGAACCAGAGCGGGTACAGCAGGAGGGTCCAACCCGACGCCCAGAACGTCAGTGCCAGGCAGAACCCGAACACCGCCCACGGGAAGTGGATCACGGAGTACAGCACGTGCCGCCAGGCGCTCCCGCTCTTGAGCAGCGCACCCATGGCGGCGAGGGGCCCGGCCTTCTTGGCCCGGATCGGCGCGGGGCCGGCGATGTCCGCCCCGAGCAGCCCGCGCACCCGGGCCCGCTCCACCGCGCCGAACCCGCGGCACATGGCGAGCACGCCGCCGAGGACCGGCACGCCGAGGAAGGTGACGAGCAGCCCGGCGCCGAGGCTCACACCGGCGATGGCGAGCGAGAAGTACAGCGTGCTCAGCGGCAGCCCGATCAGGAGGTACCCGAACTCCCGCCAGGTCCGCCCCTCGACCGGAGCCCGCAGCACCGCGCCGACACCACCGCCCGTGCCCTTGCCGTTGTCCATGATCCCGACCCGCCCTTCCAGTCCTCAGCTACACGCCCACCCTGCCGCCCCACCCCACCCCCGAACCATCCAGCGAGTCGGCCTCTACCCCGGGGGGTTAACCCCACCCCCCGGCGCGTTCGAAGCACCAGCCGCGCCAATCCCAGCCCCGTCACATTCCAGCCATCCGGCCTTTGAGGCGACCCCACCCACCCCTGGCGCGTTCGAAGCATCGGCGGCGCCAAATCCAGCCCCCCCCGGCGCTTGAGGCGCGGGGGCGGCCCCGCACCCACGAAGCGCCGGCCGCGCCAATTCCAGCCCCGCCGGCGCTTGAGGAGCGGGGCGCGGGGCGGAGCCCCGGTCTTTCAGCCCCGCCGGCTACCAATTCCAGCCCCGCCGGCGTTTGAGGCGCGGGGTCTGGGGCGGCGCCCCAGGAAGCGGCGCCGCAGCGGACACGCGAACGGGACCCCCGCCCACCCCGGACGGGAGTCCCGCTGACCAGCAAAAACAAGGGGGCGGCCTCAGCCCCGGTCACGCCAAGGCAGCTCGGCCGTGACCGTGGTCCCGACCCCCTCGGGCGAATCCACCACCAGCACCCCGTCCACCGCCCCCAACCGCTCGGAGAGCCCCGCCAACCCGCTCCCCCCGCCGGAGGCCCCCGCTCCGCCCCGCCCGTCGTCCGACACCCGTATCAGCAGCCGCGCCCCCGACCGCCACACCTCCACGCTCGCGCCCCGCGCCCCCGGCCCCGCGTGCTTGCTCACGTTCTGCAGCAGCTCGGACACCACGAAGTACGCGATCCCCTCGATCGCCTGCGCCGGCCGCGCCTCCGGCAGGTCCACCGCCACCTTCACCGGCACCACGCACCGCGACGCCACCGACGACAGCGCCGCGTCCAGCCCCCGGTCCGTCAGCACGGCCGGATGGATCCCGCGGGCGAGGTCCCGCAGTTCCTGGAGCGCCAGCTTCACCTCCCCGTGGGCCTCGTCGACCATCGCCGCCGCGCCCTCCGGGTCCTCCAGCAGCTTCTCCTTCGCCAGGCCCAGTCCCATCGCCAGCGCCACCAGCCGCGCCTGCGCCCCGTCGTGCAGGTCCCGCTCGATGCGCCGCAGGTCGGCCGCCGCGGTGTCCACGACCACGCCGCGGTCGGATTCCAGCTCCGCGATCCGCCGCTCCAGGTCGTCGGAGGGCGACAGCAGCCCCCGTACCATCGCCCGGTCCGCGTTCGCGAGCAGCCGCGCCACGTACGGAAGCACCGGCCACAGCACGAACAGGCCGGTCAGAGCTACCGTGAAGGTGAGGACGCCCCACGGCAGCCGGATCAGCTGGTACAGGACGGTCCGCCAGCCCACTGGGTCCTTGATGCTCGTCCACAGCCAGGGGAAGAATCCGCCGGACCGCTTCGGTCCGGGGATCGGGGTCGGCTCGTCCACCCGTACGCCCAGCAGCGCGCGGGCGCGTGCCCGGTCCAGCCGTCCCATTTGCCGAGACAGATAGAGACCGCATGCGAGCAGGGGAATTCCGATCGCGGTCACGGAAAGACCGCCCGTGATGGAAACCATGACAACCGCGTAAACAAATCCGACGATCGCCAACGGCAGGTTGGTCAGCAGATGGGCGATCTCCTTCCACGTCACGGCGCTGAAGGCGGCGCGTACGGGCGGAGGCCGATCGTTGTCGGGGATGGCATGGCTCGTGGTCATGGGCCACAGCCTGTCAAGCGCGGCCCGCCGATGCCATGGGGTGTCCGGGGTGCTGTGAACGGGGGATAACCCCACCCCGTGTGAGGCAGGCCCTAGACTCCCGTCCGTACCAGATCGTCGACAGTGACCGAGGAGCGAGGAACGGACGTGCCCGAACCAACGGTATCGACCGTAACCGTGCTCGCGGCGGACTACTTCCGGAGTTATTCGGTCGTCGGTCTGCTGGCCGCCCTCGGTGTGCTCTTCGTGGCCGTGGCCTTCGGCGCCGGCCGCCTGCTGAGGCCCGTGGTCCCGACCCACGAGAAGCTGCTGACGTACGAATGCGGCGTGGACCCGGTCGGCGAGGGCTGGGCGCACACCCAGGTCCGCTACTACGTCTACGCCTTCCTCTACGTCATCTTCGCCGTCGACTCGATCTTCCTGTTCCCGTGGGCGACGGTGTTCGCCGCCGCCGGTTACGGCGCCACGACGCTGGTGGAGATGTTCATCTTCCTGGGCTTCCTGGCCGTCGGCCTGCTCTATGCGTACAAGAAGGGCGTCCTCGAATGGACGTGACACCTCAGCCGGAGCTGCTCCCGGAGCCCAAGCGCCTGGGAGTCCTCTCCCGTCTGGCCCCGGAACCCATGAAGGTGGTCCTGAACTGGGGCCGCCGGTACAGCCTGTGGGTCTTCAACTTCGGTCTGGCCTGCTGTGCGATCGAGTTCATCGCCGCGTCCATGGCCCGGCACGACTTCATCCGCCTCGGCGTGATCCCCTTCGCGCCGGGGCCGCGCCAGGCTGACCTCATGATCGTCTCGGGCACCGTCACGGACAAGATGGCCCCGGCCGTGAAGCGGCTCTACGAGCAGATGCCGGAGCCGAAGTACGTCATCTCCTTCGGCGCCTGCTCCAACTGCGGCGGCCCGTACTGGGACTCGTACTCGGTGACGAAGGGCGTCGACCAGATCATCCCCGTCGACGTCTACGTGCCGGGCTGCCCGCCGCGCCCCGAGGCCCTCCTCCAGGGCATTCTCAAGCTCCAGGAGAAGATCGCCCGCGAGTCGCTGGCCGACCGCTACGCCGCCGGGCCGTCCGTCTCCCAGCTCACCAGCGGCCTGGTCACGGCCCCGCCGGCCCCCGGGAGCGGTGCGTGAACCTCTACGACTCCCTCCCCGACGCGGCGCCGACGGTCTTCGGAGCCGAGGCCGTCGCCGAGCTCTCGTACGACGTCCTCACGGTGGACGTGCCCGTCGGCAGCTGGATCTCCGCCCTCGAAATCGCCCGGGACAAGCTGGGCTGCACGTACTTCGACTGGCTGAGCGCCGTCGACGAGCCCGGCACCGGCTTCAAGATCTGCGCGCACGTCGCCTCGCTGGAGAACCACCGCGTACGGCGTCTCCTGCTGCGCACGACCGTCCCGCACAGCGCCCCCTCCCTGCCGTCGGCGGTCGCCGTCTACGCGGGAGCCGAATGGCACGAGCGCGAGACGTACGAGATGTTCGGGATCGTCTTCACCGACCACCCGCACCTCGTCCACCTCCTCCTCCCGGAGAACTTCGAAGGACACCCGCTGCGCAAGGACTTCGTCCTGGCCGCACGGGTCGCCAAGGCCTGGCCCGGCGCCAAGGAACCGGGCGAGGCCCACGATCCCGACGCGCCGAAGCGCCGACAGATGCTCCCGCCGGGCGTCCCGGACCCCAACGACTGGGGCCCGATGAAGGGCCAGCTCCCGCCGGCCCCCGCCCGCACCCCCCGTACCCCGCGCGCCGCCGGCGCGGCGGGCGCCGCCGCACGCACCCCGCGCGAGGGCGCCCCGCCCCGCCGCACCCGCTCGGTGACGGAAGGCTCGGCCACCCAGCCCCCAACCCCGGACGCCGAAGCCCCAGCCCGCCCCCCACGCCGCACCCGCTCGGCGACGGAAGGCTCGGCCAGCCAGGCCCCCGAAGCCGCCGCGACTCCGGACACGGAAGCCCCGGCCCGCCGCATCCCCTCCGCACCGGAGGCCCCGGCGACCCCGGACGCCGAAGCCCCGGCCCGCCCGCCCCGCCGCACCCGCACCGCAAGCGAGGGTTCCGCGAGCCAGACCCCGGCCACCGCGGAGCCGGGGGAGCCCTCGACGCCCGAAGCCGCCGAGCCCCGCTCGGTGACGGACGGCTCGGCCAGCCAGGCCCCTGCGACCGCCCCGGCCCCCGAAGCCGCCGCGACTCCGGACACGGAAGCCCCGGCCCGCCGCACCCGCAGCGCGAGCGACGGTTCCGCGAGCCAGGCGCCGGACGCGCCGCAGCCCGCGCCCCGCCGGGTCGCGCCGCGCAGCTCGGACGCCCCCTGGCACGACCCGAAGCCCGCCTTCGACGACCAACCGTCACCCAAGCCCCACCCCACGGAGCCTCCGCCAGAGGCAGACACGGCGAAGCCGCCGACCACGGGCAGGCAGGCGGAGACCCCGCAGGCCGCGCCGGAGGCAGACGCCCCCCACACCCACCCCACCACCGACAACGGAGGCGACGCGTGAACGACGTCCTCGACGTCGCCCTGCGGCTGATCGTCGTCTTCGCCGTCTTCCTCGTGCTCCCGCTCGTCGTCGGGCAGACCGAGCACAAGGTGATGGCCCACATGCAGGGCCGCCTCGGCCCCATGTACGCAGGCGGCTTCCACGGCTGGGCCCAGCTCGTCGCCGACGGCGTGAAGTTCGCGCAGAAGGAAGACATCGTCCCGGCCAACGCCGACCGGCGGATCTTCCAGCTGGCCCCCGCCGTCGCCCTGCTGCCGTACCTCCTCGTTCTCCTCGCCATCCCCATCGGGCCGGGCGAGGGCGCGGTCGGCCAGGTCATCGACGCGGGCCTGTTCTTCGTGCTCGCCGTCATGGGCGTCGGAGTCCTCGGCTCCCTCATGGCCGGCTGGGCCTCCGCGAACAAGTTCTCCCTGCTCGGCGGCCTGCGCACCGCCGCCCAGCTGCTCGCCTACGAGCTCCCCATGCTGCTCGCCGCCGCCTCCGTCGCGATGGCCGCCGGGACGGTCTCCCTCCCCGGGATCGTCGAGAGCTTCCAGTGGTGGTGGCTGCCCTGGCAGATCGTCGGCGCGCTCGTCTTCTTCACCGCCGGCCTCGCCGAACTCCAGCGGCCCCCCTTCGACATGCCCGTCGCCGACTCCGAGATCATCTTCGGCGCGTACACCGAGTACACCGGCCTGCGCTTCGCGCTGTTCCTCCTCGCCGAGTACGCCGGCATCGTCGTCCTCTGCTTCCTCACCACCGTCCTCTTCCTCGGCGGCTGGCACGGCCCCTTCGGCGCCGAAGGCCTCGGCTGGGTCTGGACCCTGCTCAAGACCGGGATCCTCGCCTTCGTCGTCATCTGGCTCCGCGTGAGCTACCCGCGCCTGCGCGAGGACCAGCTCCAGAAGCTCGCCTGGACCACGCTCATCCCGCTCGCGCTCGCCCAGATCGCGCTCACCGGCATCGTGAAGGTGGCGATGAACTGATGCCCATCCCCGGATCCGGCCTCGCCAAGGGCCTGGCCGTCACGCTGCGCACGATGACGAAGCGCTCGCACACGGCCCAGTACCCCGAGGTCCAGCCCGCACTCCCGCCCCGCTCCCGCGGGGTCATCGGCCTGTTCGAGGAGAACTGCACGGTCTGCATGCTCTGCGCCCGTGAGTGCCCCGACTGGTGCATCTACATCGACTCCCACAAGGAGACGGTCCCCGCGTCCACCCCCGGCGGGCGCGAGCGCAGCCGTAACGTCCTCGACCGCTTCGCCATCGACTTCTCCCTCTGCATGTACTGCGGCATCTGCATCGAGGTGTGCCCCTTCGACGCCCTCTTCTGGTCGCCGGAGTTCGAGTACGCGGAGACCGACATCCACGAGCTGACCCACGAGCGCGACAAGCTCCGCGAGTGGATGTGGACCGTCCCGGCCCCGCCCGCACTGGACCCGGCCGCCGAGGAGCCCAAGGAGATCGCCGCCGCCCGCAAGGCAGTGGAGAAGGCCGAAGCAGCGGCTGCCGCCGCCGCAGCCGCCGCGGCAGCCGAAGCCGCCGCGTCCGCCGCCGCGGCCGAAGGCGGAACCGAACCCCCGACCACCCCGACCCCGGAGGGAGACGCGTGACCCCCGCGACCACCCTGGCCGCAGCCCAAGCCGCCGCCACCGGGCCCGGTTTCCTCTCCCCGACCGGCGTCGAGATCGCCTTCGTGCTCGTCGGACTCGCCACCCTCGGCGCGGCCCTCGTCACGGTCACCACCCGGCAACTGGTGCACGCCGCCCTCTGGCTGGTCGTCGCACTCGGCGGCATCGCCGTCGAGTACCTGCTGCTGACCGCCGAGTTCATCGCCTGGGTGCAGGTCCTCATCTACCTCGGATCCGTGGTCGTCCTCCTCCTCTTCGGGCTGATGCTCACCAAGGCACCCATCGGCCGCTCCCCGGACGCGGACTCCGGCAACCGCTGGGTCGCCCTCGGCGTCGCCGTCGTCGCCGCCGTGGCACTGGTCTGGGTCGTCGTGGACGCCTTCCGCACGACCTGGATCGACCTCGACGGGCCGGTCCAGGGCTCCACGAAGGTCTCCGGCGAGATCCTCTTCCAGCACTGGGTGCTGCCCTTCGAGGCGCTCTCCGTCCTCCTCCTCGCGGCCCTGATCGGCGCCATCGTGCTGTCCCGCAGGAACAGTCCCGCCGAAGACGGCGTCACCAGTGACAAGGGGCAGCGCTGATGCACCTCGCCTACCCCGCGGTCCTCGCGGCGCTCCTCTTCTGCACGGGCCTGTACGGCGTACTCGCCCGCCGCAACGCCATCCTGGTCCTGATGTCCGTCGAGCTGATGCTCAACGCCGTCAACCTCAACCTGGTGGCCTTCGACGTCTGGCTGCGCGACGCCCTGCACGCCGGCCAGGCCCTCACCCTCTTCACCATCGCCATCGCCGCCGCCGAGATCGGCATCGGCCTCGCGATCGTGCTGATGGTCTACCGCAACCGCGGCACCTCCGACGTCGACCGGCTGCGCGACACCGCCGAAGGCCACGAGCCCGCCCCGAACACCCCGAACCACCAGAGCGAGGTCACCGCGTGAGCACCACGACCCTCGCCGTCCTCGTCCCGCTGCTCCCCTTCCTGGGCGCGGTGGCGGGACTGCTCTTCGGCCGCACCGCCCCCGGATTCGTCCGGCCGCTCGCGATCCTGCCGACGCTCGGTGCCGCCGTACTGGCCGTGATCGTCGCCGTCCGCCAGGGCGGCGGCCCGGCGATCAGCACCGCGACCGAGCTGACCCCGACCGGCTCGGTGCCGATCGACCTCTCGCTGTACCTGGACGGCTTCGCCGTGCTGGTCGCCGTGCTGGTCGGACTCGTCGCCACCTGCGTACAGCTCTACTCGACGGCGTACCTCCGTGAAGACCCGCGCTACCCGTCGTATGCCGCTCTCGTCTCACTGTTCACCTCCGCCATGCTGCTCGTCGTCTACTCCGGCGACCTGATGGTGCTGCTGGTCGGCTGGGAGGTCATGGGCATCTGCTCGTACTTCCTGGTGGGCCACTACTGGGAGACCGAGGCGGCCCGCTCCGCCTCCCTGAAGGCCTTCCTCGTCACCAAGCTCGGCGACGTCCCCTTCCTGATCGGCCTGTTCGCACTCGCCGCCGACGCCGGCTCCTTCCAGATCACGAAGATCCTGGGCACCGTCGCCGCCGGCGGACTCGACCACCCGACGCTGATCGCGCTGCTCCTGCTCGCCGGAGTCGCGGGCAAGTCCGCGCAGTTCCCGCTGCACACCTGGCTCCCCGACGCCATGGCGGGCCCCACCCCGGTCTCCGCGCTGATCCACGCCGCGACGATGGTCGCCGCCGGTGTCTACTTCATCGCCCGCCTCCTCCCCGTCTTCGCGGCGTCCCGCGCCGCGCTGGTGGTCATGGCCGTCATGGCGGCCGTCACGATGGTCGGCTCCGCCCTCGCCGCCCTCGCCCAGGACGACATCAAGCGGGTGCTCGCCTACTCCACGATCGGGCAGCTCGGCTACATGACCGGCGCCCTGGCCGTCGGCGACCGCGGCGCCGCGATCTTCCACCTCCTGTCCCACGGTGTCTTCAAGGCACTCCTCTTCCTCGGTGCGGGCGTGATCATCCACGCCGCCGGTACGAACTCCCTGGCCGCCATGTCCCGGATGGACGGCCTGACCAAGCGCATCCCCGACGCCTTCTGGACGATGACGATCGCGCTGCTCGCGCTCGCCGCGATCCCGCCCTTCGCCGGCTTCTTCTCCAAGGAAGCCGTCCTCGTCGCCGCCGAGCAGACCGCCACCGGCCACTCGGACTTCGCCCCCGCCGGCGCCGGCTGGCTGGTGCTGGTCGCCGGCGTGCTGACCGCCCTGCTCACCGCCGCCTACGCCACCCGGCTGTGGCTGATGGCCTTCCGCGGCCGGGGCGCAGCCGCCCCCGACCACGGCAAGGAGCCCGTCGCCATGACCGGCGTGCTGTGGCTGCTCGCGGTCCCGTCGATCGGCTTCGGCCTCGCGGCGGGCCCCATCGCCGACTGGTTCGACGGCGAGGAGCTCACCCCGACCGTGGTCACCTCGGTCCTCGGCACGGGCGCCGCGGTCATCGGCGTGATGCTCACCTACGCCCTCTGGCAGCGCGCCGCGGCCCGGCCGGCCACGGCCCTGGCCCCGGCCGGCGCGTCCGCGGCCACCGCCGCCGCCGTGTCCGCGGCCGAGACCCCCGAGGTCGCCGAGGTGACCCACGACCACCCCGCCGTCCCGGCCGGACCCGCCCCCGACCCCGGTCGCGCGCTCCTGGGCCCGCTGCACCGCCACGCCGCCGACGGCTTCCACCTCGACGCCGTCTACGACCGGCTCTTCGTCCGCCCCGTCCGGGCGGCGGCAAGCCTCGTCCGCTTCCTCGACCGCGAGGTCGTGGACACGTACGTCCGCGGCGCGGGCGCCGGCCCCCGGCTGCTCGGCAGCCTCGTACGCCGTGCCCAGACCGGCAACGTGCAGAGCTACCTGAGCGCCCTGCTCGCCGGCGCCGTGGTCCTGGCGATCGCCACCGCCGTCCTCGCCAACGTCAACGCCGGATCGTGAGCCGTGAGTCAGCCGTGATTGATATCAGCCCGTCCGTGATGCAGTTCCTTCTGGCGTTCATCGTGGCCGCACCGCTCCTCGGCGCCGCCGCGGCCCTCCTGCCGGCCCCGCCCGGCCTCAAGGGCAAGAGCCCCGAACAGGCCGTGCTCCGCCACGGCGTGACCGTGACCGGCGTGATCCTCGCCGCGGCCATCGCCCTCACCCTGGGCTTCGACCACGACGCCCCGTCCCGCTTCCAGGCGACGACGGACATCAGCTGGATCCCGGCGCTCGACGTCCGGATCCACCTCGGTGTCGACGGCATTTCGCTCCCCCTCCTCCTGATGACCGCGCTGCTGTTCTTCCTCTGCGCGCTCTACAGCTACTTCAAGCTCCCCGCAGGCCCCTCCCCGAAGGCCTTCGTCGCGCTGCTCCTCGTCCTCGAGTCCGGCACCCTCGCGACCTTCGCCGTCCTCGACCTGCTGCTCTTCTTCCTCGCCTTCGAGATGGTCCTCATCCCGATGTACTTCCTCATCGCCCGCTGGGGCGGTGCCCAGCGGCAGGCGTCCGCCTGGAAGTTCATCCTCTACACGCTGCTCGGCTCCGTCGTCATGCTGCTCGGCCTGCTCCTGATCGGGCTGCAGAGCGGCACATTCGACATGGTGGCACTCGCCACTGACAACGGCCGCGAACTGACCTACACCACCCAGCTGCTGGCCGTCCTCGCCATCGGCATCGGCCTCGCCGTGAAGACCCCGATGTGGCCGCTGCACAGCTGGCTGCCGGACGCGCACACGGCCGCCCCCACCGTCGGATCCGTCCTGCTGGCCGGCGTTCTGCTCAAGATGGGCACGTACGGGTTCGTCCGCATCCTGCTCCCCATCACCCCCGACGGCATGGCCACCTTCGCCCCCTACCTGGGCGCCTTCGCCGCCATCGGCATCGTCTACGGATCGCTCGCCTGCCTCGCGCTGGCCCGCAAGGGGAACAAGGGCGACCTCAAGCGCCTCATCGCGTACTCCTCCGTCGGCCACATGGGCTTCGTCCTCCTCGGCATCGCGTCCATGACCCCCACCGGAGTCAACGGCGCGCTCTTCGCCAACATCGCCCACGGCCTGATCACCGGCCTCCTCTTCTTCCTGGTCGGCGCCCTCAAGGACCGCTACGGCACGGCCGACCTCGACACCCTCGCCGGGGCCACCGGCGCCGCCCTCTACGGCCGCGCCCCCCGCATGGGCGCCTTCCTCGCCTTCGCCGCCGTCGCCTCCCTCGGCCTGCCGGGCCTGGCCGGCTTCTGGGGCGAGATGCTGGCCCTCTTCGGCGCCTTCGACCCCGCCGAGGGCCTGTCCCGCCCCGCCTTCCTCACCTTCATGGCCATCGGCGCCTTCGGCACCCTGCTCACCGCCGCCTACCTGCTGATCGTCGTGCGGCGCGTCTGCATGGGAGACCCGAAGGAAGGCCCCGAGCTCGCCGTCGCGGACATCCGGCACTACGAGTTCGCCGCCTGGACCCCGCTCGTCGCCCTCACCGTCCTCGCCGGCCTGTGGCCCGCGGTCCTCCTCGGCCTCACCGACCCGGCCGTCCAGAAGCTCCTCGCAGGAGGCAACTCATGACGGCCCTGACGGTCCTCGCCGCCGAGACCCCCAGCCTGGTCCAGTCCGTCGACTGGCTCGCCATCGCACCCGTGGTGATCACCGCCGGCGTCGGCCTGCTCGTCCTCGTCGCCGACCTCTTCGTGTCCGAGCGCCACAAGCCGCTCCTCGGCTGGATCTCCGTCGCCGGCCTGGCCGCCGCGACGGCCACCCTGCTGCCGCTGCGCGCCGGCGACCGCACCACCTTCTGCCTCACCAACGACCCGGTGGCCTGCAGCTACGTCGCCGACCACTTCACGCTCGTCATCCAGTTCCTGGTGCTGGCCGGAGCCCTGGTCACCGCCCTGCTGTCGGTCACCGCCGTCCGCGACGCGCGCATGCCCGCCGGCGAGTACTGGTTCCTGCTGCTCTCCTCCGCAGCCGGCGCGGCCCTGCTGCCCGCATCCCGCGACCTCGCCACCCTCATCGTCGCCCTCGAAGTCGCCTCGCTGCCCGCCTTCGCCCTCGTCGGCATGCGCCGCGGCGACCGGCTCTCCTCCGAGGCCGCCCTCAAGTTCTTCCTGTCCTCCGTCACCGCCACCGCCGTGTCGCTGATGGGCGTCAGCTTCGTCTACGGGGCCACCGGCTCCCTGCACCTCACCCAGATCGCCGAACGCCTCGAAGACGTCCCCGGACAGCTCGACACCCTCGCCATGGCCGGCGTCGCGCTCACCCTCGTCGGCTTCGCCTTCAAGACCGCGGCCGTCCCCTTCCACTTCTGGGTCCCCGACACCTACGTCGGCGCCCCGCTGCCCATCGCCGGCTACCTCTCCGTGATCGGCAAGGCCGTTGGCTTCACCGGCCTCGTCCTCGTCACGGTGATCGCCTTCCCGGCGTACTCCGACATCTGGGGCCCGGCCCTCGCCGTCCTGGCCGCGCTCACCATGACCGTGGGCAACGTCGGTGCACTGCGCCAGTCCGCCGACCGCCCGAACAGCGCCGTACGGCTGCTCGCCTGGTCCTCGGTCGGCCAGGCCGGCTACCTGCTGGTCCCGATCGCCGCGGCCGCGTACTCCGGCCGCGACCAGATCGGCTCCACCGTCGCCTACGCCCTCATGTACGCCGCCGTGAACCTCGGCGCCTTCGCCGTGGCCGCCCTGGTCGCCCGCAACAAGCCCCTCCACCGGATCAGCGACTACCGCGGCCTGTACGCCGAGCGTCCGCTGGCCGCCCTCACGCTGGCCTTCTTCCTGCTCTGCCTGGCGGGCCTGCCGCCCGGCATCATCGGGCTCTTCGCCAAGGTCACCGTCTTCCGGTCCGCGGTCGACGCGGGCCTGGGCTGGCTCGCCGTGGTCATGGCGATCAACGTCGTCATCGCCCTGTACTACTACCTGCGGTGGACCGCGCTCCTCTTCCGCGGGCCCGAGCCCGCCGAGGGCTCCGAGGGCGCGCAGCCCCGTACGAAGGCCCCCTGGCCGGTGACGGCCGCCATCGTCGTCACCGCGATCACCGCGGTCGTCCTCTCGGGCGCCCCGCAGCTGATCCTGCGCTTCGCGTCGGGCAGCCTCTTCGCGCAGTAGCCCGCACGAGGCGGCCCCGCCCTCACCCGTCCGGAGCAACGCCCGCCGCGGCCCCGCCGCCCCCCGGGAAGGGGCGGCGGCGGGCGGCCGCCGCCGTGCGCCCGGGGAACCAGACGCCCTCACCTCGCGTTGACCAGGAAGGGAGGGTCCACTGGACCGTAGACCCTCAGACCCATGACGGGGCTCCCCCTGCCGCACCATTTGGAGGGCGTACCGTGCACCGCCGGCACAACGGGCTCAAGACCGCCGTACTCCTCGGCGGGATGTCCGCACTCATCATCCTCATCGGAAGCTTCTTCGGGCGGGGCGGCCTGATCGTCGCCGTGGTCATCGCCCTCGGGACGAACGCCTACGCGTACTGGAACAGCGACAAGCTGGCTCTACGCGCGATGCGCGCCCGCCCCGTCAGCGAGTTCGAGGCCCCCCAGCTCTACCGCATGGTGCGCGAGCTCTCCACGTCCGCGCGCCAGCCCATGCCACGCCTCTACATCTCGCCCACCGAGGCACCCAACGCCTTCGCCACCGGCCGCAACCCGCGCAACGCCGCGGTCTGCTGCACCGAGGGCATCCTGCGCATCCTCGACGAACGCGAGCTGCGCGGGGTCATCGGCCACGAGCTCAGCCACGTCTACAACCGCGACATCCTGATCTCGTCGGTCGCCGGCGCCCTCGCCTCGGTGATCATGTTCCTGGTGAACTTCGCCTGGCTGATTCCGGTCGGCCGGTCGAACGACGACGAGGGCCCCGGCCTCTTCGGCATGCTGCTGATCATGATCCTGGGCCCGCTGGCCGCCTCCGTGATTCAGCTGGCCATCAGCCGCTCGCGCGAGTACGAGGCCGACGCGTCCGGCGCCCAGCTCACCGGGGACCCGCTCGCCCTGGCCAGCGCCCTGCGCAAACTCGACGCGGGCACCAAGCAGCTCCCGCTGCCCGCGGAGCCCCGGCTGGAGACGGCGAGCCACATGATGATCGCCAACCCGTTCCGTCCCGGTGAGGGCCTTTCTAAGATGTTCTCCACACACCCTCCGATGGCCGAGCGCATCGCCCGGCTCGAACAGATGGCAGGCCGCCCCCAATGAAGACAATCCTGAACGTCATCTGGCTCGTCCTGAGCGGCGTCTGGCTGTTCCTGGGGTACCTCCTCGCAGGCGTACTGCTCTGCATCACCATCATCGGCATCCCCTTCGGCATCGCCGCCTTCCGCATCGCGGTCTACGCCCTCTGGCCCTTCGGCTACACCACGGTCGAGCGCCACGACGCGGGCGCCGGCTCCTGCATCGGCAACGTCCTGTGGCTGATCCTGGCGGGCTGGTGGCTGGCCCTGAGCCACATCGTCACGGGCATCGCCCTCTGCATCACTCTCATCGGCATCCCGTTCGGCATCGCCAACTTCAAGATGGTCCCGCTCGCGCTGCTCCCCCTCGGCCGCGAAATCGTCCCGACGGACGCCCCGTTCGCCTCCCGCTGACGGAGTTGTCCACAGGCCCGGCGGGTTGTCGGTGGGGTGCGTCACCATGAACGCATGAACGAGACCGAGCAGTTGCTGGAGCAAGTCGCAGACCGCGTACGCAACTCCGCGCGCGGGCACGGAGGGCCGCTGCCCGCGCCGCTGGGCAGCGGGGAGATCGCCCGGGCCGAGGGCATACTCGGCTTCACCCTGCCGCCGCTGCTCACCGCGCTCTACACCCGCATCGGCGACGGCGGATTCGGACCCGAATGCGGGCTGCTCTCCCTGCGCCAGACCGTCCAGAGCTACGAGGCGCACCGCGCTTCCGGATGGCGCTGGCCCGAGGGCGTGCTGCCGATAGCCGACTTCGGCTGCACCATGTACGTCTGCGTGGACTGCCGCTCCGAAACCGCCCAGGTGCTGCTGTTCGACCCGAGCCTCGGCGAGCCCGATCTCGCCTGGTCCATCGACACCCCGAGCCTGGCCGGCTGGCTGCGCGGCTGGCTCGACGGCACCGCCTGGTTCTGCGAGGAGTCGGAACTGGGGGAGGAGCACGACCTGGAGCTGGCGCCCTGGGCCGAATTCAGATCCCGGATCTGAGCCGGCTGCGCACCCCGTAGGCCAGCGCGCCGAGTGCCAGCACCACCGCCCCCGCGACCGCCGACGCGAGGGGCAGCGCACAGGCCAGCACCACACAACCGGACAGCCCGACCGCTGCCACGGTCCGCCCCTTGACACCTGAATCGAGAGTCCACGCGGAGACGTTCGCGATCGCGTAGTAGGCCAGCACTCCGAAGGAGGAGAAACCGATCGCGCCCCGCACATCGGCGGTGGCCGCGAGCACCGCCACGACCGCACCCACTGCCAGCTCCGCATGGTGCGGCACCTGATGCCGGGGATGTACGGCGGCCAGCGCGCGCGGGAGATGACCGTCCCGGGCCATCGCCAGCACGGTCCGCGACACCCCGAGCACGAGGGCCAGCAGCGAGCCCAGCGCGGCCAGGGCCGCGCCACCCCGGACGACCGGGGCCAGTTCGGGCCGGCCGGCCGCCCGGACCGCGTCGGCGAGCGGGGCCGCCGACCGCGCCAGCCCGTCGGCGCCGAGCACCGACAGCGCCGCCACCGCCACCGCGGCGTACACCAGCAGCGCGATCCCCAGAGCGAGCGGCACCGCCCGCGGGATCGTCCGTTCCGGGTCGCGCACCTCCTCGCCCAGGGTGGTGATCCGGGCGTAGCCCGCGAAGGCGAAGAACAGCAGACCGGCGCCCTCCAACAGCCCGGCGGCGGCCCAGTCCGAGCCGCTCAGCCGCCCCGCTCCGGCCGCACCGGAGGACAGGCACACCACGACCACCCCGGCCAGCACCGCCAGCACCACCGCCACGATCAGCCGGGCGATCCGGGCGGACTTCTGGACACCGCCGTAGCTCGCGGCGGTCAGCGCCACCACCGCCGCGACGGCCACCGCATGCTGCTGCCCCGGCCAGACGTACGCCCCCACGGTGAGGGCCATCGCCGCGCAGGACGCGGTCTTGCCGATCACGAACCCCCAGCCGGCCAGATGGCCCCAGAAGGGCCCGAGTCGCTCGCGCCCGTAGACGTAGGTGCCGCCCGACGCCGGGTAGCGGGCGGCGAGCCGCGCCGAGGAGTGCGCGTTGCAATAGGCCACGAGCGCCGCCAAGGCGAGCGCGACGAGCAGCGCCTCGCCCGCGGCCCCCGCCGCCGGGGCGAGGGCCGCGAAGATACCGGCGCCGACCATCGCGCCGAGCCCGACGACGACGGCGTCGGAAACGCCCAGGGTGCGCTTCAGCTGGTGGTCCACGGGCGGAGAGTAACCCGGCTAGATGACGCCCTCCCGGCCGGGGAGCGGCGTCCGCATCCGCTCCCAGCCCTCGAGGGCGGTCAGGCAGGCGTGGTCGAGGTGGCGCAGCCCGCTGAGGTCGAGCCGTACCGGCTGCCCGTGCGGCAACGAGTCCAGCGCGTCGAGCAGTTTGGGCAGCCGCAGGAAGCTGGCGTTCCCCACGATCCGCACGGACAGCCCCTCGTCCTCCCACACCTCCTCGATGTGCACGTGGGAGGTCTCCCAGGCCGCCTTGGCGACGGCGAGCCCCAGCCCGACCAGCACCCCCTCGAAGAGGTTGGTGACCACGATCGCGGAGGCCGTGGCCAGCAGCACCACCGCCTCACCCCGGTGCGTCCGCCACAGCGCGGCCACCGCCTTGGCCGGCAGCAGCTTCCAGCCCGCGTGCAGCAGCACCCCGGCCAGCGCGGCGAGCGGCACGATCTCCAGCACCTGGGGGAACGCCACCGCGAACAGCAACAGCCAGCCGCCGTGCATCACCCTGGCCGCCCGCGTACGCGCACCGGCCTCCACATTGGCGGCGCTGCGCACGATCACGGCGGTCATCGGCAGCGCCCCGAGCAGCCCGCACACGCTGTTGCCCACGCCCTGGGCGATGAGCTCCCGGTCGTACTCCGTCCGCGGCCCGTCGTGCATGCGGTCCACGGCGGCTGCGCTGAACAGCGTCTCGGCGGAGGCGATCAGCGCCAGGGCGACCACGGTCCCGGCCGCCCCGACGGAGGCCAGCACCTCGAAATCGCCCCAGCCGGGCGGGGACACGGCCTCCAGCACCCCCGTCACCCGCACCTTCTCGACGGGCAGCCGCAGCAGGGCGGCAGCGACGGTGGCGGCGGCCACCCCGACGAGCGCCCCGGGCACGATCCGCAGCCGGGCGGGCACCCGGCGCCAGACGACCATGGCGGCGATCGTCCCGACCCCGAGCAGCACGGCGACCCAGTCGGCCTGCGCCCCGAGTACGTGCACACCGCCCAGCTTCGCCAGGGTCTGACCCGGAGCCTCCACGCTCCCCAGGGCATACAACTGCCCGGAGATCAGGACCAGCCCGATCCCGGCCAGCATCCCGTGGACGACGGCCACCGAGATCGCCCGGAACCACCGCCCGAGCCGCAGCACCCCCATACCCAGCTGCAGTACCCCCGCGGTCAGCACCAGCACCCCGAGCGCGGGCAGGCCGTACGTCTGCACCGCCTCGTAGACGAGCACGGTGAGCCCGGCCGCGGGCCCGCTCACCTGCAGCGAGCTCCCGCGGAACCATCCGGTGACCAGCCCGCCGACCACCCCGGTGACGATCCCCAGCTCGGCCGGCACCCCGGAGGCGACCGCCACCCCCACGCACAGCGGCAACGCGACCAGCGCGACGACGACGGACGCCCCGAAGTCATCCCGAAACGTGCCGGCCCCTGACATGCGAGAACCCCCTGCCGCGCGGTGATGCGATGCCCTCAGCCTGGTGGGCGCACTCACCACGGCCCAAGTGCCCACAGGAGTCCACGGTGGCGCGTGCGCCGCACACGCCCCGCACACACCCCCGCACCCCCGCACACGCCGCGGCCCGGCGGTCGGTGAGGACCGCCGGGCCGGCGTGGTGGCAGGTCTGGGACCTGGGTCAGCGGTAGTTCACGAACTGGATCGCGAAGTCCAGGTCCTTGCCCTTGAGCAGCGCCTGGACCTCCTGCAGGTCGTCACGGCTCTTGGAGCTGACGCGCAGCTCCTCGCCCTGGACCTGGGCCTTGACGCCCTTGGGACCCTCGTCCCGGATGATCTTCGCGACCTTCTTGGCGTTCTCCTGGGAGATGCCCTCCTCGATCGTGGCGAAGATCTTGTACTCCTTGCCGGACAGCTGGGGCTCGCCGGCGTCCAGCGCCTTGAGCGAGATCCCGCGCTTGACCAGCTTGGTCTCGAAGACGTCGAGGACGGCCTTCACGCGCTCCTCGGAGTTCGCCTCCATGAGGATCTTCTCGCCGGACCAGGCGATCGTGGCGCCGGTGCCCTTGAAGTCGTAGCGCTGCGAGAGCTCCTTGGCGGCCTGGTTGAGGGCGTTGTCGACCTCCTGCCGCTCGACCTTCGAGACGATGTCGAAACTGGAGTCGGCCATGTGCTGTGGCTCCTTGAAATCGGTTGTGATCGCCCCGGAGGGCGCGGCCGGACATCCCCGGCCCGCTCCGCAAAGCCTAGCCACCGCGCCCACCCGCAACGCTGATCAATCCGGTGGCGAAGCACCCCCGGTCATCAGGTATCGTTTACGTCGTTGCCAGGGAGCGCCGCCGCAAGGCGGAAAAAATGGCAGCAAATCTTGGCGGTGTGCCCGAGTGGCCAAAGGGAGCAGACTGTAAATCTGCCGGCTCAGCCTACCCAGGTTCGAACCCTGGCGCCGCCACGCGAAAGAAGCCCCTCTGATCTGCGGAAACGCAGACCAGAGGGGCTTCCTCGTTAACGCCGGGACCACGGGGCTAAGGCCGCGCCGGCTTCAGCGCCGCGGCGGGGGCCTCAGGAGCAGCCGGGGACCGTGCCGGCGCAGTTCTCGGGCAGGTTCTTGATGATCTTGCTCTCCTTGAGGGTCACGACCGCGCCGGCCTGGTTGTTGATGCCGCCGCCGACGCCCGCGGCACGGTTCTCCGCCACCGTCGTGTGCTCCAGGGTCAGCTGCGTGGCGTCGCCGCCCACCTCCTGCGCGTTGTTGATGCCGCCGCCGTCGCGACCGGCCGAGTTCGACTCGACCTTGGTCTTCTTCAGCTTCGCGGTGCCGGCGTTGTTGACGGCGCCGCCGTCGTTGCCCGCCTTGTTGTTGGCGAGGGTGGACTGCTGGATCTCCAGGGTCCCGCCCAGGGCGTTGTTGACGGCCCCACCGTTCTGACCGGCCCAGTTTTCGATGAGGTTGCTGTGCTTGATCTTCGCGGTGCCCAGGTTGTTGATGGCGCCGCCGTTGCCGTCACGGGCCTCGTTGTTCGTGATGAGGCTGTGCTCGACGGTCAGGGCGCCCTCGTTCTGGATGCCACCGCCGTTGTCGTCCGCCGTGTTGCCGGCGACGGTGCTCTTGTGGAGCTTGAGGGTGCCGGCCGCGCTGTTGCTGAGACCGCCGCCGTTGCCGGGGAGATCCGTGGCGGACGTGGCCACGTTGGTCAGGATCTCGGTGTCGACGAGGGTGACGTCACCGCCCTCGTTGGCGATGCCGCCGCCGTTCCCGCGGGCCTGGTTGCCGGCGACCTTGCTGTCCTCCAGACGCAGGGTGCCCGCGTTGGCGATGCCGCCGCCGTAGCTGTCGATACGGCCACCGGTCACGGTGAGGCCCTTGAGGGTCAGGGTTCCGCCCTCGTCTACCGAGAGGAGACGGAAGAGGGGGCTGCCGCCGGTCACCGAGCGGATCAGGGTCGAGTTGTGACCGACGAGCGCGACGTTCCCGCTGATGGCCGGCAGGGCATTCTCCGAACCCTCGAAGCCGCCCGTGAACCGGTACGCGCAGTCCTTGGCCAGGTTGATCGTGCCGCCCGCGGCATTCGTATTCGCCGCCCCGACGGCGGTGATGAGCGCGGCGACGTCGCCACAGGCGATGTTCACCTTCTTCGGGGTCTGCGCCATGGCCGGCGAGGCCGCCATGCACATGCCCACGCTCGCCACAACGGCACATCCGGCGAGTACGAGACGATTCTTCATCGATGCTTTTCCTCTCGGTTACAAGCCGGGCAGCCCTCCTGCTCCTCTCCCTGCACGTGGAGAGGAGGAGGAACTGATCTTGGAGCCCGGCGAGACGTACGAGTGGTATCGCTCGCGTCGGGTCATTTCCTGCACCCTGGTTCGGACGCTCTGAGATTGCATTCGAATGGCGGTCGCCCGTTCGTCCCCCGGCCCTGCGCACCAAGGCCCCGCCCCGCGCCGAATCCGGGGGCGGGGCGCCGACGTCGCCGACCCACACGTCATCTCTGGCGGCCCCGGAAGCGCTGGAAACGATTCCCAGCCTCGAATTGCTCCGGTCAGATGAACTACTCACCTGCCTGGGTCACAGCCTCGGCCCTGCCAGCGCCACCGCCGCGTCGGCAGCGGGTCGGATGGGCGGCGCGTGAAGAACTCACAGGGCCACAGGGCAAACCCGCGGTCCACGCACCCTCCCCTCGCACTCCCGCGGCAGCCCTCGGCGTCGGCGGGTAAGGAAGCCATGAACCTGAAGCATCAGACGGCGACGATTCGACGGCCCCGGGGGCGTTCCCGGGTTCTGCTCGCCTCCATCGCCACAGCGGCGGCCCTGACCGGCCAGCTGATCGCGGTGGCACCGACCGCGGCCGCGGACGATCCCAAGCCGTCGGACCACACCAAGGTGGCCGAGCCCAAGAAGCACGGCCATGGAGACCACAAGAAGCTCCCCGAGGTCCTCCACGGTCTGCAGCAGTTCACCTCGGACAACACCTTCACGGCCCCGCCGGGCGTCACCTCGGTGTTCGTCCAGGCGTGGGGCGCCGGCGGTGGCGGCGGTGGTGGCGGCGGCTCGGCCCGCAACAACGGAAACGGGAACGGAAACGGGAACCCGAACGGAAACGGAAACGGGAACCCGAACGCCGGCAACCCCGCGGGCGGCAACCCGGCCTCGGACGGAGACGGTGTCGCCGCCGAAGCCCCGCGCAACAACACCGGCGGCACCGGTGGGGGCGGTGGTGGCGGCGGCTTCACCTGGTGCGTCATCGAGGTCACCCCCGGAACGAACTACGGGGTCGACGTCGGCACCGGCGGCGCCAACGGCCTCGGCGGCGCGCCGGGCGCGAACGGCACCGCCGGCGGCGCGGGCACCACCACGTCCCTCATCGTGGCCTCGACCGGCACCGCGCTCCTGACCGCCACCGGCGGCACCGGAGGCGGGGGCGGCGGCGCCGCGGACCGCGGTCCCGGCGACCCCGGCACGCCGGGGCAGGGCGGCGACGGATGGTGCTCCTCGGGCGGCGTCAACGTGTCCGGTGACCCGGGCAACGCCGACGGCACCGGTGGCGGCACCGCCGACGGCATCGTCGAGCTCCCGGCAGGTGCCGCAATCGGTGGCGACGGCGGCCGGGGCGGCGGCGCCACCCGGGCCATCGGCCACTCCGGCTCCCGCGGCAAGGACGGCGGCGACGGGTACGCGGTCATCTACTGGTAACCCTGGTAACCCCACCCGCTGACCGCAACCGGCCAGAAGCCCGTCCCGCGCCCGACGACCAGGGCCGGGCGGGCTTCCCGCCATCGCCCCGGCGGAAAAACACCGGGCGGCGGCACCGCGGCTACGGCATGCTGACCGCGTGACCAACAACAGCAGCCGAAAGGCCCGTGCCGCGTAAGGCACCTTCGCAGGTCAGGATGGACCTGCCCGTCAGAACGCCCCGGCCGGCCCAGCGCGGCGTCGTTCCAGGGGTCTCCTCGCGCACGCTCGCCGCGATAGCCCGCGTCGAACGCCGCCGGTACTGCCACGGCATGACGTACAGCGCCGTGAACCACTGGCGCCGGACCGTGTACCAGCGGGGACCGTGGATCATCTACCCCGGCATGGACGAAGACCCCGGGTGCTGTGACTCGCTGCTCTACTGCCGCGACTCGCTGGAGACCGTCTGCCTCCTCCTCCCGCCGCGTGCCCGGCGCGAGTTGCGTGCGGTGCTCGCACCGCTCGACGCGCGGTTCCTAGCCCGTACCCTCAACGACCCGTACGCCGCCCGTGACGAACCCTGGTGGGGGCGGCGCCTGCGGAGTCCATGACGGCCGCCGGCCCGGCCCGTGGGCCACCGACGGCCCACCGTCGGCGACCGCTGGCCCACCGTCGCCCACCGGCAGCCCACCGTCGGCCCATCGACCGCATCGTCGCGAGCTCCTGTTCGTTCACCCGGAGTGAAATGGACATCTGATACACGGGGGAAGGTCGGCGGCGGGGTGCTCGTCGCCCTGCTCGGCGCGGGGATTCCCGCTCTGATGGGAGCGGCCCTGCACACGGACGTGGGGAAGCCGTACCAGGAGACCCGGCTGTACTTCGGCACCGAACGCGCCGACGGCCGAGGCCCCGTCGAGGAGCGGGAGTTCATGCGGTTCCTCGACGCGGAGATCACCCCCGCCTTCCCCGAGGGACTGACCCTCCACGACGGATACGGCCAGTGGCGGGGCAAGGACGGCAAGACCGTCCGCGAGACCTCGTACGAGGTGGTCCTCCTGTACCCCGAGAAGGAGGCCGACGAGCGCAGCACGCGCATCGAACGGATCCGGCAGGCCTACGAGGACCGGTACCAGCAGGATTCGGTCGGGCGGTCCGACGACAAGGTCAACGCCGGGTTCTGAGCCACCGTCCGAGCCCTCGGACGAGCCCTGGGACGAGCCCTCGGACGAACCCTCGTCCTCACCACGTTCCGAACCAACGCCCGGGTGGCCGTCAGTTGCCCGCCACGTCCTTGACGGCCACCTGGACCGGGGTCGAACCGGAGATCAGCTCCAGCGTCAGGCCCGCCGTCGCCGGGGTCTCGACCAGCTCGGCCAGCACCGCCGCCACGTCGTCGCGCGGAACGGCCCCACGGCCCGTCTGCGCCTCCAGACGGACCAGACCCGTCCCGGCGTCGTCGATCAGCGAGCCGGGGCGCAGGACCGTCCACTCCAGGCCCAGCCGGGTGCGTACGTGGTCGTCGGCCTCGCCCTTGGCCCGCAGATAGGCGTCGAAGACCTCGTCGCCGCCGTGGTGGGCGTCCGCGCCCATCGAAGAGACCATCAGGAAGCGCCGCACACGGGCCCGTTCGGCCGCATCGGAGAAGAGCACCGCCGCGCCCCGGTCCACGGTGTCCTTGCGCCCGATGCCGCTGCCGGGGCCCGCGCCCGCCGCGAACACCGCCACGTCCGCGCCCTGCAGGATCCCGGCCACGTGTTCCACCGAGGCCGACTCCAGGTCGCAGAGCACCGGCTCGGCGCCCGCCTCCCTGAGGTCGTCGCCCTGTGCCGGGTCGCGGATGATGCCCGCGACCTCGTACCCGCGCGCGGCGAGCAGGCGCTCCAGCCGCAGCGCGATCTGACCGTGTCCACCCGCGATGACGATGCGCATGCCCCGACCGTACGACGAGCCGGGCGCCCACGCCCGCGAACGCACGGCGAACTTCAGGGACCGGGCTCCGTACGGCCCTGCCGGGGCAGGTCGAGCGCCACCGCTACCGCCGAGTCGCAGTACTCCCGGACGGCACTCGTACGGGCTACCACCCGCCCGCGGTGGATGACGATCCGGCTGTACGCGAGGGACAGCACGCCCGCGATCCGGTCCCCGCGTACGGCGAGCAGCTCCGCCGGGAAGCCGGCCTCCACCCGCACCTCCGGCAGGCCCATGGCCTCGCGGGCGCAGGCGCTGACCGAGTCGTAGGCCTCGCCGGCCCGGAGCCCGCCCTGGGAGGCCAGCAGGTACGCGGCTTCCAGCGGGTCGCCGCGGCCGACCGGGTTCCCGGCGTCCCGCAGGGCCCCGCTGCCGGCCGCGACCCGTACGCCGGAGGCCCGCAGCAGGCGTACGGGCGCGGTGCGCAGGCCGCGGCGCTCCAGGGCCGCGCAGTCGCCCTGGGGCAGGCAGGTCACCCGTACGCCGGCCGCCGCCAGCTGGTCGGCGGCGCGGGCCGCCGCGTCCAGGGGGAGCCGGGACAGGCCCCCGCAGGGGCCGATGGTCACCCCGGGGCGCAGCCCGCCGGCCATCGCCGCGAGCCGGGAGAGGCGGCCGGGATCGTCACCGTCCGTGTGCAGATCCACGGGGCAGCCGTGCTCGGCGGCGAGTTCCAGGACGGCTTCGAGGAAGCCCGTCGGGTCCGGGTCCAGGTCCGGGCAGCCGCCGATCACGGAGGCGCCCATCTTGACCGCGTCCCGGAGCATGGCGAGCCCGTCCGCGCCGGCCACCCCGGTCAGCAGCCGGGGGACGGCCACGGCGGTGAGGTCGGTGAGCCCGCGCAGGGAGCGCCGGGCCTGGAGCACGGCCTCCATCGGGCCGAGGCCGTGCATGTCGCCGATGCGGACGTGGGAGCGGACCGCGGTGGCGCCGTGGCCGAGCTGGAGCAGGGCGGCCTCGGTGGCCCGGCGCTGGACCTCGTCGGGGGTGTAGGAGACCGGTCCCTCGCCGTCGGCGGTGAGTGCGGTGTCCCCGTGGGCGTGCGGTTCGGCGGGGGCGGGGAGCAGCAGGTAGCCGCCCAGGTCGACCCGGGAGAGCGCGGGGGCGGGGAGGCTGCCCGCGGTGCCGACGGCCTGGATCCGGCCGCCGCTCAGGCGGACGTCGACGGTCCGGCCGTCGGTGAGGCGGGCCCCGGCGAGCAGCAGGGTGGTGGCCTCGGCTGCGGCCGCGTTGCCGTTGCCACTACGGGGGGACTGGAACGGCTGCTGCGGCTGGCTGTCGGACATCGCGCTCCTGCGGTGGCTCGGGCGGTTCCTGGGCCCTGGCCGCGGCCCACGACCCAAGATCACGCAGCGTGCTCAGAGCCTAGGGCGCGGCGCACCCCGCTTCACGGAAGAGCGCAATAGTCGTACCGGTGTGGTGCCCGTACGCCGGGGCGCCTGGGTACGCCGCGGCGCCCGTTGGCCGGGCGCGTGCGCCCCCCCGCTCCCTAGCCCCCCGCTCCCCCGCCCCCCGTGTGGATGTGAGCCCGCACACATTCCGGCTGAAAGGTGGGGTGGGAGTGGTCGGTGGGTTGATCGAGAAGGGCCGCGCGACCCCCTCGGAGCCCGGTCCCCGCAAAGGATTTGGGCGATCGGCGGGCAACCGTGTAATGTCTTCATCGCTCGCCCCAATAGCTCAGTCGGTAGAGCGTCTCCATGGTAAGGAGAAGGTCTGCGGTTCGATTCCGCATTGGGGCTCTGGTGAGAGAGGTTCCCCACCCTCGGGTGGGGAGCTGATCACATCAAAGCGGCGTAGCTCAGTCGGTAGAGCAAGCGGCTCATAATCGCTGTGTCACCGGTTCAAGTCCGGTCGCCGCTACACACAGTAGCCGATTGCGGGGTCGGTCTCCCGGTCGGCTACTCTTGTATGCGTTCATCCGTCCCAATTTCCGTCAAGGAGCACTCACGTGGCTGCCACCGACGTCCGCCCGAAGATCACGCTGGCCTGCGTGGAGTGCAAGGAGCGGAACTACATCACCAAGAAGAACCGGCGTAACAACCCGGACCGTCTTGAGATGAAGAAGCACTGCCCGCGCTGCAACTCGCACACCGCGCACCGCGAGACCCGCTGACCCCAGCGAAGTCTCAAATACAGGCACCGTCATGAGGTCGTCCCCTTCATCGGGGGGCGGCCTTGTGTCGTTTCCGTGCCTGGCCTTGCCCTTCTTCTCTCGTCCTTCTTCTCGTAGTTGTTCTCGTTTTTGTTCTTGTTCCTGTGTCTTTCGTGTCCCTTCAACAGGAGGTAGTGAGCATGGCTCTCGACCAGTCCTTCGTGGGGCGGAGCTACCCGCCCACCGATCCGTACGAGGTCGGCCGGGAGAAGATCCGCGAATTCGCGGTTGCGGTGGGTGACGCCAATCCCGTCTACACCGACCCCGAGGCAGCCAAGTCGTACGGCTACTCCGATGTGATCGCGCCGCCGACTTTTGTGTTCGCCATCACTTTCAAGGCGGCCGGCCAGGTCATCGAGGACCCGCAGCTGGGTCTGGACTACAGCCGAGTCGTGCACGGCGACCAGAAGTTCGCGTACTCCCGCCCGGTGCGCGCGGGTGACCGACTCTCGGTGACCTCCACCATCGAGGCCGTGAAGTCGATGGCGGGCAACGACATCATCGACATCCGCGGCGAGGTCCACGACGAGACCGGCGAACACGTGGTGACGGCGTGGACGAAGCTCGTCTCCCGCGCCCCCGAGGAGGCCTGACATGGCAGCGCAGATCCAGTACGCCGACGTCGAGGTCGGCACCGAGCTGCCGGCGGCGTCCTTCCCCGTGACGCGCGCCACGCTCGTCCAGTACGCCGGTGCCTCGGGCGACTTCAACCCGATCCACTGGAACGAGAAGTTCGCCAAGGAGGTCGGACTGCCGGACGTGATCGCGCACGGCATGTTCACCATGGCCGAGGCGATCCGCGTGGTCACCGACTGGGTCGGCGACCCGGGTGCGGTCGTCGAATACGGCGTGCGCTTCACCAAGCCCGTCGTGGTCCCGAACGACGACCGGGGCGGGCTGATCGAGGTCACGGCCAAGGTCGCCGCGAAGCTGGACGGCAACCGCGTCCGGGTCGACGTGACGGCCATGAGCGCGGGCCAGAAGGTCCTGGGCATGTCGCGCGCGGTGGTCGAACTCGCCTGAGGCGGGTGGGTGGGGGTGCCGGGGTGTCGGGTGCCTCCGCTGGGGCTCGGGGGTTTCCCGTCGCTCTTATCGTCTTCCGTGGCGGGACGGTCCCTCAAGGGCGCTCCTTCGTCGCGTCGCTGCGCGATGGCCTGCGGCCACCCTTGACCGACCGTCCCGCCACGGAAAATCGAAGACGGCCGGGAAACCCCCAGAAGAACGGGCCGGGCGAACGGGACAGGGACGGGCGTGTCGGCCACACCCGGCCCGGTCGGGGGGCGCGTCAGATCGCTACGCGGTTGCGCACGTCTTGGCGGCTGCCGGCCGTCTGGGGCCGGACATAAGCCGCCACCGATCGGTGCTTGGTTCGCGCGTTCTGGCGGCTGCCGGCAGTCTGGGGCTGGGCGTGAGCCGCCATCGCTTCCGTGCGCGGCGGCCGTGGCCGCCCGGGCCTTTCGTCTTGCCCCGTGGTCCCCTTGACGAAGTTAGTGATTGAGCACTAACTTTGGGGCATGGCAAGGATGAGTGCAGATGAGCGGCGGGAGAGTGTGATTCGTGCGGCGATGCACGAGTTCGCGCGCGGGGGTTACTACGGGACCTCCACCGAGGCGATCGCCAAGCGGGTGGGCGTCTCGCAGCCGTATCTCTTCCGGCTCTTCCCGAACAAGCCCGCCATCTTCCTCGCCGCTGCCGAACGCTGCATGCGGGATACGCGGGCGGTCTTCGCCGAGGCTGCCGAAGGGCTGCACGGTGAGGAGGCCACCCTTGCCATGGCGAACGCCTACAGCCGGCTGATCGCCGAGGATCCCGACAAGCTCCAGATGCAGCTCCAGATGTACGTCACCGTCGCCGCCGCCGAGGCGGCCGGGGATCACGAGCTCGGCGAGATCGTGCGCAAGGGCTGGATGGAGCTCTGGGACACGGTCCACGTGCCCTTTGGCGGGGACGTCGGCGAGACCACGACCTTCATGGCGTACGGAATGCTGATCAATACGCTCGCCGCCATGGGGTTCCCGCCCGAGCACCGGGTCTGGGAGGGTCTGAACCCGTCGGCCCGCGCCAAGGGGCATTCGGAGAAGTGAGGGCGCGCGAGATCCGCTCGCGCGCATTTTCATGGCCACGGAAGTTAGTCAGCAATAACTAACAAGTTGCAGGGGGAATCGTGAACACGCACGACACGGACACCAAGCTCCGGGGGCCCGCCGTCTGGGCCCTCGTCCTCACCGGCGTGGCCAGCTTCATGGCCGCACTCGACAACCTGGTCGTCACCACCGCCCTCCCCGCCATCCGCGAGGACCTCGGCGGCCGGCTGGAGGACCTGGAGTGGACGGTGAACGCGTACACGCTCACCTTTGCCGTCCTCCTGATGTTCGGCGCCGCGCTGGGGGACCGGTTCGGGCGCCGGCGGCTGTTCATCGCCGGGCTGGCGGTGTTCACCGGAGCCTCCGCCGCCGCCGCGCTCTCGCCCGGCATCGACGCGCTGATCGCCGCCCGCGCCGTGCAGGGCGTCGGCGCCGCGATCATGATGCCGCTCACGCTCACCCTGCTCACCGCCGCCGTACCGGCCGCCCGCCGCGGCATGGCCCTCGGCATCTACGGAGCCGTCACCGGCCTCGCGGTCGCCAGCGGCCCCCTCATCGGTGGCAGTCTCACCGAGCACATCTCCTGGCAGTGGATCTTCTGGCTGAACGTCCCGATCGGTCTGGCGCTCATACCGCTCGCCCGTCTGCGGCTCGCCGAGTCCACCGCCCCGGGCGCCCGCCTCGACATCCCCGGCACCCTGCTCATCAGCGGCGGCCTCTTCGGCATCGTCTACGCCCTCGTCAACGCCAACTCCGAGGGCTGGACCAGTGCTCCCGTACTCACCGGCCTGATCGTCGGGGCGGCGCTCGTCGGTGGCTTCATCCGCCACGGCTTCACCAACGCCAACCCGATGCTCCCCATGCGGCTCTTCCAGAACCGCGGCTTCCTCGGGATCAACGTCGCCAGCCTGCTGATGTTCCTGGGCATGTTCGGCTCGATCTTCCTGCTCAGCCAGTTCCTCCAGGGCGTCGCCGGGTACTCGCCGACCGAGGCCGGGCTGCGCATGCTCCCCTGGACCGGGATGCCGATGGTCGTCGCGCCGCTGGCCGGGATCCTCTCCGACCGCATCGGCGGCCGTCCCGTCGTTGCCGCCGGCCTGGCGTTCCAGGCCCTCGGCCTCGGCTGGTTCGCGGCGGTCCTGAGCACGGACGTCTCGTACGTCGCCCAGCTCCCGCCGCTGATCCTCAGCGGGATCGGCATGGCCCTCTACTTCGCCCCCGCCGCCAACGTCCTGATGTCCACCGTGGCCCCCGCCGACCAGGGCCGGGCCTCCGGCACCAACAACGCCCTGCGCGAGGTCGGCGGAGCCCTCGGCGTCGCCGTCCTGGCCTCGGTCTTCTCCGCACAGGGCGGCTACGAATCCCCGCAGGCCTTCACCGACGGCACCATCCCCGCCCTGTGGATCGGGGCCGGCGCCGTCGCCCTGGCCGCCTGCTTCGCCCTGCTCCTGCCGCGCCGGGCGACGTCCGCCCCGGCTCCCGTCGCCGTCGGGGCCGGCGCGACACCCGAGAAGGTGCCCGCCGCCCGCTGACCGGACCGACCCCGCTCGCCGGCCGGGGGTCGCGCGGGGGCCGGCCGGGAGGAGCGCAGCGCCGCCCGCGCACGAAGATCCGTACGACTCATCGTGAAGGAGTGCCCGCCATGCCTGACATCCCCTGGTCCACGCCCACCCAGGCAGCCCCCGACGCCGAGGTCTACGTCATGGCCTCCCGCTTCGAGACCGCCGGCCTTGTTGGTGCCTTCAGGTTCTTCCTCAAGGCCCCCGGCATCATCCTGCAGATCCGCAAGGCTCCCGGCGCCCACGGAGCCGCCCTGCGGGCCCGCGTCCTGCGGCGCACCTTCCTGACCCTTTCCGCCTGGGAGGACCGGGACGCGCTCTACCGCTTCGCCGGCAGCGAGCCGCACCGGTCCAGTTCCCGCGCGGCCGCCGCGTTCATGAAGGAATCCGCCTTCACCTTCTGGACCGTGCGCGCCTCCGAGCTGCCCATCGGCTGGGAGGAGGCCGAGCGGCGCCTCGCCGAACAGAAAGCCGCCTCGTGAGGCACGGTCCGTGGCCCCGCAGGGATGCGGAGGGCACGGACCGTACTCTTGTCCACGTGCAGGAACTCCACGACGCCCCCCTCGCCCCGCTGACCACCTTCCGTCTCGGTGGTCCCGCTGCCCGTCTGGTCACCGCGACCACCGATGCCGAGGTCGTCGCCGCCGTGCGCGCCGCGGACGAGAGCGGGACCCCGCTCCTGGTCATCGGCGGCGGCAGCAACCTGGTCATCGGCGACCAGGGCTTCGACGGCACCGCCCTGCGCATCGCGACCACCGGCTTCCACCTGGACGGGACGCGGCTGGAGCTCGCCGCCGGCGAGAACTGGAGCGACGCCGTCGCCCGCACCGTCGAGGCAGGCCTCGCCGGGATCGAGTGCCTCGCCGGGATCCCCGGCTCGGCCGGCGCCACCCCGATCCAGAACGTCGGGGCGTACGGCCAGGAGGTCTGCGACACGATCACCGAGGTCGTCGCCTACGACCGCACCACCGGGGAAACGGTCACGCTGAGCGCCGCCGAGTGCGCCTTCCGGTACCGCAACAGCACCTTCAAGGACCAGCCCGAGCGCTACGTCGTCCTGCGCGTCCGCTTCGCCCTGGAGGACGCGGGCGGCCTCTCCGCGCCGATCAAGTACCCCGAGACCGCCCGCGCCCTCGGCGTCGAGGCCGGCGACCGGGTCCCGGCCGCCACCGCCCGCGAGACCGTGCTGCGCCTGCGCGCCGGGAAGGGCATGGTCCTCGACCCCGCCGACCACGACACCTGGTCGGCCGGCTCCTTCTTCCACAACCCGATCCTGACCGACGAGGCGTACGCCGCCTTCCTCGCCCGCGTCCAGGACCGCCTCGGCGCCGACACCGCCCCGCCCGCGTACCCCGCCGGCGACGGCCGTACGAAGACCAGCGCCGCCTGGCTGATCGACAAGGCCGGCTTCACCAAGGGCTACGGCACAGGCCCCGCGCGCATCTCCACCAAGCACACCCTCGCCCTCACCAACCGCGGCGAGGCCACCACCGAGGATCTCCTCGCCCTGGCCCGCGAGGTCGTCGCGGGTGTCCACGCGGCCTTCGGCGTCACCCTCGTCAACGAGCCGGTGACGGTCGGCGTCAGCATCTGAGGAGTCCCGGCCGCCCATGCTCTGTCCCCTGCACGGGGCCGGTACGGACCCCACCCGCCTCGTGGGCCGCACGCTCAGCAGAGTCGTCGCGTCCTGGCACATCAGCGACGGTGAGCGCTCCGAGGCGCCCCTCGACGTCTGGCTGATCGACAGCGTCGGCGACTCGATCCGCATCACCACCGGGTCCGACCAGTGCCTCATCGTCGAGTCCGCGGCGCCCCACGAGCCCTACGACATGGGGGAGTGGGGCCGCATCGAGGTCGGCGAGGACCTCGGCGACCACCCCTTCCTGCGCCACCTCGGCGAGACCGTCGCCTCGGTCGCCGAGTTCGCGCTGCCCGAGCAGGGTCGCACCCACCTGGAGATCGGCTTCCAGGACGGGCACCGGGTGCGCGCCGACTGCTACGAGGGGGACCTGCGGCTCACCCGGTGAGCCAGTGGTCGATCCCGGCCAGCAACTTCTCCTGTACGTCGGCGGGCGCGGCCGAGCCGCGGACGGACTGGCGGGCCAGCTCGGCGAGCTCCGGGTCCGTGAAACCGTGGTGGCGGCGGGCGATCTCGTACTGGGCGGCGAGCCGGGACCCGAAGAGCAGCGGGTCGTCCGCGCCCAGCGCCATCGGCACGCCGGCCTCGAAGAGGGTGCGCAGCGGGACGTCCTCGGGCCGCTCGTACACCCCGAGGGCGACGTTGGAGGCCGGGCAGACCTCGCAGGTGATCTGCCGGTCGGCGAGCCGCTTCAGCAGGCGGGGGTCCTCCGCGGCCCGAACGCCGTGCCCGATGCGGGCGGCGTGCAGATCGTCGAGGCAGTCGCGGACCGAGGAGGGGCCGGTGAGCTCGCCGCCGTGCGGGGCGGCGAGGAGGCCGCCCTCGCGGGCGATGGCGAAGGCCCGGTCGAAGTCGCGGGCCATGCCGCGGCGCTCGTCGTTGGAGAGCCCGAAGCCGACGACCCCGCGGTCGGCGTAGCGGACGGCGAGGCGGGCCAGGGTGCGGGCGTCGAGGGGGTGCTTCATGCGGTTGGCGGCGATGAGGACCCGCATGCCGAGGCCGGTCTCGCGGGAGGCCGCGTCGACGGCGTCGAGGATGATCTCGACGGCCGGGATCATCCCGCCGAGCAGGGGGGCGTAGGAGGTGGGATCCACCTGGATCTCCAGCCAGCCGCTGCCGTCCCGTACGTCCTCCTCCGCGGCCTCGCGGACCAGGCGGCGGATGTCGTCGGGCTCGCGGAGGCAGGAACGGGCGGCGTCGTAGAGCCGCTGGAACCGGAACCAGCCGCGCTCGTCGGTGGCGCGGAGCTTCGGGGGCTCGCCGGCGGTGAGGGCGTCCGGGAGGCGCACGCCGTACTTGTCGGCGAGCTCCAGGAGGGTCGATGGTCGCATCGAGCCGGTGAAGTGCAGGTGGAGGTGGGCTTTCGGCAGAAGCGTGAGATCGCGTACGTGCTCCATCCAGTGATCCTGCCGTACCGCTGCGCTCGGCGGGAGGGGGTTTTACCTTTCGGGGGCTTGCTCGAACGCGAGAGCGGGGCCGTCAGGGGTGCCGGGCGCCGCCCGGACCGCGCCTCAATCGCCGGCGGGGCTCAAAGATCGGGGCTCCGCCCCGGACCCCGCGCCTCAATCGCCGGCGGGGCTGGATTTGGCCCTGCCCGTACGAGGGTGCGGCATCAAGCGCCGTCAGGCGGCATCAGCCACATCCAGCCTCTCCGGCGTTTGAGTGGGGGTCCCCCCGGACGAAGTCTGGGGGAGGGTCCGGGCGGAGCCCGGGAAGCCGCGTGCAGCGGCAGCCCGCACCCCGAACATGGCTGAGCGGCGCCGCCCCGGTCAGGGGGAGACGCCGCTCAGGGGTGGCTGCGGGCCGCTCTAAGCCTTGGCCTCCGCCAGGAGCTTCTGGATGCGGGAGACGCCCTCGACCAGGTCCTCGTCGCCCAGGGCGTAGGAGAGGCGCAGGTAGCCGGGGGTGCCGAAGGCCTCGCCCGGGACGACCGCGACCTCGACCTCGTCCAGGATCAGGGCGGCGAGCTCGACGGAGCTCTGCGGGCGCTTGCCGCGGATCTCCTTGCCGATGAGCTCCTTGACCGACGGGTACGCGTAGAACGCGCCCTCGGGGGTCGGGCAGAAGACGCCGTCGATCTCGTTCAGCATCCTGACCATCGTCTGGCGGCGGCGGTCGAAGGCCTTGCGCATCTCGGCGACCGCGTCGAGGTTGCCCGAGACGGCGGCCAGCGCGGCGACCTGGGCCACGTTGGAGACGTTGGAGGTGGCGTGCGACTGCAGGTTGGTCGCCGCCTTGATGACGTCCTGCGGGGCGATGACCCAGCCCACGCGCCAGCCGGTCATCGCGTACGTCTTGGCGACGCCGTTGACGATGATGCACTTGTCGCGCAGGGCCGGGACCAGGACCGGCAGCGAGGTGAACTTCGCGTCGCCGTAGACCAGGTGCTCGTAGATCTCGTCCGTCAGCACCCACAGGCCGTGCTCGGCGGCCCACTCGCCGATCGCCTTCGCGTCGGCCTCGCTGTAGACCGAACCGGTCGGGTTGGACGGGGAGACGAAGAGGACGACCTTGGTGCGCTCGGTGCGGGCCGCTTCGAGCTGCTCGACGGAGACGCGGTAGCCGGTGGTCTCGTCGGCGACGACCTCGACCGGGACACCGCCGGCGAGACGGATCGACTCCGGGTAGGTGGTCCAGTACGGAGCCGGGACGATGACCTCGTCACCCGGGTCCAGGATGGCCGCGAAGGCCTCGTAGATCGCCTGCTTGCCGCCGTTGGTCACCAGGACCTGCGACGCGTCGACCTCGTAGCCGGAGTCGCGGAGGGTCTTGGCGGCGATCGCGGCCTTGAGCTCGGGCAGGCCGCCGGCCGGCGTGTAGCGGTGGTACTTGGGGTTGCGGCAGGCCTCGACCGCGGCCTCGACGATGTAGTCCGGGGTCGGGAAGTCGGGCTCACCGGCACCGAAGCCGATCACCGGGCGCCCGGCGGCCTTGAGGGCCTTGGCCTTGGCGTCCACGGCGAGGGTGGCGGACTCGGAAATGGCGCCGATACGGGCGGACACCCGGCGCTCGGAGGAAGGCGTTGCAGAGGTCATGCGAGCAATCGTCCCAGACGGCAAAGAAGCGCCGCACACCGTTTCAGTCATCGGACCGGACACGCACCGGACGGCGGACGGAGACCCTCCGACGGCGAGCGGAGCATGTCAGCCCGGGTGCTGTTCGACGTCAGGGCCCGGTTCACGTACACTCACCTGTCGTTGGACCTCGCCAGCCGCTGCAGAGCGTGAGCACTCCGTGCACTCGCTCGGATGCGGTAGGTTGGGGGACGCAAAGGGTCGTAGCTCAATTGGTAGAGCACTGGTCTCCAAAACCAGCGGTTGGGGGTTCGAGTCCCTCCGGCCCTGCTCCACACTCCTTCTCGGATGTGTGTGCGCAGGTACGTACTTAGATGCAACGCCGTGCGGCGCAACCGGGCGCGGTACGGCCACGACCCGGATTCAGGTGAGAGACGTGACGGACGCCCTGGGCTCCATCGACATGCCTGACGCCGAGGACGAGACGCGCGAGAAGAAGGCCCGTAAGGGCGGCAAGCGCGGCAAGAAGGGCCCCCTGGGCCGTCTCGCGCTTTTCTACCGCCAGATCGTCGCGGAACTCCGCAAGGTTGTCTGGCCCACTCGTCATCAGCTCACGACGTACACCACCGTGGTGATTGTCTTCGTCGTCATCATGATCGGTCTGGTGACCGTGATTGACTATGGGTTCCAGGAAGCCATCAAGTTCGTCTTCGGCTGATCCCCGCGGAGGGCGGCGCCTTGATGGGTGCCGCCCGTTTTCGCATGTTCCACCACCTTTTGTATCCAGGAAGAAGCAGCCACCGTGTCTGACCCGAACCTGAACGCGAGCCACGACTCCGTCGAGTCCGTCGAGGACGAGCTCGACATCGTCGAGGCGGCAGACGCTGTGGACCCCGATGAGGCCGAGCACGCCGACGCCAAGGCGGGTGTCGCCGCCGAAGAGGCCGCGCTGCACGTCGAGGACGAGATCGAGGCCGACGCCGAGATCGAGGACGACGCCGAGTTCGAAGAGGCCGCCGACGACGTCGAGGTTGACGTCGAGGCCGAGGACGACGACGCGGAGGCCGAAGAGGCCGCTCCGGTCGAGCCCGCCGAGCCCGTCGACCCCGTCCAGGCCCTGCGCGACGAGCTTCGCCTGCTTCCCGGCGAGTGGTACGTGATCCACACCTACGCCGGCTACGAGAAGCGCGTGAAGGCCAACCTGGAGCAGCGCGCCGTCTCGCTGAACGTCGAGGAGTTCATCTACCAGGCCGAGGTGCCCGAGGAAGAGATCGTCCAGATCAAGAACGGCGAGCGCAAGAACGTCCGGCAGAACAAGCTGCCCGGTTACGTTCTCGTCCGCATGGATCTGACGAACGAGTCCTGGGGCGTCGTCCGCAACACGCCTGGCGTCACCGGCTTCGTCGGCAACGCGTACGACCCGTACCCGCTGACCCTGGACGAGATCGTCAAGATGCTCGCGCCGGAGGCCAAGGAGAAGGCCGACAAGGCCGCCGCGGAGGCGGCCGGTCTGCCCGCGCCCTCCGTCAAGCGCACCATCGAGGTCCTGGACTTCGAGGTCGGCGACTCGGTCACCGTCACCGACGGCCCGTTCGCGACGCTGCAGGCGACGATCAACGAGATCAACCCGGACTCGAAGAAGGTCAAGGGCCTCGTCGAGATCTTCGGTCGCGAGACCCCGGTCGAGCTCAGCTTCGACCAGATCCAGAAGAACTGATCCACCTCTTCTGAGACACAGCTTCCGGACAGGTCAGATTGCCCCTCGAAGGGCGGTCTGACCTGCTCGGTTTTCAGCCCCGCACCGATACCCGTTATCGTGGTGCGGTATGCCTCCATCCGGATGACCGGTTGGCGGCGAAAAACTCTCACTAGGACCCGGAGAGAGCAATGCCTCCCAAGAAGAAGAAGATCACGGGGCTCATCAAGCTCCAGATCAAGGCCGGTGCGGCCAACCCGGCTCCGCCGGTCGGCCCCGCGCTCGGTCAGCACGGCGTCAACATCATGGAGTTCTGCAAGGCCTACAACGCCGCGACCGAGTCGCAGCGTGGCATGGTCGTGCCGGTGGAGATCACGGTCTACGACGACCGTTCCTTCACCTTCATCACCAAGACTCCGCCGGCCGCGCGCCTCATCCTGAAGGCCGCGGGCATCGAGAAGGGCTCCGGCGAGCCGCACAAGACCAAGGTCGCCAAGCTCACCGGCGCCCAGGTCCGCGAGATCGCCGAGCTGAAGATGCCCGACCTGAACGCCAACGACGTCGACGCCGCGATGAAGATCATCGCCGGCACCGCGCGCTCGATGGGCGTCACGGTCGAAGGCTGATCCAGCCCCCTCCAGCACCACCAGTGGTAGGACCAAGCGCTGGTCCGCACCACGACTCCATGCCTGAAGCCAAAAAACAGGAGCAGAAGTGAAGCGCAGCAAGACTCTCCGCGCTGCGGACGCCAAGGTCGACCGGGAGAAGCTGTACGCCCCGCTCGAGGCCGTCCGTCTCGCCAAGGAGACCTCCGCGACCAAGTTCGACAGCACCGTCGAGGTCGCCTTCCGCCTGGGTGTCGACCCGCGCAAGGCCGACCAGATGGTGCGTGGCACCGTGAACCTCCCGCACGGCACCGGCAAGACCGCCCGGGTCCTGGTCTTCGCGACCGGTGACCGTGCTGCGGCCGCGGAAGCCGCCGGCGCCGACATTGTCGGCGACGACGAGCTGATCAACGAGATCGCCAAGGGCAACCGCCTGAACGAGTTCGACGCCGTTGTGGCCACCCCGGACCTCATGGGCAAGGTCGGCCGCCTCGGCCGCGTGCTCGGTCCCCGTGGCCTCATGCCGAACCCGAAGACCGGCACCGTCACGATGGACGTCGCGAAGGCTGTCACCGAGATCAAGGGTGGCAAGATCGAGTTCCGCGTCGACAAGCACTCGAACCTGCACTTCATCATCGGCAAGGTCTCCTTCTCCGATGAGCAGCTGGTCGAGAACTACGGCGCGGCCCTGGACGAGATCCTTCGTCTGAAGCCGTCCGCCGCGAAGGGCCGCTACATCAAGAAGGCCGCCCTGAGCACCACGATGGGTCCCGGCATCCAGCTGGACTCGAACCGCACCCGGAACCTCCTCGTCGAGGAAGACCCGGCTGCTGTCTGAGCCTGACGGCTCGCTGAGTGGCTGAACGGGCCCCTCGCCCCCTTCACAGGGCGGCGAGGGGCCCGTTTCCGTGTTTCGGGCCACAGGCGGGTCGTCACGGGCCCGAAGGGGGCGAGATCCGCCCGAGGGGGAACGTAGGGTCGCCTTGAATTCGACGCACGATCACGGGGGAGAACCAAGATGCACAAGCCTGTCCGGACCCGGGCCGGTATCGCGATGGCGGGTACCGCACTGCTCGTGGGCGGCCTCACGGCCTGCGGCGGCGCGAAGGCCGACGCGGGCGGCGGAAACGGCGAGGGGGGCCACGGGGGCGACGCGAAGGCGCACTCTCCCGTGGAGGCGGTGAAGGCGTCGTACCTGAAGACGGTGGCCGCCAAGTTCGCCAAGGCGGAGCTGTCCACGGTCGGGCCGGACGGGAAGACCAGCGGCCAGTCCGGTACGAAGGGCTGGTACCCGGCCACCCAGGACCTGATCCTGAAGGGCGAGGACCCCGACACCCGGTCGATCATGATGGGCGACATCGCCTACACCCAGACGGACAAGCCCGTGTACGGCAAGCCCTGGATGAGGATGAACCTGTCCAAGGACGGGAAGCCGGGCATCCGGCTGAACGAGGACCCGGCCGAGTACCTCGCGATGCTGCTGGGCCAGGAGAAGCTCAAGCGCGTCGGCGCCGAGAAGACCGACGGCATCGACGCGCAGCACTACAAGGGCAGCCTGACCAACGAGGACCTGCTCAGGGCGGACGAGTCCACCAAGGTCATGGACGAGAAGAACCGCCAGTACCTGCGCGAGGCCGTGAAGCACGTCAAGACCTTCGAGGTCGACCTGTGGATCGGCAAGGACGGCTACCCCGTCCGCGTCGACAGCGTGAGCACGGACGGTCAGGGCGCCTCGAAGACCACGGCCAAGTTCTCCGACTTCGGCAGCGTCCCGGCCGTCCAGGCGCCGCCGGCCGACCAGGTCATCGCCTTCGAGAACGTCATGAAGGGCGTCGACGAGTCCCTCGCGGAGACCGACCAGAAGCTGAAGGACGCCGACGACGACCTGAAGGAGGCCGACAAGACGCTGCGGGACGCCGGACTGGGCGGTCTCGGCGGCTCCTGAGACGGCGGGGCGAGCGGGGCCGGCAGGGCCTGGGACGGCGGGGCCTGAGGCGATTTGCCTCGACTGGACGGCTTCACGTACTCTTCCGGAGAAGCCAAAGACCGCTGGTCGTTGCCGCGCCCGCAAGGGTGTGGTGGCCGAAGGATCCGTTGAGTGCGGACGACCCGCGTAGGTGACTGTGGAAGGTTCCCGGAATTCGTTCCGGTTGAGCCACGCCCTGGCGCCTGCGCCGGGGCGTTTCGTTTTTCAGCCCCTTCTGAGCGGTCCTCATCACCCGGAAGGAGGCGAACGCACCATGCCGACGCCCAACAAGGCTGCATCGGTAGCCGAGCTCAAGGACGCGTTCCAGAGCTCGAACGCCGCCGTGCTGACCGAGTACCGGGGTCTCACCGTCGCGCAGCTCAAGACGCTGCGTCGCTCCCTCGGTGAGAACGCCCAGTACGCCGTGGTGAAGAACACGCTGACCAAGATTGCGGCCAACCAGGCCGGGATCACCGCGCTGGACGAGCACTTCGCTGGTCCGACCGCGGTCGCCTTCATCACCGGTGACCCGGTGGAGTCGGCGAAGAGCCTGCGTGACTTCGCCAAGGACAACCCCAACCTGATCATCAAGGCGGGTGTCCTTGATGGTAAGGCGCTCTCCGCCGATGACATCAAGAAGCTTGCGGACCTCGAGTCCCGCGAGGTTCTGCTCAGCAAGCTGGCCGGCGCGTTCAAGGGCAAGCAGTCTCAGGCTGCCTCGCTCTTCCAGGCGCTGCCGTCGAAGTTCGTCCGCACCGCGGAAGCGCTTCGCGTCAAGCTCGCCGAGCAGGGCGGTGCCGAGTAATTCGGCTCGCGCACTGATCCACGCCGCCTAGTGCGTGGGTCGTAGCGGGCCGTTACGCCCGCCTCTATATACATCCGGCACCTGCCGATTTAGTGGAAGGATCGCCCATCATGGCGAAGCTCTCTCAGGACGACCTCCTCGCCCAGTTCGAGGAGATGACCCTCATCGAGCTCTCCGAGTTCGTGAAGGCCTTCGAGGAGAAGTTCGACGTCACCGCCGCCGCGGCCGTCGCCGTTGCCGGCCCCGCCGCCGGTGGCGCTGCCCCCGAGGCCCCCGAGGAGCAGGACGAGTTCGACGTCATCCTCACCGGTGCCGGCGACAAGAAGATCCAGGTCATCAAGGTCGTGCGTGAGCTGACCTCCCTGGGCCTGAAGGAGGCCAAGGACCTCGTGGACGGCGCTCCGAAGCCGGTCCTCGAGAAGGTCGCCAAGGAGGCCGCTGACAAGGCCGCCGAGTCCCTCAAGGCTGCCGGCGCGGCTGTCGAGGTCAAGTAACACCTCTGAGGCCTCTCTGAGGCCTCAACCAAGGGCGATCACCCGTAAGGGTGGTCGCCCTTTGGCGTACCCGCAGTGCCTGACTTGCCCTGGTCTCGTTGGGGAGTAGGGTGATCATCGTTGCCCCGAAGCAGGGTCCGAAGATGATCCGCTCGGAGCAGGGGGCCTTGACGAACGGCACGCGGCGCGCAATTCTCAGACCCGTCGAGAGGTCGACCACCTCGATCCGAGATCTGAGGCATGGATCGGCTACGAAGAGGGCAGTACTGATACGCGCTCTGTGTACGAGGGCCGCACGCGTTGTACGCAGGGCCGGACGAGCACTGCGTTGGTTGAACGAGTTGGGGAAGGCCTGTTGCCGGTTTCCGGAAACCTGGTCTGGACATCAGTGAGCCAAGTGGCTACACTGACCCTTTGCGCTGCCTGTTAGCTGTCCCCTGCCCGTCGCCAGGGACATGCCCACGCTTGAGCACACTTGATTGATCCGCCCTGACCTGGCCTTTCAGCTGGATTTGGGGGGCTTGTCTTCTGTGTCTGCTGGGACCGGTACGCGCGTAGTGAGTCCGAGCCCTCGGAAGGACCCCCTCTTGGCCGCCTCGCGCAACGCCTCGACCAATACGAACAACGGTGCCAGCACCGCCCCGCTGCGCATCTCCTTTGCAAAGATCAAGGAGCCCCTCGAGGTTCCGAACCTCCTGGCGCTGCAGACCGAGAGCTTTGACTGGCTTCTCGGCAATGCTGCCTGGAAGTCTCGCGTCGAGTCGGCGCTTGAGAGTGGACAGGACGTCCCCACCAAGTCCGGTCTGGAAGAGATCTTCGAGGAGATCTCGCCGATCGAGGACTTCTCCGGGTCGATGTCGCTGACCTTCCGCGACCACCGTTTCGAGCCGGCGAAGAACTCTGTCGACGAGTGCAAGGAGCGCGACTTCACGTACGCGGCTCCGCTGTTCGTCACGGCCGAGTTCACGAACAACGAGACCGGAGAGATCAAGTCTCAGACGGTCTTCATGGGCGATTTCCCGCTCATGACCAACAAGGGCACCTTCGTCATCAACGGCACCGAGCGTGTCGTCGTGTCGCAGCTTGTCCGCTCCCCTGGTGTCTACTTCGACTCCTCCATCGACAAGACGTCCGACAAGGACATCTTCTCCGCCAAGATCATCCCGTCCCGGGGTGCCTGGCTGGAGATGGAGATCGACAAGCGCGACATGGTCGGTGTACGCATCGACCGCAAGCGCAAGCAGTCCGTCACCGTCCTCCTGAAGGCTCTCGGCTGGACCACCGAGCAGATCCTCGAGGAGTTCGGCGAGTACGAGTCCATGCGCGCCACCCTGGAGAAGGACCACACCCAGGGTCAGGACGACGCGCTGCTCGACATCTACCGCAAGCTGCGCCCGGGCGAGCCGCCGACCCGCGAGGCCGCTCAGACGCTGCTCGAGAACCTCTACTTCAACCCGAAGCGCTACGACCTCGCCAAGGTCGGCCGCTACAAGGTGAACAAGAAGCTCGGCGCCGACGAGCCGCTCGACGCCGGTGTGCTCACCACCGACGACGTCATCGCGACGATCAAGTACCTGGTCAAGCTGCACGCAGGCGAGACCGAGACGACCGGCGAGTCCGGCCGTTCGATCGTGGTCGAGACCGATGACATCGACCACTTCGGCAACCGTCGTCTGCGCAACGTCGGCGAGCTCATCCAGAACCAGGTCCGCACGGGTCTGGCTCGTATGGAGCGCGTCGTCCGCGAGCGCATGACCACGCAGGACGTCGAGGCGATCACGCCGCAGACCCTGATCAACATCCGGCCGGTCGTCGCCTCCATCAAGGAGTTCTTCGGCACCAGCCAGCTGTCGCAGTTCATGGACCAGAACAACCCGCTCTCGGGCCTGACCCACAAGCGCCGCCTGTCGGCGCTGGGCCCCGGCGGTCTGTCCCGTGAGCGGGCCGGCTTCGAGGTCCGTGACGTTCACCCGTCGCACTACGGCCGCATGTGCCCGATCGAGACCCCTGAAGGCCCGAACATCGGTCTGATCGGCTCGCTCGCCTCCTACGGCCGCGTCAACGCGTTCGGCTTCGTGGAGACCCCGTACCGCAAGGTCATCGACGGCGTCGTCACCGACGAGGTCGACTACCTGACGGCCGACGAGGAAGACCGCTTCGTCATCGCCCAGGCCAACGCCGGCCTGTCCGAGGACATGCGCTTCACCGAGAACCGCGTGCTGGTGCGCCGTCGTGGCGGCGAGATCGACTACATCGCCGGCGACGACGTCGACTACATGGACGTCTCCCCGCGCCAGATGGTGTCCGTCGCGACCGCGATGATCCCCTTCCTGGAGCACGACGACGCCAACCGTGCCCTCATGGGCGCGAACATGATGCGCCAGGCCGTTCCGCTCATCAAGGCGGAGGCCCCGCTCGTCGGCACCGGCATGGAGTACCGCTGTGCGGTCGACGCCGGTGACTCGATCCGCGCGGAGAAGGACGGTGTGGTCCAGGAGGTCTCGGCCGACTACATCACCGTCGCGAACGACGACGGCACGTACACCACGTACCGCGTCGCCAAGTTCTCCCGCTCGAACCAGGGCACCTCGGTCAACCAGAAGGTCATCGTCAACGAGGGCGACCGGATCATCGAGTCCCAGGTCCTCGCCGACGGTCCCGCGACCGAAGAGGGCGAAATGGCCCTCGGCAAGAACCTGCTCGTCGCGTTCATGCCCTGGGAAGGTCACAACTACGAGGACGCGATCATCCTGTCGCAGCGCCTCGTGCAGGACGACGTCCTCTCCTCGATCCACATCGAGGAGCACGAGGTCGACGCCCGTGACACCAAGCTGGGCCCCGAGGAGATCACCCGGGACATCCCGAACGTCTCCGAGGAGGTCCTCGCCGACCTCGACGAGCGCGGCATCATCCGCATCGGTGCGGACGTCGTCGCCGGCGACATCCTGGTCGGCAAGGTCACGCCCAAGGGTGAGACCGAGCTGACCCCGGAGGAGCGCCTGCTCCGCGCGATCTTCGGTGAGAAGGCCCGCGAGGTGCGTGACACCTCGCTCAAGGTCCCTCACGGTGAGATCGGCAAGGTCATCGGTGTCCGCGTCTTCGACCGCGAGGAGGGCGACGAGCTTCCTCCGGGCGTGAACCAGCTGGTCCGCGTCTACGTCGCCCAGAAGCGCAAGATCACCGACGGTGACAAGCTCGCCGGCCGCCACGGCAACAAGGGTGTCATCTCCAAGATCCTTCCGATCGAGGACATGCCCTTCCTTGAGGACGGCACGCCGGTCGACATCATCCTGAACCCGCTGGGTGTCCCGTCCCGAATGAACCCGGGACAGGTCCTGGAGATCCACCTCGGCTGGCTCGCCAGCCGCGGCTGGGACGTCTCCGGCCTCGGCGAGGAGTGGGCCGAGCGTCTGAAGGTCATCGGGGCCGACCGTGTCGAGCCCGGTACCAACGTCGCCACCCCCGTGTTCGACGGTGCCCGCGAGGATGAGCTCGCCGGCCTCTTCGAGCACACCATCCCGAACCGCGACGGTGACCGCCTGGTCCTCCCGTCCGGCAAGGCGCGTCTGTTCGACGGCCGCTCCGGCGAGCCGTTCCCGGACCCGATCTCGATCGGGTACATGTACATCCTCAAGCTCCACCACCTGGTCGACGACAAGCTCCACGCTCGGTCGACCGGTCCGTACTCGATGATCACGCAGCAGCCGCTGGGTGGTAAGGCGCAGTTCGGTGGCCAGCGCTTCGGTGAGATGGAGGTGTGGGCGCTCGAGGCTTATGGCGCCGCTTACGCCCTCCAGGAGCTGCTGACCATCAAGTCCGACGACGTCACCGGCCGCGTGAAGGTCTACGAGGCCATCGTCAAGGGCGAGAACATCCCCGAGCCGGGCATTCCCGAGTCCTTCAAGGTGCTCATCAAGGAAATGCAGTCGCTCTGCCTCAACGTGGAGGTGCTGTCCTCGGACGGCATGTCCATCGAGATGCGCGACACCGACGAGGACGTCTTCCGCGCGGCGGAGGAGCTCGGTATCGACCTGTCCCGGCGCGAGCCGAGCAGCGTCGAAGAGGTCTGACGGGCCTGACGGGGGGCTCGCTCAAGAGCCCCCCGTCATCCCCGGGACCGTTCAGACCATGATTGAGACTCGACCCCGAAAGAGGGATTGACGCACAGTGCTCGACGTCAACTTCTTCGACGAGCTGCGGATCGGCCTTGCCACCGCGGACGACATCCGAACCTGGTCGCACGGCGAGGTCAAGAAGCCGGAGACCATCAACTACCGCACCCTCAAGCCCGAGAAGGACGGACTCTTCTGCGAGAAGATCTTCGGTCCTACCCGGGACTGGGAGTGCTACTGCGGCAAGTACAAGCGTGTCCGCTTCAAGGGCATCATCTGTGAGCGTTGTGGCGTCGAGGTCACGCGCGCCAAGGTGCGCCGTGAGCGGATGGGCCACATCGAGCTTGCCGCTCCCGTCACCCACATCTGGTACTTCAAGGGCGTCCCGTCGCGCCTCGGATACCTGCTGGACCTCGCGCCGAAGGACCTCGAGAAGGTCATCTACTTCGCCGCGTACATGATCACGTTCGTCGACGACGAGCGCCGCACCCGCGACCTCCCGTCGCTGGAGGCGCACGTCTCCGTCGAGCGCCAGCAGATCGAGAACCGCCGTGACGCGGACCTCGAAGGCCGTGCCAAGAAGCTCGAGACCGACCTGGGCGAGCTTGAGGCCGAGGGCGCGAAGGCCGACGTACGCCGCAAGGTGCGCGAAGGTGCCGAGCGCGAGATGAAGCAGCTCCGTGACCGCGCCCAGCGCGAGATCGACCGCCTCGACGAGGTGTGGGCCCGCTTCAAGAACCTCAAGGTCCAGGACCTGGAGGGCGACGAGCTCCTCTACCGCGAGCTGCGTGACCGCTTCGGCACGTACTTCGACGGCTGCATGGGCGCCGCCGCGCTGCAGAAGCGCCTGGAGTCCTTCGACCTCGAGGAGGAGGCCGAGCGCCTCCGCGAGATCATCCGTACCGGCAAGGGCCAGAAGAAGACCCGTGCGCTCAAGCGCCTCAAGGTCGTCTCCGCGTTCCTGCAGACCAGCAACAAGCCCAAGGGCATGGTTCTGGACTGCGTGCCGGTGATCCCGCCGGACCTGCGTCCGATGGTGCAGCTGGACGGTGGCCGCTTCGCGACCTCCGACCTGAACGACCTGTACCGCCGCGTGATCAACCGCAACAACCGTCTGAAGCGTCTCCTCGACCTCGGTGCCCCCGAGATCATCGTGAACAACGAGAAGCGCATGCTTCAGGAGGCCGTGGACGCCCTCTTCGACAACGGTCGTCGTGGTCGTCCGGTGACCGGTCCCGGCAACCGTCCCCTGAAGTCCCTCAGCGACATGCTGAAGGGCAAGCAGGGTCGATTCCGTCAGAACCTCCTCGGCAAGCGCGTGGACTACTCCGCGCGTTCCGTGATCGTCGTCGGTCCGCAGCTGAAGCTGCACCAGTGTGGTCTGCCCAAGGCCATGGCGCTGGAGCTCTTCAAGCCGTTCGTGATGAAGCGCCTGGTCGACCTGAACCACGCGCAGAACATCAAGAGCGCCAAGCGGATGGTCGAGCGCGGCCGCACGGTCGTCTACGACGTCCTCGAAGAGGTCATCGCCGAGCACCCGGTTCTCCTGAACCGTGCGCCCACGCTGCACCGCCTCGGCATCCAGGCCTTCGAGCCCCAGCTGGTCGAAGGCAAGGCCATCCAGATCCACCCGCTCGTCTGCACCGCGTTCAACGCGGACTTCGACGGTGACCAGATGGCCGTGCACCTGCCGCTCTCCGCGGAGGCGCAGGCCGAGGCCCGCATCCTGATGCTGTCCTCGAACAACATCCTCAAGCCGGCCGACGGCCGTCCGGTCACGATGCCGACCCAGGACATGGTCCTCGGTCTGTTCTTCCTGACCACCGACGGTGAGCTCCGTGACACCAAGGGTGAGGGCCGCGCGTTCGGCTCCACGGCCGAGGCGACCATGGCGTTCGACAACGGCGAGCTCGCGCTCCAGTCGTCCGTCGACATCCGCTTCCCGGTGGGCACCATCCCGCCGCGCGGCTGGGTGGCGCCGGTCGCCGAAGAGGGCGAGCAGGAGTTCCAGCCGGGCGACAGCTTCCGTCTGAAGACCACCCTGGGTCGCGCGCTCTTCAACGAGCTGCTGCCCGAGGACTACCCGTTCGTCGACTACTCGGTGGGCAAGAAGCAGCTCTCCGAGATCGTCAACGACCTGGCGGAGCGCTACCCCAAGGTCATCGTGGCGGCGACGCTCGACAACCTGAAGGCGGCCGGCTTCCACTGGGCGACCCGTTCGGGCGTCACCGTGGCCATCTCCGACGTCGTCGTGCCCGAGGCCAAGAAGGCCATCGTCGCGGGCTACGAGGCGATGGACGAGAAGGTCCAGAAGCAGTACGAGCGCGGTCTGATCACCAAGGACGAGCGCACGCAGGAGCTCATCGCGATCTGGACCAAGGCGACCAACGAGGTTGCCGAGGCGATGAACGCGAACTTCCCCAAGACGAACCCCATCTTCATGATGGTTGACTCGGGTGCCCGAGGAAACATGATGCAGATGCGACAGATCGCCGGTATGCGTGGTCTGGTGTCGAACGCGAAGAACGAGACCATCCCGCGTCCGATCAAGGCGTCCTTCCGTGAGGGCCTCACCGTTCTGGAGTACTTCATCTCCACGCACGGTGCCCGTAAGGGTCTGGCGGACACCGCCCTGCGTACCGCCGACTCGGGTTACCTGACCCGTCGTCTCGTGGACGTCTCGCAGGACGTGATCATCCGCGAGGAGGACTGTGGCACCGAGCGCGGTCTGAAGCTGAAGATCGCCGTTCGCGGCGAGGACGGCGTGCTGCGCAAGGCCGACGACGTCGAGACCTCGATCTACGCCCGCATGCTGGCCGAGGACGTCGTCATCGACGGCAAGGTCATCGCGCCGGCCAACGTCGACCTCGGTGACGTGCTCATCGACGCCCTGGTCGCCAACGGCGTCGAGGAGGTCAAGACCCGCTCGGTCCTGACCTGTGAGTCCGCGGTCGGCACCTGTGCCTTCTGCTACGGACGCTCGCTCGCCACCGGCAAGCTGGTCGACATCGGTGAGGCGGTCGGCATCATCGCCGCCCAGTCCATCGGTGAGCCCGGTACCCAGCTGACGATGCGTACCTTCCACACCGGTGGTGTGGCCGGTGACGACATCACGCAGGGTCTGCCGCGTGTCGTCGAGCTCTTCGAGGCCCGTACCCCGAAGGGTGTCGCCCCGATCTCCGAGGCCGCCGGCCGCGTGCGGATCGAGGAGACCGAGAAGACGAAGAAGATCGTCATCACGCCCGACGACGGCAGCGACGAGACGGCGTTCCCGATCTCGAAGCGCGCCAAGGTCATCGTGCACGAGGGCGACCACGTCGAGGTGGGCCAGAAGCTCACCATGGGTGCCACCAACCCGCACGACGTGCTGCGCATCCTCGGTCAGCGTGCCGTCCAGGTCCACCTGGTCGGCGAAGTCCAGAAGGTCTACAACTCGCAGGGCGTGTCGATCCACGACAAGCACATCGAGATCATCATCCGGCAGATGCTGCGCCGCGTGACGATCATCGAGTCCGGCGACGCGGAGCTCCTGCCGGGCGAGCTGGTCGAGCGGTCGAAGTTCGAGACCGAGAACCGTCGTGTGGTCACCGAGGGCGGTCACCCCGCCTCCGGCCGTCCGCAGCTGATGGGTATCACCAAGGCCTCGCTGGCGACGGAATCCTGGCTGTCGGCCGCCTCCTTCCAGGAGACGACCCGAGTCCTGACGGATGCGGCGATCAACGCCAAGTCCGACAGCCTCATCGGCCTCAAGGAGAACGTCATCATCGGTAAGCTCATCCCGGCCGGTACGGGCCTCGCCCGCTACCGCAACATCCGGGTGGAGCCGACCGAGGAAGCCAAGGCAGCGATGTACTCGGCCGTCGGTTACGACGACATCGACTACTCGCCCTTCGGCACCGGCTCCGGCCAGGCTGTCCCGCTGGAGGACTACGACTACGGCCCGTACAACGGCTGAGAGCTCGTATGAAGAAACCCCCCGTCGCTCCGAGAGGAGCGGCGGGGGGTTTCCTCGTTCCGGGGCCTCCCCTTCCTGCGGGGCGCCCGGCGCAGGGGACGGGCTCAGGCGCGGCGGCGGCGCAGGCCTGTCACCGTGACGCCGGCGAGGAGCATCAGGGCCAGGGCGCCGCCTGCCAGGCCCGGGGTGAGGCCCTTGGGGGTGAAGGTGCAGGAGAGCTTGCGGGTGTCCGGGGTGAGGTCCACGGCGAGCAGGCCGTGGAAGCTCTTCGCCGGGGCCGAGCACTGCCAGCCCGGGATGTCGGTCACGGCCAGGACGGCCGTGCCGGTGGCGCCCCGGGGGATGGTGGCCTCGATGGAGTGGCCGCCCGTGGTGACCTCGGTGGCGCCGGTGGTGGTGAGGTGGCGGACCGCCGTGTCGAGGGCCGCGCGGTCCAGGCAGCCCAGCGGGTGCCCGCCGGCGGTGGCGTCCTTGGTCTGCGTCCGCACCGTCACGTCGATCCTGCCGGAGGCGGGGACCGGGCCGAGCGGGACGACCCCGGTCATCTCGTCCTCCAGCCGCTGCTGGGCGCCGCCGGTTTCGAGGGTTCCGTAGAGGGCGGGCGAGTACCAGTAGGCCTCGGAGCCGGGGGTGCACCGGGCGGCGTACGTCTGCTCGGTGGCGCTGCCCCCGCGGGTGACCTGGGGGACCTCGTAGACGGTCGCGCCCAGGACGTTCTCCTGGCGGGCGTAGACGCTGTCGGCCGGGGCGGGGGAGGTGTACGGGCCGGTGCGGACGGTGACCAGCGGGGGCGCGGGGAACTTCGAGGCGGTCCAGGTGCCCGGGGCGGAGCCCGGGCGGACCCGTGCGCCGATCGAGAAGATCGCGTCGAGCACCGGGTTGTCGGCGCCGAAGAAGGTCCGGCCGTCGTTCTTGAAGCCGTAGCCGAGGGGTTCCAGGGCCTGGTACGTGGCCTCCGGGAGGTAGCTGCTGTAGTACTGCGGGCCCTCCGCACGCAGGGCGAGAGCGTCGTTGTACGCGGTCTGGGGCGCGCCCGAGTCGGTGCGGTACGCGGGCCAGCCGTTCACGCCGCGGACCGCGTCGAAGTGGCCGGTGACCGACCGGTTCGACGTGGCGATCGGCTTGGCCCAGCGCTCGCGGGCCCGGCGGGCGTCGGCGCTCGCCGCGGCGACGGTGGACTCGGCGAGGACCACGCCGATCATCAGGGCCGCGGCCAGGGGGACGAGGACGCGCCGCTTCTCGCCGAGGGAGAGCAGGACGAGCGCGAGCAGCGAGACCGCACCGCCGCCGAGCACGGCGTGCCAGGTCCAGCCGCCGAAGTCGTCGGTGTGGCGCAGGACGAAGGTGGCCGCGACCAGCAGGGCGGCGGTCAGGGCCAGGTGGAGGGGGCGCGGCCGGTTCGCCAGCGCCAGCCAGGCGAGGACCACCACCATGCCGCTGAAGACGAAGGTCTCGCGGTACGGGTTGCCGTTCGGCACCGCCAGCCCGTGCCACACGAACTGCGTGGGCGGGAACTGGAAGGAGACGAGCACGAGCAGGGCCGCGGCCGCCCACACCAGGCGGGTCCGCTTCGCGATCCTCGCGTTGAGGAGGAAGCTTCCTGCCAGGATCAGGCCCAGCGAGGCCACGTACAGGCGCGGGCGGCCGCCCCACAGGTGGGTGGCCGGGAGCATGCCGGCGAGGAAGACCTCGATGCGTACGGGGTCGAAGGCGGCGGCCTTGGTGGGCTGCGCGGCGCCGCTGGACAGGAAGGACGGCAGGAGGAGCGGGAGGGTGAGCAGGATGCCCGTCCCGGCGGCCGTCGCGGCCCGCCACACGGCGCGCAGCCTCTGCCGGCCGGTCATGTCCCGGGTGAGCAGGCGGATGGCCAGGAGGATGCAGGCGGCCATCGTGGCCATCATCGCGGTGTAGAAGTTCCCGAACCAGGCGAGGGCGACCAGCAGGGCCACGCCCGGCCAGCGCCGCTCCTCCAGGCACCACTCGACGGCGATGCCGAGCAGGGGGAGCGCGACCAGGCCCCACAGCCACATCGGGATGTACGAGGCGTCGCTGAGCGCCCAGCCGCACAGGCCGTACGCGGCTCCGAGCACGCCGCGCTGCCACCACGGGCCGGGGTGCAGTTTGCCGAGGTACACCGTCATGACGGCGGCGGCGGTGCCCATCGTGATCGGGGTGATCGCGAAGACGGCCAGGTCGACGTGGGCGCGCGGGACGAGGACGGCCAGCCAGGAGAAGGGGTTGCCGAGGTACGTGTAGTAGTCGGACAGGAACTGCTGCCCGAAGCCGCCGCGCCAGGAGAAGAGCAGGTCGCCGGCGGCCTGCCCGTGGACCAGGTCCCACAGCGCCCGGTGGAAGGGCACGTACTGGTTGGCCTGGTCGTTCAGGGCGCGGCCGGTGTTGCCGAGGGGGAAGGTGCCGCGCGCCACCCAGGCCGCGCAGAAGGCGGCCGAGGTGATGACGAAGGCGAGCAGGGGCCCGTGGAGGCGGGTGGCCCGGTGGCGGGGCCGGCGGGCGGAACCGGGATGGGGATCGGGGGGAGGAGCGTCGACTGTGGTCTGCTCCGTTGCCACGGTCCCCAATGTCCTGCTCCCTGCTCCTCGACGGCAAGCGGCCAGTTTAGGTCGCCGGGGCGGCGCGGCCCGCAGGACGGGCCGCCCCGTGCGCCGACGAGGCGCGCGTCCGTCCGGTCACTGCGCCGCACCAGCAGTGCGGGCGAACCGTCCACGGAGGAGCTCCCGCCGGCCTCCCCGGGGCCGGTGTGCGGCCCGGGTTCCGGCAGAAGGCCGATGCGCCCCGCTTGCGATCAGTGGGTTTTCGTGCTGGGCATTTGTTTTGACCTACCTCTGTGAGGTAGGTACGCTCTGACCTTGTGCCTGGGGTGTGCCCTGGCTCCCGCGTGTGCATAAGACCCCGCGGAGAGTCCGGAAGAACACACCGCAATCTGCGCCTGCCTCACCTAGGTGAGAGCGTGCAGCGTTCGACACACCCGACCGCGTGGGTCGGGGGAGTTCCAGGTTAGTTTCACTACACGGCACACAGAAACCGGAGAAGTAGTGCCTACGATCCAGCAGCTGGTCCGTAAGGGCCGGCAGGACAAGGTCGAGAAGACAAAGACCCCCGCGCTTGAGGCTTCGCCCCAGCGTCGCGGCGTCTGCACGCGTGTGTTCACGACCACCCCGAAGAAGCCGAACTCGGCGCTGCGTAAGGTCGCGCGTGTGCGTCTGACCTCTGGCATCGAGGTCACCGCTTACATTCCGGGTGAGGGACACAACCTGCAGGAGCACTCGATCGTGCTCGTGCGTGGTGGCCGTGTGAAGGACCTGCCGGGTGTTCGTTACAAGATCATCCGCGGTGCGCTTGACACCCAGGCTGTCAAGAACCGCAAGCAGGCCCGCAGCCGCTACGGCGCCAAGAAGGAGAAGTAAGAATGCCTCGTAAGGGCCCCGCCCCGAAGCGCCCGGTCATCATCGACCCGGTCTACGCATCTCCTCTGGTGACGTCGCTCATCAACAAGATCCTCCTGAACGGCAAGCGCTCCACCGCCGAGCGCATCGTTTACGGCGCCATGGAAGGCCTCCGCGAGAAGACCGGCAACGACCCGGTCATCACGCTGAAGCGCGCGCTGGAGAACGTCAAGCCGTCCCTCGAGGTCAAGTCCCGCCGTGTCGGTGGCGCGACCTACCAGGTCCCCGTCGAGGTCAAGCCGGGTCGCCAGTCGACCCTGGCCCTCCGCTGGCTCGTGGGTTACTCCCGCGCCCGCCGTGAGAAGACCATGACCGAGCGCCTCATGAACGAGCTGCTCGACGCCTCCAACGGTCTTGGCGCTGCCGTCAAGAAGCGCGAGGACACGCACAAGATGGCCGAGTCCAACAAGGCCTTCGCGCACTACCGCTGGTAGTCCCAACCCACATCGAGACCGAGAGAAGACTGAGCCAGTATGGCTACCACTTCGCTTGACCTGGCCAAGGTGCGCAACATCGGCATCATGGCTCACATCGACGCGGGCAAGACGACCACCACCGAGCGCATCCTGTTCTACACCGGTGTGTCTTACAAGATCGGTGAAGTCCACGACGGCGCTGCCACGATGGACTGGATGGAGCAGGAGCAGGAGCGCGGCATCACGATCACGTCCGCCGCGACGACCTGCCACTGGCCGCTCGAGGACGTCGACCACACCATCAACATCATCGACACCCCGGGTCACGTTGACTTCACGGTCGAGGTGGAGCGTTCGCTCCGCGTCCTCGACGGTGCCGTCACCGTGTTCGACGGTGTCGCCGGTGTGGAGCCGCAGTCCGAGACTGTGTGGCGTCAGGCGGACCGCTACGGCGTTCCGCGCATCTGCTTCGTCAACAAGCTCGACCGTACCGGTGCCGAGTTCCACCGCTGTGTCGACATGATCAAGGACCGCCTCGGTGCGGTTCCGATCGTCATGCAGCTCCCCATCGGTGCCGAGGCCGACTTCCAGGGTGTCGTCGACCTCGTCACGATGAAGGCGTTCGTCTGGTCCGCCGAGGCGACCAAGGGCGAGATGTACGACATCGTCGACATCCCGGCCACGCACACCGAGGCTGCTGAAGAGTGGCGCGGCAAGCTGGTCGAGACCGTCGCCGAGAACGACGACGAGATCATGGAGCTGTTCCTCGAGGGCACCGAGCCCTCCGTCGAGCAGCTGCACGCCGCCGTCCGCCGCATCATCATCGGCTCCGGCAAGGGCAAGGGCCAGGCCACGATCACCGCGGTGTTCTGTGGCACGGCGTTCAAGAACAAGGGCGTTCAGCCCCTGCTCGACGCCGTCGTCCGCTACCTGCCGTCGCCGCTGGACATCGAGGCCATCGAGGGCCACGACGTCCGCGACGCCGACACGGTCGTGAAGCGCAAGCCGTCCGACGAGGAGCCCCTCGCCGCGCTCGCGTTCAAGATCATGAGCGACCCGCACCTCGGCAAGCTCACCTTCGTCCGGGTTTACTCGGGCCGCCTGGAGGCCGGCACTGCGGTGCTGAACTCCGTCAAGGGCAAGAAGGAGCGCATCGGCAAGATCTACCGCATGCACGCCAACAAGCGTGAAGAGATCGACGCGGTGGGCGCCGGTGACATCGTCGCCGTCATGGGCCTGAAGCAGACCACCACCGGTGAGACGCTGTGTGACGACAAGAACCCGGTCATCCTGGAGTCCATGGACTTCCCGGCGCCGGTCATTCAGGTCGCCATCGAGCCCAAGTCCAAGGGTGACCAGGAGAAGCTGGGTGTCGCCATCCAGCGTCTCGCGGAGGAGGACCCCTCCTTCCACGTTCACTCGGACGAGGAGACGGGCCAGACCATCCTCGGCGGTATGGGCGAGCTGCACCTCGAGGTGCTGGTCGACCGTATGAAGCGCGAGTTCAAGGTCGAGGCCAACGTCGGCAAGCCGCAGGTCGCGTACCGCGAGACGATCCGCAAGGCCGTCGAGCGTCACGACTACACGCACAAGAAGCAGACCGGTGGTACCGGTCAGTTCGCCAAGGTGCAGATCGCGATCGAGCCCATCACCGAGACCGACGGTCCGGCGTACGAGTTCGTGAACAAGGTCACCGGCGGCCGCGTGCCGAAGGAGTACATCCCTTCGGTCGACGCCGGTGCGCAGGAGGCCATGCAGTTCGGCATCCTGGCCGGCTACGAGATGACGGGCGTCCGCGTCACGCTTCTCGACGGTGGCTACCACGAGGTCGACTCCTCCGAGCTCGCGTTCAAGATCGCCGGTTCGCAGGCCTTCAAGGAGGCCGCGCGCAAGGCTTCTCCCGTGCTCCTCGAGCCGATGATGGCCGTTGAGGTCACCACGCCCGAGGACTACATGGGCGATGTCATCGGTGACATCAACTCCCGTCGTGGCCAGATCCAGTCCATGGACGAGCGTCACGGTGCACGCGTCGTGAAGGGCCTCGTGCCCCTCTCGGAGATGTTCGGCTACGTCGGAGACCTCCGCAGCAAGACCTCGGGTCGCGCCAGCTACTCGATGCAGTTCGACTCCTACGCCGAGGTTCCCCGGAACGTCGCTGAGGAGATCATCGCGAAGGCCAAGGGCGAGTAACTCTTCCGAGTACACGCTTTAGGCTTGTCACCGGAGCCTCTGGGGCAACAGGAATTAACTTCCGTTGCCCCGGAGGGACCGGCTTTCCAGCAAAGATCACCTGGCGCCGATGAGTAAGGCGTACAGAACCACTCTCCAGGAGGACCCCGTGGCGAAGGCGAAGTTCGAGCGGACTAAGCCGCACGTCAACATCGGCACCATCGGTCACATTGACCACGGTAAGACGACCCTCACGGCCGCCATTACCAAGGTGCTGCACGACGCGTACCCGGACCTGAACGAGGCCTCGGCCTTCGACCAGATCGACAAGGCTCCTGAGGAGCGCCAGCGCGGTATCACCATCTCGATCGCGCACGTCGAGTACCAGACCGAGGCGCGTCACTACGCCCACGTCGACTGCCCGGGTCACGCCGACTACATCAAGAACATGATCACCGGTGCCGCGCAGATGGACGGCGCGATCCTCGTGGTCGCCGCCACCGACGGCCCGATGCCGCAGACCAAGGAGCACGTGCTCCTGGCCCGCCAGGTCGGCGTCCCCTACATCGTCGTCGCCCTGAACAAGGCCGACATGGTGGACGACGAGGAGATCCTGGAGCTCGTCGAGCTCGAGGTCCGCGAGCTCCTCTCCGAGTACGAGTTCCCGGGCGACGACCTGCCGGTCGTCCGCGTCTCCGCGCTGAAGGCGCTCGAGGGCGACAAGGAGTGGGGCGAGAAGCTCCTCGGCCTCATGGCTGCCGTCGACGAGGCCATCCCGACCCCGCCGCGTGACACCGAGAAGCCGTTCCTCATGCCCGTCGAGGACGTCTTCACGATCACCGGTCGCGGTACCGTCGTCACCGGCCGTATCGAGCGTGGTGTCCTGAAGGTCAACGAGACCGTCGACATCATCGGTATCAAGGAGACCAAGACCACCACCACGGTCACCGGTATCGAGATGTTCCGCAAGCTCCTCGACGAGGGCCAGGCCGGTGAGAACGTCGGTCTGCTCCTCCGTGGCATCAAGCGCGAGGACGTCGAGCGCGGCCAGGTCATCATCAAGCCCGGTTCGGTCACCCCGCACACCGAGTTCGAGGCCCAGGCCTACATCCTGTCGAAGGACGAGGGTGGCCGTCACACCCCGTTCTTCAACAACTACCGTCCGCAGTTCTACTTCCGTACCACGGACGTCACGGGTGTCGTCACCCTGCCGGCCGGCACGGAGATGGTCATGCCGGGCGACAACACCGAGATGACGGTCGCGCTGATCCAGCCGGTCGCCATGGAGGAGGGCCTCAAGTTCGCCATCCGTGAGGGTGGTCGTACCGTGGGCGCCGGCCAGGTCACCAAGATCACGAAGTAATTCGTGCTCTGACCTGGTAGCCCGTTGAACCGGGCACCAAGTTGCACTGAAGGGCCCCGGCCCATCGCCTCGGCGGTGGGACGGGGCCCTTCGGCGTTGCGGACTCGGACTCGGGCGCGAGAGCGGGCACGGGTACGAGAGAGGGCCGCACCCCCGTCCGGGGATGCGGCCCTCTCTCGTACGTGCGGCGGGTCAGTTCACGCGCAGGGACTCGGTGAACTCCAGGCAGGCGGCGTGGTCGGGCAGCAGCCCGGTCTCGATCGCCTCGGCCAGCGACGGGGCGGCCTCGTCGCGGGCGGACAGCAGCGGGACGTCCGCCGGCCACTCGATGCCCAGGTCGGGGTCGAGGGGGTGGACCGAGTGCTCGCCGGTCGGGTTGTACGTCTCCGAGCAGAGGTACGAAAGCGTCGCGTCGTCGCTCAGCGCGCAGAAGCCGTGGCCCAGGCCCTCGGGGATGTACACCGCGCGGCGGTCCACGTCGTCGAGGCGGACGCCTTCCCACTTGCCGAAGGTGGGGGAGCCGACCCGCAGGTCGACGATGACGTCGAGCACGGCGCCGCGGACGCAGGTCACGTACTTGGCCTGGCCGCGCGGCACGTCGGCGAAGTGGATGCCGCGGACCACGCCCGCGGAGGAGACCGAGAGGTTCGCCTGCGCCAGGTTCAGCGGGTGACCGACGACCTCGGCCAGCCGGTCGAAGCGGTACCACTCGGTGAACAGGCCGCGCGGGTCGCCGTGCAGCTGCGGGGTGACCTCGAAGGCACCCGCGATGGAGAGTTCGCGGAACTTCATCGGGCGTCCTCCTCGTCGAGCAGCGTCAGCAGGTAGTTGCCGTAGCCGCTCTTGGTGAGGGGCTCGGCGAGCGCGCGCAGCTGGGCCGAGTCGATCAGGCCGGCCCGCCAGGCCGCCTCCTCGATGCAGCCGATCTTGAAGCCCTGGCGCTCCTCGATCACGCGGACGAACTCGGAGGCCTGGACCATCGATACGAAGGTGCCGGTGTCCAGCCATGCGGTACCGCGGTCGAGGATGGTGACGTTCAGCTCGCCGGCCTGGAGGTACGCGTCGTTGACGGCGGTGATCTCCAGCTCGCCGCGGGCGCTGGGCTTCAGGCCGCGGGCGATCTCGACGACCTGGTTGTCGTAGAAGTACAGACCCGGCACCGCGTAGCGGGACTTGGGCTTCTCGGGCTTCTCCTCGATGGAGATGGCCTGGCCGTTCTCGTCGAACTCGACGACGCCGTACGCGGTGGGGTCGGCCACCGGGTACGCGAACACGCGGCCGCCCTTGGCGCCGGTGTGCTGGGCGAGGCGGGTGCCGAGGCCACTGCCGTGGAAGATGTTGTCGCCGAGGATCAGCGCGACGGACTCGTCACCGATGAAGTCGGCGCCGAGGACGAAGGCCTGGGCGATGCCCTCCGGGCGCTCCTGGACGGCGTACTCCAGCCGCAGGCCGAACTGCGAACCGTCGCCGAGCAGTCGCTCGAACTGGTCGCGGTCCTCCGGGGTGGTGATGATCAGGATTTCGCTGATCCCCGCCATCACCAGGGTGGAGAGGGGGTAGTAGATCATCGGCTTGTCGAAGACGGGCAGCAGCTGCTTCGAGACTGCCCGGGTCAACGGCCAGAGTCGCGATCCGGTGCCACCGGCCAAAAGGATTCCACGCATGGGTGAACCCTATGCGAGAGCGCACGGGGGAGCCGAGCCAAGGGAATGTGACGTTCGGCAGGCCGCTAGACTCTTCGTATTATGCGCATCCTCGTGACCGGCGGCGCCGGCTTCATCGGTTCAGAATTCGTCCGCCAGCAGCTCGGTGCAGATGCCACGGCGCAGATCACTGTCTTCGACAAGCTGACCTACTCGGGCGTCGAGGCCAACCTCGCTCCGGTCGCGGACCACCCCGGCTACACCTTCGTCAAGGGCGACATCTGCGACGCCGAGGCCGTCGACCAGGTCATGCCCGGCCACGACGTCGTCGTGCACTTCGCCGCCGAGTCCCACGTGGACCGCTCGATCGCCGGCGCGGGCCCGTTCGTGATGACCAACGTCGTGGGCACCCAGGTCCTCCTCGACTCCGCCCGCAAGCACGGCGTCGGCCGCTTCGTCCACATCTCCACCGACGAGGTCTACGGCTCGATCAGCGAGGGCTCCTGGACGGAGGAGTGGCCGCTGGTGCCCAACTCCCCGTACTCCGCCTCCAAGGCGTCGTCCGACCTGCTGGCGCTGGCCTACCACCGCACCCACGGCATGGACGTGGTGGTCACCCGCTGCTCCAACAACTACGGGCACTACCAGTTCCCGGAGAAGGTCATCCCGCTGTTCGTCTCGAACCTGATGGACGGCAAGAAGGTCCCGCTGTACGGCAACGGCGGCAACGTCCGCGACTGGCTGCACGTCTCCGACCACTGCCGCGGCATCGACCTGGCCATGCGCAAGGGCCGCGCCGGCGAGGTCTACAACATCGGCGGCGGCACCGAGCTCACCAACAAGGAGCTCACCGGCGTCCTGCTGGAGGCCGCCGGCCTCGGCTGGGAGATGGTCGAGCAGGTCGAGGACCGCAAGGGCCACGACCTCCGCTACTCCATCGACATCAGCAAGATCGGCGCCGAGCTGGGCTACGCCCCGCAGGTCACCTTCGAGGACGGCATCAAGGCCACCATCGAGTGGTACCGCGAGAACCGCGCCTGGTGGGAGCCGCTGAAGGCGAAGGCGGCCCTGCAGAAGTGAGCACCGACCCGCGAGCCGGGCGCTGGCTCGTCACCGGCGCCGCCGGGATGCTCGGCCAGGACGTCCTGGCCGTCCTGAAGCGCGCCCGGATCGAGGCCGTGGGCCTGCGCCGTGCCGACCTCGACATCACCGACCCGGCTGCCGTCCGGGCCGCCGTCGAGGGCTTCACCGTGGTCGTGAACTGCGCCGCGTGGACCGACGTGGACGGTGCCGAGACCGCCGAGGAAGCCGCCACCGCCGTCAACGGCACCGGTGTGCGCGTCCTCGCCGAGGCCTGCGCCGCCGCCCACGTGCGCCTGCTCCACGTCTCCACCGACTACGTGCTGCCCGGCGACGCCTCGGAGCCGTACCGCGAGGACACCGCCACCGGGCCCGTGAACGCGTACGGCCGCTCCAAGCTGGTCGGCGAGCAGGCCGTGGCCGAACTGCTGCCGCAGGACGGCTACGTGGTCCGCACCGCCTGGCTGTACGGCGAGCACGGCCCCAACTTCGTCGCCACGATGCTGAAGCTGGCCGCCCAGCGGGACACCCTCGACGTCGTCGACGACCAGCACGGCCAGCCCACCTGGTCCTACGCGCTGGCCCGCCACCTCGTCGAGCTCGGCCGGGCCGCGCTCAAGGGCCATGCCATGGGCGGGATCTACCACGGCACCGCGAGCGGCCGGACCACCTGGATGGGGCTCGCCCGCGAGACCTACCGGCTGAGCGGGCTCGACCCCGAGCGGATCCGGCCGACGACCTCCGAGGCGTTCGTCCGCCCCGCCGTCCGCCCCGCCTTCAGCGTGCTCGCGCACGACCGCTGGGACGAGGCCGGAATGGCCCCGCTCGCCGACTGGCGCGAACAGCTGGCCGAGGCGCTCGCCACCCCCGCCTTCACGGCACTGGCCGGAGCGGCCCGGGACGGCCGGGCGGGATGAAGACCCTCCTGACCAAGTTGAGCGCGGCGCTGCCGCCGGGCACCGTCGCGGTGGCCGGCGGCACCGTCGTGCTCGGCGCGGCCTCGTACGTCCACCTGGGCGTGGCCGGCTACAGCCTGACCACGGACGCCCAGGCGAACGTGTCCGTGCTGTGGACGATCGTGATGTCCATCGGCATCGGCGTCTTCTTCCCCATCGAGCAGGAACTCACCCGGATCGTCTCCGCGCGCGTGGTCCTCGGTCAGGGCGCCGCCCCGGTGCTGCGCCGCGCGACCCTGCTCACCGCGGGGATCCTCGGCGCGACCCTGCTCGTCCTCGGCCTCGGCGCCCAGCCCATCGCCGATCTGCTCTTCCACGGGGACCGCGCCCTGGTCGCCGCGCTCGGCGGGGCCTTCACCGGCATGGCCGCCTGCTACCTCACCCGCGGGGTGCTCGCCGGCCTCGGCCGCTTCGGCGCGTACGGGGCCCAGCTCGCCGTCGACGGCGGCCTGCGGATCGCGCTCGCCTTCGGCTGCGCACTGTCCGGGCTGCACTCGGCGCTGGCCTTCAGCCTCATCCTCGCCGTCGCGCCCCTCGTCGCGACGCTGGTCACGCTGCCCGCGCTGCTGCGCGCGGTCGGGCCCGGCGAGCCCCTCGCCTGGCGGGACCTGTGCAACGGTCTCGGCCTGCTGGTCTGCGCGACCCTGCTGTCCCAACTGGTCGTCAACGCGGCCGTGATGAGCACCAAGCTGCTGGCCCCGTCCGACAGCGCGCTGATCGCGGCGCTGCTCAGCGCCCTGGTCCTGGCGCGGGTACCGCTCTTCGTCTTCGGTTCGCTCCAGGCCTCGCTGCTCAGCGGCCTCACCGCCGCCTTCACGGCCGGCGACCGGGTGGCCTTCTGGGCGATGCTGCGCCGGATCGGCACGGTCGTCGGAGCGCTCGGCCTGCTCGGCGGGGTGCCCGCCACGGTCCTCGGCCCCTGGCTCATCGAGGTGCTCTTCCACATCGAGGACCCGGTGCTGGACCGCCTCGACTTCTTCCTGCTGTCCGCCGGCACCGTCGCGTACATGTTCGCGATGGTTCTCGGACAGGCGCTCATGGTATTCAAGCGGCACAACCTGCAGCTGCTCTGCTGGGCCGTCGGCACCGCGGTGCTGGTGGGCATCACCCTGGTCCCCGGCGACGTGGCCGTGCGCGTGATCCTCGCCTACGCCCTCGGCTCCACCGCCACCGTCCTCGCTATGCTGGCAGCCCTCAGGCTGAGCTTCCCCGGAGCCGCGGCCGCAGCCGGTGAAGCACCCCGGCAGATGGCCGACGCAGGCCCCCCGGGCGTGGGCGCGGCCGGGAAATGACCATGCCTCCCCACGACGTCACACCGATCACCGAGCACTCGTATGTGCCACATTCCGCTGGAGCTACCGTGTCCCAATACGACGATGTCTGGCTGGTCATACCGGCCTATAACGAGGGCCAGGTGATCGCCGACGTGGTCGAGGGGGCCCGCAAGACGTTCCCCAACATCGTCGTCGTCGACGACGGCAGCACCGACGACTCGGCCAAGCACATAGCGACGACCGGCGCCCACCTGGTGCGGCACCCGGTCAACCTCGGCCAGGGCGCGGCCCTGCAGACCGGTCTCACCTACGCGCTCGCCCAGCCCGGCGCCCGCTACTTCGCCACCTTCGACGCCGACGGTCAGCACCAGACCAAGGACGTCGAGACGATGGTCGCGGTGCTCCGCCGCGACGAGGCCGACGTCGTGCTCGGCTCCCGCTTCATCGAGCAGAACGGCCAAGTGCCGTGGATCAAGCAGGTCGTGCTGCGCACGGCCGCCGCCGTCAGCCCGACCGCGCGCAAGCTCAAACTCACCGACGCGCACAACGGCCTGCGCGTGCTGGGCCGTGAGGCCGCCGAGCAGCTGAACATCACCATGAACGGCATGGCCCACGCGTCCGAGCTCGTCGGTTTCCTCGCCGGCTCCACGCTGCGCGTCACCGAGGTACCGGTGGACATCCTCTACACCGACTACTCACGCGCCAAGGGTCAGTCCCTGATCAACGGCGTCAACATCCTTTTTGACATTTCGCTGCGGGAGCGTGGGCGTCGATGAAGTACTTCTGGATCCAGCTGCTGCTGATCGTCGGCTCGGTGTCGATGGCCCTGATGTTCATCCGGACCTGGGGCCAGGCGAAGAACCGGGCGTGGAAGCGCATCGCGTTCTCGGCGTTCGTCGTCGTCAACGTGTACGCGGTGCTCCGCCCGACCGACGTCACCTGGCTCGCCCAGCAGCTGGGCGTCGGCCGTGGCACCGACCTGGTGCTGTACGTGATGGTCCTCGCGATGGGCTTCCTCACGCTCAACACCTTCCTGCGCTTCCGCTCGCTGGAGAAGAAGATCACCGACCTCGCCCGGACGGTGGCCATCAACGAGGGCGTCCGGCACAACGACGAGCGCCTGGGTGCGGACGCCGTCGTGGCGCAGGCCGCCGCCCCGGACTCCGCCGCCGGTGCCGAGGCCGAGGCCGGCGCCGACTCCGACTCCGTGAAGGCCTGAAGTCCATGGTGACCTTCGACTTCATGCTCCCCTACTACGGGGACGTGCAGCTGATGCAGGACGCCGTCCGCAGCGTCCTGGCGCAGACGGACCGGGACTTCCGCCTCGTCGTGATCGACGACGGCAAGGAGCCCGAGGTACCCGGCTGGTTCGCGCAGCTCGGTGACGACCGGGTCCACTACACGCGCAACGAGCAGAACCTCGGCATCACCAAGAACTTCCAGAAGTGCGTGCGGCTGTCCGAGGCCGACTACGTCGTCATCATGGGCTGCGACGACCTGCTGCACCCGCACTACCTGGAGACCGTGCGCGGGATCGTCGGGGCCCACCCGGGCATCGGCATGGTCCAGCCCGGCGTCGAGGTCATCGACGGCGACGGCCAGGTGACGGCGGGCCTCGCGGACAACACCAAGAAGCGGCTGTACGCACCGCAGGTGAAGGGCCGCCGGCTGATGGCCGGTGAGGAGCTGGCCGCCAGCGTGCTGCGCGGCAACTGGCTCTACTTCCCGTCGATCGCCTGGCGCGGCGAGGCGCTGCGCAAGGTGAACTTCCGCGACGACTACTCGGTGATCCAGGACCTCGCGCTCGTCGTCGACCTGCTCGAAGACGGCGAGGAGATGGTCATCGACAACTCCACGACCGTGTTCCAGTACCGCCGCCACGCAGTCAGCGAGTCCTCGGTGCAGGCCTTCTCCGGCACCCGCTTCGCCGAGGCCGAGCGGTACTTCTCGGCGGTCGCCGCGCGCATGGACTCCCGCGGCTGGCCGAAGGCGGCCCGCGCGGCGCGCTTCCACAGCGCCTCCCGTCTGCACGCGCTGACGATGCTCCCCGGAGCCCTGCGCCGCGGGCACAAGGAGGGCGCTCGTACGCTGGCGAAGCACGCCTTCACCTCCGGCCAGAACTGAGCCGACTCCGCCCACCACGAAACGGACTGAGATGACACACCTGGCCACCGAGGAGGTCGGTGAGGCCGGCGCTCCGGCGCAGCGGCCTGCCGAACCGGCGCAAGACAAGGGCCACTTGTCCCCCTCCCGGGGCGAGGCGTGGCTGTCGCGGCGGTGGGTCCTGGCCCTGGCCGAGGTCGTCGTCAGCCTGGTGGCAGCCCTCGGGTTCACGCTGCTGAGCACGCACATCAGCGTGAACCCGCTCGTCCGCATCGGTCAGGTCAGCGGTCTCGCCAAGCTCCAGATGTACGCGGCCGTACTCGGCCTGCCGCTGCTCGCGATCCTGCTCTTCACCGCCTACCGCGGCAGCCTGCACCGCCACCAGCTGGCGAAGCGCCTGGTGTGCGCGGCCCTGGCCGGTCTCGCCACCGGTGTGGTGGCGGGCGGCGTCGTCGTCGCGCTGCGCGGTACGCCCTGGGGCCTCGGCGGCCAGGAGGGCGACCCGAGCGCCCTGATCGCCATGGCCAACTCGTTCCTGCACGGCGAGGGTCCGTCGGGCATCTACCCGCCGCTCTTCCCCGGCCTGATGGCCGTCTGGGCGAAGTACCGCTACGGCGGCGTCCCCGGCGGGCCCGGGTTCGCCCTCAAGGACTTCCAGATCTTCTTCACCGCCATCGCGGGCCCGATGACGTACCTGGCCTGGCGGCTGCTGCTCCGGCCGTTCTGGGCGCTGCTGATCGCCGTGCCCTCGGCCATCCTCTTCATGGACCCGATCCGTCCGTACAGCCACGCCAGCATGCTCGTCCTGCTGCCGCTGCTCGGCTACACCCTGCGCGAGATGCGCCGCGCCGGTGACCGGCCACTGCGCGCGACGCTGCTGCGCGGCGCGGTCCTCGGCCTCGTCTTCGGCGTGGTCTTCCTCTGGTACTCCGGCTGGTACGTCTGGGCCGCACCCGGCGTGTTCCTGCTGGCGCTGTGCGTCTTCCCGTGGCGCGCCGGCAAGGCCGTGGTCAAGCGGACCGCCGCGTTCGTCGGTGTCACCCTGCTGACGGCCGGCGTCGTGGGCGCCCCGCTGATCTATCAGATGGCCCGGCTCGGTTCCCAGACCCCGGACCGCTACGCGTTCCTGGCCGTGTACGTCGACCCGGCGTACGTACTGGGCTGGGTGTCGGACCGCTCCGGGAAGCTGGAGTACCAGACCTGGCCGGTGGCCGGCGAGATGGCCGGGCAGAGCGGCTTCGCCCTGCTGCTGCTGTTCGCCGTGGGCCTGGGCGTCGGCCTGGGCCTGCGCAACATCATGGTCCTCACCGCTGCCGCCACGCTGGCGGGCGCCTGGCTGGCGCGCTTCTGGTTCGCCTCGCACATGGCCCACGACAAGGCCGTGCAGCTCTTCCCGCGCACCACCTGGATCATCATGTACTGCCTGATGATCCTGGCCGTCCTCGGCATGATGGCCGTGGTCAACCGGGGCTCGGGCTGGGCCGAGCGCACCCTGCGGCCGAGCGGCGCGGCCCCGGCCGCGCGCGTCGTGCCCCGGCGGGTCGTCGCGCAGCTCGCGACCGGCATGGTGTGCGCGATCGCGCTGTTCGCCACGATGGGCGCGTCCTGGTCGGTCAACCGGTACATGCCGCAGTCCGACAACATGACGATGGGCATCGACGCCTGGCGGGCCCACACCGTCAAGAAGGCGGACGGCACCTGCCCGCGCTTCGCGCCGGACAAGAAGAAGTGCGCGGACATCGTCACGAACGACTGGAAGCAGAACGCCGACGACGGCGAGATCTGGTGCGGCGGCATCGGCCCGCTGAACTGGAAGGCCGTCTGCGGGCGCAAGGCGCCGGCGTCGGAGCTGAAGAAGGAAGAGCAGGAGCAGAAGGAACGGGAGAAGGCGAACAAGTAGCCTCCGTCCCGTCCAGGACCCCCGGTCCGCGGTTCTCCGCGGACCGGGGGTCCTCGCGCATCCGCACCCGTGTGCGCCGGAGCCAGACCCCCATGATCGGCCCGGTACCGGAGGCCAGTAGCATCCGGCCGGTCAGACATGGCTTCTGACCGTCGCAACAGGGGTTGGGGACGCAGGGGGGCGCAGGGCATGGGAAACGACAACCACCACGGCAACGGCGGCGCGGGGGCCTCCGACGAGGAATGGCGCCGGTTCCAGGAGGACGCCGCCGCCGGCACGGGCGCGGCGCCGAGGGAGCCCTCGGCGCGGGCGCGGATGGTCACCGAGCGGCTGCGGGAGACGCAGGGCCAGGAGCCGCCGGGCTGGCGCACCGGGCCCGCCCGGCAGGGGCGCCGGCGCCCGGGGCGGCTCGGGGCCGCCGTGGCCGTCGTGCTGATCGCCGGGCTGGCGCTGATCGCCGTACGGCCCGAGCTGGTGATCGACCGCATCACCGGCAAGGCGGACGCCCGCCAGGAGGCGAAGAACGCTGCTCCGCTGCCCGCGGAGTCCGTACGCCCGACCGCGCCCCCGCCGGCCGTGGACCCGGACCGGCCGACTCTGCAGGAACCTTTCCGTGGTTCCCCGGCCCTCCAGTGGGCCGACGGGGCCGCGGGCATCGAGGTCCCCGAGGCCACGGCCGTCGGCGGGACGTCCAAGCAGCAGGTCGCGGACGCGCTGGAGAAGGCCAGGCAGTTCCTGATCGCGTCCAACCTCGACCCGGCGACCCTGCGCGGTGAGCGGCCGGCCGCCGCCCTGGCGATCCTGGACCCCCGGCAGCCGGAGGTCCCGCAGCGGGTGGAGCAGTCCCTGACCGAGCCCACCGCGGAGAACACCCCGGTGCTGCTCTTCACCCGCTTCGACCAGGCGAAGGTCAAGCCGGTCGGTGACGTCGTCAAGGTGCGCGGCAGCATGCGCGCGGAGCAGGGGGAGCCCGGGGAGCTGCTCGTGGTGACGGACTACACCTTCGTCCACCCCATGACGGACGGGGGATCGAACGTGCAGCGCACCATCGTGCGCCGGCAGATCACCCTGAGCCTGCTCGACCCGGCGCGCTGGGAGGCCACCCGCGGCAAGCTCCAGCTGCGCAAGTACGTCTCGGAGTGGTCGAACGTCGGCTGCGACTCGGCCGACGGCTTCCTGCACCCGGACTTCCCGCGGGAGACCCCGGCCGGGCCGACGCCGACCGGGCCCGCCGTGGATCCGTACGACCGCAGCAGGGACATCCAGGGCGAAGGGTGCGGGACGGTCACCCGCTCCTGACCGGGGGAGGAGCCCCGCCGGGCGATGCGCGTGGTGCAGTTTGACCACTCAGCGTGGCGGGGTATTCTCTTCGGCCCGATTGGCCAGGTACGTGCCTCGTATGGCAGACTACTCAAGTTGCTCGGCTGAGTGCCGATGCTGCGCGCCTCCCGCCGGGAGGACCGGAAGCGAGTCCCACAGTACTCGTCGTCCTTAATCTGCCTCTCGGGGCAGCAATGGGGGCGGACGTACGGGAATCTTCTGGGAAGCGTCAGCACGGTGCCCACCAGGCACTCGGTGGGTGTTTCTCCCCCGAAACGCGGTCACAGGGACCGCACCCCCTTGGACGAGGGAATTTCCGTATGGGAATTTTCTGTAGAGGGAGTGCGACACGCCCGACCGCGTGGGTCGGAGAGAAGCCGCGGGATCCGTCCCGCAGCCGACCGAGAGCCAGAGCGTTTCCACATACAGACAGGACTACGGAGTAGCCATGGCGGGACAGAAGATCCGCATCCGGCTCAAGGCCTACGACCACGAGGTCATCGATTCCTCGGCGAAGAAGATCGTCGAGACGGTGACGCGCACTGGTGCGTCGGTCGCGGGCCCGGTGCCGCTGCCCACTGAGAAGAACGTGTACTGCGTCATCAAGTCGCCGCACAAGTACAAGGACTCGCGCGAGCACTTCGAGATGCGCACGCACAAGCGCCTGATCGACATCCTCGACCCGACCCCCAAGACCGTTGACTCGCTGATGCGCCTGGACCTTCCGGCCGGCGTTGACATCGAGATCAAGCTCTGAGAGGCGTCGAGAAGATGGCAAAGCAGATCAAGGGCGTCCTGGGCGAGAAGCTCGGCATGACCCAGGTCTGGGACGAGAACAACCGTGTCGTCCCGGTGACCGTGGTCAAGGCCGGACCCTGCGTCGTTACCCAGGTCCGTACGAACGACATCGACGGCTACGAGTCGGTCCAGATCGCCTTCGGCGAGATCGACCCGCGCAAGGTGAACAAGCCCCTCAAGGGCCACTTCGCCAAGGCCGACGTGACCCCCCGCCGCCACCTGGTGGAGCTCCGCACCTCCGACGCCAGCGAGTACACGCTCGGCCAGGAGATCACTGCTGAGGTGTTCGAGTCCGGCGTCAAGGTTGACGTCACGGGCAACAGCAAGGGCAAGGGCTTCGCCGGTGTCATGAAGCGGCACAACTTCCGGGGCCTCGGCGCCGGTCACGGTGTGCAGCGCAAGCACCGCTCCCCCGGTTCGATCGGTGGCTGTGCCACCCCTGGGCGTGTCTTCAAGGGCATGCGCATGGCCGGTCGCATGGGTAACGAGCGTGTCACCACCCAGAACCTGACCATCCACGCGGTTGACGCGGAGAAGGGTCTGCTGCTCATCAAGGGCGCGGTCCCCGGTCCGAACGGCGGCCTCGTCCTGGTCCGTACCGCGGCCAAGGGGGCTTGAGGTAATGAGCACCATTGACATCCTTTCGCCGGCAGGCGACAAGGCCGGTACCGTCGAGCTCCCCGCGGAGATCTTCGACGCGAAGACCAGCGTTCCGCTGATCCACCAGGTCGTTGTCGCTCAGCTGGCTGCTGCCCGTCAGGGCACGCACAAGACCAAGCGTCGCGGCGAAGTCCGTGGTGGTGGCCGCAAGCCGTACCGCCAGAAGGGCACCGGCCGCGCGCGCCAGGGTTCGACCCGTGCGCCGCAGTTCGTCGGCGGTGGCGTCGTCCACGGCCCGCAGCCGCGTGACTACTCCCAGCGGACCCCCAAGAAGATGAAGGCCGCCGCCCTCCGCGGTGCCCTCTCGGACCGTGCGCGTCACTCCCGCATCCACGTCGTCACCGGCGTGGTCGAGGGTGCCGCCTCCACGAAGGCCGCCAAGACGCTGTTCGGCAAGATCTCGGAGCGCAAGAACCTGCTCCTGGTCGTCGACCGCGCCGAAGAGGCCGCGTGGCTGTCCGCCCGCAACCTGCCCCAGGTTCACATCCTGGAGCCGGGCCAGCTGAACACGTACGACGTGATCGTCTCTGACGACGTGGTCTTCACTCAGGCCGCCTTCGAGTCCTTCGTGTCTGGCCCCAAGGCCGATGAGACCGAAGGGAGCGACGCCTGATGTCTGAGGCGACCGTTACCAGCAAGACCTTCACTGACCCGCGCGACCTGCTGATCAAGCCGGTTGTCTCGGAGAAGAGCTACGCGCTGCTGGACGAGAACAAGTACACGTTCATCGTCGCGCCCGGCGCCAACAAGACCCAGATCAAGCAGGCCGTGGAAGCGGTCTTCTCGGTCAAGGTCACCGGGGTCAACACGATCAACCGTCAGGGTAAGCGCAAGCGCACCAAGACCGGTTTCGGCAAGCGTGCGAACACCAAGCGCGCCATCGTGACCCTTGCCGAGGGCAACCGTATCGACATCTTCGGCGGCCAGGCCTCCTAACGGAGGTCTAGTCGTCCGGAATCGGACGAGGACTGAGAAATGGGTATCCGCAAGTACAAGCCGACGACCCCGGGCCGTCGTGGCTCCAGCGTCGCCGACTTTGTCGAGATCACGCGGTCCACGCCGGAGAAGTCGCTGGTTCGCCCCCTGCACAGCAAGGGCGGCCGTAACAACACCGGTCGGATCACCGTTCGCCACCAGGGTGGTGGACACAAGCGCGCCTACCGCGTGATCGACTTCCGTCGTCACGACAAGGACGGCGTGCCGGCCAAGGTCGCGCACATCGAGTACGACCCCAACCGCACCGCGCGCATCGCGCTCCTGCACTACGCGGACGGCGAGAAGCGCTACATCATCGCGCCGAAGGCTCTGAAGCAGGGCGACCGGATTGAGAACGGCCCCACGGCCGACATCAAGCCCGGCAACAACCTGGCCCTCCGCAACATCCCGGTCGGTACCACGATCCACGCGATCGAGCTCCGTCCCGGTGGCGGCGCCAAGTTCGCGCGCTCCGCTGGTGCCTCCGTGCAGCTGCTGGCGAAGGAGGGCACGATGGCCCACCTTCGTATGCCGTCCGGTGAGATCCGTCTCGTCGACGCGCGCTGCCGCGCCACGGTCGGCGAGGTCGGCAACGCCGAGCAGTCGAACATCAACTGGGGCAAGGCCGGCCGCATGCGCTGGAAGGGCGTTCGCCCGTCCGTCCGCGGTGTCGCGATGAACCCGGTTGACCACCCGCACGGTGGTGGTGAGGGCAAGACCAGTGGTGGTCGCCACCCGGTCTCCCCGTGGGGTCAGAAGGAGGGTCGTACTCGCTCGCCGAAGAAGGCTTCGAGCAAGTACATCGTCCGCCGCCGCAAGACGAACAAGAAGCGCTAGGAGCGGGTTTAGATGCCGCGCAGTCTCAAGAAGGGGCCCTTCGTCGACGACCACCTCGTAAAGAAGGTGGACGTCCAGAACGAAGCCGGCACCAAGAACGTCATCAAGACCTGGTCCCGTCGCTCGATGATCATCCCCAGCATGCTGGGTCACACCATCGCGGTGCACAACGGCAAGACCCACGTCCCGGTGTTCGTCACCGAGTCGATGGTCGGCCACAAGCTCGGCGAGTTCTCGCCGACTCGCACCTTCCGCGGCCACGTCAAGGACGACCGGAAGTCGAAGCGCCGCTAAAGGCGGGGTGGTTACGACTATGACTTACACCGAAGGGACAACCATGGAAGCCAGGGCCCAGGCGCGGTACATCCGCGTCACGCCCATGAAGGCCCGCCGAGTGGTGGACCTTATCCGTGGCATGGATGCCACGGAGGCTCAGGCGGTCCTGCGTTTCGCCCCGCAGGCCGCGAGCGTGCCGGTTGGCAAGGTGCTGGACAGCGCCATTGCCAATGCCGCACACAACTACAACCACCCGGACGCCTCCACGCTGGTCATCAGCGAGGCGTTCGTGGACGAGGGCCCGACCCTGAAGCGGTTCCGTCCGCGTGCGCAGGGCCGTGCCTACCGGATCCGCAAGCGGACCAGCCACATCACCGTGGTCGTCAGCAGCAAGGAAGGTTCCCGGTAATGGGCCAGAAGGTAAACCCGCACGGGTTCCGGCTCGGCATCACCACCGACTTCAAGTCGCGTTGGTACGCCGACAAGCTGTACAAGGACTACGTCAAGGAAGACGTCGCCATCCGTCGGATGATGACGTCCGGCATGGAGCGCGCCGGCATCTCGAAGGTTGAGATCGAGCGCACCCGTGACCGCGTGCGTGTGGACATCCACACCGCTCGTCCGGGCATCGTCATCGGCCGCCGTGGCGCCGAGGCCGACCGCATCCGCGGTGACCTCGAGAAGCTCACGGGCAAGCAGGTCCAGCTGAACATCCTCGAGGTCAAGAACCCCGAGCTGGATGCACAGCTGGTTGCCCAGGCCGTTGCCGAGCAGCTCTCCTCCCGCGTCTCCTTCCGTCGCGCCATGCGTAAGAGCATGCAGGGCACGATGAAGGCCGGCGCCAAGGGCATCAAGATCCAGTGTGGCGGCCGTCTCGGCGGCGCCGAGATGTCCCGCTCCGAGTTCTACCGCGAAGGCCGTGTGCCGCTGCACACCCTCCGCGCGAACGTGGACTACGGCTTCTTCGAGGCCAAGACCACCTTCGGCCGTATCGGTGTGAAGGTCTGGATCTACAAGGGCGACGTCAAGAACATCGCCGAGGTTCGCGCCGAGAACGCTGCGGCCCGTGCGGGTAACCGCCCGGCCCGTGGCGCGCAGGGCGCTGGCGACCGTCCCGCCGGCCGTGGTGGCCGTGGTGGCGAGCGCGGCGGCCGTGGTGGCCGCAAGCCGCAGCAGGCTGCTGGTGCCGAGGCCCCCAAGGCCGACGCTCCCGCCGCCGCTCCGGCCGAGAGCACCGGAACGGAGGCCTGACCGACATGCTGATCCCTCGTAGGGTCAAGCACCGCAAGCAGCACCACCCGAAGCGCAGTGGCATGGCCAAGGGCGGTACTGAGGTCACGTTCGGCGAGTACGGCATCCAGGCGCTGACCCCGGCGTACGTGACGAACCGCCAGATCGAGGCGGCTCGTATTGCGATGACCCGCCACATCAAGCGTGGCGGCAAGGTCTGGATCAACATCTACCCGGACCGCCCGCTGACGAAGAAGCCGGCCGAAACCCGCATGGGTTCCGGTAAGGGTTCTCCCGAGTGGTGGATCGCCAACGTGCACCCGGGCCGGGTCATGTTCGAGCTGTCCTACCCGAACGAGAAGATTGCTCGTGAGGCGCTCACCCGCGCTGCTCACAAGCTTCCGATGAAGTGCCGGATTGTTCGGCGCGAGGCAGGTGAGTCGTGATGGCGACGGGAACCAAGGCGTCCGAGCTGCGTGAGCTCGGCAACGAGGAGCTCGTTGGCAAGCTGCGCGAGGCCAAGGAGGAGCTGTTCAAGCTCCGCTTCCAGGCGGCCACGGGTCAGCTGGAGAACAACGGCCGGCTCAAGTCCGTCCGTAAGGACATCGCTCGCATCTACACCCTGATGCACGAGCGTGAGCTCGGTATCGAGACGGTGGAGAGCGCCTGATGAGCGAGAACAACGTGACTGAGAAGACCGAGCGCGGATTCCGCAAGACCCGTGAGGGTCTGGTCGTCAGCGACAAGATGGACAAGACCGTCGTCGTCGCCGTCGAGGACCGCGTCAAGCACGCCCTGTACGGCAAGGTCATCCGCCGTACGAACAAGCTCAAGGCGCACGACGAGCAGAACGCTGCCGGCGTCGGCGACCGCGTCCTCATCATGGAGACGCGTCCGCTGTCGGCGAGCAAGCGCTGGCGCATCGTCGAGATCCTCGAGAAGGCCAAGTAAGGAAATTCGCGCAAGCGAATTCCAAACAGACACAGTCTGAGGGGTTTCCCTCAGGTTCGTTCCGCCAGGCTCGGTGGGGGCGACGCTCTCCGGAGTGAAGCCCCCGCCGGGAACCGGCAGACAAACAGGAGATACACGTGATCCAGCAGGAGTCGCGACTGCGTATCGCCGACAACACTGGTGCCAAGGAAATCCTTTGCATCCGTGTTCTCGGTGGTTCCGGTCGCCGCTACGCGGGCATCGGTGACGTCATCGTCGCCACCGTCAAGGACGCGATCCCCGGTGGCAACGTGAAGAAGGGTGACGTCGTCAAGGCGGTCATCGTTCGCACCGTCAAGGAGCGTCGCCGCCAGGACGGCTCGTACATCCGCTTTGACGAGAACGCCGCCGTCATTCTGAAGAACGACGGCGACCCTCGCGGCACCCGTATCTTCGGCCCGGTGGGCCGTGAGCTGCGCGAGAAGAAGTTCATGAAGATCATCTCGCTCGCGCCGGAGGTGCTGTAAGCATGAAGATCAAGAAGGGCGACCTGGTCCAGGTCATCACCGGTAAGGACAAGGGCAAGCAGGGCAAGGTCATCGTTGCCTTCCCCGCTGACAACCGCGTCCTCGTCGAGGGTGTCAACCGGGTCAAGAAGCACACCAAGGCTGCGCAGAACCAGGCCGGTGGCATTGTGATCACCGAGGCCCCGGTCCACGTCAGCAACGTTCAGCTGGTTGTGGAGAAGGACGGCAAGAAGGTCGTCACCCGCGTCGGCTACCGCTTCGACGACGAGGGCAACAAGATCCGCGTTGCCAAGCGGACGGGTGAGGACATCTGATGGCTACCACTCCGCGTCTCAAGACGAAGTACCGCGAGGACATCGCGGGCAAGCTGCGTGAGGAGTTCTCGTACGAGAACGTCATGCAGATCCCCGGCCTCGTGAAGATCGTGGTCAACATGGGTGTGGGCGACGCCGCCCGCGACTCCAAGCTGATCGACGGCGCCATCAAGGACCTGACGACGATCACCGGTCAGAAGCCGGCCGTCACGAAGGCCCGGAAGTCCATCGCGCAGTTCAAGCTGCGCGAGGGTCAGCCGATCGGCTGCCACGTCACCCTCCGTGGTGACCGCATGTGGGAGTTCCTGGACCGTACGCTGTCGCTCGCGCTGCCGCGTATCCGTGACTTCCGTGGTCTGTCGCCGAAGCAGTTCGACGGCCGTGGCAACTACACCTTCGGTCTCACGGAGCAGGTCATGTTCCACGAGATCGACCAGGACAAGATCGACCGTACCCGGGGTATGGACATCACCGTGGTCACCACGGCGACCAACGACGACGAGGGCCGTGCCCTCCTTCGTCACCTCGGCTTCCCCTTCAAGGAGGCGTAAGCGAGATGGCGAAGAAGGCTCTCATCGCGAAGGCTGCCCGCAAGCCCAAGTTCGGTGTGCGTGCGTACACCCGCTGCCAGCGCTGCGGTCGCCCCCACTCCGTGTACCGCAAGTTCGGCCTGTGCCGCGTCTGCCTTCGTGAGATGGCTCACCGTGGCGAGCTGCCGGGCGTGACCAAGAGCTCCTGGTAAATCACCCTCGTCCGCAAGGACTTGGGCGGTACCAGGCACTCTCGGTAAGCATCTGGACGGTGGGTGCCCGGCCGCGCATGCCTTAGGCTTGTGTGGTTGGGCGTCCGCCGCCCATAACGACTTACTACGCCGTAGGTCCCCGCACCGCACCCGTCCCGCCACTGAGTGGGGAGAGGGATGGCGCATACAGGAAACCCCGGCGAGAGAGGCCGAAGGCCACTTCATGACCATGACTGACCCGATCGCAGACATGCTCACGCGTCTGCGTAACGCTAACTCGGCGTACCACGACACCGTCGTGATGCCGCACAGCAAGATCAAGTCGCACATCGCAGAGATCCTCAAGCAGGAGGGTTTCATCACCGGCTGGAAGGTCGAGGACGCCGAGGTCGGCAAGAACCTCGTCCTCGAGCTGAAGTTCGGGCCGAACCGCGAGCGCTCCATTGCGGGCATCAAGCGGATCTCGAAGCCCGGTCTGCGCGTGTACGCGAAGTCCACCAACCTGCCCAAGGTGCTCGGCGGCCTGGGCGTGGCGATCATCTCCACGTCCCACGGTCTCCTGACCGGTCAGCAGGCAGGCAAGAAGGGCGTAGGTGGGGAAGTCCTCGCCTACGTCTGGTAGTCGGGAACGGAGGAAAAGCAATGTCGCGAATCGGCAAGCTCCCCATCCAGGTTCCCGCCGGTGTGGACGTCACCATCGATGGCCAGACGGTCGCGGTGAAGGGCCCCAAGGGTTCCCTCGCGCACACCGTCAAGGCGCCCATCGCAATCGTCAAGGGTGAGGACGGCGTTCTGAACGTCACCCGCCCGAACGACGAGCGTCAGAACAAGGCCCTGCACGGCCTGTCCCGCACGCTGGTGGCGAACATGATCACCGGTGTGACCACGGGATACGTCAAGGCTCTCGAGATCAGCGGTGTCGGTTACCGTGTCCTGGCGAAGGGCTCCAACCTGGAGTTCCAGCTGGGTTACAGCCACCCGATCCTGGTGGAGGCGCCCGAGGGCATCTCCTTCAAGGTCGAGTCGCCGACCAAGTTCACGGTCGAGGGCATCGACAAGCAGAAGGTCGGCGAGGTCGCCGCCAACATCCGCAAGCTGCGGAAGCCCGACCCGTACAAGGCCAAGGGTGTCAAGTACGCCGGCGAAGTCATCCGCCGCAAGGTCGGAAAGGCTGGTAAGTAGCCATGGCATACGGTGTGAAGATCGCCAAGGGCGACGCGTACAAGCGCGCTGCCAAGGCTCGCCGCCACATCCGCATCCGCAAGAACGTCTCGGGTACGGCGGAGCGTCCGCGCCTCGTCGTGACGCGTTCCAACCGCAACATCGTTGCTCAGGTCATCGACGACCTCCAGGGTCACACCCTGGCGTCCGCGTCGACCCTGGACGCTTCGATCCGCGGTGGCGAAGGCGACAAGAGCTCGCAGGCCCAGGCTGTCGGCGCGCTCGTCGCCGAGCGTGCCAAGGCTGCGGGTGTCGAGACCGTCGTGTTCGACCGCGGTGGCAACCGATACGCCGGGCGCATTGCCGCTCTGGCTGACGCCGCCCGCGAAGCCGGGCTGAAGTTCTAAGCCCCGGTTCCGGGACTCACGGACGTAACAGAGAGAGGTAATCCAATGGCTGGACCCCAGCGCCGCGGAAGCGGTGCCGGTGGCGGCGAGCGGCGGGACCGGAAGGGTCGCGACGGTGGCCCTGCCGCCGAGAAGACCGCTTACGTTGAGCGCGTTGTCGCGATCAACCGCGTCGCCAAGGTTGTCAAGGGTGGTCGCCGCTTCAGCTTCACCGCGCTGGTCGTGGTGGGCGACGGTGACGGCACTGTAGGTGTCGGTTACGGCAAGGCCAAGGAAGTTCCCGCGGCCATCGCCAAGGGTGTCGAGGAAGCGAAGAAGAACTTCTTCAAGGTTCCGCGCATCCAGGGCACCATCCCTCACCCGATCCAGGGCGAGAAGGCTGCGGGCGTCGTCCTGCTGAAGCCTGCTTCCCCCGGTACCGGTGTTATCGCCGGTGGCCCGGTGCGCGCCGTTCTGGAGTGCGCCGGCGTTCACGACATCCTGTCGAAGTCCCTGGGCTCCGACAACGCGATCAACATCGTGCACGCGACCGTGGCGGCCCTCCAGGGCCTGCAGCGTCCCGAGGAGATCGCGGCTCGCCGTGGTCTGCCCCTCGAGGACGTCGCCCCCGCGGCTCTGCTTCGTGCACGTGCTGGGGCGGGTGCGTAATGGCTCGCCTCAAGATCACGCAGACGAAGTCGTACATCGGCAGCAAGCAGAACCACCGCGACACGCTGCGTTCGCTCGGGCTCAAGCGCCTGAACGACGTCGTCGTCAAGGAGGACCGCCCCGAGTTCCGCGGAATGGTTCACACCGTCCGCCACCTCGTGACGGTTGAGGAGGTTGACTAACATGGCTGAGAACAGCCCGCTGAAGGCCCACAACCTCCGTCCCGCCCCCGGTGCCAAGACCGCGAAGACCCGTGTCGGTCGTGGTGAGGCGTCGAAGGGTAAGACGGCCGGTCGTGGTACGAAGGGCCAGAAGGCCCGCTACCAGATCCCGCAGCGCTTCGAGGGTGGGCAGATGCCCCTCCACATGCGCCTGCCGAAGCTCAAGGGCTTCAAGAACCCGTTCCGCACCGAGTTCCAGGTCGTGAACCTGGACAAGCTCGGCGCTCTCTACCCCGAGGGTGGAGAAGTCACGGTGGCCGACCTGGTCGCCAAGGGCGCGGTTCGCAAGAACAGCCTCGTCAAGGTCCTGGGCCAGGGCGAGCTCTCCGTGGCGCTGCAGGTTTCGGTTGACGCCGTCTCCGCTTCCGCCAAGGAGAAGATCGCCGCTGCCGGTGGCACCGTCACCGAGCTCGTCTAAGACGATTTCAGTGGCTGAATAGCTCGAAACCCGACCGGGGATGCCTCACATATGGGGCATCCCCGGTCGGTCGTTCCACGGGAGGCACACTCGCCGGTAAGGTGGCGTGCACCTTTGCTTTGTCGTATACGTCGATCCCTCAGACCGTCACCTCTGACGCAGTAGCGCGGGGGTCGCAGGAGGCACCGTGCTCACCGCGTTCGCCCGGGCGTTCAAGACGCCCGACCTGCGCAAGAAGCTGCTCTTCACGCTCGGCATCATCGTGCTGTTCCGGCTCGGGTCCCACATCCCGGTACCCGGCGTGAGCTACAAGAACGTTCAGATCTGCGTCGAACAGGCGGGCAACAGCAATGGGCTGTTCGGCCTCGTCAACATGTTCAGCGGCGGTGCGCTGCTGCAGATCACGATCTTCGCGCTCGGCATCATGCCGTACATCACGGCGAGCATCATCCTGCAGCTGCTGACCGTGGTCATCCCGAAGCTGGAGACCCTCAAAAAAGAGGGCCAGGCCGGCACGGCGAAGATCACTCAGTACACGCGCTATTTGACGGTCGCCCTCGCGATCCTGCAGGGCACCGGCCTCGTCGCCACCGCCCGCACCGGTGCCCTCTTCGGGACCTGTCCGGTCGGCCGCGAGATCGTCCCGGACCGGTCGATCTTCACCACGATCGTCATGGTGGTCACCATGACCGCCGGCACCTGCGTCGTCATGTGGCTCGGTGAGCTCATCACCGACCGCGGCATCGGCAACGGCATGTCGATCCTCATGTTCATCTCGATCGCCGCCGGCTTCATCGGCGCCCTGTGGGCCATCAAGGAGCAGGGCAAGATCGCGGACGGCTGGGTCGAGTTCGGCGTGGTCATGCTGGTCGGCCTCGCGATGGTCGGCCTGGTGGTCTTCGTCGAACAGGCGCAGCGCCGGATCCCGGTCCAGTACGCGAAGCGCATGATCGGCCGCCGTGCCTACGGCGGTACCTCGACCTACATCCCGCTCAAGGTGAACCAGGCGGGCATCATCCCCGTCATCTTCGCCTCGTCGCTGCTCTACATTCCGGCACTGGTCGTGCAGTTCAGCGGTTCCACCGCGGGCTGGGCCAACTGGATCCAGAAGCACTTCGTCAAGGGCGACCACCCGTACTACATCGCGACCTACTTCCTCCTGATCGTCTTCTTCGCGTTCTTCTACGTGGCGATCTCGTTCAACCCCGAGGAAGTTGCAGACAACATGAAGAAGTATGGTGGGTTCATCCCGGGTATTCGTGCCGGTCGACCCACCGCCGAGTACCTGAGCTACGTGCTCAACCGGATCACCTGGCCGGGGTCGCTGTACCTGGGTCTCATCGCTCTTGTGCCGACGATGGCGTTGGCCGGCTTCGGAGCGAACCAGAACTTCCCGTTCGGCGGGACGAGCATCCTGATCATCGTGGGTGTGGGTCTGGAAACCGTGAAGCAGATCGAGAGCCAGCTCCAGCAGCGTAATTACGAAGGGTTCCTCCGCTGATGCGAATCGTCCTCGTCGGACCGCCCGGTGCGGGCAAGGGAACGCAGGCCGCGTTCCTTGCCAAGAACCTGTCGATCCCGCACATCTCCACGGGCGACCTGTTCCGGGCCAACATCAGCCAGGGCACCGAGCTGGGCAAGCAGGCGAAGGCGTACATGGACGCCGGCGACCTGGTCCCCGACGAGGTGACCATCGGCATGGCGAAGGACCGGATGGAGCAGCCGGACGCCGTGGGCGGCTTCCTGCTCGACGGTTTCCCGCGCAACGTCTCGCAGGCCGAGGCCCTCGACGTGATGCTCCAGGCGGAGGGCATGAAGCTCGACGCCGTCCTCGACCTGGAGGTCGAGGAGGACGAGGTCGTCAAGCGGATCGCCGGTCGCCGGATCTGCCGCAACGACTCTTCGCACGTCTTCCACGTCACGTACGCCCCGCCGAAGGCCGAGGGCGTCTGCGACACCTGTGGCGGCGAGCTGTACCAGCGCGGTGACGACTCCGAGGCCACGGTCCGCAACCGGCTGGAGGTCTACCACACGCAGACCGAGCCGATCATCGACTACTACAAGGCCCAGGGCCTGCTGGTGACCATTCCGGCCCTCGGTGAGGTCGCGGACGTCACGAAGCGCGCGATGGACGCCCTCAAGAAGTAGTACCCCCGTAGTGCAAGAACGGCCGCGGTGTCCCCAGGGCATCGCGGCCGTACTGTTGAGAAGACTCGTACCGAGGCTGGAAGGCGTTTTTCATGGTCCAGATCAAGACCCCCGAGCAGATCGCGAAGATGCGCGAGGCGGGGCTGGTCGTCGCCGCGATCCACGCGGCGACCCGTGAGGCGGCCGTTCCGGGCGCCACGACGCGTGATCTGGACATGGTGGCCCGCAAGGTGATCGCGGACGCCGGGGCCAAGTCGAACTTCCTCGGCTACGGCGGTTTCCCCGCGACGATCTGCACCTCGGTGAACGAGGTCGTCGTCCACGGCATCCCGGACGACAAGACGGTCCTCAAGGACGGCGACATCATCTCGATCGACGCCGGCGCCATCATCGACGGCTGGCACGGCGACGCCGCGTACACCGCCTTCGTGGGCACTGGGCACGCCCCTGAGCTCGTGGAGCTCTCCCGGGTGACCGAGGAGTCCATGTGGGCCGGTATCGCCGCCATGAAGCTCGGCAACCGCCTCGTGGACATCTCCAAGGCGATCGAGACGTACATCAAGCGCCAGCCGCGTCCCGCCACCGGTGACCACAGCCTCGGCAAGTTCGGGATCATCGAGGACTACGGCGGCCACGGCATCGGGTCCGAGATGCACATGGACCCCCACCTGCTGAACTACGTCTCGCGCAAGCGGGGCAAGGGCATCAAGCTGGTCCCGGGCGTCTGCCTGGCGATCGAGCCCATGGTCTCCCTGGGCACCGCCCAGACGGAGGTACTGGCGGACGACTGGACCGTCATCACCACGGACGGCACCTGGTCCTCGCACTGGGAGCACTCCATCGCCCTGACGGAGGCCGGTCCGATCGTTCTGACCAGCCCGGACTGCGGCAAGGCGAAGCTGGCGGAGTACGGAGTCACCACGGCTCCGGACCCTCTGGCGTAATGATCTACACTCTGGGGCAAACTTTCCGGATTCGTCTTTCTGGGTGCCCTGACGTAGACTGACTCGTCGGCTCTCGTGCACTTCCATGCCTGCATGGCGCACCGAGCCGATCAAGGTAGCCGATTCGAAGGGCGAAGCGTGGCCAAGAAGCAAGGTGCCATCGAAATCGAGGGCACCGTGATCGAGTCCCTCCCGAACGCGATGTTCAAGGTGGAACTGCAGAACGGTCACAAGGTCCTCGCGCACATCAGCGGCAAGATGCGCATGCACTACATCCGCATCCTCCCGGATGACCGGGTCGTCGTGGAGCTGTCTCCGTACGACCTGACGCGTGGCCGGATCGTCTACCGATACAAGTAGATCTTGTCCTCACTCCTGCCTGGGCGTCTTGTCCCGGTGCGGGTGGTGGCACTGACCCGGAGAACCTCACCAACATGAAGGTCAAGCCGAGCGTCAAGAAGATCTGCGACAAGTGCAAGGTGATCCGCCGTCACGGCCGGGTCATGGTCATCTGCGACAACCTGCGCCACAAGCAGCGCCAGGGCTGACGCACGCCGACCGACCTGCCTTAACGCAGTTCTTCGCGCGACGTAAGAAAACGTACATACGCAGAATCCGCCCAGCCCTGCAAGGGGCCGGCGGCACCTCCGGCGGGGGCCGGGGACCCGGACGTACCACCACCCATTCAGGTGTGGTCGGCGGTCGGGGCTGATTCTGCGGAAGACCCCCGAACACACAGGAGCCATTGAATGGCACGCGTTTCCGGTGTTGACATCCCGCGCGAAAAGCGTGTGGAGATCGCACTCACCTACGTCTTCGGTATCGGGCGCACCCGGTCCAAGGAGATCCTCGCCTCCACCGGCGTGAACCCGAACACCCGCGTTCGTGACCTGGCCGAAGAGGACCTGGTCAAGATCCGCGAGTACGTGGACGCCAACCTCCGCACCGAGGGTGACCTCCGCCGCGAGATCCAGGCCGACATCCGTCGCAAGGTCGAGATCCAGTGCTACCAGGGCATCCGCCACCGTCGCGGCCTCCCGGTGCACGGTCAGCGCACCAGCACGAACGCGCGTACCCGCAAGGGCCCGCGTCGCGCGATCGCCGGTAAGAAGAAGCCGGGCAAGAAGTAGTCCTGTTCAGCGGTCTTGCGCTGTAGGACCGACCACCTCCCGTAGGAGATTTAGATGCCCCCCAAGGGTCGTCAGGGCGCTGCCAAGAAGGTGCGCCGCAAGGAAAAGAAGAACGTCGCTCACGGGCACGCCCACATCAAGAGCACGTTCAACAACACCATCGTTTCGATCACCGACCCCTCGGGCAACGTGATCTCCTGGGCCTCCGCCGGCCACGTCGGCTTCAAGGGCTCGCGCAAGTCCACCCCCTTCGCCGCGCAGATGGCCGCCGAGTCGGCCGCCCGTCGCGCGCAGGAGCACGGCATGCGCAAGGTTGACGTCTTCGTCAAGGGTCCGGGCTCCGGCCGCGAGACCGCGATCCGCTCCCTCCAGGCCACCGGCCTCGAGGTCGGCTCGATCCAGGACGTCACCCCCACCCCGCACAACGGCTGCCGCCCGCCGAAGCGCCGCCGCGTCTGACGCAGCGGACGCACCTGTGCGTTCTTGAGTGTCCGGGCGGTACGACCCCTTCGGGGGCCGTGCCGCCCGTACCCTTGCAGTAGCCGTACCTCGGTACGGCATCCCGTCGGGCGTCAAATAGTGGGCGTCCACGAATGAAGGAACACAGACATGCTTATCGCTCAGCGTCCTTCGCTGACCGAAGAGGTCGTCGACGAGTACCGCTCGCGGTTCGTGATCGAGCCGCTGGAGCCGGGCTTCGGCTACACCCTCGGCAACTCCCTGCGCCGTACGCTCCTGTCCTCGATCCCGGGTGCCGCTGTCACCAGCATCCGCGTGGACGGCGTCCTGCACGAGTTCACCACCGTGCCGGGTGTCAAGGAAGACGTCACCGACATCATCCTGAACATCAAGCAGCTGGTCGTCTCCTCGGAGCACGACGAGCCGGTCGTGATGTACCTGCGCAAGCAGGGTCCCGGCCTGGTCACCGCTGCCGACATCGCGCCCCCGGCCGGTGTCGAGGTGCACAACCCGGACCTCGTCCTCGCCACGCTCAACGGCAAGGGCAAGCTGGAGATGGAGCTGACCGTCGAGCGCGGTCGCGGCTACGTCTCCGCCGTCCAGAACAAGCAGCTGGGCCAGGAGATCGGCCGCATCCCGGTCGACTCCATCTACAGCCCGGTCCTCAAGGTCACCTACAAGGTCGAGGCGACCCGAGTCGAGCAGCGCACCGACTTCGACAAGCTGATCGTCGACGTCGAGACCAAGCAGGCCATGCGCCCGCGTGACGCCATGGCGTCCGCCGGCAAGACCCTGGTCGAGCTGTTCGGTCTGGCGCGCGAGCTCAACATCGACGCCGAGGGCATCGACATGGGCCCGTCCCCGACGGACGCCGCCCTGGCCGCCGACCTGGCGCTGCCGATCGAGGAGCTCGAGCTCACCGTTCGGTCGTACAACTGCCTCAAGCGCGAGGGCATCCACTCCGTGGGTGAGCTCGTCGCCCGTTCCGAGGCCGACCTGCTCGACATCCGCAACTTCGGTGCGAAGTCGATCGACGAGGTCAAGGCGAAGCTGGCCGGCATGGGCCTGGCCCTCAAGGACAGCCCGCCCGGATTCGACCCGACCGCCGCCGCCGACGCCTTCGGCGCCGACGACGACGCGGACGCCGGTTTCGTCGAGACCGAGCAGTACTAAGAAGCCTGTGGGGGGCTCGCGCCCCCCGCACCGCCCTCTCGCGACCGCCTGAGGGAACTGACTCCGGTACCTGACACGGCCGGTGCAGATTTGAAGGAGTAACAATGCCGCGTCCCGCAAAGGGTGCCCGCCTGGGCGGCTCCGCCGCGCACGAGAAGCACCTCCTCGCGAACCTCGCGAAGGCGCTCTTCGAGCACGGCCGCATCACCACCACCGAGGCCAAGGCCCGTCGCCTGCGTCCCTACGCCGAGCGTCTGGTCACCAAGGCCAAGAAGGGCGACATCCACAACCGTCGCCTGGTGCTGCAGACGATCACGGACAAGAGCATCGTGCACACGCTGTTCACCGAGATCGCCCCGCGCTACGAGAACCGCCCCGGTGGTTACACGCGCATCACCAAGATCGGCAACCGTCGTGGCGACAACGCCCCGATGGCCGTGATCGAGCTGGTCGAGGCCCTCACGGTCGCCCAGCAGGCCACTGGTGAGGCCGAGGCCGCCACCAAGCGCGCGGTGAAGGAGGCGGAGGCCAAGGCCGAGGCCACCGAGACCCCCGCCGAGGAGACCAAGGAGGCCTGATCCCGCTACGGGATCGAGCTTGCTTGATCGGCTCTGAACGGGCCCGCCCCTTCCCGGGGCGGGCCCGTTCTGCATTTCGGTGACTCTGAGAGGATCGGTCACGTGAGTGACGAGGTGGAGCCCGGGCACGTCCGGGTGCGGCTGGACCTGAGCTACGACGGCAAGGACTTCTCCGGCTGGGCGAAGCAGCGCGTGCTGCGCACCGTCCAGGGAGAGCTGGAGAGTGCCCTGCAGACCGTGATGCGGCTGAAGGACCCGGTCGAGCTGACCGTGGCGGGCCGCACCGACGCGGGCGTGCACGCCCGCGGGCAGGTCGCCCAGTTCGACCTCGCCGAGGAGGTGTGGGCCGAGCACCACGACAAGCTGCTGCGCCGGCTCGCGGGCCGGCTGCCGCACGACGTACGGGTGTGGAAGGTCGCCGAGGCCCCCGAGGGCTTCAACGCGCGCTTCTCGGCCATCTGGCGCCGCTACGCCTACCGTGTCGGCGACCACCAGGGCGGCGTCGACCCGCTGCGCCGCGGCCACGTGCTGTGGCACCAATGGCCCCTCGACGTGGACGCCATGAACGAGGCCGCCGCCGCGCTGCTCGGCGAGCACGACTTCGCCGCGTACTGCAAGAAGCGCGAGGGCGCCACGACCATCCGCACGCTCCAGCAGCTCAGCTGGGAGCGCGCCGAGGACGGGATCGTCACCGCGACCGTCCGCGCCGACGCCTTCTGCCACAACATGGTCCGCTCGCTGGTGGGCGCCCTGCTGCACGTCGGCGACGGACACCGGCCCACCGACTGGCCGGGGAAGGTCCTGCGCGCCGCCGTGCGGGACTCTTCGGTGCACGTCGTGAAGCCGCACGGGCTGACCCTGGAGGAGGTCGGCTACCCGGCGGACGAGCTGCTGGCCGCCCGCAGCAAGGAAGCCCGCAACCTGCGCACCCTCCCCGGAGCCGGCTGCTGCTGAGCGGCGGCCAAACCGGTTGGGTGGATCGCCGCCGGACCGGGAGAATGCCGGGCATGGGACATCTCGAAGCCAGCCATTTGGAGTACTACCTTCCCGACGGGCGGGTCCTGCTCCCCGACGTCTCCTTCCGGGTGGGGGAGGGGTCGGTGGTCGCCCTGGTCGGGGCGAACGGGGCCGGCAAGACCACCCTGCTGAAGATGATCTCCGGGGAGCTGCAGCCGCACGGCGGCGGTGTGACCGTCTCCGGCGGTCTCGGCGTGATGTCGCAGTTCGTGGGCTCGGTGCGGGACGAGACGACCGTGCGGGACCTCCTGGTGTCGGTGGCCCAGCCGCGGATCCGGGAGGCCGCCAAGGCCGTGGACCGGGCCGAGCAGCTGATCCTGACGGTGGACGACGAGGCCGCGCAGATGGCGTACGCGCAGGCGCTGAGCGACTGGGCGGACGTCCAGGGCTACGAGGCGGAGACCCTGTGGGACGTCTGCACCATGGCCGCGCTGGCCATCCCGTACGACACCGCGCAGTTCCGCGAGGTGCGCACGCTCTCGGGCGGTGAGCAGAAGCGGCTCGTGCTGGAGGCGCTGCTGCGCGGGCCGGACGAGGTGCTGCTGCTCGACGAGCCGGACAACTACCTCGACGTCCCCGGCAAGCGGTGGCTGGAGGACCAGCTCAAGGCGACCCGCAAGACGGTGCTGTTCGTCTCGCACGACCGGGAGCTGCTGACCCGGGCCGCCGAGAAGATCATCAGCCTGGAGGCGAGCCCGATGGGCTCCGACGTCTGGGTGCACGGTGCGGGCTTCGACACCTACCACGACGCCCGCAAGGAGCGCTTCGCGCGCTTCGAGGAGCTCAAGCGGCGCTGGGACGAGGAGCACGCCCGGCTCAAGGCCCTGGTGCTGCGGCTGCGCAATCAGGCCGCGAGCAGCCCCGACATGGCCTCGCGGTACCGGGCGATGCAGACCCGCTTCCAGAAGTTCGAGGAGGCGGGCCCCCCGCCGGAGCCGCCGCGTGAGCAGGACATCAAGATGCGGCTCAAGGGCGGGCGTACCGGCGTACGCGCGCTGACCGTGGAGAACCTGGAGCTCACGGGGCTGATGAAGCCCTTCTCGCTGGAGGTCTTCTACGGGGAGCGGGTCGCGGTGCTGGGCTCCAACGGCTCCGGCAAATCGCACTTCCTGCGGTTGATGGCGGGCGAGGACGTCAAGCACACGGGCACGTGGAAGCTGGGCGCGCGGGTGGTTCCCGGCCACTTCGCGCAGACGCACGCCCACCCCGAGCTGTTCGGCCGCACCCTCGTCGACATCCTGTGGACGGAGGCGGCCAAGCCCCTGGGCCAGGCGATGGGGGCCCTGCGCCGGTACGAGCTGGAGCGCCAGGGCGAGCAGCCGTTCGAGAAGCTCTCGGGCGGCCAGCAGGCGCGTTTCCAGATCCTGCTGCTGGAGCTGGCGGGGACCACGGCGCTGCTGCTGGACGAGCCGACGGACAACCTGGACCTGGAGTCCGCGGAGGCGCTCCAGGACGGCCTGGAGGCGTACGACGGGACTGTGCTGTGCGTCACGCACGACCGGTGGTTCGCGCGCACATTTGACCGTTACCTGGTCTTCGGTTCGGACGGTGTTGTGCGGGAGACTCAGGAACCCGTCTGGGACGAACGTAGAGTCGAACGCAAGCGCTAGGGGGCTACCGTCACCCCCTCGGATGAGTGAGGGGCAGGCGTCGTGGGGCTGCGGCCTAGCATCTGGCTGATGAAGTGGGAGAACCAGACCTCCGGCGCGCCGGCGTCGGGGAGCCGGCTGATCGACTGGCTGCTGCGGCCGGCCTCCCGGACCTGGCAGGTGCTCGCCGTCGCGGTGCTCCTCGGGGTCTGCGTCTCCACGAGCCTGCGCGCGAACTGGGGCTCGGACAACGCCTTCGTGGTCAAGGCCGCGCAGACGCTGCTCGCGGGCGGGTCCCCGTACGAGGACAAGCGGTTCCTCTACCTCCCCAGCGCCGTGATCATGGCGGTGCCGGAGGCCCTGCTGCCGCGCACGCTGCTGCAGTGGGTGCTGCCGGCCGGGATGTCGGCGCTGCTGGGCGCGGGCTGGCTGGCCGCGCTGCGGATGTTCTCGGTGCCGCTGCGCTCGCGCTTCGCGGTCGGCGGTTTCGCGGTGTTCGCCCTCGCCTACAAGCCGTACGTGAACCTCGTGCTGATCGGCAACTGGACCGCCATCTCGGCGGCCGCGCTGCCGGTGGCGCTGCTGCTCGCCCACCGGCGGTCGTGGGCGGCGGCCGGGCTGGTGGTGGGGCTGGCGATCGCCTGCAAGCCGATGCTGGTGCCGATCGGGCTGCTGTTCCTGCTCGCCCGGCAGTGGCGGGGTCTGGCCGCGGCCGTACTGGTGCCGCTGGGGCTCTCGCTGGCCGGCGCGCTGATGATGCCGAGCCCGGCGCTGTTCTTCACCAAGACCCTGCCCTTCCTGCTCCAGGGGCAGGACGCGTACGCGCTGCCCTGGGACGCCTCGCCGATCGCGGTGCTGCCGCGGCTGGGGGTGCCGGAGCCGCTGGCGGTGCTGCTCGCGTTCGCGGGGGCCGCCGGCGGTCTGTGGGCGGCCTGGGTGCGGTGGCGCCGGCAGGACGATGCCGACCGGGGGGAGCTGCGCCTGGTGGAGACCGCCTGCATGGTGATGCTCGCCGCATTCCTGGTGTCCCGGCCGTCCTTCGACCACTACCTGCTGGTGGTGCTGCCGCTGCTGCTGGCGTCGGCGGTGCGGCCGGGCTCGATGCCCCGCTCGCCCTGGTTCTGGCTGGCGCTGACGCCCCAGGTGGCCCTGGTCCCGTGGCCCTCGGAGCTGGACCGCAAACGGCGCGCCTTCAAGGACTGCGCCACCCTGTGCGGGCTCGCCATTCTGCTGGCGCGTCGTGCGCTGCGCCCCGGGCGGGTTACTCTGGTGCCCGTAACAACTGCGGGGTCCCCACCCAGGACCGAACCGGAGTGCGCCGCGACGCCAGCAGAATCGGCATCGCGGACCGCGTTTTGACCCGTATGGGTCTGCTTGGGTATCCTGCTGGTTTGTTATGCGTATTGGCTTTCTCATTCTCACGTGAAAGGGCCTTGCGCCGGTCCACCGGACCGATGACCAGCGGTTCACACGGGTTGCGTCCCCGATGTGAACGAGGGCTGTCGTGATCGTCCGTGGTGACCCTGTCAGGACCTTCCCGTGGGGCTTGCGCCCTTGGGATACCACCACTGAAGAAGCGAAGGCATACGCGTGCGTACGTTCAGCCCCAAGCCCGGCGACATCTCGCGCCAGTGGCTCGTCATCGACGCCCAGGACGTTGTCCTCGGCCGTCTGGCGACCCAGGCCGCTGCCCTCCTGCGGGGTAAGCACAAGCCGACTTACGCCCCCCACATGGACATGGGCGACTTCGTCATCATCGTCAACGCCGACAAGGTTCACCTGTCCGGCAACAAGGCGACCCAGAAGATGGCGTACCGCCACTCCGGTTACCCGGGCGGTCTCCGTTCGGTGCGCTACGACGACCTCCTGGCCAACAACCCGGAGAAGGCCGTCGAGAAGGCCATCAAGGGCATGCTCCCCAAGAACACCCTGGGCCGTCAGATGCTCTCGAAGCTGAAGGTCTACTCGGGCGACCAGCACCCGCACGCTGCCCAGCAGCCGGTGCCGTTCGAGATCACCCAGGTCGCGCAGTAGTTCCGGCCACCCCCTAAGACGTAGAAAATTCTGAGGAGCATCGTGGCCGAGACCACCGCCGAGACGACCGTCGAAGAGTTCGAGGGCAACGTCGAGGAGTACACCAGCGAGTCCGAGGCCGTAGTCGAGGGCGACTACACCTCCGAGTCCCTTGCCGGTCGCTTCGGCGACCCCCAGCCGGCTGCCGGCCTGGGCCGTCGCAAGAACGCCATCGCCCGCGTCCGGATCGTTCCGGGCACCGGCAAGTGGAAGATCAACGGTCGCACCCTTGAGGACTACTTCCCCAACAAGGTGCACCAGCAGGAAGTCAACGAGCCGTTCAAGCTGCTCGAGCTCGACAACCGCTACGACGTCATCGCCCGCATCTCGGGTGGCGGCGTTTCCGGCCAGGCCGGCGCCCTGCGCCTCGGCGTGGCCCGTGCGCTGAACGAGGCGGACGTGGACAACAACCGCCCGGCGCTGAAGAAGGCCGGCTTCCTCTCCCGCGACGACCGTGCGGTCGAGCGCAAGAAGGCCGGTCTCAAGAAGGCCCGTAAGGCTCCGCAGTACAGCAAGCGTTAATCTGCGCCTGCTGTTCTGCAACGAAACCGCCCCGGCAGCACTCTCTGTGCTGTCGGGGCGGTTCGTTTACCGCCACAAGCGGCAAATACCTGTCACAAGCGGTCACAAAGCGATGCGGAAACTCGGGAGGACAACAGTGGGACGACTCTTCGGGACGGACGGTGTACGCGGCGTTGCCAACGCGGATCTGACGGCGGAGCTCGCGCTCGGCCTCTCCGTGGCGGCTGCCCACGTACTGGCCGAAGCGGGCACCTTCGCGGGCCACCGGGCGACGGCCGTGGTCGGCCGGGACCCCAGGGCCTCCGGCGAATTCCTCGAGGCCGCGGTCGTGGCCGGCCTCGCGAGCGCGGGCGTGGACGTCCTGCGCGTCGGTGTGCTGCCCACCCCGGCGGTGGCGTATCTCACCGGTGCGCTGGGTGCCGACCTCGGCGTGATGCTCTCCGCCAGCCACAACGCGATGCCCGACAACGGCGTCAAGTTCTTCGCGCGCGGCGGCCACAAGCTCGCCGACGAGCTGGAGGACCGCATCGAGTCGACCTACGAGGAGCACCGCACGGGCGCCCCCTGGGACCGGCCCACCGGCTCCGGCGTCGGCCGGGTCTCCGACTACACGGAGGGCTTCGAGAAGTACGTCGCCCACCTCATCGGTGCCCTCCCCAACCGCCTCGACGGCCTGAAGATCGTCCTGGACGAGGCCCACGGCGCGGCCGCGTACGTCTCGCCCGAGGCCTTCGCCCGGGCCGGCGCGGAGATCGTCACGATCGGCGCCGAGCCGGACGGCCTGAACATCAACGACGGCTGCGGCTCCACCCACCTGGGCCTGCTCAAGGCGGCCGTCGTCGAGCACGGTGCCGACTTCGGCATCGCGCACGACGGTGACGCCGACCGCTGCCTGGCCGTGGACGGCTCGGGCGCGGAGGTCGACGGCGACCAGATCCTCGCGGTGCTGGCGCTGGCCATGCGCGAGGCCGGCCAGCTGCGCGAGAACACCGTGGTCGGCACCGTGATGTCGAACCTGGGCTTCAAGCTGGCCATGGAGGGCGAGGGCATCGAGGTCGTGCAGACCGGGGTCGGCGACCGGTACGTGCTGGAGTCGATGAAGGAGCACGGCTACGCCCTCGGCGGCGAGCAGTCCGGCCACGTGATCATCCTCGACCACGCGACGACCGGTGACGGCACGCTGACCGGCCTGCTGCTGGCGGCGCGGGTCGCGGCCACCGGCAAGTCCCTCGCCGAGCTGGCGGGCGTCATGCAGCGGCTGCCGCAGGTGCTGGTCAACGTCCCCGACGTGGACAAGTCCCGGGTCACCACCTCCGCGGAGCTGGCGGCGGCCGTGGCCGACGCCGAGCGCGAGCTGGGCACCACCGGACGGGTGCTGCTGCGGCCCTCCGGCACGGAGCCGCTCGTACGGGTGATGGTCGAGGCCGCCGACATCGAGCAGGCCCGCGCGGTCGCCGGCCGGCTCGCCGACGTCGTGAAGTCGGCGCTCGGCTAGGCCAGCGGCCCTCGCCCCGGCCCCGCCGTTCCGGATGTCCGGAACGGCGGGGCCGAGGCGTTTCCGGGCCCGGCAGGTGGCGCCGGCCCACGGCCGCGACGCGGTCCGCCTTCGTGATGCGGCGTCAGTTTCCACTGGGATAGCCGTGATGGCGACTCCACGACTTCGAACTGATCATCGAAATGATAATCTCGGACGCCGTTGATGTGGTCGGTGGGTACGGGGGATACACAGTGGCGCGACCGGATGATCCGGCGGGGGAGACACCGGAACAGCTGAAGAAGCGGGCGAACGACCTGAGGGCCTGTGCCCGCAAGGCGCGCGGGCTCGCCAAGACGCTGGGGCCGCATCTCGACGCCGCCGCCAAGAAGGCCACGCAGGCCGATCCGCCGGTCTGGCAGGGTCCGTTCGCCACCCAGTCCGCGACGCAGATAGTGAACCGCCGGGGCACGCTCAACCAGATGGCGAACGCGCTCATGCACGACGCCGGCCGCTGGGAGTTCGAGGCGGACCGCCTCGACGACCAGGCGAAGACGGCCGCGGCCAAGCAGAAGACGGGGTCGGGCAATTGACCGAGTTCCGCGGGTTCGACACCGCCGAGATACGTGCCCTCGCGTCCAGCCTGCGCAAACTGGGGGGTGACGCCCGCGGCATGCACCGGGACGTGGCCGGCGTCCTCACCGAGGCGGCCCAGCTCATGAACGGCAAGCCGGCCACCACGGACCCGCTGCTGGAGCCGCTGGTCGGCCAGCTCTTCTGGATGCCGTCCTTCTTCGGCGGGCCCAGCTCCATGCCCGGGCTGCTCGACGACGAGCTCGGTGACATGGCGGGGTCCATGGAACGCCGCAGCAAGCAGCTCGACGAGTGCAAGATCCTCATCGAGCACGGCTACGCCGTCGATTCGGCCCTCCTCTTCGCCGACGAGGTCGCCCCCAACGAGAAGCACATCAGCGATGCGCTCACGAAGCTCAAGGAGCTCGACGGCAAGGACTTCGGCAGCAACGGCAACCGCGACGACCTGCAGAAGGTCAAGAGCATGCTGGAGGGGATGACGGCCGCCGAACTCGACGCCTTCTTCGACCGCGTCCCCGAGGCCGACCTCAAGCGTTACAACGACCTGATGAACGACACGGACGACAGCGGCTGGAAGTGGTGGGACGAGAACGGCCTGCCCGCGGGCGAGCGCCGTGACCACCTCAGCATGATCCTCACGAAGCTGGGCCCGGCGCACTGGGCCAAGGCGCAGGCCGCGTTCCCGGGGATGCAGCCGGGCTTCGACACGACGGACGCGTTCCTGGACGGGCGGAACTCGCAGTCCGGCGCGCAGGCCAAGGGCATGCACTGGGGCCGCCCGACCGACCCCCTGTTCGCGCCCGGCTCCGACGGCAAGGAGATCACGGCCGCCGACATCAACCAGGGGCGGTTCGCGGACTGCTGGTACATCGCGTCGCTCACCTCGACGGCCCAGGTCAACCCCCAGTTCATCCGGGACGGGATCAAGGAGAACCCCAACGGCACCATCAACGTCCGCATCTGGGACGAGGACGGCAACCAGCGCTGGGTCACCGTCACCCCCGACCTGCCGCTGGACGAGAACGGCAACCCCATGACCGCCCACGCCAAGGGCGCGATGTGGCCGGCCTACTACGAGAAGGCCTTCGCCCTCGTCTACGGCGGCGACGACGGCGGTGCGCCCAACGAGCACAACGGCGACAAGCGCTACGACCGCAAGGAACAGGGGTCGTACGGCGCCACCGAATGGGACTTCAACGAGAAGGCCCCGCCGTACATCACCGGCCACGACTCCGAGGGCATCGACGACAATGTCACCTCGGTGCGCGAGAACTTCGAGTCGGGGCGCCCGGTGATCGTCAGCACGCCCAACGGGGACGACATCCAGAAGGACGGCAAGGCCAAATGGGGTGAGACCTTCTCCACCCGGCACGTGTACTTCGTCAAGGGGTTCCAGGGCGACAACATCGTGCTGGGCAACCCGTGGGGCCCGCCCCACAAGGACATCGTGGCCACGCCCGAGGACTACGAGAAGTTCTTCCAGAATCCGCAGGCTCTGAAGGTGCCCAAGTGAAGACCCTCCGACTCACCGCGGCCATCGGCTGCGTTCTGCTCGCCTCGGCCTGCGGCCCGTCCGGGACGAAGGCCGGGCCCGCCACGGCATCCCCGAGCGCGAGCCCCACCACCGCACGCCCCGTGCCGCCCGAGGACAAGGGGCCGGAGTGCGCCGGTGACCTCGCCGCGAAGGGACTCCACGTCCTGCGCGGCGGGACCGTCCAGCTGCCCGGCGGCGCCGGTACGGTGCTGTACCAGCAAGCGCAGGCGGACGGCACGTCCCGTACCGCCGTGCTGACGAACGGTACGGGTTCGGGTACGGCGCAGGCCGGGACCGAGTCCTGGACCGTGGCGCCGGGCCAAGCCCTGACCGTGGGCGGTGCCGCGTTCACCGTCTCGCAGATCTGCACCTACCGGGTCGTACTCACACCGAAGGACCAGAAGAACGTGACCGAGTCGCCGCAGCCCAGCTCCGAGGCCAGGTGGCCGTCCCTGGTCGACGGGGGCTTCCGTCTCCGCTGGCACGTCCCCAACACCGAGTACAACGGGCAGTACAGCGTCGTGGTCACGGAGATCAATCCCGGCCCGCGTGCCGACATCAGCATCCCGAGCCGGGACGGCGGGGACGCCTCCTACAGCGACGCCAAGATCGGCGACACGCTGGAGTTCGCCGGACGGCTCTGGAAGGTGTCCGCGATCGACGTCGGTGACGGCAACCCCGACGGCAGCAACCCGAACTCCGGCTACGTGGACCTGAAGCTCATCGGCCCGGCCGGCGGCTGACACGGTTATCGCCTGCCCCGTGGCGCACCCGGCTTCCGGATCATCCGGTTCTGCTGGGTGCGCCACAGCAGTTTCCAGGCGATGAGGGTGAGTGTCCCCGAGAGGATGATGCCGCCCAGGTTGAGCGCCAGCTGGATGCCGGAGCCCCACATCTGGCCGAGGTCGCCGTAGCTGAGGGCCACGGCGGCGTTGGCGCCCGCCGGGACGGTGGTCACGGAGATCGCCACGCCGACGAGTGCGCCCGCCTTCGCGGACGTCAGCGAGAGCATGCCGGCCACGCCTGCAAGCAGCGCCACGACGAACGAGAACGGGTCGGGCTGCCAGATGAAGCTGGTGTTCGGCCGTTCGTTCTCGAGCAGGTGCTCGTGGAAGAGGCCCAGCTCGTCCATGACCAGGCTGAAGACCGTGGTGGCCACGATCGCCGCCGTGAAGCCGACCGCCAGCGCGACGAACGAGCGCCAGGCGAGTCTGGGCCTGCGCTGCACCAGACCGGTGCAGATGCCGGCGAGCGGGCCGAACTCGGGGCCGACCGCCATCGCGCCCACGATCAGCACGGCGTTGTCGAGCACGACACCGCACGCCGCGATCATCGTCGCCAGGATCATGAAGGCGGCGTAGGTGATGGTGAGGGTGGACTCCTCGTGCGTCGACTCGGCGAGCTGTTCCCAGACCACCGCGTCGGCGGCCTCGCCCGGCGCCTCCTCCTCCGCCGCGTCGGCGCGCCGGGAGATCGACAGGTCGATGTTCTCGACGGCGATCGAACCGGTCCGGTCGATGCCGAGGACGCGCATCTCCTGGAGCAGCTCGTCGGCCGACTCGCGGGCGACGTCGCAGAGCACGAGGTCACCCTCCGGGTCGCGGGCGGCGCCGGTCAGTACGACCAGGTGGGTGGTGCCGACCGTCTGGTCGATCAGCTCCACCACCTGCTCCGTGAGGTGGTGCGGGGTGATCATCCGCAGATGCAGCATGCCCGCACCCTAGCCACGCGGGTGTCAGAGCTTGCGCAGGCTCAGCTTCTGGACCTTGTGGTCCGGGCCCTTGCGGACGACGAGGGTGGCCCGGCCGCGGGTGGGTGCCACGTTCTCCAGCAGGTTGGGCTTGTTGATCGTCCGCCACATCGTCTGCGCGTACTCCATGGCCTCCTCCTCGGAGACCTGGGTGTACTTGCGGAAGTAGGAGAAAGGATTCTGGAAGGCGGTCTCGCGCAGCTTCCGGAACCGGTTGAGGTACCAGCGCTCGATGTCCTCGGGGCGCGCGTCCACGTACACGCTGAAGTCGAAGTAGTCGGCGAGGGCGACGCGGGTGCGGCCGTCCGTGCCGGGGAGGGCCGGCTGGAGCACGTTGAGGCCCTCGACGATGAGGATGTCCGGGCGGCGGACGACGAGCTCCTCGCCGGGGACGATGTCGTAGATCAGGTGCGAGTAGACGGGGGCCCTGACCTCGTCCTTCCCGGCCTTGATGTCGGCGACGAAGCGGGTGAGCGCGCGGCGGTCGTAGGACTCCGGGAAGCCCTTGCGGGAGGTGAGCCCGCGCCGCTGGAGCTCCTTCATCGGGTACAGGAACCCGTCGGTGGTGACCAGCTCCACGCGCGGGTGCTCGGGCCAGCGGGCGAGGAGGGCCTGCAGGAGGCGGGCGACGGTGGACTTGCCGACGGCGACCGAACCGGCGACCCCTATGACGAAGGGCGTGCCCTGCTGGGCGCCGTGGCCGTTGCCCGCGTCACCGAGGAAGGTGTTCAGGGTGCCGCGGAGGTTGCTGGTGGCGCCGACGTAGAGGTTGAGGAGGCGGGAGAGCGGCAGGTAGACGTCGCGGACCTCGTCGAGGTCGATGACGTCGCCGAGGCCGCGCAGCCGCTCCACCTCGTCGGCGGTCAGCGGCAGCGGGGTCCGCTCGCGCAGGGCGCTCCACTCGGCCCGGGTGAGGTCGACGTACGGCGAGGCCTCGGGGCCCCGGCGGTGGGCGGGGCGCGTGGGGTGCCCCTCCCGGCCGCGTCGCTCCGTTGCGTCGTCCGGCGTGCTGCTTCGTGGCGGCGAAGTGATCACACCGCCATTGTCGGGGCTCGGGGGCGCTTGTGGGTGGTGTGGTCGGTCACGTGCGCGGGGGCCGTGGGAGGGCAGGGCGGCGGTTGTGGCGGGGCCGGTCTCGATTCGGGGCGAAGGGGGTCTCGCCCTGATCACGATCGGCGGGCCTCGCGGAAATCCCCGATCGGCTGATGGAACAACCCGTACATTGATGATCACCGCAGCGCTGATGGCCTTTCGTGCTGCCCTGATTCCGTTGTGCTCCATGGGGGAGATCTTTCGTGCGTACCGCTCTTGTCCGTCGTACCGTCCTGACCGCGTCCGCGGTGTCCCTGGCCCTGCTGGCCACCGCCTGCGGCTCCGACAAGGCCGACACCAAGGCCGATGCCAAGCCGTCGGCCGCCGCCTCCTCGCCGGCCGCGGCCGCCCCGGCCGCCAAGGCGAAGACGGACGCCGAGCTGTCCGCCCTGATCCTGACCAAGGACGATCTGGCGGACCACCTGGTCGTCGCCGTCCCGAAGGACGAGGTGGCGATCGCCGAGGCCGCGAAGGGCGACAAGGCCGAGTGCCAGCCCGTGGTCAGGACCCAGGGCACGGCCACCGTCGGTACGGCCGCCGGTGTGGCGCGGATGAAGGCCGTCGCCAAGCCCAAGGCGGGCGCCAGCCCGGAGGACACGGCCGCGGCCGGGCTGAAGGCCCTCGCCGGCACCCGCACCTCGGTCACCCTCGCCTCGTACGAGGGCAAGGGCGCGGAGGAGGCCTTCGCGGCCGTCAAGAGCGCGGCCACCGCGTGCGCCGGCGGTTTCTCGCTGGCGATGGACGGCGAGAACACCAAGATCGACAAGGTGGTGTCCTCCGCGGCCACCGGGGGCGACGAGGCGATCGCCCTGACGCTGGAGGCCGACGTCGCGGGCACGAAGGTCACGACCGAGACCGTCGTCGTCCGCAAGGGCAACGTGCTGGCCACCCACACCGCGTCGGCCGCGGGCGTCGCGGAGAAGCCGACCGCCATCGTGGCCGCGCAGGTGAAGAAGCTCGGCTGAGCCCCGTCCGATCCCACGTCAACCCCGCTCCGGCTCATCGGCCGGGGCGGGGTTTTCGTCTCGTTCAGGTACGGGGCAGACGGCCAACTACGGCGTACGCTGCGGCCTATGTGCGGAATTGTGGGTTACGTGGGAGCGCAGTCTGCGCTCGATGTGGTCATCGCCGGACTCAAGCGACTGGAGTACCGCGGCTACGACTCGGCGGGGGTCGCCGTGCTCGCCGACGGCAGCCTGGCGGCCGCCAAGAAGGCCGGCAAGCTCGTCAATCTGGAGAAGGAACTGGTCGGTCACCCGCTGCCGGCCGGCTCCACGGGACTCGGACACACCCGGTGGGCGACCCACGGCGGGCCCACCGACGTCAACGCCCACCCGCACCTCGACAACTCGGGGCGGGTGGCCGTCGTGCACAACGGCATCATCGAGAACTTCGCCGAGCTCCGGACCGAACTCGCCGAGCGCGGCCACCGGCTGGATTCCGAGACGGACACCGAGGTCGTGGCGCACCTGCTGGCCGAGCACTTCTCGGCGACCGGCGACCTCGCCGAGGCCATGCGGCAGGTGTGCCGGCGGCTGCAGGGCGCCTTCACGCTGGTCGCCGTGCACGCCGACGACCCGGACGTGGTGGTCGGCGCGCGCCGGAACTCGCCCCTGGTGGTGGGCGTCGGAGAGGGCGAGAACTTCCTCGCCTCGGACGTGGCCGCGTTCATCGCCCACACCCGGGCCGCGATCGAGCTGGGCCAGGACCAGGTCGTGGAACTGCGCCGCGAAGGGGTCACGGTGACCAACTTCGACGGTACGCCCGCGACCGTGCGCGCCTACCACGTGGACTGGGACGCCTCGGCGGCCGAGAAGGGGGGCTACGACTACTTCATGCTCAAGGAGATCGCCGAGCAGCCGAAGGCCGTCGCCGACACCCTCCTGGGCCGGATCGACGCGAGCGGCTCGCTGACCCTGGACGAGGTGCGCATCCCCGTCTCGGTGCTCAGGGAGGTCGACAAGGTCGTGATCGTGGCGTGCGGTACGGCGTACCACGCGGGCATGATCGCGAAGCTGGCCATCGAGCACTGGACCCGCATCCCGTGCGAGACGGAGCTGGCGAGCGAGTTCCGCTACCGGGACCCGATCCTGGACCAGCGGACGCTGGTCGTCGCGATCTCCCAGTCCGGCGAGACCATGGACACCTTGATGGCGCTCCGGCACGCGCGCGAGCAGGGGGCCAAGGTGCTGGCCGTCTGCAACACGAACGGCTCGACGATCCCGCGCGAATCGGACGCCGTGCTCTACACGCACGCCGGGCCCGAGGTCGCCGTCGCCTCGACCAAGGCGTTCCTGACGCAGCTGGTCGCCTGCTACCTCGTGGCGCTGTACCTCGGGCAGGTGCGCGGCACGAAGTGGGGCGACGAGATCCGGGCCGTGATCCGCGAACTGTCGGACATCGCCGCCGCGGTGGACACCGTGCTGGAGACCATGGAGCCGGTACGGCAGCTCGCGCGCTCCCTCGCCGACAAGAACACCGTGCTGTTCCTCGGCCGGCACGTCGGGTACCCGGTGGCGCTGGAGGGCGCGCTCAAGCTCAAGGAGCTCGCGTACATGCACGCCGAGGGCTTCGCGGCGGGCGAGCTCAAGCACGGGCCGATCGCCCTGATCGAGAAGGACCTGCCGGTGGTGGTGGTCGTCCCGTCGCCGCGCGGCCGGTCGGTGCTCCACGACAAGATCGTGTCGAACATCCAGGAGATCCGGGCGCGCGGGGCGCGGACCATCGTGATCGCGGAGGAGGGTGACGAGGCGGTGGTCCCGTACGCCGACCACCTGATCCGGATCCCGGCGACGCCCACGCTGCTCCAGCCGCTGGTGGCGACGGTGCCCCTGCAGGTCTTCGCGTGCGAACTGGCGACCGCGCGGGGCAACGAGGTGGACCAGCCGCGTAACCTCGCAAAGTCCGTGACCGTGGAGTAGTGACCGGCTGGAGTTGTGGGACGTGATTATCGGCGTCGGGATCGACGTGGCGGAGATCGAGCGGTTCGGCGCGGCGCTGGAGCGCACGCCGGGCCTCGCGCAGCGGCTGTTCGTCGACGCCGAGTTGACGCTGCCGAGCGGTGAGCGGCGCGGGACCGCCTCGCTCGCCGCGCGGTTCGCCGCCAAGGAGGCGCTGGCCAAGGCGCTCGGCGCGCCCGCCGGGATGCTGTGGACCGACGCCGAGGTGTACGTGGAGGCCAGCGGGCAGCCGCGGCTGCGGGTGGCGGGGACGGTGGAGGCGCGGGCGCTCGCGCTGGGCGTGAAGTCGTGGCACATCTCGCTGAGCCACGACGCCGGCGTCGCCTCCGCCGTGGTGATCGCCGAGGGATAGCGCCCGCCGTCGGGCAGGCTGGTCCCATGCGTACTGCTTACAGCGTGGAGACCGTACGGGCCGCCGAGCGGGAGCTGATGGCCCGGCTGCCCGAAGGGGCCCTGATGCAGCGGGCGGCGGCCGGACTGGCCGCCGTGTGCGCGGGGCTGCTCGTGCGGGTGTACGGGTCCCGGATCGTGCTGCTGGTCGGGCCCGGCGACAACGGGGGCGACGCGCTCTACGCCGGGGCGCGCCTCGCCCGGCGCGGGGCCGCGGTCACGGCGGTGCCGATGGACCCCGAACGGATGCACGCGGGCGGGCTGGCCGCGCTGCGGGCCGCCGGCGGCCGGGTCGGGGAGGCCGTCCCGCAGCGGGCGGACCTCGTGGTCGACGGGCTGCTCGGGATCGGCGGCCGGGGCGGGCTGCGGCCGGCGGCGGCCGCGCTGGCGGAACGGATCCCGCCGGGGGTCCCGGTGGTGGCCGTGGACCTGCCGAGCGGGGTGGACGCGGACACCGGGGAGGTGCCGGGGCCGGCCGTCACGGCCGACGTGACGGTGACCTTCGGCGCGTACAAGCCCGGTCTGCTGATCGACCCGGGGGCCTCGCGGGCCGGGGTGGTGCGGTTGGTGGACATCGGGCTGGAGCTGCCGTCGCCGCAGGTGGAGGCCCTGCAGCACGTCGACGTCGCGGGGCTGCTGCCGGTGCCGACGGCGACGAGCGACAAGTACCGGCGGGGCGTGGTCGGGATCGTCGCCGGCTCCGCGCAGTACCCGGGGGCGGCCGTACTGGCCGTGGCGGGAGCGCTGCGGGGCGGTGCGGGCGCGGTGCGGTACGTGGGGCCGGCGGCGGAGGCCGTGCTCGCGCGGTACCCGGAGACGCTGATCGGGCCCGGCCGGGTGCAGGCGTGGGTGGTCGGGCCGGGACTGGGGGAGGGGCGCGCCGGGGAGGTCGCGGACCTGCTGGCGGACGACGTGCCGGTGCTGGTCGACGCGGACGGGCTGCGCGGGCTGGACGCGGACCTGCTGCGGGCCCGCACGGCCCCGACCCTGCTGACCCCGCACGCGGGGGAGGCGGCGGCGCTGCTCGGGGTGTCGCGGGAGTCGGTGGAGGCGGGGCGGCTGGGGGCGGTGCGGAGGCTGGCGGCCGGGTACGGGGCGGCGGTGCTGCTGAAGGGGTCGACGACGCTGGTCGCCTCCGGCGGGTGCGCCGTCCGGGTGAATCCGACGGGGAGTTCGTGGCTGGCCACGGCGGGGAGCGGGGACGTGCTGTCGGGGTTGGCGGGGTCGTTGCTGGCGGGCGGGCTGTCGGGGGCGGATGCCGGTGCGGTGGCCGCGTACCTCCACGGCCTGGCGGCCAGGCTCACCGGCGGCCCCCTCCTGGCCCACCAGCTGGCCGAGGCCCTTCCGTCCGCTTGGCGCAACACCACCCACCCGTGACCACCCGCGGCACCGCCGCCGGGGCCAGCCCCGGACCCCGCGCCTCAATCGCCGGCGAGGCTGGATTGGTGCGGCGAGGCTCGATCTTTCAGCCCGTCCGGCGTTTGAGGACCGGGGTCTGGGGCGGAGCCCCTGGGGGCACCTCCCAGCGGTAGCTGGGGGAGAAACGGTGAAAGGGCGGGGCGGGGAGCAGCTCCGCGCAGCGGCGCCGTTGCCGGGGGCCAGCCCCCGGACCCCCGCGCCTCAAACGCCGGCGGGGCTGGATTGGGGCGGCGAGGCTGAAACGGCTCGGTGGGGCTGAAAGGTGGGGGTGGGCGGGGGTTCTGAGAGACTGGGGGCGATGAACGAGACACCGACGCGCGTGTACGCCGAGATCGATCTTGACGCCGTACGGGAGAACGTGCGCGCACTGCGCGAGCGGGCGCCCCGGGCCGAGTTGATGGCCGTGGTCAAGGCGAATGCCTACGGGCACGGAGCCCTGGCCTGCGCCAAGGCCGCCCAGGAGGCCGGCGCCACCTGGCTCGGGACCGCCACCCCCGAGGAGGCGCTCGCGCTGCGCGCCGCCGGGATCGAGGGGCGGATCATGTGCTGGCTCTGGACCCCCGGCGGGCCCTGGCGGGAGGCCGTCGAGGCCGGCATCGACGTGTCCGTCAGCGGAATGTGGGCCCTCGACGAGGTGCGCGAGGCCGCCCGCGCCGCGGGCCGCACCGCGCGGATCCAGCTCAAGGCAGACACCGGCCTCGGCCGCAACGGCTGCCAGCCCGCCGACTGGGAGGCGCTGGTCGGGGCGGCCGTCGCCGCCGAGGCCGAGGGGACCGTCAAGGTCACCGGGGTCTGGTCGCACTTCGCCTGCGCCGACGAGCCCGGCCACCCCTCCATCCAGCTCCAGCTCGCCGCCTTCCGCGACATGCTCGCGTACGCCGAGAAGGAGGGCGTCGAGCCCGAGGTCCGGCACATCGCGAACTCGCCGGCCACCCTCACCCTGCCGGAGTCCCACTTCGACCTGGTGCGCTGCGGGCTGGCCCTCTACGGGGTCTCGCCCGCGCCCGAGCTCGGCACCCCGGCCCAGCTGGGCCTGCGGCCCGCGATGACCCTCAAGGCCTCCCTCGCCCTGGTCAAGAGCGTCCCCGCCGGGCACGGCGTCAGCTACGGCCACCACTACGTCACCGGGATCGAGACGAGCCTCGCCCTGATCCCGGCCGGCTACGCCGACGGCATCCCGCGCAATGCCTCCGGGCGCGGGCCTGTGCTCGTCGCCGGCCGGATCCGCCAGGTCGCCGGACGCATCGCCATGGACCAGTTCGTGGTCGACTTGGGTGCGGACCACGCCCGCGCCGGCGACGTAGCCGTCATCTTCGGGGACGCGGAACGTGGTGAACCCACCGCCGAGGACTGGGCACAAGCGGCGCACACGATCGCGTATGAGATCGTCACCCGTATCGGTGGACGTGTGCCCCGGGTGTACCTGGGCGGCTGAGCGAGCGGAGTGAGGGCGGCGGCGTGAGCGAGAACTGGCGCAAGGCCGGCTGGGCCGGCGCCGCCATCGGCGTGATGGCCGCTGGCGCGGCGGCCGGTGTCGCGGTCGAGCGGATCACCGTCGGGCGCGGCATGCGCAGGAAGGCGCGCCTCGCACTCGACGCCGCCGGGGACTACGGCGCCCTGCGCGGGACCGAGGGGACCTGCCGGGCCGAGGACGCCACCGAGCTCTACTACGAGGTCGAGGAAGTGCCCGAGGAGGGCAAGCGGCGGCGGCTGCGGCGCAAGGCCGCGGCCCCGGCCACCGTCGTCTTCTGCCACGGCTACTGCCTCAGCCAGGACTCCTGGCACTTCCAGCGCGCCGCCCTGCGTGGAATGGTCCGCGCCGTCTACTGGGACCAGCGCAGCCACGGCCGCAGCGCGCGCGGCCTCGCCCAGGCGGACGGCGAGCCGCTGACCATGGAGCAGCTCGGCCGCGACCTGAGGGCCGTCATCGACGCCGCCGCGCCAGAGGGCCCGCTGATCCTCGTGGGTCACTCGATGGGCGGAATGACCATCATGGGATTTGCCGAGCAGTTCCCCGACATCGTGCGCGAGCGCGTGGTCGGCGTGGCCCTGGTCGGGACCTCCAGCGGCCGCCTCGACGAGGTGACGTACGGGCTGCCGTCCGTCGGGGTGGGCGCCGTGCGGCGGATCCTGCCGGGCGTGCTCAAGGCGCTCGGATCGCAGGTGGAGCTGGTGGAGAAGGGCCGCCGGGCCACCGCCGACCTGTTCGCCGGCATGATCAAGATGTACTCGTTCGGCTCCCGTGACGTGGACCCGGGCGTCACGCGCTTCGCGGAGCGGCTCATCGAGGCCACCCCGATCGACGTGGTCGCCGAGTTCTACCCGGCCTTCCAGACCCACGACAAGACGGCCGCGCTCCGGCTGTTCGCGGACATCCCGGTCACCGTCATCGCCGGCGACAAGGACATGATCACCCCGCCCGGGCACAGCGTGGCCATCAAGGAGGCGCTGCCCGGCGCGGACCTCGTGGTCCTGGAGTCCACCGGGCACCTGATGATGCTGGAGCGCCCGGAGACGGTGACGCGGCTGCTCACCGGGCTGCTGGCGCAGACCGGCGCCGTCCCGCTCCCCACACCGACTAACGTTGGCGCGCATGGAAGAAGTACCGCTGGAAGCCCAGCGCAGCCAGGCACCGGCACCTGAGGCCGAGGACAGCACGGAGACCCGGATCACCGTCGGTTCGCCCGACGAGATGCAGGAACTGGGCCGCAGGATCGCCGCCCTGCTGCGTCCCGGCGACCTCGTCCTGCTGACGGGTGAGCTGGGAGCGGGCAAGACCACGCTGACCCGCGGCCTGGGCGAGGGCCTGGGCGTGCGCGGGGCCGTGACCTCGCCGACCTTCGTGATCGCCCGCGTGCACCCCTCGCTGACCGGCGGGCCCGCGCTGGTGCACGTGGACGCGTACCGCCTGGGCGGCGGGCTGGACGAGATGGAGGACCTGGACCTCGACGTCTCGCTGCCCGAGTCCGTGGTCGTCGTGGAGTGGGGCGACGGCAAGGTGGAGGAGCTCTCCGACGACCGCCTGCACGTGGTGATCGCGCGCGCGGTCGGCCACGAGGAGGTGCTGGACGACGTGCGCGAGGTCGCGGTGCGCGGGGTCGGGGCGCGCTGGACGGCCGGAGCCGGGCTGGACTCCCTGGCCGGTGCTCTCTCGGAGTAAACGTCCCGACAACTCGTCGGCAAGATATTGCGCTGGTGGCAGCGCTCGTGGTGACATGGTACCGAGAGTTTCTTAGGTATGCCTAAGTTCGGTGTCCCGGGGTCCAGGAGGCAGCCATGTCGGCACCAGCAGGAGCACAGCGCGATCCCCGCCCGTCCGTCGTCTCCATGCGGACGCTGCTCGCCGCCGGAGTGGCCGCCACAGCCGTCTCGACGCCGCCCGCGCGCGAACGCGTACCGGGAGCGCCCGAGGACGGCGCATGCGAAGAGGCCGCTCCGGAATCCGAAGCGGCCTGAGTCGCACGTACGGGTGAAGCGCGGGCGTCCCGGTCAGGGGACGACGACGACCTTCGAGTTGATCGTCGCGAAGGCCCACATCGCGTCGCCGTCGGCGCGCGTCATGCGGATCCCGCCGGTCTTCTTGGCCGCGTCGGGCGCCGGCGTCGCGCCGTCCAGACGGGCGCTGAAGCCGACCGCCACACCCTCGGCGGTGGCGAACCGCACGACGTGCTCGATCGGCACGCCGTCCGAGCCGGTGACCGAGCCCGAGCGCGAACCGACGAGGTAGCTGCCCGCCTTCGGGTGCACCGTGCTCGGCATCACCGTGAACGACTTCGGCTCCTGCCCGGCGTCGCCCACCAGCCACACCCGCTTCTGGCCCACCGAGTACACGACGCGCGTCCCCGTGCCGGAGCCCTCCGGCACGGGCACCGGCTTCGCCGGGTCCTGCTTGGCGGCGGCCTGGCTCGGGGCGGGGGCCGGGTTCTGCGCGGCCGCCTTCGGGGCGCGCGGCGGCGCCGTGGCGGAGGCCTGGTAGCCGAGGAAGCCGACCGCGGCCACCGCCGCGATGGTGAGCCCGGCCACGATTCCCGAGCTGCTGCGTGCCACCTTGCTCCACCTCTCCGCGCCGACCGACACCGCGACCGACAGTTCGACCGGCGGTCCGGCCGACGGCTCGACCGATACCTCAGTGATCCCTCGGTCGAAAGGTAGCAGCCGCCCTCCTTTCCGACCGGCCGCAAGGGGCGCGGCCGCCGGAGTCGTAGGCTGTTCGCGTGCTCCTGCTCGCTGTAGATACCGCCACGCCCGCCGTCACCGTCGCCCTGCACGACGGCGAGTCCGTCCTCGCCGAGTCGAACCAGGTCGACGCCCGCCGCCACGGGGAGCTGCTGCTGCCCTCCGTGGACCAGGTGCTCGCCGAGGCCGGGCTGAAGCTCGACGCCCTCACCGGCATTGTCGTCGGGGTCGGCCCCGGCCCCTACACCGGGCTCCGCGTCGGCCTCGTCACCGCCACCACCTTCGCCGCCGTGCTGGGCGTGCCCGTGCACGGCCTGTGCACGCTCGACGGCCTCGCGTACGCCGCCGGCGCCGCCGGGATCGAGGGCCCCTTCACCGTCGCCACCGACGCGCGGCGCAAAGAGGTCTACTGGGCCCGGTACGAGGACCCGCGCACGCGCGTCGGAGAGCCCGCCGTGGACCGCCCGGCCGACATCGCCGAGCAGGTCGCGGGGGTGCCCGCGGTGGGCCAGGGCGCGCTCCTGTACCCCGAGGTGTTCCCGGACGCGCGCGGCCCCGAGCACCAGTCCGCCGCCGCGCTGGCCTCACTGGCCGCGGAACGACTGGCGGCGGGGGCCGAGTTCCTGCCTCCGACCCCGCTCTACCTGCGCCGGCCCGACGCGCAGGTCCCCAAGAACTACAAGGTGGTCACCCCGCAGTGACCCCGGCGACCCCCCACACCCTGCGCGAGATGCGCTGGTGGGACATCGGGCCCGTGCTGGAACTGGAGCACGAGCTGTTCCCCGAGGACGCCTGGTCCGCCGGGATGTTCTGGTCCGAGCTCGCCCACGCCCGCGGCCCGCACGCCACCCGCCGCTACGTCGTGGCCGAGGACGCGTCGGGCCGGCTCGTGGGATACGCCGGACTGGCCGCCGCCGGCGACCTGGCCGACGTACAGACCATCGCGGCCGCCCGCGACCAGTGGGGGACCGGGCTCGGCGCCCGGCTCCTCACCGACCTGCTGCGCGCCGCCACCGCGTTCGAATGCGCCGAGGTGCTGCTGGAGGTGCGGGTGGACAACACCCGCGCCCAGAAGCTCTACGAGCGCTTCGGCTTCGAGCCCATCGGCTTCCGGCGCGGCTACTACCAGCCCGGCAACGTCGACGCGCTCGTCATGCGACTGACCGACCCCGCACAAGCACGAACTGAGAGCAGTGAGAGCAATGGCTGACGAACCGCTCGTCCTCGGAATCGAGACGTCCTGCGACGAGACCGGCGTCGGCATCGTCCGTGGCACGACCCTGCTCGCGGACGCGATCGCGTCGAGCGTCGACGAGCACGCGCGCTTCGGCGGCGTCGTGCCCGAGGTGGCCTCGCGGGCCCACCTGGAGGCGATGGTCCCCACCATCGAGCGCGCGCTGAAGGAGGCCGGGGTCAGCGCCCGCGACCTCGACGGCATCGCGGTCACGGCCGGGCCGGGCCTCGCGGGGGCGCTGCTGGTGGGCACCTCGGCGGCCAAGGCGTACGCGTACGCGCTGGGCAAGCCGCTCTACGGGGTGAACCACCTGGCCTCGCACATCTGCGTGGACCAGCTGGAGCACGGGCCGCTGCCGGAGCCGACGATGGCGCTGCTGGTGTCCGGCGGGCACTCCTCGCTGCTGCTGGCCCCCGACATCACCTCCGACGTACGGCCGCTCGGCGCGACCATCGACGACGCGGCGGGCGAGGCCTTCGACAAGATCGCGCGCGTGCTGCAGCTGGGCTTCCCCGGCGGCCCGGTCATCGACCGGCTCGCGCGCGAGGGCGACCCGAAGGCGATCAACTTCCCGCGCGGGCTGACGGGGCCGCGCGACGCGGCGTACGACTTCTCCTTCTCCGGGCTGAAGACGGCCGTCGCCCGCTGGATCGAGGCGAAGCGGAACGCGGGCGAGGAGGTGCCGGTGCGCGACGTGGCGGCGTCCTTCCAGGAGGCCGTGGTGGACGTGCTGACGCGCAAGGCGATCCGCGCGTGCAAGGACGAGGGCGTCGACCACCTGATGATCGGCGGCGGTGTGGCCGCCAACTCGCGGCTGCGGTCGCTGGCGCAGGAGCGGTGCGACGACGCGGGGATCGTCCTGCGGGTGCCGCGGCCGAAGCTGTGCACGGACAACGGCGCGATGGTGGCGGCGCTGGGCGCGGAGATGGTCAAGCGGAACCGGGCCCCCTCCGACTGGGACCTGTCGGCCGACTCCTCGCTGCCGGTGACGGACCCGCACGTGCCGGGCGCCGCGCACACGGCCGGGCACGGCCACGGGCACGGCCACGCCCATGACCACGACCACGTGCACGAGCTGAGCAAGGACAACCTCTACTCATGAGCACCGTCGCGCTGATGTGGGAGGCCCGGGCCACGGACGGCCGGGGCAACGAACTCCTGGAGTGGGCCCGGGCCCAGGTCCTCGCCCGGGAGCCGGTGCGCCGCGAGGTGTTCCGGGCCCCGCAGGACCGGGTGCTCGTGATCACCTGGTGGGAGGCGGCCGAAGGGGTGTCGGCGGAACTCCCCGAACTGCCCGAGCCCGCGGCCGACTTGATCACGCGGGCCGTGCACCGCTGGCGGTTCGAGTCGGTGGAGGTCGACGGGGGCTGACGGCGCCCGCCCGGTCCGGGAGCGGTCCCGGGCTGCGGCTATGGTCATGTGCATGCCTCGCCGTGACCTGCCGCCTCCGCCGCCGCCCGCGCACCTGCGCGCCTGGCTCGACGAGGGCGCCGTACGGGCCGACCGCGCGCGCTTCCTCCACGACCTGCGCCAACGCAGCCTGGGCATGGGGCGGTTGCTGCTGCTCTGGTCCGTCTCGGCCGTCTTCGCCCTCGGCTGGTCCTTCGTCGGCATGGCCCTGGTGGCCTTCGAGGCGGGAGACCCGGTCTCCTTCGTCCTCGGGCTCGTCTTCCTCGTCGTGGGCGCCGGCGTGCTGATCCCGGCCGGCTTCTGGTTCGCCTGGGGCGCCCGGCGCGACCGCGAGGTACGGCGGCTGCTGAGCGCGTGGGCCGAGGCGGGCCGGGACCCGGCCGTCGACGCCCGGATGCGCGCGCCCGGCCGGAGCCTGACCTGGCTGCTGGCCTCCCTCGTACTGGGCGCGGCCGGGCTGTGGGTGACCTTCGGCGTCGCCGTGACGGCCCGCCCGGGCGAGGAGACGTACGGCGAGGTCGCGTACTACATGGGCCTGGGCATGATCCTGTGGATCACCGCCCTCCTGGGCGCCGCCAAGGCCGCCGCCCACTACCGCTGGGCCCTGCGCGCCGTCCGCCCGGCCCACACGGCGTAGCCGGAGAACCGACGGCCGCGAGCCCGCGTCTGCGGCCCACGGTCGGGTGCCGGCCCGCGCCGGCTCCGCCGGTTGCCGGGCGGCGCCGGCCCGGAACCGGCGGCCGTGCGCCCCGGCCCGCGGCCGGGCCGCGAGCCCGCGTCTGCGGCCCGCGCTCGGGCGCCGACCCGCGCCGGCTCCGGCTCGGCCGGTTGCCGCTCGGCTGCGTCCCCGCCGGCTCCGCCAGCCGTCCCCGCCGGCTCCGCCAGCCGGGCGCGTCGCATGCGCTGCGCCGGGTGCCGGGCCGGCGCGTGTTGCACCGCGTCAGCCCGGTCGTCGACGGGCGGCGGCCGCGCGGGAAGGCCACTGCCCGGGCATCGCCGCAGGCGGCACGGCGGGACGTCACTGCCCGGGCATCGCCGCAGGCGGTACGGCAGGCGGCGCGGCGGGACGTCCCTGCTCAGGCATCGCTGCAGGCGGCGCGGCGGGATGTCACTGCCCGGGCGTCGCCGCAGGCGGTACGGCAGGCGGCGCGGCGGGACGTCCCTGCTCAGGCATCGCTGCAGGCGGCGCGGCGGGACGTCACTGCCCGGGCGTCGCCGCAGGCGGCGCGGCGGGACGTCACTGCCCGGGCGTCGCCGCAGGCGGTACGGCAGGTGGCGCGGCCGGGCGGCCGATCAGCATGGACGGGGCGCCCGCCACGCGGGTCAGGAAGACCGTCGCCGCGTTCGCGCCCTGTGGTTTGACCTTCCTGCGCAGCTCCTCCGGTTCGATCGCCGAGCCGCGCTTCTTCACGGTCAGGACGCCGACCCCGCGCTCGCGCAGCAGGGCCTTCAGCTTCTTCAGGCCGAAGGGCAGCACGTCGGTGATCTCGTACGCCGTCGCGTACGGGGTCGCGCGCAGCTCGTCGGCGGTGATGTAGGCGATGGTCGGGTCGATGAGCCGACCGTCCAGCTGCTCGGCGACCTCGGCGACCAGGTGGGCGCGGATGACGGCGCCGTCGGGCTCGTAGAGCCAGCGACCGACGGGGCCGGCCGGCGGATCGGGCAGCGGATCGGCGGTCCGCAGCTCGCGCGGCCCGGGCAGCAGGGTGGCGCGCACGGTCCCGGGGGCGGTCCCGAACCAGAGCACCGCCTCCTTGACGTCACCCTGGTCGGAGATCCACTCGGCCTCGGCCTCTTCGGGCACGGCCTCGTGCGGGATCCCGGGGGCGATCTTGATGGCGGCGTACTTCGCCGCACGGGCCGTCCCGACCGCCCACGACAGCGGCGGCGAGTACGACTCCGGGTCGAAGACCCGGCCGCGCCCCCCGCGCCGGGCCGGGTCGATGAAGACGGCGTCGTAGCCGGAGGTGTCCACCTCGGTCACGTCCGCCTCCCGGACCTCGATGAGGTCCGCCAGCCCCAGCGCCCCGGCGTTGGCCCGCGCGACGGCGACGGTCAGCGGGTCGCGGTCCACCGCGAGCACCCGGATGCCGAGCCGGGCCAGGGCGAGGGCGTCGCCGCCGATGCCGCAGCACAGATCCGCGAGGCTGCGTACGCCGAGGGCCGCGAGCCGCTCCGCCCGGTACGCGGCCACGGACGCTCGGGTGGCCATCTCGCCGCCGCCGGGCGTGAAGTACATCCGGAAGGCGTCCTCGGCGCCGAACTTCGCCACCGCGCGCTGCCGCAGCCGGGCCTGCCCGAGCGCGGCGGACACCAGCCCCGCGGGGTGCTCGCGGCGCAGCCGGGTGGCCACGGCCAGCTCCTGGGCGGGGTCGTAGTCGCGGAGCGAGTCGAGGAGGGCGCGGCCCTCGGGGGTGAGGAGGGCGGCGAAGTCTTCGGGGGTCACGGGTCCATTGTCGGCGACGGGCCGGACCCGGGAGGTGTGGGCCAGTCGAAGGAAGGTGGGACCGCGTTCGCGGTGTCTTCCGGGGAGCCCGTGTGTCGGGTGCCAGGATGCGCTGCTATGCAGCTAGTACGACAAAAGGGAAATAAGTCGCAACAGGGTCACCGGTACGCGGCAGGTCCGCGCGGCCGGTTCGGGGTGGCCGTCGCAGCCCTGCTCGTCGCCGCCCTCGGAACGGCCTGCGGATCCGGGGACTCCGGGCCGGACAAGGCCGCGAAGGAGAAGGCCGCCAAGGCCGCCGAGGCGGGCGCCGCGGGCGCGCTCAGCGCCGCCGAGAAGGCCAAGGCGGCCCAGCAGGCGCGCGTCGTCGCGGCGAAGAAGTGGGGCCTGCGCAAGACCCCGCTCACCGCCCCGCCCGCGCCGAAGGAGAAGCCCGAGATCACCACGCGGGACGGCTTCGAGGTGGAGGACCAGGAGGAGTACCCCCATGTCTTCACCACCGTCCCGACCGAGGACAAGGTCGTCTTCCTGACGATCGACGACGGCTCGGAGAAGGACCCCGAGTTCCTGAAGATGATGCAGGAGCTGAAGATCCCGTACACGGCCTTCCTCAGCGACTACGTCGTGCGGGACAACTACCCGTACTTCAAGCAGATGCAGGCCGCGGGCGTCACGCTCAACAACCACACGCTCAACCACCGCTACATGCCGGGCCTGTCGTACGAGCAGCAGCGCGAGGAGATCTGCGGTCAGCAGGACACCATCCAGAAGCAGTTCGGCAAGCGGCCGACCCTCTTCCGGCCGCCGTACGGCAACTACAACCAGGACACGCTGCGCGCGGCGAAGTCCTGCGGCATCAAGGCCGTCCCGCTGTGGAACGCCGAGGCGTTCACGAACCGCATGGACTACCGCGAGTGGGACCGGGACCTGCACCCCGGTGACATCATCCTCACGCACTTCCGCGGCAAGGAGGACTGGAAGGGCACGATGCCTGACATGATCCGTCATGTCATGAAGACCGTCACGGACAAGGGTTACGCCGTGGCTCGCCTGGAGGACTATCTGTGAAGCACGCGCGCCGGTTGGTAGCCGGAACGCTGGCGGCCGGCGCGCTCGCGCTGTCCCTGACGGGGTGCGGGGACAGCGCCGACTCCACCGGACGGCTGGGCCAGAAGACCCGGACCTCGGACGCGGCGTCCTCGCCCGCCGCGCCCTCGCCCTCGGGGAGTGCGTCGGGCAGCGCCTCTGACGAGGCGTACAAGAAGTGGGGCCTGACCGCCCCCCTCTCCTTCGCGCCGAAGCCCGCCCAGAAGCCGCAGATACCCAAGGCGGCCCCGGGCAAGGTCCCGGTGGTCGACCGAATACCCGTCCCGGCCGGGGAGAAGACGGTCTTCCTGACCTTCGACGACGGCGCGGAGAAGGACCCCGAGTTCCTGAAGATGGCGGCCGACCTCAAGCTGCCGATCAGCATGTTCCTCACGGACAGCGTGGCCGCCTCGGACTACGGGCACTTCGAGAAGCTCCGCGACAACGGCTCGGCGAGCACGATCAACAACCACACGCTCTCGCACCCGAACCTCCGGACCCTGCCCTTCGAGGGGCAGAAGAAGGAGATATGCGGCCAGCAGGAGCGCCTGGAGAAGCGCTTCGGCACCCGCCCGCCGCTCTTCCGCCCGCCCTTCGGCAACTACAACGACGACACCCTCCGGGCCGCCTCGGAGTGCGGTGTCTCGTCCCTGGTCCTGTGGCGGGTGTCGATGCAGATCAACAACTTCCAGTACGCCGAGGGCTCCGCCCTCCGCCCGGGCGACATCATCCTGGCCCACTTCCGCGGCCCGGCAGAGCTCAAGGGCGCGAGCGAGACCCAGATGACGACGCGGATGCTCCAGCGGATCCAGGAACAGGGCTTCCGCATAGGCCGCCTGGAGGACTACCTGTAGCCGGGGGCCCCGCTCTCCACCCGCACCACCGGGGTGATCGTGGTCTCCACCGGACCGCGGGTGTCGGCCTCGCGCTGGCGTTCCGCGCTGTCGCTGATGCGCAGGAGCAGGGCGATCATGATCCAGTTGGCCAGGAGGGACGAGCCGCCCTTGGCCAGGAAGGGCAGCGCCTTTCCGGTCAGGGGGATCAGGCCCGTCACGCCGCCCGCGACCACGAAGACCTGCAGGGCCAGCGCCGCGGCCAGGCCGACCGCCAGCAGCTTGCCGAAGGGGTCGCGGGCGCCGAGCGCCATCCGCAGCCCCCGCTGCACGAGGAGTGCGTAGAGGATCAGCACGGCCATGACCCCGGCCAGGCCGAGCTCCTCGCCCACCGTCGTGAGGATGAAGTCGCTTCGGCCGGCGAACTTGATCAGCTCGGGGTGGCCCATGCCCAGGCCCGTGCCGGAGACGCCGCCCGTGCCGAAGCTGAACAGCGCCTGCGCCGACTGGTCCGAGGTGACCCCCGGCGGCCGGTTCTCCCAGTAGTACGACAGCGGGTTGAGCCACGCCGCCACGCGCGCCTTGACGTGCGGCTCCGTAGAGCCGACGACGAAGGCGCCGGCCGAGGCCATGACCAGGCCGCAGACGATCCAGCTGGTGCGCTCGGTGGCGACGTACAGCATCACCACGAACACGCCGAAGAAGATCAGCGAGGTGCCCAGGTCCCGCTCGAAGACCAGCACCAGCATCGAGAGGATCCACACCGTGATGATGGGTCCGAGCTGGCGCATCGGGGGCAGCCGCATGCCGAGGAACTTGCGGCCCGTCAGGGCCAGCGAGTCGCGGTGGATGACCAGGTAACCGGCGAAGAAGATCGAGATCATGATCTTCACGAACTCGCCGGGCTGGAGCGAGAAGCCGAAGAGGATGATCCACCGCTTGGCGCCGTACGTGTCCGCGCCGAAGAACGCCGGCGCGATCAGCAGCACCAGCGCGACCGCCATCGTGATGTAGATGAACCGCTGGAGCAGCCGGTGGTCGCGCAGCAGCGCCAGCACCGCGATGCAGGCGGCGACACCGACCACCGTCCACAGGAGCTGGCCCGGGGCGTTGGCATCCGAGTTCCACCGCTCGATGTAGCCCTGGTCGAGCCGGTGGATCAGTACGAGCCCCAGGCCGGTCAGCAGCATGGCGAGCGGGAAGACCAACGGATCCGCGTAGGCCGCGAAACGGCGCACGCCCAGGTGCCCGACCAGTGACAGCAGGGTCATGCTGATGGTGAAGCCGGCGAGGTTGGGCGGCAGCTCGTCGTTCATGGCGAGGCCCGCGGCGGTGTGGCCGAAGACCGCGATGGCGACGACGAAGGCCAGGAGCAGCGCCTCGGTGCGGCGGCGGGCGCCCGCCGAGGTCAGGGGCTTCAGTCCACGCACGGGATGCCGCCACCGTCCTTGGGGGTGGACGGGGAGGGCGACGGGGGTACCGCCTCCGGCGAGGACGGAGGTGAAGACGGAGGTGAAGACGGAGGTGAAGACGGAGGTGAAGACGGTGCGCCGGGGCTTACGGAAGCCTTGGGTCCGATCTGCTCTGCAATGAGGCGCTTTATCTTCATATCATCTACGACGTTGATGTCCTCCCCATGGTTCCTTCCGAAGCCTTCGATGGGGAGCGTCGTGAACTGCACCTTCCCCCCGGACAGGTTCTTGGCCTGCTTCACGAACGACAGCAGGTCCCAGCCCTCGTCCGTCACCACGTCCTTCTTCGCGGCGTCGATCAGCTTGATCAGCTTCATCGGGTCGGTGAAGGTCCCGGCCGAGTTGAGCTTCTTCGTCGCGCCCGCGAGGAAGGCCTGCTGCCGCTTCGTCCGGTCCAGGTCGCCCCCGTCGAGGCCGTGCCGCTGGCGCACGAAGGCCAGGGACTGCCGGCCGTCGAGCGTCTGCGGACCCGCCGGGAAATCGGCGCCGGAGTACTTGTCCTTCACCGCCTTGTTCAGGCACACCGGTACGCCGCCCGCGTCGGCGAGGTGGTAGAAACCGGCCAGGTTCAGCTCGGCGAAGTGATCGATCGGGACGCCCAGGAAGTTCCGCACCGTCTCGATCTGCGCCCTGCGCCCCGCCTCCCGGCCCTCCCGCTCCAGCCGCCGGCCGTCCTTGACCCCCTGCGCGGCGAGCTGCTCCTGCCGCTTCTCCTTCGCCAGCCCGTACGCCTTCTTGATCTTGTCCTTGCCGTGGGCTGGGGGTCCCCCCGGCGGTAGCTGGGGGAGTATGGCGACGAAGTCGTCGCGGGGCACGGAGAAGGCCTTCGCCCGGCTGCCGTCCCCGGGCACGTGCAGCAGGATCAGGGTGTTCGCGTTGTAGCCGCCGATGTCCGAGCTGCCGGCGTGCAGTGCGTCGAGGACCTCCTCCGGCAGCTTGTCGCCGTTCTGGTCCCGGCGGCTGTCCAGCCCCATGAGCAGGATGTTGGTGTCGCCGAACGCCGACTTCCCGGCGCCTTCGAGGGCCTTGGAGCTGCCGATGCCGGCGGCGAGGTCCCGGTACGCGTACCAGGCGCCGCCGCCCGCCATGACGGCCAGCGCACAGCCGGTGAGGAGCAGGGTGCGCCCGATCCGCCGACGGCGGGACGGGCGGTGGCGGGATCGGGTCGTCGGCTTCCTCCGGTGCGCGCTCATGCCTGTCGATGCTGACGGAGGTCCGCTGAAGGAATCCTGAGGGCGCCCGCGGAGCGCTACCGGATCCGCAGCACCAGCCGCGCGCCCCCGGCGGGCGCCGGCAGCGCGCGTACGTCGCCCCCGTGCGCCCGCGCGATCTCCCGGGCGATGGCCAGGCCCAGCCCGGTGCCGCCGCTGGCCCGGCCCCGGTCCGCGGCCAGCCCTGGGGGCCCCTCCCAGCGGTAGCTGGGGGAGAACCGCTCGAACACCCGGTCCCGGTCCGCCTCCGGTATGCCCGGCCCGTCGTCCGTGACCTCCAGCACCGCCCAGCCGTCCTGCGCACCCGCCCGTACGACGACCTCCGCGCGGGCGTACCGCAGGGCGTTGTCCACCAGGTTGGCCAGCGCCCGCTCCAGCCGCGTCGGATCCCCGGACGCCGGTACGGGCGCCCGCGCGTCCACCCGTACCGCGACCCGGGAGCCGCCCCGGCGCGCCACGTCCTCCGCGGCCAGCAGTGCCAGGTCCACCGGCTCGGGCCGGGGCGCCGGCCCGCCGTCGAGGCGGGCCAGCAGCAGCAGGTCCGCCGCGATCCGCTGGAGCCGCTCGGTGTCGGCCAGCGCGGCCGCGACCGACTCCCGGTCGGGGCGGTCCATGGCCAGCGCCACCTCCAGCCGGGACCGTACGGCGGCCAGCGGGTTGCGCAGCTCGTGGGAGGCGTCCGCGGTGAACTGCCGCTGCCGGGCGTCGGAGCGCTCCAGCCGGTCGAGGGTGTCGTTCACGGTCCGGGCCAGCTGCGCGATCTCGTCGGCCCCGCCCGGGTCCGGAACCCGCCGGTCCAGCTCGCTCCCGGAGACCGCCGCCAGCTCGGTCCGGATCGCGCTCACCGGGCGCAGCGCGTGGCCGGTCACCCACCAGGCCAGGGCCGCCGCGAAGCCGATCAGCGGGGGCGCGCCCGCGAGCAGCCCGATCTCGACGGCCCGGGTCGCGTCGTCGACGTCGCCGAGCACGGTCATCGCGTACACGGTGTGCGCCCCCGGCGCCTCGACCACGACGACCGCGCGCCGTTCCGCGCCGGGGTGCGCGGGCGGCAGGACCGCCGACCGGGAGTCCTCCCCGGGCCCGGGGCGCGGCGCGCCGTCGAGCTCGTGGAGGTCCGGGCCGTGCCTCGGGTCGCCGCTGGTGGCGACGGTCCGGCCGGCCGCGTCCCGTACGAGGACCAGGTCCACCCCGCTCTCGGGCGCGGGCAGCCGTCCGCCGGGCGGCAGGGTCCGGCCGTCGAGCTGGGCGGCGACCTTGCGGGCGGCGAGCTCGGTGCGGCCGGTGGTGTTGTCGAGGAGGTTGGCGCGCAGCAGGGCGTGCAGCCACAGCCCGCCGGCGGCGAGGACGGCGGTCATCGCGAGGGCGGCGGCCGCGGCGGTGCGGGCGCGGACGGTGGTTCTAGCCACCGTCGGGGGCCATCCGGTAGCCGGTGCCGTGGACGGTGCGGATCGAGCGGCGGCCGAAGGGCGCGTCGATCTTCTTGCGCAGCGAGGAGACGTACACCTCGACGATGTTCGGGTCGATGCCGTGCGGGGTGTCCCAGACCTCGTCGAGGATGTCCTGCTTGGCGACGGCCCGGCCGGGCTGCTCCATCAGGCAGGCGAGCACGCCGAGTTCGCGGGCGGTGAGCTCGATGTCCCGGCCGCCGCGGCGGCAGCGGCGGCCCTGCGGGTCCAGGACGAGGTCGCCGGCCTGGAGGAGGCAGCTGCGGTCGGGGGCGCCGGCGCGGCGGGCCAGCGCCCGGATCCTGGCGGCAAGCACCACGAAGGAGAACGGCTTGGTGAGGTAGTCGTCGGCGCCGCAGTCCAGCCCCTCGGCCTCGTCGTACTCGCCGTCCCGGGCGGTGAGCATCAGGACCGGGGTGGTGTCGCCGTGGGCGCGCAGGCGGGCGCAGATCTCGTAGCCGCTCAGGCCGGGGAGCATCAGGTCGAGCAGGACGACGTCGTACGGGCCGCCCGCGAGGGCGAGGTCAAGGCCGCGGTGGCCGTCGTGCGCGACCTCGACCAGGTGTCCGTCGGCGGACAGGCCGCGCCGCAGGGACTCGGCGAGGCCCTCTTCGTCTTCGACCACGAGGATGCGCACGGAGCAAGCGTCACATATCGCCCTTTCCCTCCCGGGTGGGGGTGCCGTGTCCCTGCGGGCGCGGTCCGGCTGTGTGGCCCGGGTTGCGCGCTCGTCCTGCGGGGACCCTCCGGGTGTCCCCGCTCCACGGTCCGACCGAACACCGCCGAGCCCCCGCAGGGGAGAGGCGTCAGACCGCCGAGCGCCCCGCAGGGGACCGGCGCCGGGTCAGGGTGTCGCGGGTGGCTGCCGTCAGGGCCCAGGCCGGGAAGGCGAAGGCGGTCAGGCCCAGGCCCATGGGTGCCAGGGAGGTCAGGATGCTCATCTGTACGGCCCGGTCGGCATCGGGCCCGCTGACGCGGGCGGCCACCGGCGCCTGCGGCCGCTCGTCGAAGACGCCGTCGATCCGGATCCCCGTCAGGGTGAACGATCCGTCGGCGGCGGTGAACGACCCCCGGCACGTCATCGTGCGGTCTCCGTCGGAATCCGGCTCACCCCACACGCACCGTTCCGCGCCGAACCTGCCGTCCACCCCCGTCAGCTGGGTGATGAGCCGTGGCAGGGCTGCGTGGAACATCCAGATCCCGACGGCGAGCCCGACGGCGATCGGCACGGCGTGCACCCACCGCACCCCTGAGTTTGTCCTGGTCATGCGGTGGAGAGTAGTGATTCCGAACGTTCGTGCGCCCTGGTTTTCGCGGTTCCGGGCCCCGTCCGCGCAACGCCCGGCCGTCGGGAATTGGCACTCCGCTTGACCGAGTGCTAATCGCCGGAATAGTCTCGCACCTGGCACTCGCCCCTGGTGAGTGCCAACACAGCGACAGGCAGATCCGGCACCCGCGACGACGGATCGACCTGGTCGCCACCTCAGACAGTTAACCCCGGATCTCCGAAGGGGGAGGTCGGATCGTGACGACCGCCAGCTCCAAGGTTGCCATCAAGCCGCTTGAGGACCGCATTGTGGTCCAGCCGCTCGACGCCGAGCAGACCACGGCCTCCGGCCTGGTCATCCCGGACACCGCGAAGGAGAAGCCCCAGGAGGGCGTCGTCCTCGCGGTGGGCCCGGGTCGCTTCGAGGACGGCCAGCGTCTCCCGCTGGACGTCACCGTCGGCGACATCGTGCTCTACAGCAAGTACGGCGGCACCGAAGTGAAGTACAGCGGCGAGGAGTACCTCGTCCTCTCGGCTCGCGACGTGCTCGCGATCGTCGAGAAGTAATTCTCTTCATCAGTACTGCTTTGAGTTGCGCCCCTGGTCACCCCGCTGATTGCCGGGCGGCGAGGGGCGCAGCTCGTTAAACCCGAGTTTTCGAGAGGGCTGAACCGCTCCCATGGCGAAGATCCTGAAGTTCGACGAGGACGCCCGTCGCGCCCTCGAGCGCGGCGTCAACAAGCTTGCCGACACGGTCAAGGTGACGATCGGCCCCAAGGGCCGCAACGTCGTCATCGACAAGAAGTTCGGCGCCCCCACCATCACCAACGACGGTGTCACCATCGCCCGCGAGGTCGAGCTGGACGACCCGTACGAGAACCTGGGCGCGCAGCTCGTGAAGGAGGTGGCGACCAAGACCAACGACATCGCGGGTGACGGCACCACCACCGCCACCGTGCTGGCCCAGGCGCTGGTCCGCGAGGGGCTGCGCAACGTCGCCGCGGGTGCGTCCCCGGCCGCCCTGAAGAAGGGCATCGACGCCGCGGTCAAGGCCGTGTCCGAGGAGCTCCTCGCGACCGCCCGCCCGATCGAGGACAAGTCCGACATCGCCGCCGTGGCCGCGCTCTCCGCGCAGGACCAGCAGGTCGGCGAGCTCATCGCCGAGGCGATGGACAAGGTCGGCAAGGACGGTGTCATCACCGTCGAGGAGTCCAACACCTTCGGCCTGGAGCTGGAGTTCACCGAGGGCATGGCCTTCGACAAGGGCTACCTCTCGCCGTACATGGTCTCCGACCAGGAGCGTATGGAGGCCGTCCTCGACGACCCGTACATCCTGATCAACCAGGGCAAGATCTCCTCGATCCAGGACCTCCTGCCGCTGCTGGAGAAGGTCATCCAGGCCGGCGGCTCCCGCCCGCTGCTGATCATCGCCGAGGACGTCGAGGGCGAGGCCCTCTCCACCCTCGTCGTCAACAAGATCCGCGGCACCTTCAACGCGGTCGCCGTCAAGGCCCCCGGCTTCGGTGACCGCCGCAAGGCGATGCTGCAGGACATGGCCACCCTCACCGGTGCCACCGTCATCGCCGAGGAGGTCGGCCTCAAGCTCGACCAGGCCGGTCTGGACGTACTGGGCTCCGCCCGCCGCGTGACCATCTCCAAGGACGACACCACCATCGTCGACGGTGGCGGCAGCCACGAAGAGGTCCTCGGCCGCGTCAACCAGATCAAGGCCGAGATCGAGTCCACCGACTCGGACTGGGACCGCGAGAAGCTGCAGGAGCGCCTGGCGAAGCTCGCCGGCGGCGTCTGCGTCATCAAGGTCGGCGCCGCCACCGAGGTGGAGCTCAAGGAGAAGAAGCACCGTCTCGAGGACGCCATCTCGGCGACCCGCGCCGCGGTCGAGGAGGGCATCGTCTCCGGCGGTGGCTCCGCGCTCGTCCACGCCGTCAAGGTCCTCGAGGGCAACCTCGGCCTGTCGGGCGACGAGGCCACCGGTGTCGCGGTCGTGCGCCGCGCCGCCGTCGAGCCGCTGCGCTGGATCGCCGAGAACGCCGGTCTCGAGGGTTACGTCATCACCTCGAAGGTCGCCGAGCTCGACAAGGGCCAGGGCTTCAACGCCGCCACCGGCGAGTACGGCGACCTGGTCAAGGCCGGCGTCATCGACCCGGTGAAGGTCACCCGTTCCGCGCTGGAGAACGCCGCCTCCATCGCCTCCCTGCTGCTCACGACCGAGACCCTGGTCGTCGAGAAGCCGGCGGAGGACGAGGGCGACGCCGGTCACGGCCACGGTCACGGCCACAGCCACTGATCGCGCACCACGCAGAGAAGGCCCCGTTCCGCAGCCGCGGAACGGGGCCTTCCCCGTGGTTCGGACCCGGGCCTCAGGATCCGTAGGGCAATCCGGAGCCGCCCATCTGGCGCTGCAGCGCTCCGGGGTTGTAGTGCCACCAGCCCTCGACGATCTCTCCGTCCAGGCACCGGAAGGTGGTGCTCCCGGACATCTCGTACGTCTTCCCGGTCGGTGCGACTCCCATGAACGTCCCCTTGTGGGTGCCGCGCCAGTTCCACACCGTCGTGACCATGTCTCCCTCGGCCAGCTGGGCCGTCGGCTCGAAGGTCATGTCGAAGCCGGCGCGCCAGGTCTCCATGTCCGACCGCATGGCGTCGCGTCCGATGACGGTGGGTTCCTCCTTGCTGACGTCGTGGTCGATGTAGTTCACCGCGAAGCACTCGTCCAGGACGCTCATGTCGCCCTTCATGGCGGCTTCCTGGAACACCCGGTCGACGAGCTGCTTGTTGAGGTGCTCGTCGCGGACCACATCGAGGTTCATGAACTTCGGCATGCCTTCGCAGAGGGCCACCATCTCCTGGAACATCCGGTCCGTCTCCGGGAGCTGAGAGTTCTTCATGGCCTCCTCGTACGAGGCGAATTCCACCATGTCCACGTAGTGGTTCCGGGCCTCGCGGTCCTGGCCGATCATCGTGTGCGTGGCGGTGCGCCTGCCGCTGCTCTGCTCCGCCCAGCGGTCGATGAGCGCGTTCATCTCATCGAACCGCCTGGTCTCATAATCGATCACTTGTACGAATGTCATCGCGTCGCCTCCCGCTGGAGATGGGACATGTCCAGTTTAGGGAGGGTTCACCCGTTTGGCGGCTCGGTGGCGGGCTTACCGGCGGGTCACGAGCGCTACTGCGGCCCGTACTTGCGGCCCGTACGCGAGGACACCCCGCCCAGCAGCCCGCGCGGCGTCAGCTTCACCACGCCCATCAGCGCCTTGTACCGCGGGTCCGGGATCGACACCGTCTTCCCCCGCGCCAGGTCGGCCAGGGCCGCCGCCACCAGCTTGTCGGCGTCCAGCCACATCCAGCCGGGGATGTTGTCCGTGCCCATGCCGGCCCGCTGGTGGAACTCCGTACGGACGAAGCCGGGGCACAGCGCCATCAGCCGCACCCCGGACCCCGCCAGGTCCCGCGCCGCGCCCTGGGTGAACTGCACGACCCAGGCCTTGCTCGCCCCGTACGTGCCGCGCGGCACGAAGGCGGCCACCGAGGCCACGTTGATCACGCCGCCGCGGCCGCGCGAGCGCATCGACTCCGTGGCCGCCGAGGTCAGCCGCAGGACCGCCTCGATGTGCACCTTCAGCATGGTCAGCTCGTCGGCCATGGAGACCTCGAGGTAGCGGCCCTTGTTGCCGAAGCCGGCGTTGTTGACCAGCAGGTCCACCGGGTGCGTACGGTCGTCGAGGCGCTGCTCCACCGCCGCGATCCCCGCCTCGGTGGAGAGGTCGGCGGCCAGCACCTCGGCCTCGATCCCGTGCCGGTCGTGCAGCTCGGTGGCCTGCTCGCCCAGCCGCTTGGTGTCGCGCGCCACCAGCACCAGGTTGTGCCCCTGGGCGGCGAGCCGCCGGGCGAATGCGGCGCCGATGCCCGCAGTGGATCCCGTAATCAACGCAGTCGTCATAGGCGCAACCTAGCCGCCCCGGCTGACGGAGCTACCGCGCCCCGGCGCCGGCCCCGTGGTTCTCCAGGTACCGGCGCACCCGCTCGTGGGCCTCGGGTTCCATCGCCGCACCCGCCGCCAGGGTGCGCGGCAGCAGTGCGCGCTCGGTGGTGAAGGCGCGGAACCACAGCTCCACCGTCACCTCGTGGTCCGGCCGGTGGATGATCTCGACGGGATCGCCGGGGGAGACCGAGCCCTCCCGGATCACCCGCAGGTACGCGCCCGGCCGGACCACCTGGGTGAACCGCTTGACCCAGCCGGTCTCGCCCATGACCCCCTGGAAGGTCCGGCAGGGGATGCGGGCCGAGGCCACTTCGAGTTCGAGCTCCGCGCCGACCCGCCAGCGGTCGCCCAGCCGCGCGGTGTTCAGGTCGATGCCGGAGGTGGTGAAGTTCTCCCCGAAGATCCCGCCGGGCAGCTCGCGGCCCAGCTCGCCCTCCCACCAGTCCAGGTCCTCGCGCGCGTACGCGTAGACGGCCTGGTGGTCGCCGCCGTGGTGGCGCCGGTCGCAGACGGCGTCCCCCTCCAGGCCGCTGCCGAGGCCGGTCGCCTTCGGGCCGGGGGTGCGGACGCGGACCGGCCCGGGGGCGGGGCGCTTGCCGATGCCCGTCACCCCGCCCTCGGCGTCGGTGTAGTCGGCGGCCGTGGCGCGGCCGAGGTTCACGGAGATCAGTCGCATGGTGCCCATGGGGAACACGCTAGCCGCGAGCGGACCCCAAAGCGTCCCGGAGACATTCGCGCAGCAGTCAAAGCAGGCCTTATGCTCGAAGGGTGATCGAGGCACGTCATCTCCGCGTTCTGCGCGCCGTCGCCGGGACCGGTTCCTTCTCCGCCGCCGCCCGCGAACTCGGCTGCACCCAGCCCGCCGTCTCCCAGCAGATGAAGGCGCTGGAGCAGTCGGCCGGCACGCCGCTGCTCATCCGCACCGGGCGCGAGATGCGGCTGACCCAGGCCGGTGAGGCCCTGGTGCGGCACGCCGCCGGAATCCTGGCCGGGCTGACCGCCGCCGAGGAGGAGGTCGCGGCCATCGCCGGGCTGCGCGCCGGCCGGGTCCGGCTCGTGTCCTTCCCCAGCGGCAGCTCCACGCTGGTGCCGACCGCGCTCGCGGCGATGCGCGCCGAGCACCCGGGCACCCGGATCTCGCTGGTCGAGGCGGAGCCGCCGCGCTCGGTGGAGATGCTGCGCGAGGGCGACTGCGACCTGGCGCTGGCCTTCCGCTACGGCGGGGCCGCCGGCTCCGCCGGGGAGTGGGAGGACCTCGTGGTGCGGCCGCTGCTGACGGACCGGCTCGTCGGGCTGGTCCCGGAGGGGCACCGGCTGGCCGGGGCGGAGCGCGTGGGCATGGCGGAGCTGGCCGACGAGCCCTGGATCGCGGGCTGTCCGCGCTGCCGCCGCCACCTGGTGGAGGTGTGCGAGGGCGTGGGCTTCACCCCGCGCATCGACTTCGCCACCGACGACTACCCGGCGGTGGTCGGCCTGGTCGGTGCGGGGCTGGGCGTGGCGGTGCTGCCGGAGCTCGCGGTGGAGTCCGTACGGGCCAAGGGCGTGAGCACGGTCGTCGTGGAGCCGGCCGTCGAGCGGGAGGTCGTGGCCCTGACCCTGCCCGACCTGGCCCGGGTGCCGGCGGTGGCCGCGACCCTGGCCGAGCTGGAGCGGGCCGCCACGCGCTGACGGCCCGCGCCGACGGGCCGTACGCACCCGTCGGCGGAACGCATGCACCCGTCGGCGGGTCGCGCAACCGGCCGTACGCACACACTCCACCGGGTGCGTACGGCCGAACGCGTGAATTCCGGGCCCGGCGGCGACACGCCCGGGTGTGCAGGTGAATCGAAGAAACGTTCCTGCGGACGTTTCGGCGGACGCTCAGTCCGGAGCGATCGGACCGATCGCACTCGACGCGGGGATCAGGCGGTGCCGGGCGCGGCCCATCAGTTCCTCACGTTCGTCCTCGGTCAGACCTCCCCACACTCCGTAGGGCTCGCGGACGGCGAGTGCGTGCGCGGCACATTCCGCGCGGACCGGGCATCGCATGCAGACCTCTTTAGCCGAGGCCTCGCGCGCGCTCCTGGCCGCGCCCCGCTCGCCTTCCGGGTGGAAGAAGAGGGAGCTGTCGACCCCGCGGCAGGCAGCCAGCAGCTGCCAGTCCCAGAGGTCGGCGTTCGGGCCGGGGAGGCGGGAGAAATCTGCCATTGGTAGTCCTCGTTGGTGCCGGTACTGAGGCGGATACGGTCGATGTCTCCAAGGGTCTCCACACCTACTGTCGGAGTAGATGTAAATATGACTCATTGGGAATCTAGCCTCAGACACGTGCCAAACGGAAGGAAAGCCGCCAAATAGGGCATAGCTCCAGATGGAGGACAGGTGGCTTGTGGCGTCGACGCCGTGATCGCTTCCTCACGTAGAGTGCCGAAGGTGTCCGTCCGACCCGTAACTCTTTCGAGTGACCATCGTTGAGAGTGCGAAGGCGGTTGAACCAATAAGTTCTCGGACAGGTGTCCGGGGGCATCGACCGCACAGGTGACGATACGTACCAGCCTGGAGGCTCAAGGTGACGCGCATCAGCAGCTGCGGAGGGCGGTCATGACATCCGTCCTCGTCTGCGACGACTCCCCGCTTGCCCGAGAGGCGCTCCGTCGCGCGGTTGCCACCGTGCCCGGCGTCGAGCGTGTGACGACGGCTGCCAACGGCGAGGAAGTCCTCCGCCGCTGGGGTGCCGACCGCTCCGACCTGATTCTGATGGATGTACGGATGCCGGGGCTCGGCGGCGTGGAGACGGTCCGCCGACTGCTCTCGGCCGACCCCGGTGCCCGCATCATCATGCTGACGGTCGCCGAGGACCTGGACGGCGTGGCCCTCGCGGTCGCCGCCGGCGCCCGCGGGTACCTGCACAAGGACGCCTCGCGCGCCGAACTGCGGGCCACGGTCACCCAGGCCCTCGCCGACCCGACCTGGCGACTGGCCCCGCGCCGGCTCCGCTCGGCCGAGATGGGCGCCGCGCCCACGCTCACCGCGCGCGAGATCCAGGTGCTGGAGGGCATGAGCCACGGCCGGTCCAACGCGGAGATCGGGCGCGAGCTCTTCCTCTCCGAGGACACGGTCAAGACGCACGCCCGCAGGCTGTTCAAGAAGCTCGGCGCCTCGGACCGGGCGCACGCCGTGGCACTCGGATTCCGCTGGGGTCTGGTCCGCTGACCCGCGGGTCGTGGCCGGGCCCGGCCCGGTCCGCCGCGGACCGCGGATCGTCGAGAGCGGTCCCGTCCGCCACGGGCGGACGGGGCGGCGCGCCGCCCTCGTTTTCGGTGTAGCCCTGTCCCGCCGTACCCGGTGCGCACCCGGGGGTTGGCGGGGCACAATCCGGGGGACGTCTCGCTTCGTGCGCGATGCCGCATCCTTGAGGGTGTGGAGTCTCTCGGAGACTATTCGGCCGAGCGGGAGGGGAGGGCGCAGATGACGAGCTCAGGCGCACCCGCTCATAACGCTTCGATGCACAACAAGGGCCACGGTGCCGCGGATGCTCCGGCGCCAAGGCACCATGGATTGATGCGCGACGACGAGGCCCTGGGGTCCCCCGCGGCCACAGGCCCCACCGGCGCCGCCAAAGGCGGCAGTGCCGGGGGTGTCAGCGCGCTCGTACGCAGGGCGGTCGAGGGTGACGAGCAGGCCACGCACGACCTGCTGGCCTTCGTGCACCCCCTCGCGATCCGCTACTGCCGCACGCGACTGTCGCGGCTCCCGGGTGACGCTCGTCACTTCGTGGAGGACCTGGCGCAGGAGGTCTGCGTCGCCGTCCTGATGGCGCTGCCGCGCTACCGGGACACCGGCCGGCCCTTCGAGGCCTTCGTCTTCGCCATCGCCGCGCACAAGGTCGCCGACCTGCAGCGGGCCGCCATGCGGCACCCGGGCAGCACGGCCGTGCCCTCCGACGAGATGCCGGAACGGCCCGACGACTCGCTGGGTCCGGAGGAGCGGGCGCTGCTCAGCAGCGACGCCGCCTGGGCCAAGAAACTGCTGGCCAACCTTCCGGAGAACCAGCGCGAGCTCCTCGTCCTGCGGGTGGCCGTCGGGCTGACCGCGGAGGAGACCGGGCAGATGCTCGGGATGTCCCCCGGAGCCGTGCGCGTGGCACAGCATCGGGCGCTCAGTCGGCTGCGGGCGCTCGCCGAACAGTAGGAGCAGTCGTAGGAAGCGACGAAACTTCTGCTTGACCTTGGTCGTGGAATGAGACGCGTCGGGATCCCGTTAGCATGGACATCCGCGCTGAGCAAGACCATTTGGGAAGGTGTCATGACCGCCGACGGAGTGCCCGACAAATTCGCCACGCTCGGACTGACCTACGACGACGTGCTGCTGCTGCCGGGCGCGTCGGACATGTCGCCTGATGCGATCGATACCTCTTCCCTGATCTCGCGGAACGTCCGAGTGAACGTTCCCCTGCTGTCCGCGGCCATGGACAAGGTCACCGAGGCCCGCATGGCCATCGCGATGGCCCGCCAGGGCGGCGTCGGCGTGCTGCACCGCAACCTCTCCATCGCCGACCAGGCCAACCAGGTCGACCTGGTCAAGCGCTCCGAGTCCGGCATGGTCACCGACCCGATCACGGTCCACCCGGACGCGACCCTGCGCGAGGCCGACGAGCTCTGCGCGAAGTTCCGCATCTCCGGCGTCCCGGTCACCGACGCCGCGGGCAAGCTCCTCGGCATCGTCACCAACCGCGACATGGCCTTCGAGTCGGACCGCAGCCGCCAGGTGCGCGAGGTCATGACCCCGATGCCGCTGGTCACGGGCAAGGTCGGCATCTCCGGCGTGGACGCCATGGAGCTGCTGCGCCGCCACAAGATCGAGAAGCTTCCGCTGGTCGACGACGCGGGCATCCTCAAGGGCCTCATCACGGTCAAGGACTTCGTCAAGGCCGAGAAGTACCCGAACGCCGCCAAGGACAAGGACGGCCGGCTGCTCGTCGGCGCGGCCGTCGGTGTCGCCGGCGACGCGTACGAGCGCGCCCAGGCCCTGATCGAGGCGGGCGCCGACTTCATCGTCGTCGACACCGCCCACGGCCACTCCCGCCTGGTCGGCGACATGGTCGCCAAGATCAAGTCGAACTCCGGCGTCGACGTCATCGGCGGCAACGTCGCCACCCGCGACGGCGCCCAGGCGCTGATCGACGCCGGCTGCGACGGCATCAAGGTCGGTGTCGGCCCCGGCTCGATCTGCACCACCCGCGTCGTCGCCGGCATCGGCGTCCCGCAGGTCACCGCGATCTACGAGGCCTCGCTCGCCGCCAAGGCGGCCGGCGTCCCGGTCATCGGCGACGGCGGCCTGCAGTACTCCGGCGACATCGCCAAGGCCCTGGTCGCGGGCGCCGACACGGTGATGCTCGGTTCGCTGCTCGCGGGCTGCGAGGAGTCCCCGGGCGAGCTGCTCTTCATCAACGGCAAGCAGTTCAAGTCCTACCGCGGCATGGGCTCGCTCGGCGCGATGCAGTCCCGCGGCGACCAGCGCTCCTTCTCCAAGGACCGCTACTTCCAGGAGGGCGTGGGCGGCGACGACAAGCTCATCCCCGAGGGCATCGAGGGCCAGGTCCCGTACCGCGGCCCGCTCTCCGCGGTCGTGCACCAGCTCGTCGGAGGCCTGCGCCAGTCGATGTTCTACGTCGGCGGCCGCACGGTCCCCGAGCTGCAGGACCGGGGCCGCTTCGTCCGGATCACCTCGGCGGGCCTCAAGGAGAGCCACCCGCACGACATCCAGATGACGGTGGAAGCACCGAACTACTCCCGCAAGGGGTAGCAGCCGACGCGGAGGGGCGGGCCCGGACGACCGGGGCCCGCCCCTTCGGCGTGGGGGCCGGTCGTCCGTACAGCGGTCACCGGAACGCGGGCCCCCGGGGTTCGGGGATACTGGACGGGCAGACCCAGAGGAAAGGCCACCACACGTGACTGAGATCGAGATCGGGCGCGGCAAGCGCGGCCGCCGGGCGTACGCGTTCGATGACATCGCCATCGTCCCCAGCCGCCGTACCCGGGACCCGAAGGAGGTCTCGATCGCCTGGCAGATCGACGCCTACCGCTTCGAGCTGCCCTTCCTGGCCGCCCCCATGGACTCGGTCGTCTCCCCGCAGACCGCGATCCGCATCGGCGAGCTCGGCGGCCTCGGCGTGCTGAACCTCGAAGGCCTGTGGACCCGGTACGAGGACCCGCAGCCGCTGCTCGACGAGATCACCGAGCTGGACGAGGAGGCCGCCACGCGCCGCCTCCAGGAGATCTACTCCGCGCCGATCCAGGCGGACCTGATCCGGCAGCGCATCAAGGAGGTCCGCGACTCCGGTGTCGTGACCGCCGCCGCGCTCTCCCCGCAGCGCACCGCCGAGTTCTCCAAGGCCGTCGTCGACGCGGGCGTGGACATCTTCGTGATCCGCGGCACCACCGTGTCGGCCGAGCACGTCTCGGGCGCCGCCGAACCGCTGAACCTCAAGCAGTTCATCTACGAGCTCGACGTCCCGGTCATCGTGGGCGGCTGCGCCACCTACACCGCGGCCCTGCACCTGATGCGCACCGGCGCGGCCGGTGTCCTCGTCGGCTTCGGCGGCGGCGCCGCGCACACCACGCGCAACGTGCTCGGCATCCAGGTCCCGATGGCGACCGCCGTCGCGGACGTGGCCGCGGCCCGCCGCGACTACATGGACGAGTCCGGCGGCCGCTACGTGCACGTCATCGCCGACGGCGGCGTGGGCTGGTCCGGCGACATCCCGAAGGCCGTCGCCTGCGGCGCGGACGCCGTGATGATGGGCTCCCCGCTGGCCCGTGCCACCGACGCGCCCGGCAAGGGCAACCACTGGGGCATGGAGGCCGTCCACGAGGACGTGCCGCGCGGCAAGAAGGTCGACCTGGGCACCGTCGGCACCACCGAGGAGATCCTCACCGGTCCCTCGCACACCCCGGACGGCTCGATGAACATCTTCGGCGCCCTGCGCCGCTCGATGGCCACCACCGGCTACAGCGAGCTCAAGGAGTTCCAGCGGGTCGAGGTCACGATCGCGGACTCGCAGCACAGCCGCTGACCGCTGCGCCCGTACGCCGGAGGGCCGGCACCCCGTGGGGGGTGCCGGCCCTCCGGCGTGGTGCGGTGCGCCCGGGTCAGTCGCCCATCTTCTTGGCCGAGCCGAAGGCGGCGAAGCCGCCGATGCCGAGGAAGACGTAGGACATGAAGTCCGCGCTCTCCTTCCAGAGGTCGTTCAGGCCGCCGATGCCGACCTCGCTGAGCACCTCGCCCACGCCGACCTTGCCGTAGTCGGCGATCGCCAGCGCGATGAAGAAGAGCTGGCCGAGGTAGACGGCGCCGAGGGAGAGCGCGGCGGCGATCACGGGCAGGATCGGGTTGCGGCCGCCGACCTTGCCGGCGGCGAGGCCGACGAGGAGGCCGACGCCGATGGCGGCGTAGCCGATCTCGCGGTCGATGGCGTTCATGATGCCGCCGTACGCGCCCGCAGCGACGAGGGCCGCGACGACGGCCGCGACGATGCCCAGAGCGATGTTGCCGGTGCGGGCCGGGGCCGGGGCGGGCGCCGGGGTGAAGGAGTCGGGCGCGGGCGGCGTGAAGTTCTGGCTCATTGGGAAATCCCCCCCAGGGATGCGTGGCACACGTGTCCAGGGGGACGTATGTGCGAGATAAGTGACGCCGCAGGCTAGCAGCCGCGACGGACATTCACGGGGAGGATTTCCCTGTTGTCACAGGCGGTGGGCCGCGCCCGCCGGGCTGGCGCCGCGGGTGTCCAGCAGCAACTGGGCCTTCACGGCAAGACCTTGCAGGTCGTAGGTGCGGTGGTGCTGGAGCAGGATGGTCAGGTCGGCGTTGGCCGCGGCCTCGTACAACGATTCGGCGCGGGGGACCGGCTGGTCCCTGACCCGCCAGCCCGTGATGTACGGGTCGTGGTAGCTGATCAGCGCCCCCAGGTCGAGCAGGCGGCTGGCGATCTCGCGTGCCGGGGAGCCCTCCTGGTCGGCGAGGTCGGGCTTGTAGGTGACGCCCAGCAGGAGGACGCGGGCGCCGCGGGCCGACTTGCCGTGCTCGTTCAGCAGGGTGGCGGAACGCTGGATGACGTACTGCGGCATCCGGTTGTTGATCTCCTGCGCCAGGCCGACCATGCGCAGGGGGTGGCCGGGGGTGCGGGTGGTGTGGGGGAGGTAGTTCGGGTCCAGGGGGACGCCGTGGCCGCCGACCCCGGGGCCGGGGCGGAAGGCCTGGAACCCGTACGGCTTGGTCTCGGCGCAGCGGATGACGTCCCACAGGTCGACACCGAGGTCGTGGCAGAGCACCGCCATCTCGTTCATGAGGGCGATGTTGACGTGCCGGTAGTTCGTTTCGAGGAGCTGGACGGTCTCGGCCTCGCGCAGCCCGCGGGCGCGGACCACCTTCTCGGTGAGGCGGGCGTAGAAGGCGTGCGCGGACTCGGTGCAGGCGGGGGTGAGGCCGCCGATCACCTTGGGGGTGTTGGCGATGCCGTGGGTGCGGTTGCCCGGGTCGTGGCGGCTGGGGGAGTAGGCCAGGTGGAAGTCCCGGCCGGCCCGGAGCCCCGAGCCCGCTTCGAGGATCGGGCGCAGGTAGTCCTCGGTGACGCCCGGGTGGACGGCGGATTCGAGGATCACGGTGGTGTGCGGGCGCAGCCGCGCGGCGAGCGCGTGGCCGGCCTCGCCGACGGCGGAGAGGTCCAGTGCGCGATCGGCGCCGAGCTGGGTGGGGGCGCAGATGACGGCCGTGCGGACCCGGCCGAGCTCGGCGGGGTTGGTGGTCACCCGGAAGCCGGCCGCCGACATGCGGCGGATCTCGGCGGCGGTGAGGGTGGAGTCCGTGACCGGACCGCTGTCGTAGCCGACCGTCTCGATCCCGGCGGCGACGGCCGCCTGGGCGAGTGGGAGGCCGAGATGGCCGAGTCCGATGACGGCGAGATCTGCGGGCATGGGGGTGCCGTCCCTTCCCTGAATGAGGGGGCTGCCGCGCAAGTCCTCCGGGGGGACAGGGGAGCTGGCGCAATGTCAGACTAGGCGTATATATGAAAGATATGTCGCATTCCGGGGTGAAGGTCATCGTTGTGTTGTCCACAGCCGGTGGCTGATGTCGGGGCGGGCGGTCAGAATCGTGGAACGGGGGCATGTGAGCGGGATCTCACCCGCACCAACGGGAGGCAGCCGTGAGGACAGCGACACTGGGGCCGGCGCAGCGGGCCGAGGCCCTCACCCGGATGGCCGAACGCGAACTGGACGTGCTGGTGGTGGGCGCGGGCGTGGTGGGCGCGGGCACCGCGCTCGACGCCGCCACCCGCGGCCTGTCGACCGGCCTGGTGGAGGCGCGGGACTGGGCCTCGGGCACCTCCAGCCGGTCCAGCAAGCTGATCCACGGAGGCCTGCGGTACCTGGAGATGCTCGACTTCGCCCTCGTACGGGAGGCGCTGAAGGAGCGCGGCCTGCTGCTGGAGCGGCTCGCCCCGCACCTGGTGAAGCCGGTGCCCTTCCTGTACCCCTTGCAGCACAAGGGCTGGGAGCGGCTGTACGCGGGCTCCGGCGTCGCGCTGTACGACGCGATGTCGGTCTCCAGCGGGCACGGGCGGGGGCTGCCGGTGCACCGGCACCTGTCGCGCAAGCGCGCGCTGCGGGTGGCTCCGGCGCTGCGCAAGGACGCGCTGGTGGGGGCCCTGCAGTACTACGACGCCCAGATGGACGACGCGCGGTACGTCACCACGCTGGTGCGCACGGCCGCGGCGTACGGGGCGCACTGCGCCAACCGGGCGAGGGTGATCGGCTTCCTGCGCGAGGGCGAGCGGGTGGTCGGCGCGCGGGTGCAGGACGTGGAGGGCGGCCGTGAGTACGCCATCCGGGCGAAGCAGGTCGTCAACGCGACCGGGGTGTGGACGGACGATACCCAGGCGCTGATCGGGGAGCGCGGGCAGTTCCACGTGCGGGCCTCGAAGGGCATCCACCTGGTCGTGCCGAAGGACCGGATCCATTCGAGCACCGGGCTGATCCTGCGGACCGAGAAGTCGGTGCTGTTCGTCATCCCGTGGGGGCGGCACTGGATCGTGGGGACCACGGACACCGACTGGGACCTGGACAAGGCGCACCCGGCGGCGTCGAGCGCGGACATCGACTACCTGCTGGAGCACGTGAACTCGGTGCTGGCGGTGCCGCTGACGCGCGATGACGTCCAGGGCGTGTACGCGGGCCTGCGGCCGCTGCTGGCCGGCGAGTCGGACGCGACGAGCAAGCTCTCGCGCGAGCACACGGTGGCGCACCCGGTGCCCGGGCTGGTGGTGGTGGCGGGCGGCAAGTACACGACGTACCGGGTCATGGCGAAGGACGCCGTCGACGAGGCCGTGCACGGGCTGGACCAGCGCGTGGCGGAGTGCGTGACGGAGGACGTGCCGCTGGTGGGGGCGGAGGGGTACCGGGCGCTGTGGAACGGGCGGGCGAGGATGGCGGCCCGGACGGGCCTTCATGTGGTGCGGGTGGAACACCTGTTGAACCGGTTCGGGTCCCTGACGGAGGAACTGCTGGACCTGATCGCCGCCGATCCGGGACTGCGCGAGCCGGTGACCGGGGCGGACGACTACCTGCGGGCGGAAATCGTGTACGCGGCCTCGCACGAGGGGGCGCGGCACCTGGACGACGTGCTGACGCGGCGGACCCGGATCTCGATCGAGACCTTCGACCGGGGGACGCGGTCGGCTCGGGAATGTGCGGAGTTGATGGCTCCGGTTCTGGGGTGGGACAAGCAGCAGATCGAGAAGGAAGTGGAGCACTACGAGAAGCGGGTCCAGGCGGAGCGGGAGTCGCAGCGCCAGCCGGACGACCAGACGGCGGACGCGGCGCGGCTGGGGGCGCCCGACATCGTTCCGTTGTAACTCCGGAATGCGGGAAGGGGAACCGCGGACCCGGGGGGCCCGTCCGTTGCGGAGTGAGGAACAATGAGGGTTCTGCCGGGGCGGGTTACCGCGGGCCCCGGCCGCCGGGTCGCTCGGCCGCCGGGGCAGGCGGAGCAGCGGCAGGATCGCAGAGGGGACGCATGTCGAAGCCGGAGCACACCGAGTCACCTGCGGGGACGCCTGCGGCGGCGCCTGACAGTGCGAAGTCTTCGGCTGGCCGCGTGCCTTCCGGGGCGCCTGTGGCGAAGCCTGGCAGCGAGAAGGCCGGGTCGCCTGCCGGGTCGCCTGCGGCGAAGCCTGACAGTGCGAAGCCTGAGGGGGCGAAGCCGGGCGGGTCGCCTGCGGCGAAGCCCGGCCGTGAGGAGCGGGCCGTTGCGAAGGCCGAGCCTTCCGACGCACCTGCCGAGACGCCGAAGCCGAACAGTGACCAGACGGAGGCCGAGCGCGCGCCTGCCGGGTCGCCTGCGGCGAAGCCTGACGGTGCGAAGGCCGAGGGTGCGAACCCGGCCGGGTCGCCTGGGGCGAAGTCCCGGGCGGCGAAGCCTGCGCCTGTGGCGGAGCCTGACGATGCCAAGCCTGCGGCTGCGAAGCCCGGGTTGAGCAAGGCCGAGCCCGAGGGCAAGCCCGCGGCGACGGCTGGGGCCGCGGCTGCGGCCAAGCCCGAGGCGGTGCCCGGGGTGGACGCCAAGGCCGCGCCTGCGCCTGCGGCCAAGCCCGAAGATGCGAAGCCGGGGCTGGGCAAGGCCGCGGTGAAGGCCGACGCCGAGCGCGAGGCCGCGCCTGCGGCCAGGGCCGGGCGCGAGGGCAAGCCTGCGGCGAAGGCTGGGGCCGCGGCTGCGGCCGAGCCCGAGGCGGTGCCCGCGGCGGACGCCAAGGCTGCGCCTGCGGGCAAGGCCGCGGTGAAGGACGACGCCGAGCGCGAGGTCGCGCCTGCGGCGAAGGCTGAGGGTTCGGCAGTGAAGCCGGGGCTGGGGAAGGCTGTGGCTGCCAAGGCGGGCGAAGGGGTCAACCCCGTCGTCGAGAAGGCCGATGCCATGGCGGCTGCCGTCAAGGCCGCCGCGGCGAAGGCGGCCGGGGACGGCCAGGACGAGGGACGGCTGCTGGCCGGGCGCTACCGGCTCGGAGCCGTGCTCGGCAAGGGCGGCATGGGCACCGTCTGGCGGGCCCAGGACGAGACCCTGGGCCGGACGGTCGCCGTCAAGGAGCTCCGCTTCAGCACCGGGGTCGACGAGGACGAGAAGCGCCGCCTCATCACCCGTACCCTCCGCGAGGCCAAGGCCATCGCCCGGATCCGCAGCGGCGGCGCCGTCACCGTCTACGACGTCGTCGACGAGGACGGCCGGCCGTGGATCGTCATGGAGCTCATCGAGGGCCCCTCGCTCGCCGAGTTCGTACGGGAGAACGGTCCGCTGACCCCCCGTCGCGCCGCCGAGGTCGGCCTCGCCGTGCTCGACGTGCTGCGCGCCGCCCACGGCCAGGGCATCCTGCACCGCGACGTCAAGCCCTCCAACGTGCTCATCGCCGGCAACGGCCGTGTCGTCCTCACCGACTTCGGCATCGCGCAGGTCGAGGGCGACCCCTCCGTCACCTCCACCGGCATGCTCGTCGGCGCGCCCTCGTACATCTCCCCCGAGCGCGCCCGCGGTCAGAAGCCCGGCCCGCCCGCCGACATGTGGTCGCTCGGCGGCCTGCTGTACGCCTCCGTCGAGGGAGTGCCCCCGTACGACAAGGGGTCCGCGCTCGCCACCCTCACCGCGGTGATGACCGAGCCCGTGGACCCGCCGAAGAACGCCGGCCCGCTGGCCGAGGTCATCTACGGTCTGCTGGTCAAGGACCCCGCGCTGCGGCTCGACGACGCCCGGGCGCGGGCCCTGCTCACCGCCGTGGTCAACGCGCCCGAGCCCGTGCCGGCCCCGGCGGTCCCGGCCCCCGCCGAGGAGACCCGGCAGATATCCCTCGCGGACGCCAAGGCGGCCGCGGACAAGGCCTCCGCCGAGAAGGCCGCCGAGAAGGCCGCCGAGAAGGCCGCCGAGAAGGCGGCGAAGAAGGAACGCGAACGCCGTGAGCGCGAGCAGCGCGAACGCGCCCGCGCCGCACTGAAGTCGGCCCGCAAGGCGGCCACGGCCGCGGCGGCCACGACGGCCGTCTCGGCCGCCGAGCCGCCGAAGGCCAAGCCGTCCCCCGTCGCCGCGTCGCTCACCGACGTCATGCCGCGCCGCACCATCGCGCTCGCGATAGCCGCCGTGGTCGTGGTGCTGGCCGTGGTCGGCTCGCTGATCGCCTACGCCATGGGCGACGACGACAAGGGCGGCAAGAACGAGGGCAAGGGCGGCCAGCCCACCCCGGCCGCCTCCGCCCCCGACAAGCCGGCCTCCCCGAAGCCCTCGGGGAACACCGGTGATTCGGCCGGCAACGGCAGTGCGGGCACCAGTGCCGGCACCGGCACCACCACCGGTACCACCACCGGCACGGGCGGCGAGCCCGGCCAGGGCCAGCAGTCCCCGGCCGCCAGCGCGGGACAGGGCGCCGGCGAGGGACAGGGCGCCACCTCCGGGGGAGTGGGCGGCGCCGTCCCGGCCGGATACGCCCTGGTGCAGGACTTCGGGTTCCACTTCTCGATGGTGATGCCCGAGGGCTTCAAGCACCTGGAGACGGCGGGCAAGAACTCGGGCGCCATCTACAGCCGGGCCAAGGACTTCCCGAAGATCCAGGTCGACTACACCAAGAGCCCGGGCGACGACGCCCGCAAGGCCTGGCTCGAACTCGCCCCCTCCGTGGGCGGCAGCAGCAGGGCGTACAAGCAGATCCGCATAGACACCACGGAGTACAAGGGCTACCCGACGGTCGCGGACTGGGAGTTCGAGCGCGAGCAGAACGGCGTCACGGTCCGGGTGCTCAACCGCGGGTTCAGGGTGGACGCCACGCACGGCTACGCCGTCATGATCAGCTGCGCCGCCGACCAGTGGGACGGTCCGCAGTGCACCCAGATGCGCAACATCGCCTTCGAGACCTTCCAGCCGCTCGGCTGACCCCGGGACGCGGGCGCCTCCGGCGACGTATCGTGTCAGCGGGGCCATGGGGGGCCCACGCACTCGGGGGAGGCGATGTGGAGGAGTACGCGGGCCGGATCCTGGCCGGCCGTTACCGTCTGCCGCTGCCCCCGTCCGACGCGTACGAGCTGGTCGAGACCCGGGCCTTCGACACGCGCACCGGGCAGGAAGTCCTGGTTCGGCAGGTGCCGTTGCCGGAGGTCGTGGACGCCGAGCTGCTCGACGGACAGCGGCCCGTCCCGGCGGCGGCGCGCCGCTCGCCCGCGGACCTGCCGGCCGTGCGGCGCGCGATCGAGGCGGCGCAGGCGGCGGCCGCGATTCCGGACCATCCCCGGCTGGACCAGGTCTTCGACGTGTTCGCCGAGGGCGAGTCGCTGTGGATAGTGAGCGAACTGGTCCCGGCCCGGCCGCTGGCCGCCCTGATAGCCGATGAACCGCTCAGCCCCTACCGGGCGGCTGAGGTGGCGTCGGACGTGCTGACCGCGCTGCGCGTGCTGCACGCGCACGGCTGGACGCACCGGAACATCACCGTCCGGACGGTGCTGGTGTGCGAGGACGGCCGGGTCGTGCTGACGGGCCTGGCGGCCGGCGCGGCGGAAGAGGCCCTGTGCGGCTACGACCCCGTGCCGAACTCCGCCGACCCCGAAGGCGCCGGCGGCTGGGGAACGGCTCCCGCCCCGGCCCCGGGGCCCGCCACCGCCCCGGCTCCCGGGCCGGCTCCGGCCCCGACGGCCGCCCCCGCCACCGCCCCCGCGCCCACGCCTTTACCGGAGCCCGCCCCGGACACTTCCGCCGGGTACGCCCCGCTGGTGGCTCCCGGGTACGACACCGGGCCCCGGTACAACGATCACATCACCCCGGGCCGTCCCCAGGACCGCCCCGACCTCCAGGCCGCCGCGCGGGCCGGAGCCATCGCCGCCTACCGGGCCGGGGCCCGGGCGGCCGCCGCCAAGGTCGGCGAGCAGCGCCAGACCGGTCCCGTCGTCGTGCCGGAGCAGCGGCCGCACGGGTCGACGCTCCCGCAGGGGTACTCGTACCCGTACGGCGGCCCGGAGACCTCCGCCGCCGCTCCCTGGCACGGCGCGACCCCCCGCAACCGCCCGGCCCTGCCCGCCTCGCAGGAGCCGGCCCCGCTGGACCCGCTGGATCCGCAGCAGTCGCCGGAGTCGCCGGAACAGGACGGCCGGCAGGCCCAGGCCCAGGCCCCGGCCGAGCCGCAGCCCGGGCCCGCCCCGGCGGCCTGGAGCCGGGCCGAATCCCCGGCGGCGCCCGCGCTGCCCGCCCGGCTCGCCCTGCCCCAGGGCTACCGCCAGGCCGAGGCCCCCGTACCGGCCGCGCCCGAGGCGCCGCAGCCCGTCGGGGCGGGACCCGCCCCCGCCACGGTCGGCTGGGCCGGGCCCCGTACCGGGCTGGACGCCGAGCGGGCGCGCCAGACGCGCATGGCCGTCGTCGGCGCCGTCACCGAGCGGTGGGCGCCCGAGCAGGCCGGCCCCGTCCTCGGGCACTGGCAGCTGGCGCCCCCCGTCGGGCCCGCCACCGACCTGTGGGCGCTCGGCGCACTGCTGTACCGCGCGGTGCAGGGGCACGCCCCGTACCCCGAGGACAGCGTCGCCGAGCTCGTCGAGCTGGTCTGCGCCGAACCGCCCGCCTTCGCGGAGGAGTGCGGGGCGCTGCGCCCGGTCGTGGAGTCGCTGCTGCGTCAGGACCCGACCGAGCGGCCCGACTTCGAGGAGCTCCGCGGCTGGCTGCGTTCGCTCGTACGGTCGGCCCCCGAGCCGGAGGCCGGCTTCGGGCTGCTTCCCATGCCGGAGGCGGATCCCGCGCGGCTGCCCGTCGTACGCCGCCGCGGCGAGGTCCACGGGCGGCACCGCAATCCCGCGGCCCCCCGCAAGCCGCGCGCCCTCGGCCGCACCCTGCTCGTCGGCATCCTGGTCCTGCTGGCCGGGGCCGTGGCGTACGCGATGCTGTTCATGCCCCGGTCCGGCACCGCGGACCAGCAGGGCGACGCCCCGGGGAGCAGCGCGCAGCCGCAGTCGAAGCCGAGCCCCTCGCAGGTCCCCACCGGCACACCCGAGTCCAGGCCCGCGCCGCAGACGACCGCGCCCGCCGGGTCACCGGCCGCCCCCGCGTCCGCCCCGCCCGGCTACACCGCCCAGCAGGACCCGGAGCACTTCGAGATCGCCGTGCCCAACGGCTGGGAGCGGCGCGGGATCAACGAGGCCGGCCAGGTGCGGTACACGGACGGGGCGTTCGTGCTGACCGTGGTCCCCGGCCGGGACAAGGTCCAGGGCAACCCGGACCCGGCGGCGTACCAGAAGGACAAGGAGCCGGAGCTGACCCCGTACCGCACCTCCACCTGGTCGACCGTCGGGGACGTCAAGACCACGAAGGTGGGCCAGCAGCTTCAGGCCACGGGCCGCTACACGTGGATCGACGGGACCGGTCGCAACGTCTACGCCCGCAATTTCGTCGTGGCGCTGGGAGGCAGTTACCACGTCGTCCTGGTCACCGGCCCGGAGGACGAGCAGTCCAAGGTCACCGAGGTCTTCGAGAAGGCCACGGCGAGTTACAAGTCGGGCGGTTGAACGGATACTGACGACGGATCAGTACGGCGATTGCGTCACAGTGCCGTCTTTCGGCGGCCGGGCGGTTCCTGCAGCCCCTGTGGGCTCCGTAATCTGGCCGTAAGTGCAGAGAGCGGCGGGATTTCGTGGAACAGCAGACAGGTGGGGGCGCCGTGCTGGCGGGCCGGTACCGGCTCGTCGAGCCGATCGGCCGCGGCGGCATGGGCAAGGTGTGGCGCGCGCATGACGAGCTGCTCCACAGGACCGTCGCGGTCAAGGAACTGACGGCGGGTCTGTACGTCTCCCAGGCCGACCGGGACGTCATGCACGCCCGGACGCAGAAGGAGGCGCGGGCCGCGGCCCGGATCCAGCATCCGGCGGTGGTCGTCGTGCACGACGTGCTGGAGCACGACGACCGGCCGTGGATCGTCATGGAGTACATCGACGGCCCCTCCCTCGCGGAGGCGGCCAAGGCGGCCGGGCGGATCGAGCCCCGCGAGGCGGCCCGGATCGGCCTGCACGTGCTGGGCGCGCTGCGCGCCGCGCACGCGGTCGGCGTGCTGCACCGGGACGTGAAGCCGGGCAACGTGCTGCTGGCCAAGGACGGCCGGGTGCTGCTCACGGACTTCGGGATCGCCGCGATCGAGGGCGACTCCTCGATCACGCGGACCGGCGAGATCGTCGGCTCCATCGACTACCTGGCTCCCGAGCGGGTCACCGGCGGGATCCCCGACCCGTCCTCGGACCTGTGGTCGCTGGGCGCCACCCTCTACACGGCGGTGGAGGCCCGCTCGCCGTTCCGGCGTACGTCGCCCATCTCCAGCCTGCAGGCCGTGGTGAACGACGAGCCGCCGGCGCTGCGCCAGGCGGAGGCCCTGGGTCCGGTCATCACGGCCCTGCTGCGCAAGGATCCGATGGAGCGTCCCTCGGCCGCGGAGGCCGAGCGGATGCTGCTGGAGGCGATGGAGGGCCGGGAGCCGAAGGCGGCGCAGGCGTACGTGCCGACGCGCGCGGTGACCCAGGACGAACTGGCCCCGGCGCAGGAGCCGTCCGCCGAGCCGGCCGCGCCGGCCGAGCGCGCGCACCCGGCCCCGCAGACGACCTCGCAGACGGCCCCGCTGCCGGAACCCGCGGAGCGCCCGCCGGTACCCGCACCCGCGGATCCGGCGAGCGGCTGGCTCAAGCGGGCCGCGGGCATCGCCCTGGTGGCGGCGCTGCTCGGCGGCGGCGGTGTGTTCGGGGTGCTCAAGTACACCGGTGACGCGGGGAGCGGCGGCGGGGACAAGAACGTCAGCGCCCCCGACGTGGCCCCCGTGCCGGCCGGCTACACCAAGGTCACCGACCCCATCGGCGGCTTCACCCTGTTCGTCCCGGAGGGCTGGAAGCGCGTGTCGAACGGCGACCAGATCGACTACACCCCGGACGACGGGAAGCACTTCATCCGGATCGCCGCCGACCCCACCCCGGACTACCGGGACCCGTTGGCGCACCTGCTCGACCTGGAGCAGCAGGTGGCGAAGCGGACCGACTACAAGAAGGTGCGGCTGAACCAGAACACCTTCCGGGGCAGCACCCGGGGCGCGCTCTGGGACTTCACCTGGACGGAGAAGCAGAACCACCCCGGTCCGCGAAGAGCCAAGGAGCAGATGTACATCGACCCGGACGGCACGGAGTACGCGATCTACATGTCGAGCCCCGTCGCCGACTGGTCCACGACCGAGCAGCAGTTCGACATCGTGCTCAGCGGCTGGGAACCGCCCGTCAAGAAGCCCTGATTCCGGCATCCTGCCAGCGATCACTGGCGGAAATGGCAAAATCCGGTTACCGGCGGGTACCCAAAGGCTGTCCGGCGCAATACGCTCACCGGCATGACGGATTCGCAGGCCCCGGCCCCCCTCCGCACCGCACCGGCACCCACCAATCCGGTCGCCCCGGCCCCGGCCGGCGCCCGTACCGCCGCCGACGTGGTGACCCCCGATCTGGTCGCCCGGCTGACCCGCGGAGTGCTCGGCTCCGGGCGCACCGCCAACCACACCCCCTTCACCGGGGACCGGCTGGCGGAACTCCCCGAGGCCACCCCCGAGGACGTGGCCGAGGCCTTCGAGCGGGCCCGCGCCGCCCAGCCCGCCTGGGCGGCCGTCCCCGTCGCCAAGCGGGCGGCCGTGCTCCTGCGCTTCCACGACCTGGTCCTGGACCGGCAGGCCGAGGTCCTCGACCTGATCCAGCTGGAGACCGGCAAGGCCCGCCTGCACGCCCACGAGGAGGTCCAGGCGGTCGCCGTCGCCGCCCGGCACTACGGCCGCAAGGCCCCCTCGTACCTGCGCCCCAAGGGCCACACGGGCGCCATGCCCACCCTCACCAAGGTCACCGAGCTGCGCCAGCCGCGCGGGGTCGTCGGCCAGATCGCCCCCTGGAACTACCCCCTGGAGCTGTCGGTCGGCGACGCCCTGCCCGCCTTCGTGGCGGGCAACGCCCTCGTCATGAAGCCCGACACCGAGACCGCCCTCACCGCCCTGTGGGCGCGCGACCTGCTGATCGAGGCCGGGCTCCCCGCCGACGTCTTCCAGATCGTCCTCGGCGAGGGCCCGGTCGTCGGCCCCGAGGTGGTCCGGCACGCCGACTACGTCTCCTTCACCGGCTCCACCCGCACCGGCCGCGAGGTCGCCCGGGGCGCCGCCGACCGGCTCGTCGGGGTCTCCCTCGAACTCGGCGGCAAGAACGCCATGCTCGTCCTGCACGACGCCGACGTGGAGAAGGCCGCCGCGGGCGCCGTCCGCGCCTGCTTCTCCTCCGCGGGCCAGCTGTGCATCTCCATCGAGCGGCTCTACGTCCACGCCTCCGTCGCCGACGCGTTCGTCGAGCGCTTCGCCGCCCGCACCAAGGCCATGCGGCTCGGCAGCTCGCTCGCCTACGGCGCCGACATGGGCTCCCTGGTCGGCGAACGCCAGCTGGAGACCGTACAGCGGCACGTGGACGAGGCCGTCGCCAAGGGCGCCACCCTCGTCGCCGGCGGCACCGCCCGCCCCGACATCGGCCCGCTCTTCTACGAGCCCACCATCCTCGACGGCGTCGAGTCGCCCATGGCAGTGTGCGGCGAGGAGACCTTCGGCCCGGTCGTCTCGATCTACCGCTTCACCGACGAGGACCAGGCCATCGCGGAGGCCAACGCCACCGCGTACGGCCTCAACTCCAGCGTCTGGACCAAGGACGCCCGCCGCGGCCACTCCGTCGCCGCCCGCCTGCGCACCGGCACCGTCAACATCAACGAGGGCTACGCCCCCGCCTACGGCAGCGCCCAGGCGCCCATGGGCGGCATGAAGGACTCCGGCCTCGGCCGCCGCCACGGCTCCGAGGGCATCCTCAAGTACACCGAGGCCCAGACCGTCGCCCACCAGCGGCTGCTCCCGATGGCGCCCTCGCTGGGCATGGACGACGAGAAGTACGCGGCGTTCATGACCCGCAGCCTCAAGATCATGAAGGCCCTCCGACTGCGCTAAGGGGTATCCGTGTCGCACGACGACGCATCCGACGCAACCGGCGCAGTCGACGCATCCGACTCCGCCGACGCGTCCGACGCCGCATACGACTACGACGTCATCGTCATCGGATCGGGCTTCGGCGGCTCGGTCTCGGCCCTGCGCCTGACCGAGAAGGGGTACCGGGTCGGCGTCCTGGAGGCAGGGCGCCGGTTCACCCGCGAAAGCCTGCCGAAGAACAGCTGGGACCTGCGGAACTACCTGTGGGCCCCGGCCCTCGGGCTCTACGGGATCCAGCGGATCCACCTGCTCGGCAACGTCATGGTGCTCGCGGGCGCCGGCGTGGGCGGCGGCTCGCTCAACTACGCCAACACCCTGTACGTGCCGCCCACCGCCTTCTTCGAGGACCGGCAGTGGGCGTCCATCACCGACTGGCGCGCCGAACTCGCCCCCTACTACGACCAGGCCCAGCGGATGCTCGGCGTGCGACTCAACCCGACCATGACCCCCTCCGACGTCCACCTCAAGGCGGCCGCCGAGAAGATGGGCGTGGCGGACTCCTTCCACATGGCCCCGGTCGGCGTCTTCTTCGGCGACGGCGACGACGCCGAGGGCCACGCGAAGGTCCGGCCCGGCGAGGAGGCCCCCGACCCGTACTTCGGCGGCGCCGGCCCCGCCCGCAAGGCCTGCACCGAATGCGGCGAGTGCATGACCGGCTGCCGGCACGGCGCCAAGAACACCCTGAACGAGAACTACCTGCACCTCGCCGAACGTGCCGGCGCCGTCATCCACCCCATGACGACCGTCACCGCCCTCGCCGACCACCCCGAGGGCGGCTACCGCGTCCGCACCGTCCCCACCGACGGCCGCCGCCGGGGCCGGGCCAAGGTGCTGCGCGCCCGCCACGTGGTCGTCGCGGCGGGCACGTACGGCACGCAGACCCTGCTGCACACGATGAAGGACCGCGGGGAGCTCCCGCACCTGTCCGACCGGCTCGGCGAGCTGACCCGGACCAACTCCGAGGGCCTGGTCGGCGCACAGACCGACGACCGCCGCTACCGCAAACGGCAGGGCGCGGGCCCCGGCACGGAGCAACGCGCCGACTTCACCCGGGGCGTGGCGATCACCTCCTCCGTGCACCCCAACGCCGACACCCACATCGAGCCGGTCCGCTACGGCAAGGGCTCCAACGCCATGGGGTTCATGACCGTCCTCCAGGTCCCCCACAGCAGGCACCGCGTCCGCGCCTGGCTGGCCAGGACCGCGAAGCACCCGCTCCAGCTGGCCCGCTCGCTGTCGAACCGGCGCTGGTCGGAACGGACCATCATCGGCCTGGTCATGCAGTCGCTGGACAACTCCCTGACCACGTACCGCAAGCCCGGCGGGATCGGGAAGGGCCTGCTCACCGCCCGCCAGGGCCACGGCGCCCCCAACCCGGTGCAGATCGCGGAGGCCACGCAGGCGGCGACGCTGCTGGCCGAGGAGATCAACGGCTTCCCGGGCAGCAACATCGGCGAGCTGATGGGGACCCCGCTGACCGCGCACTTCCTCGGCGGCTGCCCGATCGGGGCGTCGGCGCAGGAGGGCGTGGTGGACCCGTACCACCGGCTCTACGGGCACCCGGGCATCTCGGTGGTCGACGGTTCGGCGGTCTCCGCGAACCTCGGGGTCAATCCGTCGCTGACGATCACGGCACAAGCGGAGCGGGCGATGTCGTACTGGCCGAACAAGGGCGAGCAGGACCCGCGGCCCGCACAAGGGGCGGCGTACGTACGCCTGGAGGCGGTGGAGCCGGCCCGTCCGGCGGTCCCGAAGGAGGCCTTCGGCGCCCTGCGCTTGCCGTTCCTGGCGGTCCCCGAGATTCCGCCGCGCCGGTCATGACAGCGGCGGGTACCGCGCTCCCCCTCCGAGCGCGGTACCCGCCGCGGTACATAGGTGACAGATGTTCAGCCTTGAAGGTTGTACCGGAATCCGCCGGGCCCGGCTGTGGCGTCGATCACACGGTGAAGTGTGCAACTGCTACTGATCTTCGACAGTCAACGGCTGCATGAGAAAGCGCATCTCCTTGCTGGCTGCCTGTGGCCTCGCGGCCGTGGCGCTGGCCACCCCTCCCGCACACGCAGCGGACCCCGAATTCCGGCTGGCCGGCCCGGCCGAGACGGGCCTGCGCCCCCACCCCGGCGCCGATGCCAAGCCGCAGAAGACCTCGGTCGAGTTCCGGATCTTCAACGACACCGCCAGGACGTTCGACCGCCAGAGCACCTTCACGATCGACCTGACCCCTCTCAAGGGCGTCGCCGACGTCACGCTCGCCGAGCACCAGAGCTCGGACTGCACGCTCACCGCCACCGCCGTGACCTGCAAGCGCTGGGCACTGTGGACGGGCGACTCCACCGTCGTGGACCTGAACCTCAGCGCGGCCAAGGACAGCAAGGCCGGCGCGACCGCGGACCTGACGGTCACCGGCAAGGCCGAGGGCGCCGCCATCAAGGCCGCCACCACCAAGGTGCGGGTCGGCGGCCCCGACCTGGTGATGGAGCCCGCAGCCCTCAAGGCGGAGCAGAAGCCGGGCGACAAGCAGGCCCTGCCGATCGTCTTCGCCAACCGGGGCACGGAGTCCGTCCAGGGCGTGGTGCTCGAAGTGCGCACCACGCACGGCATCGGCCTGGTGGAGCAGTACGGCAACTGCTCCTACTCCGAGGACACGGGCGCGGGCGGGCCGTGGACCACGGTGCAGTGCCTGCTCGAAGGCGAGTACGAGGCGGGCAAGATCTACGGCGTGGACGGCCCGCTGACCCTCAGGGCCGCCCCGCACGCCTTCGCCGACTCGCTCACCTACGCGGTGTACGCGAACGGCGAGCAGCCGAAGGCCGAGAAGCTCCGCAAGCCCGCCGCCGGCAAGCAGCTGACCGCGAAGGCGCGGGCGCCCAAGGCCTCCGCGCAGGCGGATGACCTCGCCCCCTGGAACAACCTCCAGGAGTTCGACTTCGCGACGAAGAACACCGCCGACCTCGTGGTCGCGCCCGTGTCCCTCAAGGGCAAGGCCGGCGAGACGGTGCGGGCCGACTTCGGCTTCCGCAACAACGGCCCGGCGTGGGTGGCCCACCTGCGTTCCGACAAGGACGTCGCCCGCACGGACATCGTCATCCCGGCCGGCGCGAGGGTCACCAAGGTGCCGGACCGCTGCCAGGGGGTCAACGCCGACGGCACCCAGCGCGAGCAGGCCCTGGGCGCGCCGCGCTACTTCTGCTCCACCGGAAACGTGGTGGGGGAGAAGGAGAGGTTCGTCTACCCGTTCGAGCTGAAGATCGAGAAGGTCGTCGAGGACGCCAAGGGCTCCGTCTCGGTCGGCCAGTGGACGCCCGGCGGCACCCAGCCCCAGCGGTGGGACCCGAACCACGCCAACAACAAGGCGGCCTTCGTGATCAACGCGAAGGGCGGCGGCACCACGCCGAGCCCGACGCCCACGGCCTCGGCCACCCCGAGCGCCTCGGCCACCCCGACGGCGAGCGCCTCGCCGACCTCGGGCACCGGTACCGGCACCGGCACGGGCACCAAGGCGAACGGCGGCCTGGCCTCCACCGGCACCTCGGCCGAGGTGATCGCCTTCGGCGGCGCGGCACTGGTGGCCGCCGGCGGCGCCCTGGTCCTGGCGTTCCGGCGCAAGGCGGCCGGGCGGGCGTAGCCCCGTACGCGGGTGACCCCGTACGCGTGAAGACGAAGAACGGCCGGCCCGGGGCGTCCCCAGGGCCGGCCGTCCTCCAAGGGGTGACCGGGCTGCTGTCCCCTGCCGTCCGGTCACGCGAAGGAGCGAGGTCCCACGACGCGCGCTCCACGGGGCGCACGTCTCATCGCTCCGGCGGAGCCACGCGTGGTGATGCGGTCCCGCGGCTGGCTGCCGCGGACAACCTCACCAACGAAGGGCCACGGCGGGCGGTCACGCTCCGGACGGGTGACGAACAGCCGTCACACGCGACCGCGGCACAGCTCCAGCACGGTCATGGCGAGGGCGGTGCCGGGCTTCCCGAGGGCATCGCTCCAATGGGAGAGCACCTCCATCTCGCGGGACAGGTGCACGCGGCGCCCGCCCGATGAGATCCGGGCGTCCTGGATGACCGTGGAGACGGCCATCCGCTCCTGGATCAGGCCGATGATCCGGTCGTCGATGGCGTCGATGCGCATCCGGGAGTCGGCGATCAGCTGCTCGGGGGTGGTGGTGATCGTGGTCATGGTCATCTCTCCTGTCGGGTGGGGCCCGCAGGTCCGGAGGAACGCCAGAGCGCCCCGGTCCTGTCGGACCGGGGCGCTCTGGGAAGTCAGCGGCTCAAGCGAGCATCACGAGGACCCATGGCGACCGGACCGGCCGGTGCCATAGGTAAAGAGGAAGCTCAGCTGCTTGCGCATGGAACGGATTATTACCTTCCGTCGGCCCCGGGGCCAAGCCGATTCGGATGGTGAGACGAAGAGGGCACTGCGTCCCCCGTTAGAATCGACAAAACAGCCACCTCTTCCGCCGGAAGGCCGCCCCGTGCCAGAAGCACCCTCCGCCGCCCACGACAGCGCCCCGGACACGGTTCTCGTCGTCGACTTCGGCGCCCAGTACGCCCAGCTCATCGCCCGCCGCGTCCGCGAGGCACGGGTCTACAGCGAGATCGTGCCGAGCTCGATGCCCGTCGACGAGATGCTGGCCAAGAACCCCAAGGCGATCATCCTCTCCGGCGGTCCGTCCTCCGTGTACGAGGAGGGCGCCCCGCGCCTGGACGACGCCCGCGCCCTCTTCGAGGCCGGCGTCCCCGTCTTCGGCATGTGCTACGGCTTCCAGCTGATGGCGGTCACCCTCGGCGGCCAGGTCGACAACACCGGCGCCCGCGAGTACGGCCGCACCCCGCTGGCCGTCTCCAAGGCCGGCTCCACCCTCTTCGAGGGCACCCCCGAGAACCAGTCGGTGTGGATGTCCCACGGCGACGCCTGCTCCGCCGCCCCCGAGGGCTTCACCGTCACCGCGTCGACGAACGTCGTCCCGGTCGCGGCCTTCGAGAACGACGAGAAGAAGCTGTACGGCGTGCAGTACCACCCCGAGGTGATGCACTCCACGCACGGCCAGCAGATCCTGGAGCACTTCCTCTACCGCGGCGCGGGCCTCGCCCCCACCTGGACCACCGGCAACATCGTCGAGGAGCAGATCGCGGCGATCCGCGAGCAGGTCGGCGACAAGCGCGCCATCTGCGGCCTCTCCGGCGGCGTGGACTCCGCGGTCGCCGCAGCCCTCGTGCAGAAGGCCATCGGCTCGCAGCTGACCTGCGTCTACGTCGACCACGGCCTGATGCGCAAGGGCGAGACCGAGCAGGTCGAGAAGGACTTCGTCGCCGCGACCGGCGTGCAGCTGAAGGTCGTCGACGCGCAGGAACGCTTCCTGAACGCGCTCGCCGGCGTCTCCGACCCGGAGACCAAGCGCAAGATCATCGGCCGCGAGTTCATCCGCGTCTTCGAGCAGGCCCAGCTGGAGATCCTCCAGGAGGACGGCCCCGCGGTCGCCTTCCTCGTCCAGGGCACCCTGTACCCGGACGTCGTCGAGTCCGGCGGCGGCACCGGCACCGCGAACATCAAGTCCCACCACAACGTGGGCGGGCTCCCCGACGACATCGAGTTCGAACTCGTCGAGCCGCTGCGCCAGCTGTTCAAGGACGAGGTCCGGATGGTCGGCCAGGAGCTCGGCCTGCCGGACGAGATCGTCCAGCGCCAGCCCTTCCCGGGCCCCGGCCTCGGCATCCGCATCGTCGGCGAGGTCACCAAGGAGCGCCTGGACCTGCTGCGCGAGGCCGACGCCATCGCCCGCCACGAGCTGACCGCGGCCGGCCTGGACCGCGAGATCTGGCAGTGCCCGGTCGTGCTGCTCGCCGACGTCCGCAGCGTCGGCGTCCAGGGCGACGGCCGCACCTACGGTCACCCGATCGTGCTGCGCCCCGTCTCGTCCGAGGACGCGATGACCGCGGACTGGACGCGCATGCCGTACGAGGTGCTCGCGCGGATCTCCACGCGCATCACCAACGAGGTGCCGGAGGTGAACCGGGTGGTCCTGGACTGCACGAGCAAGCCCCCGGGCACCATCGAGTGGGAGTAGTCCCCGTCAGCGCCTGAAACCGAAGCCGCCGCTCCTTCCCGAGCGGCGGCTTCGTCGTATGTATGGCCACTTCGCGGGGGCGCCGGTACTTTGCGCCGCGACCCGAGGACGACCGTGGGCGAACGCAGACGACCGTAAGGAGGGGACCATGCCGGACCGGCCCGTACCCGTGCCCGTGGAGCGGCTCGGTTTCGAGATGCCGCCCGTGCACGACACCGCCGAGGCGGCGCGCGCCCACCGCAAGGAGCGCCTCGCCGGGGCGCTGCGGCTGCTGGGCCGGCTGGGGTACGGGGACGGGGTGGCCGGGCAGGTCACCGTGCGGGACCCCGAGTTCGAGTACTGCTACTGGGTGAACCCCTTCGGACGGCCCTTCGCCGCGCTCACCGCCGGCGACCTGCTGCTGGTCGACGGGGACGGACGGGTGCTCCGCGGGGAGCGCCGGGTCAACGAGCTGGCCTTCGCCGTGCACGCGGCGGTCCACCGCCGGCGCCCCGAGGTGGTGTCCGTGGTGCGCGCGCAAGCCCCGTACGGCCGTGCCCTCGCGGCCCTGGGCGAGCTGCTGGCCCCGATCACCGAGGAGGCCTGCGCCTTCTACGAGGACCACGCGCTGCTCGACGAGTACGCCGGGGCCGAGGAGCCCGGCCGGATCGCGCTCGCGCTGGGCCCGTACAAGGCGCTGGTCCTGCGCAACCGGGGGCTGCTGACGGTCGGGGACTCGGTGGACGCCGCCCTCTGGTGGTTCCTCGCGGCGGAGCGTGCGGCGCAGGTGCAGCTGATCGCCCGGGCGGCCGGGAAGCCGGTGCCCATCGACCACCGCGCCGCGGTCGCCACCCGCGAGCGCTTCGGGTCCGACCTGGCCGCCTGGGTGAGCTGTCAGCCGCTGCTCCACGAGGGGGACACGCCGGTGGCGTCAACATCATGAACCGTTAATCACCTGCTCTGACATCGTGCGCAATCCGGAGCACTGCCGCAGTGGTGCACAATTCGCTGGCATTGCACCGTAGTTCAGAGAGGCGGCACGTCCGTGGCTGTCCAAGAGATGTCCAGAGGTACCCATACCACGGCCTGCACCTGCGAGGAGTGCGCACGTGAGGGCCACCGCCGTGCCGTCGCCGCCTTCCTGGAGAAGCGCGACGAGTTCGCCTCCGGGCTGGGCGTGCCGGCCGCCGTGGCCCACTCGCTCGGCGCCTCCCGCCAGTGGGTCTCCGACGAACTGACCCTGTCGGCCCGTACGGTCGCCGACCGGGGCCGGGAAGCCGGGAACTCCTGGCTGTACCTGTTCTCGCGGCGGGCCGTCCTCGCCGTGTGGATCGCCGCCGGGGTGCTGCTGCTGGTCCAGGTCGCCGCCGCGCTCGGCACCGGCTGGTCCGCGGCGCGCACCGCCGGGCTGCTGGCCGCCCTGGTGCTGGCCGGGCTGCTCACGGTCGCCGCCCGCGCCCAGTCGGTGCGCGGCGGACTGCTGGCGCCGCTGGTCGGCGAGGACAACCGGCTGTCCACCTCGAAGGCGGTGCCCAGCGCCTGGGTGGTGCTGACGGCGTTCGCCACGCTGCTGCCCGCGCTGCGGCTGGCCGCCTCGGCGCCGGGGCCCGAGCGGCAGGCGCTGTACGCGGGCCTCGCGCTGGACCGGGCGCTGCCGCTGCTGGCGGTGGTCTCGCTGACGTCGGCGGTGGCGGTGCTCGTACGCCGGGTGGTGTCCGTACGGATCATGGGCCAGCGGCTGCAGAAGCTGCCGGCCGACCGGCCGCGCGGAGTGGACCTGCTGACGGACGACGCGGGCCGCGGGAGCTTCCCGGACGCGCAGTACGTGCTCGTCTCGACGGCGGTGCTGGCCTACGCGGCTGCGTCGCTGGCCCGCTTCCCGGACCGGCTGCCGCAGCTGCCCTGGGCGCTGGCCCTGCTGGTGGCGCTGTCGGCCGCGGTGTACCTGGCGGCGAAGTACGCGGAGGGCACCCGCCCGATCGTGCTGTCGGTGGTGCGCAGACGGGAACCCGGGGATCTGGACGCGGCCGTTCGCCCCGGGGACGACATCGAGATCCGGGGCGTGGGCTTCGTGCCGCCCGGGGCGCAGACGCCGGAGATGCTGGCCCGGTTGGTGGTGCGGATCGGGGCGGTCCACGTGCACGTCCCGCTGGTCCCGGTGCCGGGCGGGTTCACCAACCCCTCCGACGCCGTGCTGACGGTGCCGGTCCCGGCGGAAGTGGAACCCGGGCGCATCGACATCCAGGTGGTCACGGCCGCAGGAGTGGAATCCAACCGCTGCACCATCGACGTCGCCGAGTGATCGGGGTAGACATGTTTCCGTGACCCGAACCGATGTTCTTGAAGCCGAAGCCCCTCGTGCCGCGGCGGGACTGCGCGAGCTGGCATCCCGGTACGCACTGCTGCCCCTGCGGATCTTCCTGGGCGTGACCTTCGTCTACGCGGGGCTGGACAAACTGACCGACTCCGCGTTCCTCTCCGCCAGCGGTGACGGATCCATCGGCGACATGATGCGCGGGGTGCGCGACACCTCCGCGATCCCCGCCCTGGTGGACCTGTCGCTGAACTCCCCCGTCGGCTTCGCCGTCGCCCTGGCCATCGGGGAGATCCTCGTGGGCCTCGGGACCCTGGCCGGTCTGCTGACCCGGGTAGCGGCCGTCGGCGGAGCGCTGATCGCGCTCAGCCTGTGGCTCACGGTGTCGTGGGCGGTGACCCCGTACTACTACGGCAACGACCTCGTCTACCTGATGGCGTGGACCCCGCTGATCCTCGCCGGGGCGCCCTACCTGTCGCTGGACTCCGTGATCCGGTCGCGCCTGTCCCGGCGTACGGCGTAGGTCACCATCCCGACCAGGGCGGCGAAGGACAGGCCGCCCAAAGTCATCGGGATGACGAGGAACCACGGCAGGTCGGCCTCGCCGGCCGCGTCGAGCAGGTACAGCACGCCCGCCGCGATGAGGACCAGCCCCGCGAGGAGCCGTCCCGGCTGGAACTCATGACGCCGCACGGGCCACCTCCACCTGTCCCACACCCGTGTTCAGGTGCAGCTCGATCGTTCCGCCGGCCTCGGTGCCGGCGGCGGGCGCCAGCGTCGCCCGCTGGTGTTCGCCGCCGCTGCGGATCCGGACGTCCCGGCTCGTCTCCCCGGGCATGTGGATGTCGCCCAGCCGGACCGTGACGTCGGCCTCGGCCGTCACCTCCCGCGGCAGGATCACCCTGAGCTGCCCCGCGTCGAGGGAGGCGCGGACCGGGACGGTGGCGCCCTTCGGCACGTCCAGACGGCTCAGGTCCAGGACGGCGAGCCCGGTGCCCGCCTCGTACGAGGGCCGTACGTCGGCCACCGCGGCGGGCCGCCATTCGGTCCGCCGCCAATCGGTGCCGATCTCGGAGGGCAGCGCCGAGGCCACCGCGAGGAGGCCCGCCGTGATCACCGCGAGCAGGACGGTGCCGAAGCCGGTGCGGCCCTTGAACGAGCTGACCGCGAGACCCAGGCCGAAGACGGCCAGCGCACCGGCGAGCCCGACCTGCAGGGCGTGGCCGAGGGTGCTGCCCTCCCACACCGAGGCGGTGGAGACGGTCCCGGCGAGCAGGGCCAGGACGAACACCCGGCCGCCGATCCCGCCGCGCGGGCGGGGCGCCGCCGGGGCCGCCGCGGGGGCCGCCGCGGCGACCGGGCCCGGTGCGCCGGCGGCGACGGCGTCGTCGTCCGGGCCCCACAGGTAGCCGGTCGACCCGACGGGGCCGGTGGTGCCGTCCTTGACCAGCGGGTCCCGCCACCACGACGGACCGCCGGGCGTCGGCGGGGCCTGGGTCTCGGGAGTCGGCGGGCGGTGGCCGGCCGCGTCCTCCGCCTTCGGCGGGAAGGTGTGCCGGTGCCGCTGAGACCAGTACGCCGCCCCGCCCAGGGCGAGGGCGGCCAGGACCGAGAAGACCGCCAGCCCGCCGTTGTCCAGCATCGACAGGAACAGCGCGCAGCCCACCAGCGCCGCGAACACCGCCGCCAGCGTGGCCCCCTCGACCCGGCCCGTCAGCAGCTTCTTCGCCTCGCTGTCGTCCTCGCCCTCCTGCGGGAGCAGCAGCCACGCGAAGCCGTAGAAGATCAGACCGACGCCGCCGGTGACCGCGAGGACACCGAGGACGATGCGGAAGACCACCGGGTCCAGGTCGAAGTACCGGCCCAGGCCGCCGCACACGCCCGCGAGGACCTTGTCGCGCTTGCTGCGGCGCAGGGGCGGCCGGGCGCCGGCGGCCGGGGGACCCCCGGGCTCCGCCGTCGGGGGTTCGTGTACTTCGGTCATGGGTCCATGGTGACGGGCCGCCGCGGCGCGCGGCATCGGGCCCTACCCTGGCGCAACCCTGATATCCCCCGTACAGAACTGGGGGGATGCCCTGATGCCGGGCCGTAGCCGCCCGTGTGACCCTTGGTGGCATGCCCGTAGCCGCCGCTCCCCGTACCCCGCACGCACCGGACGCCGACGATCCGCCGCAGCGCAAGCTCTACCGCAGCGCGGACGGCCGGATGCTCGGCGGCGTCGCGCGCGGTCTCGCGGGGCACCTCGGGCTGCCCGTGATCTGGGTCCGGCTGGCGTTCCTGGGCCTGTTCATGTGGGGCGACGGGCTGGGCGTCCTGCTGTACGCCGCGTTCTGGGTCTTCGTACCGCTCGGCGTCGGCGGCCGCAGCGGGCACCGCTCCTTCTTCGAGACCCTCCCCGACGGCAGCCGCCGCCTGCGCAAGCCCGACCGCGGGCAGATCACCGCACTGATCGCCCTCTCCGTCGGCGCGGGCATCTTCATCTCGAAGGTCCAGGTCGGCGGCGCCTCCGGCCGGTACGTGTGGCCGACGCTGCTGGTCGGGGCCGGTGTGGTCCTCGTATGGCGGCAGGCCGACAACGCCCGCCGCGCCCACTGGACCACGGCCGCCGGACGGCACGGGCGGCTGTTCCAGGTCGCCCGGGCCCTCGCCGGGGTCGCCCTCGTCGGCGTGGGCCTGACCGTCTTCATCGTCGTACGGGGCTCCGCCGCCCAGCTCGGCAACGTCCTCACCGCCACCCTCGCCGTCCTCGTCGGCGTCGCCCTGCTCGCCGGACCCTGGCTGATCCGGATGACCCAGGACCTGTCCGAGGAACGCCTGATGCGCATCCGTGCCCAGGAGCGCGCCGAGGTCGCCGCCCACGTGCACGATTCGGTGCTGCACACCCTCACCCTGATCCAGCGCAACGCGGAGGACGCCGGAGAGGTGCGCCGGCTCGCGCGGGCGCAGGAACGGGAGCTGCGGAACTGGCTCTACAAGCCCGAGGGCACCGGCAAGGAGGAGGCGGAGGAGCCCGCCACCCTGGGGGAGGCCGTGAAGAAGACCGCCGCCGAGGTGGAGGACCACCACGGCGTCCCCATCGAGGTCGTCGTCGTCGGCGACTGCCCGCTCGACGAGAGGCTGGCGGCGCAGGTCCAGGCCGCGCGCGAGGCGATGGTCAACGCCGCCAAGTACGGTGGCGAGGGCGGCCCCGTGCAGGTGTACGCGGAGGTGGAGGGGCAGACGGTCTTCGTGTCCGTACGGGACCGGGGACCGGGCTTCGACATCGACGCGGTACCGGACGACCGCATGGGCGTACGAGAATCGATCATCGGCCGGATGCAGCGCAACGGGGGGACCGCACGGCTGCGGTCCGCGCCCGACGGCGGCACGGAAGTCGAGCTGGAGATGGAGAGGGCGGCGAACGCAGGATGACCGAGGACAGCGCTGTGACGGAGACCAGGAGGGTCCGGGTGGTCCTCGTGGACGACCACCGGATGTTCCGCACCGGAGTGCAGGCCGAGATCGGCGAGACCGCGCGGACCGGGGTCGAGGTCGTCGGCGAGGCCGCCGACGTCGACCAGGCCGTCACCGTCATCACCGCCACCCGGCCCGAGGTGGTCCTGCTCGACGTGCACCTGCCCGGCGGCGGCGGGGTCGAGGTGCTGCGGCGCTGCGCCCCGCTGATGGCGGCCGCCGAGAACACGGTGCGGTTCCTGGCGCTGTCGGTCTCCGACGCGGCCGAGGACGTCATCGGCGTGATCCGCGGCGGTGCGCGCGGCTACGTCACCAAGACCATCACCGGCACCGACCTGGTGGACTCGATCTTCCGCGTGCAGGACGGAGACGCGGTGTTCTCGCCGCGGCTGGCGGGCTTCGTGCTCGACGCCTTCGCCTCGACGGACGCACCGCCGGTGGACGAGGACCTGGACCGGCTGACCCAGCGCGAGCGCGAGGTGCTGCGGCTGATCGCGCGCGGGTACGCGTACAAGGAGATCGCCAAGCAGCTCTTCATCTCGGTGAAGACGGTGGAATCGCACGTCTCGGCCGTGCTCCGCAAGCTCCAGCTCTCCAACCGCCACGAACTGACCCGCTGGGCGACGGCCCGCCGGCTGGTGTGACGACCGGCCCGCCCTGACCTGCGGGTGTGACCCACGCCGCAGGTCGGACGGGCAACCGGGGCAGGTCGCGCCGCCCTCTACGGTGGCGTGATGAGCTTGACGGGGACACCCTTCTTCGTGACGGTGATCGCGCTGACCGCGATCGCCGTCGTCCTGCCGCTGGCCGTGTGGAGCAAGGTGCGCGGCCCTGCCGTCGTACGCACCGCCGTACGGGCGCTGATGGTGGTGTTCGCGCAGGTCACCGCTGTCGCGGTGGTGTTCGTCGCCGTCAACAGGGCCGAGCACTTCTACGCGTCCTGGGGAGACCTCTTCGGCACCGGCAAGTACGTCACCGCCGCCCCCGACCTCGGCCCGGACGGGCTCGGCGGGAAGAAGATCGAAGAGGCCCCGAAGGTCAAACAGCAGTTCCAGCCGGTCGAGGGCCTCGGCGGCCGGGTCCAGAAGACCGAGCTCGACGGCAAGATATCCGGGGTCAAGGGCGACGTCATGGTGTGGCTGCCGCCGCAGTACGACGACCCGGCCTACAAGGACAAGAAGTTCCCGGTGGTCGAGCTGATCCCGGGCATACCGGGGACGGGGAAGTCCTGGTTCCAGGGGCTCAAGGCGCACGAGGTGCTGGAGCCGCTGATGAAGAGCGGCAAGGTGCAGCCGTTCATCCTGGTCTCGCCGCGCGCCATGCTGGTCGGCAACGGCGACACCGGCTGCGCGAACATCCCGGGCAAGGTCAACGCGGACAGCTGGTTCAGCGTCGACGTCCGCAAGATGGTCGTCGACAACTTCCGGGCCTCTGAGGAGGCCCGCACGTGGGGCGTGGCCGGGTACTCGGCCGGCGCCTACTGCGCCGCCAAGCTGGCGATCCTGCACCCCGACCGCTACAGCGCGGCCGTCTCCCTGTCCGGCTACAACGACCCGGGGCAGGAGCCCTCCTCGCTGGTCGCCCAGGACCCGCAGCTGCGGGTCTCGCACAACCTGAAGAACCTGCTCAAGGCCACGCCCGCGCCGCCGGCGGTCTCGCTGTGGATGTCGGGGGCCGAGCACGACGGCTACCTGTCCGGGATGGACCTGAAGGGTCTCGCCCAGAAGCCGACGGCCGTGCACGCGGAAAAGGTGGTCGGCGGCCACAACCTCGAATCATGGTCCAAGCAACTGCCGCAGACCTTTGGCTGGCTGAGCACGATCGTCAAGGCGCCGTAGCCGACCAGGCCTCCGTCGGCCCCGGGCTCCTGCCGGCAGGGCTTCCGCCGGCCAGGCGTCTGCCGATCGGCGGATGCGCCCGCCGAGCGGCCGTCGATCTCTGCCGGACGGCCGATGTGCCCGGCACCCGCAGGCCGGGAGTCTGACCCCAGGACGAAATCCAAGGGGGATCGGGCTCATGGCACACGCGGTGGAGAACAGGGCAGAGCAGGGCGTGGCGGAGGCGACGGTGCGCCGCCGGTGGTGGTCGGGATGGCCGCACTGGGCCCCGTACGCGGCGGCCGCGTGGTCCCTCGCCTACGGACTGGCCGGGCTGTACTGGGCCCTGGGCGGCGCCGGATACCCGTTCGGGCCGGTCCCCGAGGACCGATCGACCGGATCCGTCCTCGAACCGAGCCCGGCTGCCGTCGTGAGCCCGGTCATCGCGCTCCTCGGCCTCGCGGGAGCGGTCTGCGGGGTGCTCATGGCGCGCCGGCCGGCGAGCGGCCGGGCCGTCCGGCGGTTCCTGCTCGGCTTCGGCTGGGCGCAGGCCCTCGCGCTCACCGTGGTCCTGCAGGACTACACGCTGATCGCCGTGGTCGCCTTCGCGCCGCTCCTCGTGGTGTTCGCCTTCACGGGGGTGCCCGGCCCGCAGGGCGGGGTCGACGAGATCCTCTACTGGCACCGGGACAATCTGCTCGTCCTGTTCGTGGGCGGCGTGCTCTGGACCCTGGCCGTGCTGGCGTACCAGCGGCGCACCCACGGACTGTGCGCGCACTGCGGGCGCGGCGGAAGGGCCGCGGCCTGGACCGCGCCGGAGTCGGCGGCCCGCTGGGGGCGCAAGGCCGTGCTGATCGCCGTACTGTCGAGCATTCCGTACGACGTGACCCGGGTGGCCTGGTTCTTCGGCTACCCGCTGGGCATCACCGACGCGTTCCTCGAGGACATGCAGGACACCCCGGGCATGCTCGGGATCGGGCTGGGCCTCGCGATCGCGTCGACCGCCGGCGGCGTACTGACCCACGGGCTGGTCGCGCGCTGGGGCGAGGTCTGGCCGCGGTGGGTGCCGTTCAAGGCGGGCAAGCCGGTCGCGCTCGCCACCGCGATCGTCCCGGCCCTGCTCGTGGCGGTGGTGCTCATCCCCGGCGGCCTCCAGATGATCCGGAGCGGGAACCAGCCCTTCGGCTGGGGGACCAACTATCCGGCGATGCTCTGGGTGGTGTGGGGAGCCGCACTGGGCGCCGCCACCCTCGGCTACTACCTCCGCCGGCGCGGGACCTGCGGGCACTGCGCCCGCGGATGATCGGGCACGTGCGTGTGAACGTCCCCGTCCCCGTCCGTGTCCCGTCCCGTTTCGTTTCGTCCCGCAGGGCCTACGCCGGGCGGGAGGCGCCGGCCCAGGGCATGGAGTCGACCGGTGCCAGCCGGACCGTCGATCCGGGGCGCGGGGCGTGGATCATCTGGCCGTTGCCGATGTAGAGGCCGACGTGGGTCACCCCGGAGTAGAAGAACACCAGGTCTCCGGGGGCCAGCTGGTCGCGGGGCACGCGCCGGCCGGCGTTGATCTGGGTGTAGGTGGTGCGGGGCAGCGAGACCCCGGCCGAGCGCCAGGCCGCCTGGGTCAGGCCCGAGCAGTCGAAGGATCCCGGGCCGGTCGCTCCCCAGACGTACGGCTTCCCGATCGCGGTGTACGCGAAGGCCACGGCGCGGGCCGCGCGGGAGCCGTCGGAAGGCGGCGGCGGGGTGCTGCTCTTCGGGGCGGAGGGCGAGGCGGCGGGCGAGGCGGCGGGCGTCTCGGCCTCGTAGGCGGCGCGCTCCTCGGCGGTCAGCTTGGCCAGCAGGCGCTTGGCGGCGGTGAGCTTGTCCTCGATCACGGCCTTGTGCGCGGCGAGTTCGTCCTGCTTGGAGCGGAGGTCGGCGAGCTGTCCGGCGGCCCGGTCCCGGAGCTTGCCGACCTCGTCGAGCCGGCGGCGCACGGTGGTGATCCCGGCGGCGTTGCGGTCCCCGGCGCGGGTGATGAAGGAGGACTGGGAGAGGTACTCCTGCGGGTCGGACGCCAGCGCGAGCTGCACGGCGGTGCCCAGGGACCCGCTGCGGTACTGGGAGGCGGCGAGCGTGCCGAGTGCGCTGCGGGCGCTGTTGAGCTGGTCGGTCTTGCGGGCGGTCTCCTCGCGCAGGCCGGTCAGCGCGCGCTCGGCCTCGTCGGCCTTCTCCTTCGCCCCGTTGTACTGCTCGGTCGCCGCCTCGGCCTCCTCGTAGAGCCGGTCCACCTCCGACTTGACCTGGGAGGGGGTGGGCCGGGGATCGGCCTGGGAGGTGCCTTCGAAGGCGGTGGCGGTGGCAGCGCCCGCGAGGGCGAGGGTGGCGGCGGTCGTCCGTGCCGTGCCGCCGGAGAGCGGGCGCTGCCTGGGCTTTCGATGACTGGCCACGGGGGCCTCACGTCCTTCCCCTGTCGCTGACGCTGGGTCTTGGGGGAGGACGCTAAACCTGAAAGTAACGGGCCGATGTCGAGTTGATCCGAACTGATCGGATGTGGCGGATCGGTATCCGTCAGTGCCAGAGGACGGCGATAAAGATATTGATCACGGTCAGTCCGCCGACCGCGCCGAACAGCGCCTTGTCGACCGTCTCCTCGTCGCGCTTGACGTAGACGAGGGCGAGGATCACGAAGAGGATCGCGAGCTTCACGCCGACCTTGACGTTGTTGACCGGCGTTCCGTCCATCTGGTTGAAGCCGACCAGCAGCACGCCCGTGACGAGCATGGTGAGCGCGCCGTGCAGCATGGCCGGCGTGAAGCGGGCGGTGCCCGCGCTCATCGCCTTCATCTGGATCAGGAAACCGCCGAGCAGCGAGGCGATGCCGATGATGTGCAGGCCGACGAAGACATTGATGAGTACGTCCATGCGGACGAGCGTACGGGGCGGGATCTTCGAACAATCGGGCGAGGTCCGGGGTCCGGGGTCCGGGGTCCGGGGGCCAAGGTCCGGGGGCCAAGGCCTGCAGTGCGAGGTCTGCCGTCCGAGGTCCGTACGAGATCTGCGTACAGTTGGGGCATGGCTGCCGCTGCTGACCTGACCCACCCCGCCGCCGACCGCATCGAGCTGGTCGAGGTGCTGGCCGCGCTCGGGCATCCCGTCCGGCTGGAGATCGTCCGCAAGCTGGCCACCGGCGAGGAGGCGTTCTGCGGGGAGGTCGTCCCGGACCTGCCCAGGTCGAGCGTCACGCACCACCTCAAGACGCTGCGCGAGAGCGGAGTGATCTGCCAGCGCCCCCACGGCCGCAAGCTCTACCTCGCGCTGCGCCGCGACGATCTGGACGAGTGCTTCCCCGGTCTGCTGGAACTCGTCCTGGCCTGTCGGTCCCGCCCCCTAGACTCGGAATGCGATGAGCAGCCTCTTTGACGACAGTTTCCTGGCGGACCTCTCCCCCTCCGACGAGGTCCCGCCGCCGCCCGAGGATCACGGCGCCCCGGAACCGGGCGCGGACGATCTCTTCGGGGGGCGGTTCGACGTGCCCATGAGCGGGGACGCGTACTACCGGGACGGCGCCCCCAGGCCCGTCATCGACCCGGCGACGCTCCTGGACGGGCTCAACGAGGAGCAGCGCGCCGCCGTGGTGCACGCGGGCTCCCCGCTGCTCATCGTGGCCGGAGCCGGCTCCGGCAAGACCCGGGTGCTGACCCACCGCATCGGACACCTGCTGTCCGCGCGGAACGTCCACCCCGGCCAGATCCTGGCGATCACCTTCACCAACAAGGCCGCCGGCGAGATGAAGGAGCGCGTCGAGGGCCTGGTCGGCCCGCGCGCCAACGCCATGTGGGTCTCCACCTTCCACAGCGCGTGCGTGCGCATCCTGCGCCGCGAGTCCAAGCGGCTCGGCTTCACCTCCTCGTTCTCGATCTACGACGCGGCCGACTCGAAGCGCCTGATGGCGCTCGTCTGCCGCGATCTCGACCTGGACCCGAAGAAGTTCCCGCCGAAGTCCTTCAACGCCAAGATCTCGAACCTGAAGAACGAGCTCATCGACGAGGAGGCCTTCGCCGACCAGGCCGTCGACGGCTTCGAGAAGACCCTCGCCCAGGCGTACGCGATGTACCAGGGGCGGCTGCGCGAGGCGAACGCACTCGACTTCGACGACATCATCATGACCACCGTCCACCTGCTCCAGGCGTTCCCGGACGTCGCCGAGCACTACCGGCGCCGCTTCCGGCACGTCCTGGTGGACGAGTACCAGGACACCAACCACGCCCAGTACACGCTGGTGCGCGAGCTGGTCGGCACCGGCTACCCGGACCTGCCGCCGGCCGAGCTGTGCGTGGTGGGTGACGCCGACCAGTCGATCTACGCCTTCCGCGGCGCGACCATCCGCAACATCCTCCAGTTCGAAGAGGACTACAAGGACGCGACGACGATCCTGCTGGAGCAGAACTACCGCTCCACGCAGACGATCCTCTCCGCCGCCAACGCCGTCATCGAGCGCAACGAGAACCGCCGCGCCAAGAACCTGTGGACCGAGGCCGGCACGGGCGCGGTCATCACCGGCTACGTCGCGGACACCGAGCACGACGAGGCGCAGTTCGTCGCCGACGAGATCGACCGGCTCACCGACGCCGGCGACGCCAAGGCGGGCGACGTCGCGATCTTCTACCGGACCAACGCGCAGTCGCGCGTGTTCGAGGAGATCTTCATCCGGGTCGGACTGCCCTACAAGGTCGTCGGCGGCGTCCGCTTCTACGAGCGCAAGGAGGTCCGCGACGTCCTCGCGTACCTGCGCGTCCTGGCGAACCCGGAGGACAACGTTCCGCTGCGGCGCATCCTGAACGTCCCCAAGCGCGGCATCGGCGAGCGCGCCGAGGCGATGATCGACGCCCTCGCGATGCGCGAGAAGATCACCTTCCCGCAGGCGCTGCGGCGCGTGGACGAGGCCTTCGGCATGGCCGCCCGCTCGACCAACGCGGTGAAGCGGTTCAACGTGCTGATGGAGGAGCTCCGCACGATCGTCGACTCGGGCGCGGGCCCGGCGGTGGTCCTGGAGGCGGTCCTGGAGCGGACCGGCTACCTCGCCGAACTGCAGGCGTCGACCGACCCGCAGGACGAGACGCGGATCGAGAACCTGCAGGAGCTGGCGGCGGTGGCGCTGGAGTTCGAGCAGGCGCGGGAGGCCGCGGCGGCCGAGGCCGCCGAGACCGGAGCCCCGGCTCCCGGTTCCGGCACCCTGGCCGAGTTCCTGGAACAGGTCGCGCTCGTCGCCGACTCCGACCAGATCCCCGACGAGGACACCGAGGGCACGGGCGTCATCACGCTGATGACCCTGCACACCGCCAAGGGCCTCGAATTCCCGGTGGTCTTCCTGACCGGCATGGAGGACGGGGTCTTCCCGCACATGCGTGCGCTGGGCCAGACCAAGGAGCTGGAGGAGGAGCGCCGCCTCGCCTACGTCGGCATCACGCGGGCCCGCGAGCGGCTCTACCTCACCCGGTCGAGCATGCGCAGTGCCTGGGGCACGCCCTCGTACAACCCGCCGTCGCGGTTCCTCGAGGAGATCCCGGCCGAGTACCTCCAGTGGAAGCGGACGGGCGCCACGCAGAAGCCGGCCGGACCGATGCGGAGCTCCGGCTACGGGTCCTCGTCCTCCGGCTCGGGGAAGGCGACCTTCGGCACCTCGCCCGAGGCGTTCCTGTCCTCGTCGCGTACGAAGTCGGGCCCGTCCGGGTTCGCGACGCGGCGGGCCGCGGACAAGCCGGTCATCGCCCTGGTGGTCGGGGACCGTGTCACGCACGACCAGTTCGGGCTCGGCACCGTCATGGAGGTCAAGGGCGCGGGCGCGGACGCGCAGGCCACCATCGACTTCGGGGACGACAAGCCCAAGCGGCTGCTGCTGCGTTACGCGCCGGTGCAGAAGCTCTAGCGGCGCGGGCCGGGCCCGGCGGAGGTGGTCGGGCTCGGCGGAGGGGTCGACCTCGACGGCGGCGGGGGCTCGACGGGGTCGGGCTCGGCCGTCCGGCCGGGCCCCGTCAGCTGGTTACGTCGGGTCCAGGCCGTGCATGCGGAGCCACGCCAGCGGGTCGATCGCGGAACCGCCACCGGGACGGACCTCGAAGTGGAGGTGCGGGCCGGTGGAGTTGCCGGAGTTGCCGGAGTAGGCGATGACGTCGCCCGCCTTGACCTTGCCGCCGCGGATCTTGGTGGAACTGAGGTGGCAGTACCAGGTCTCGGTGCCGTCGGGCGCGGTCACTATGGCCATGTTCCCGTAGGCGCTGTTGTACTGCGTGCGCACGGTGCCGTCGGTGGCGGCCATGACCGGGGTTCCGTAGGAGACCGGGAAGTCGATGCCGGTGTGCACCGACATCCACATGCCGCCGGCCTGCCCGAAGTTGGCGCTGAGGCCCTGCTGCGTCACGGGGATGGCGAACTTGGGGCGGGCGGCCTCCTTGGCCGCGGCCTCCTCCGCCTTCTTCTTCTTTTCCTCTTCCTGGCGTTCGCGCAGGTCGATGCGCTCCTGCGTGCGGCTCGCGCGGTCCGCGAAATCGCCCGCGTCGGCGCTGAGCGCGACCAGTTGGGTGTCGAGCTTGGTGTTCGCCGCGACCGGCTTCACCGAGGCCGGGTCCGGCGCGGCCATCGTGGTGGTGTCCTGGGCGGGCTTGTCCGTGTCGGTGAGCCCGCCGACGGAGGCGGCCGCCACACCCGCGACGCCCATCACGCAGGCGGAGGGCACGGCCACGGTCAGCAGGGCGGAACGCTTCGCCGGGGTGCGGCGACGGCTGCTGCCCGCCTTGGGGCTGCCCGCCTTGACGTTGCCCTTGCCGGCGGTCCGGCGCGCGGCGCGCGGAGCGGCGGTCACGGGCATGGCCTGCGTGGGAAGGTCGTGGACCTCGTGCGCGGAGTGGAGTTCGTGGACCTCGGGCAGCTCGTGGACCTCGGTCGCCGGGGACTCATCCGGAGTCTCGGGGCTCGCGTCGGAGAGCACCTCGAAGACGGCGGTCTCGCTGTACGTGGTCTCGCCGTACGAGGTGTCGCTGTACGTGGTCTCGCTGTACGTGGTCTCGCTGTACGTGGTGTCGGAGTACGTCTCGGCGTACGCGTCGGTTCCGGCCTGCATCCCGGCGTCGTAACCGACGGAGGTCGTCCCGTACGCGTACTGCTGCTGCTCCGGCTGCTGCTGCTGCTCCTGCTGCTGCGCGGGCTGGTACTCGTACTCGTATCCGTACGCGGCCTCGGGCTGGGCCGGGGTCTCGGCGACGGTGTTCCAGGCGGTGGCGTCGTAGGCGCCGGTCTCGGTACCGGTGGTGCCGTAGCCCGGCATCGCCCAGTGCCCGGTCTGCTCGCCGGAGGCGTCGTAGCCGAAGGAGGCCGGCTGGTGCGCGGTGTAGCCGGAGTAGTCCGCGGCCGGCGTGTTCCAGGCGCTCGCGTCCCAGGTCCCGGAGGCGTCCTCGGGTACGGCCTGGGTCGGGATCGTGGACAGGTAGGGGTCCTGAGAGGTCCACGCGGTGGTGTCGTACGCGCCGGTCTCGTAGGAGCCGTAGGCAGCGTAGTTGACCCCCTGGCCCTGCGTTTCATAGGAAACGTAGGTCGAGTCACCAGCGAAAGTGGTGGTGGTAAGGCCGTCATACCCGGGATCCGGGTACTGGCCCGACGAGGGGCGGTCGTTCACCAACTTCTCTTTCGCCTCGGCAGTGGGGCCTGGGTGGCCGGGAACTCGTGGTTCACCGGAGGAGAGCAGTGGCGTGACTGTACCCGCCGGTTACTCGCAACGACAATCTTCGCCGGGTCCCCAGATTGCCGGAACCGGGCATTCGGCCGCCTTTCGGTCGCCGAAAGACGCACCCTTGGCCTTGAGTTCGAAATTCGTTCGACTGGAGGTCGCTCGGCGGCTAGGCGACGGAAGCGGTCTCCACGCCCGTAACGGCGGCCAGACCGGGCCCGTCGAGGGCGCGCCGGACCGCCGCGATCACGGCGGGGTGCGCGGCCAGCGCAAGATGTCCGATGCCCGTGACCTGCACATTTTCCACACATAGATCCGGGTGCTCGATCCGCGCCGTCCCGACCGGAGTCATCAGTGCGTCGAACTCGCTCCAGAACGCGACGCAGCGCGTGGCACACCCGGGCGCGGGCGCGGCCAGTTCGGCCAGCACCTCGGAGTCCGGGCGGATCTGCCGCACCAGCGGGTGGGCGTCCATGAAGGGCGCGACCCGCGTGCCGGAATGCGGGGTGCCCAGGGTGACGAGGGTCCGGACGCGGGTGTCGCCGCCGAGGCGCTGGACGTAGTACCGGCCGACCAGGCCGCCGAGGCTGTGCCCGACCAGGTCCACCCGGTCCTGCCCGGTGCGCTCGCACAGCTCCTCGACGCGCCGGGCGAGGTGGCGGGCGGTGACGCGCAGGTCGAGGGTGAAGGGCGAGTAGTTGTACGCCTCCACGTGCCGCAGGCCGTCCGCCCCGAGGGCGCGCCGCAGGAACACGAAGACGGACCGGTTGTCGCTGAAACCGTGGAGGAGGAGGACGGGCGGGCGTGTCGCGGGCGCGCCTCCGGTGACCTTTTCCTGGCACACTCCGGTCGGATAGAGGAGGAGGTGCCCGCCGAGCACCACCACCTCGAGCGCACCCGCCCGCAGCGCGGCGCCGGACAAGGGCATGGACACGGGTATGTACAGCCCCATCGACGGCCTCCCCTGAGCCTCTTGGGACCCGCGGCTTTTGCGCCACCGTGCCGTGCGGCTGTCGGCGCGGTGGCGCAATGCCGTCCCACGTGTGATTTCCCCCTCGTGGTTGACCGCGAAACGGCGGCGTGCGCGATGCTGTACTTAACGTTCGTTCACTCGGGAGGCAGTGCGATGGGTGTGACCGGTCCGATCCGTGTGGTGGTGGCCAAGCCGGGTCTCGACGGCCACGACCGCGGGGCCAAAGTGATCGCGCGGGCGCTGCGGGACGCGGGCATGGAGGTCATCTACACGGGCCTCCACCAGACCCCCGAGCAGATCGTGGACACCGCCATCCAGGAGGACGCCGACGCGATCGGCCTCTCGATCCTCTCCGGCGCCCACAACACGCTCTTCGCGCGCGTGCTGGAACTCCTCAAGGAGCGCGACGCGGAGGACATCAAGGTCTTCGGCGGCGGCATCATCCCGGAGGACGACATCGCCCCGCTCAAGGAAAAGGGCGTGGCCGAGATCTTCACCCCGGGCGCGACGACGACGTCCATCGTGGACTGGGTCAGGGCAAACGTCCGCACCTGACAGCCCCGCCGGCGTTTGAGGCGAGCCCAAATCCAGCCTCGCCGGCGTTTGAGGCGCGGGGTCTGGGGCGGAGCCCCAGTTCTGTTGAGCCGAGCCGAGCTGAGCCGGACTGCCCCCCCGGGAGGGATCAGGCGGCCGGCGCCAGCTCCGCAAGCATGGCCGCGCGCAGCCGCAGCGTGGCCACCAGCCGCTGAAAGGCCTCGGCCCAGTACGCGGCGGCGCCGGGTGCCGCGTCCGGCGGCTCCTCCGTGGCCGCGGTCAGGGCCTCCAGCCGGCCGGCCTCCGCAGGATCGAGGCAGCGCTCGGCCAGGCCCATCACCCCGCTGAAGCTCCACGGGTAGCTGCCGGCCTCACGGGCCATGTCCAGCGCGTCCACCACCGCCCGGCCCAGCGCCCCCGCCCACGGCACGACGCACACCCCGAGCAGCTGGAACGCCTCCGACAGCCCGTGGGCCCGTATGAACTCGGCGACCCATTCCGCCCGCTCCGCATCCGGCAGGGTCTCCAGCAGCTTGGCCCGCTCCGCGAGCGACGCCGTGCCCGGACCCGCCGCGGGCGATGCGGACGGCGGGCCGAGCAGGGCCCGCGACCACGGCGCGTCGCGCTGGCGCACCGCCGCCCGGCACCACGCCGCGTGCAGTTCCTCGGTCCAGCCCTCGCCCTCGGCCACGGGCAGCGCCACGATCTCCGCGGGGCCCAGCCCGCCGAACCGCTCCCGCCAGCACGAAAGCGGCGCCGCCTCCACGATCTGGCCGAGCCACCAGGCCCGTTCCCCGCGTCCGGCGGGCGGCCGCTTGACCACCCCGTCGCGGAGCATCCCCGCATCGCACTCGGCCGGCGGGGTCACCCCCTCCGGGCCCACGCAGGCCACGGCGCGCTCCGCCATCCGGCCGGCCAGCGCCGATCGGGGCAGGGCCGACAGCAGTTCGGCGGCCGTGGCGCGGACATTGCGGCTGCGGTCGCCCAGAGCCGTCTCCAGGAAGGGCTCGTCCCCCTCGGACAGCCCCACCCGCAGCGAATCGAGGAACATCAGCCGGTCCTCGGCCCGTTCGGTGGCCCAGGTCGTCGCGAGCAGCCGCGGCGCGGCCGCCGCCTCGTGCGCCCGTACGGCGCCGAGCAGCGCCACCCGCTCCGCGAACAGCCCTTCCTGCCACAGCCGTTCCACCCCGGCCGGGTCCGTCACCTCGGGCAGCTCCCCGGTGCCGCCGGCTCCGCCGCGCAGGGCGAACCGCCAGTCCGGATTCAGCCGGGCCAGCCACAGCCCCCGGGTCCCGGCCAGGGCGAGCGCCTGTGGTCGCAGGTCGGTACGGGCCCGGGCCGCGTCCAGCAGCGCCGGTACGAGGGCGGCCGGCGCGCGGTAGCCGTGCCGGCCGGCCGCGGCCAGCCACTGGGGCAGCAGCTCCGTCAGGTCCGGGGCGGCCCCGCGCCGTCCGCCGCCGTTGACCGGGCCCTTGCGGTCGGCCAGCAACTGCGCGAGCCTGCGGCCGGCAGCCTCCGGTGGCGCCGGCCGGGGGTCCCGGGGTGCGGGCTCCGGGCGCGGCCCGGCCTCGGCCGGACGCAGCCCGGCCCGGCGCCGTACGGCGTGCACGGCCGCCGCGTCCAGCAGTGCCTGCGGCGAGCCGGCCGGGCCCCCGCCCCTGCGCCGGTCGGTGCCCAGCAGTGCGGCGCCGACCAGCTCCTCCCACTCCCCGTATCCCTCGTCACCCTTGCTCATCGGGCCCCTCCCTCGCCGCTCGTCCTTCTTCGCGTCCTGCGCTCCGGTCCCGCCCCCTGCACGGGACCGGAGCGGTCGTGCGTCCGTGCCACTGCGCTCAACTGGCGTGGTTGTCGTTCATGCAAGCCCCCCGGCTTCTCGTCGTCACAGCGCCGGCGCCCCCGCGCCGCCGCACACCTCGTCGTGCTCGTCGTGCCGCGTACGGCGCCCCCCGGCGCTGCCGCGTTCCCTCCCCGCCGCCTCTGATCGACGGCATACGTCCCCCCAGGCCCCCTGCGATGTGTGAGGTGTTCCGGCTGCCCTCAGGACAGGGCGACCGGCTCGGGCGAGTCCGGCTGCCAGGCCGTCAGCGGGGTGAAGCCGCGGTGGCCGCATTCGCCGAACACCGTCACCGGCCCCCCTCCCGACAACGCGGCCAGCTGCCACAGCCCCGAGCGGGAGCGGCTGCCGGACCCCGTGAGGGGCACCGGCAGGGCGCAGGTGCCCTCCGCGTCCGCCAGCTGCCAGCCGAGCTCTCCCGGTATCGGAACCACCGGGCCGAGCACCACCGGCCAGGACTCCAGCCACGGGTCCTCCCGCAGCGCCGCCCCGTACGCCTCGAGCGCCGCCCCCGTGCTCACCCCGGACGGAACCCCGGTGCACGGAACGGCCGCCGAGAATCTCTCCCCGAGGTCCGCCCGCAGCCCCGCCGATCCGGGCCGGAAGCGGACTTCCGCGTCCAGCACCAGCCCGACCGGCAGCGACAGGCCCGGCGGCCGCCCGGGCGGTCCGAAGTCCAGTACCAGGGCGGGCCGTCCGCCCTGCAGTCCGCGCAGCCATATCCGGCGGGTGGTGAGCCGGCCGTCCGGTGAAACCGAGTCGTACTGGGCCAGCACCAGCCAGCGGTCCCGTACGGCCTCCCCCTCCCCGGAGGCCGGCAGTCCCACCCGGCTGCGCACCGTCGCCGCCAGCTGTTCCGGCAGCCCGGCCACCCCCAGCCAGGCCCGGTCCAGCAGGTGCAGCAGCGCCGCCTCCTCCAGCATCCGGGCGGGCCAGCCCGGGCCGCAACTGGGTATCGTCCCCAACTCCCTTACCCGTCCGGCCAGTCCGGGCGCCTGCGCGTCGACCATCCGGGCGGCGGTCTCCTCCCACCCCGCGTAACCGGCCTGTTCCTGGCCCGCGAGACCGCCGCGCAGCAGATCGGCCAGCCGCTGCTCCAGCTCGGTGACGCCCGCGCCGACGCGGGCCGCCCGCCGCTCGGCCCGCTTCCGCGCCCCCTCCTCGTCCACCGGCCCGCCCGCGCCGGAGGCCGGACGCGCGGCCTTCGCCGCCCGGTCCGCCAGCCACTGCGCGGCCCAGTCGGGCGCCTCGCCCGGCTCGCCGGCCCCCTCGGCGGACCAGAGCAGCAGCAGTCCCAGCGCGTGCTTGCACGGGAACTTCCGGCTCGGACAGGAGCACTTGTACGCCGGTCCGGTCAGGTCCACGACCGTCCGGTACGGCTTGCTGCCGCTGCCCTTGCACAACCCCCATACAGAACCGGAAGCGGAACCTCCGATCTGTGACCACGGACCCGCCCCTCCGAGTCTGCTCCCCGCTTTGCGTGAGGCGTCGTCAGGAGCCAGAGCCAGTACCTGTTCCGCTGTCCAGCGGACCCCCTGCTCAGTCATGTGTCCCACCGTAGAGAACCCCACTGACAATCGCTCTGACCTGCAACAACACTATGAACAGGGCTCGTTGTCAGTGGTGTGGTGCACCTTGGATGCAGCAGTCGGAAGCGGCTGCCGAGCCTTGGAGGGGGACCATGACCACGCCCGAGAACGAACGCCCGGCCGAAGCGCTGCGACCGCACGCCGAAGACGCCTTCGCACACGAACTGAAAGCCCTCGCGGCCGCCGACGACCGGCCCCGCCCGGCCCGCTGGAAGCTCTCCCCGTGGGCCGTCGCCACGTACCTGCAGGGCGGCACGCTCGACGACGGCACGGTCATCACACCCAAGTACGTGGGACCGCGCCGCATCGTCGAAGTCGCCGTCACCACCCTGGCCACCGACCGCGCCCTGCTCCTGCTCGGCGTCCCCGGCACCGCCAAGACCTGGGTGTCCGAACACCTCGCCGCCGCCGTCAGCGGAGACTCCACCCTCCTCGTCCAGGGCACCGCCGGCACCCCCGAGGAAGCCATCCGGTACGGCTGGAACTACGCCCGGCTCCTCGCCCACGGCCCCAGCCGCGAGGCCCTCGTCCCCAGCCCCGTCATGCGCGCCATGGCCGAGGGCATGACCGCCCGCGTCGAGGAGCTCACCCGCATCCCCGCCGACGTCCAGGACACCCTCATCACCGTCCTGTCCGAGAAGACGCTGCCGATACCGGAGCTCGGCGAAGAGGTACAGGCCGTGCGCGGCTTCAACCTCATCGCCACCGCCAACGACCGCGACCGCGGGGTCAACGAGCTGTCCAGCGCGCTGCGCCGCCGCTTCAACACCGTCGTACTGCCGCTGCCCGCCAGCGCCGACGCCGAGGTCGACATCGTCGCCCGCAGGGTCGACCAGATGGGCCGCGCCCTCGACCTGCCCGCCGCACCCGAAGGGCTGGAGGAGATCCGCCGCGTCGTCACCGTCTTCCGCGAGCTGCGCGACGGGGTCACCGACGACGGCCGTACGAAGGTCAAGTCGCCCAGCGGCACGCTGTCCACCGCCGAGGCCATCTCCGTCGTCACCGGCGGCCTGGCCCTGGCCGCCCACTTCGGGGACGGCGTGCTGCGCCCCTCCGACGTGGCCGCCGGGATCCTCGGCGCCGTGGTCCGCGACCCGGCCGCCGACAAGGTGGTCTGGCAGGAGTACCTGGAGGCCGTGGTCCGCGAGCGCGACGGCTGGAAGGACTTCTACCGGGCCTGCCGGGAGGTGACGGTATGAGCCCGAGCCCGCGGGGCCCGCTGCTGCTGGGGGTCCGGCACCACGGGCCCGGCTCGGCCCGCGCGGTGCGGGCCGCGCTGGACGCGGCCCGCCCGGCGGCCGTGCTGATCGAGGGGCCGCCCGAGGGGGACGGACTGCTCGCGCTGGCCGCCGACCCCGGGATGCGGCCGCCCGTGGCGCTGCTCGCGCACGCCGCGGACGACCCCGGCCGGGCCGCGTTCTGGCCGCTGGCCGACTTCTCCCCGGAGTGGGTGGCGATCCGCTGGGCGCAGCAGGCCGGCGTACCGGTGCGGTTCATGGACCTGCCGGCCGCGCACTCGCTGGCCGCCGAGGCGGGCCCGTACGCCGACGAGCCCGCCGAGCCCGACGCGGTCCGGGTCGACCCCCTGGCGGTGCTGGCCGAGACCGCCGGGTACGACGACCCCGAGCGCTGGTGGGAGGACGTGGTCGAGCACCGGGGCACCGGGGGAGCCGACGGCACCGGGGGCGGGCCGGAGGAGGTGCTCGGCGCGTTCGAGGCGCTCGGGGAGGCCATGGGAGCCCTGCGCGAGGCGTACGGCGACGGCGGCCACCACCGCGACCTCGTGCGCGAGGCGTACATGCGGCAGCGGATGCGGGCCGCCCGCCGGGAGTTCGGCGACGCGTACGCCGTCGTGTGCGGGGCCTGGCACGTCCCGGCGCTGCGGGCGAAGACCACCGTGGCCGCGGACAAGGCACTGCTGAGCGGCCTGCCGAAGGTCAAGGTGGAGACCACCTGGGTGCCGTGGACCCACCGCCGGCTCGCCCGGGCCGGCGGGTACGGCGCGGGCATCACCTCGCCCGGCTGGTACGCCCACCTCTTCGAGGCCCGGGACCGGCCCGTCGAGCGCTGGCTGACCAAGGTCGCCGGCCTGCTGCGCGCGGAGGACCGGCAGGTCTCCTCGGCGCACGTCATCGAGGCCGTCCGGCTGGCCGAGACCCTGGCCGTGATGCGGGGACGGCCGCTGCCCGGCCTGACGGAGACCCTCGAAGCGGTCCGGGCGGTGATGTGCGACGGTTCCGACATACCGCTCGCCCTGATCGAGGACCGTCTGGTGGTCGGCGACGTGCTCGGCGAGGTCCCGGACGCGGCACCCGTCGTACCGCTCCAGCGGGACCTGACGCGGCAGCAGCGCTCGCTGCGGCTCAAGGCCGAGGCACAGGACCGCGAACTGGAACTCGACCTGCGCAAGGACACCGACGCGGCGAAATCCCTGCTGCTGCACCGGCTGCGGCTGCTCGGCATCGGATGGGGCACCCCGACCGCCTCCCGCGGCAGCACCGGGACCTTCCGGGAGACGTGGCGGCTGCGGTGGGAGCCCGAACTGTCGGTGCGGGTCGCCGAGGCCGGGATCTGGGGCACCACCGTCCTCGCGGCGGCCACCGCGAAGGCCGAGGCCGACGCGGCCGGAGCCGAGGAGCTGGGCGAGGTGACGGCGCTCGCAGAGCGGTGCCTGCTGGCCGGGCTGTCGGAGGCGCTGCCCGCCGTACTGCGGGCGCTCGCGGACCGGGCCGCACTGGACACCGACGTGGCGCGCCTCGCCAAGGCCCTGCCCGCGCTGGCCCGTTCGCTGCGGTACGGGGACGTGCGCGGCACCGACGCCACCGCGCTCGCCGTGGTGGCGGCCGGGCTCGCCGAGCGGATATGCGTGGCATTGCCGCCGGCCTGTGCGGCCGGCCTGGACGCCGACGCGGCGGCGGAACTGCGGGGCCACGTGGACGGGGTGCACGGAGCGGTGGCGCTGCTGGCCGACGCCGACGAGGGGCTTCGGGAGCGCTGGTCCGCGGTGCTGCGGACGCTGGCCGGCCGGGACACCGTGCCGGGCGTCATCCGCGGCCGGGCGGCCAGGCTGCTCCTCGACGACGGGCGGCTGCCGGCCGAGGAGACGGCGCGGCTGATGGGGCTCGCGCTGTCCCCGGCGGCCTCCCCGGCCGACGCGGCGGGCTGGATCGAGGGCTTCGCGGGCGGGAGTTCGGGCGGGGGCACGCTGCTGGTCCACGACGACCGGCTGCTGGGGCTCATCGACGCCTGGCTGGTGGGGGTGCCGGAGCGGGCCTTCACCGACGTGCTCCCGCTGCTGCGGAGGACCTTCGGGGCGTACGAGCCGGGGGTGAAACGGAGCCTGGGCGAGCTGGTGCGGCGGGGGCCGGGCGGTGCCGCGGCTGCCGTGCCGGGCTTGGCGCCTGAGGGTTTCGGCCCCGAGCTGGATCCCGTGCGGGCGGACGCGGTGGTGGGGCTGGTGCGGATGCTGCTCGCGGGGTGAGGTGCCGCGCCGTTGCGGGGGCTCCGCCCCTGAGCCCCCGCGCCTCAAACGCCGGCGGGGCTGAAGGATCGGGGCTCCGCCCCGGACCCCGCGCCTCAAACGCCGGCGGGGCTGGATTGTGTGGAAACGACTAGTGGAGGGGGACGGACGGATGGGTGGGACGGACATGGGCACGGCCGGAGACGAGCGGTTGCGGCGATGGCGGATGGTGCTCGGTGGCGGGGAGGCCGAGGGGACCGGGTGTGTGCTGGGCGGGCGGGATGCGGCGATGGATGCCGCGCTCGGTGCGCTGTACGGGGGCGACGGGGGGTCGCGCAAGGGACCGGGGGCGCGGTCGGCGGGGCTCGGCGGGTCCGCGCCGAACGTGGCGCGCTGGCTCGGGGACATCCGTACGTACTTCCCCAGCTCGGTGGTCCAGGTGATGCAGCGCGACGCGATCGAGCGGCTCGGTCTGTCCACGCTGCTGCTGGAGCCGGAGATGCTGGAGGCCGTCGAGCCGGACGTGCACCTCGTGGGCACGCTGCTCTCGCTGAACAAGGCGATGCCCGAGACGACGAAGGAGACGGCGCGGGCCGTGGTCCGCAAGGTGGTCGAGCAGCTGGAGAAGAAGCTCGCGGCGCGGACCCGGGCGACGCTGACCGGCGCCCTCGACCGGTCCGCGCGGATCAGCCGCCCCCGCCACCACGACATCGACTGGGACCGCACGATCCGGGCCAACCTCAAGAACTACCTGCCCGAGTACCGGACGGTGGTTCCCGAGCGGCTGATCGGGTACGGCCGTGCGGCGCAATCGGTGAAGAAGGAGGTGATCCTCTGCATCGACCAGTCGGGTTCGATGGCAGCCTCCGTCGTCTACGCCTCCGTCTTCGGCGCGGTGCTGGCCTCGATGCGCTCGATCGCGACCCGGCTCGTCGTCTTCGACACCGCCGTCGTGGACCTCACCGATCAGCTCGACGACCCGGTCGACGTCCTCTTCGGCACCCAACTGGGTGGCGGCACCGACATCAACCGCGCCCTCGCCTACTGCCAGTCGAAGATCACCCGCCCTGCCGACACGGTCGTGGTCCTGATCAGTGATCTCTACGAGGGCGGCATCCGCAACGAGATGCTCAAGCGGGTCGCCGCGATGAAGGGGGCGGGGGTCGAGTTCGTGACCCTGCTGGCGCTGTCCGACGAGGGCGCCCCGGCCTACGACCGCGAGCACGCCGCCGCCCTTGCCGCGCTCGGCGCGCCGGCCTTCGCCTGCACCCCGGACCTGTTCCCGGAGGTCATGGCCGCGGCGCTGGAGAAGAGGCCCCTGCCGACCCCCTGACGGGCCCGGTTCCGGCCTCCTCCCGGCTCCGTCCCGGCCCGTCGTGTGAATCGGTGAAACGCACGAACTTCCAGTTCAACCGTGAGGCGATCTGTGACAGGTATCACCGCTCAGGTGTGATCTGCGATTTAGGGACCTACGGCCTGCGGGGATAACCTGCGGGACGGACATGCCGCGTCCACGGTCACCGTGTGCGCCTTCCTTGTGACAGCGCCGTCACGTTGCCCTCCGCGGCACGCCCACGCAGATAGCAGACAACCGCGAATCACTGCGAATCTTTAAAAAGACAAGGGACGGACGCGCGTGGACCTGTTCGAGTACCAGGCGAGGGACCTCTTCGCCAAGCACGGTGTACCGGTGCTGGCCGGTGAAGTCATCGACACGCCTGAGGCGGCTCGCGAGGCCACCGAGCGGCTGGGCGGCAAGTCGGTCGTCAAGGCGCAGGTGAAGGTCGGCGGCCGCGGCAAGGCCGGCGGCGTGAAGCTGGCCGCCACCCCGGACGAGGCCGTCGCCCGGGCGACGGACATCCTCGGCATGGACATCAAGGGCCACACGGTCCACAAGGTGATGATCGCCGAGACGGCCCCCGAGATCCTCGAGGAGTACTACGTCTCGTACCTCCTCGACCGCACCAACCGCACCTTCCTCGCCATGGCGTCGGTCGCGGGTGGCATGGACATCGAGCAGGTCGCCGAGGAGACCCCGGAGAAGCTCGCCAAGGTCCCGGTGAACGCCAACGAGGGCGTGACCATCGAGAAGGCCCGCGAGATCGTCGCGCTGGCGCAGTTCCCGGCCGAGGTCGCGGAGAAGGTCGCCGAGGTCCTCGTGACCCTGTGGGCCACCTTCATTGCCGAGGACGCGCTCCTCGTCGAGGTCAACCCGCTCGCGAAGGTCGCCAACGGCGACGTCATCGCGCTCGACGGCAAGGTCTCCCTCGACGAGAACGCCGAGTTCCGCCAGCCGGGTCACGAGGAGTTCGTGGACCACGCGGCCGCGAACCCGCTCGAGGCCGCCGCCAAGGCGAAGAACCTCAACTACGTCAAGCTCGACGGTGAGGTCGGCATCATCGGCAACGGCGCGGGTCTCGTCATGAGCACCCTCGACGTCGTCGCCTACGCCGGCGAGAACCACGGTGGCGTCAAGCCCGCCAACTTCCTGGACATCGGCGGTGGCGCCTCCGCCGCCGTCATGGCCAACGGTCTCGAGATCATCCTCGGCGACCCGGACGTCAAGTCCGTCTTCGTCAACGTCTTCGGTGGCATCACCGCCTGCGACGAGGTCGCCAACGGCATCGTCCAGGCGCTGGCCCTGCTGGAGGAGAAGGGCGAGGCGGTCACCAAGCCGCTCGTCGTCCGTCTCGACGGCAACAACGCCGAGCTGGGTCGCAAGATCCTCTCGGACGCCAACCACCCGCTGGTGCAGCGCGTGGACACCATGGACGGCGCGGCCGACAAGGCCGCCGAGCTCGCGGCTGCGAAGTAAGGGCAGAGGTCACAGACTCACATGGCTATCTTCCTCAACAAGGACAGCAAGGTCATCGTCCAGGGCATGACCGGTGCCACGGGCATGAAGCACACCAAGCTGATGCTGGCTGACGGCACCAACATCGTCGGCGGCGTGAACCCGCGCAAGGCCGGCACCACCGTCGACTTCGACGGCACCGAGGTCCCGGTCTTCGGCTCCGTCGCCGAGGCGATGGAGAAGACGGGCGCCAACGTCTCCGTCCTCTTCGTCCCGCCGGCCTTCGCCAAGGCCGCCGTGGTCGAGGCGATCGACGCCGAGATCCCGCTGGCCGTCGTCATCACCGAGGGCATCGCGGTTCACGACTCCGCCGCCTTCTGGGCGTACGCGACCGCCAAGGGCAACAAGACCCGGATCATCGGCCCGAACTGCCCGGGTCTGATCACCCCCGGCCAGTCCAACGCCGGCATCATCCCGGGCGACATCACCAAGCCCGGCAAGATCGGTCTCGTGTCCAAGTCCGGCACGCTGACCTACCAGATGATGTACGAGCTCCGTGACATCGGCTTCACCTCCGCCGTCGGCATCGGTGGCGACCCGGTCATCGGCACCACGCACATCGACGCCCTGGAGGCCTTCGAGGCCGACCCGGAGACCGAGCTGATCGTCATGATCGGCGAGATCGGCGGCGACGCCGAGGAGCGTGCGGCGGACTTCATCGCGAAGAACGTCACCAAGCCGGTCGTCGGTTACGTCGCGGGCTTCACCGCCCCGGAGGGCAAGACCATGGGCCACGCCGGCGCCATCGTCTCGGGTTCTTCCGGCACCGCACAGGCCAAGAAGGAAGCCCTCGAGGCCGCCGGTGTCAAGGTCGGCAAGACGCCGACCGAGACCGCGAAGCTGGCGCGCGAGATCCTGAACGCCGCTCAGTAAGCAGTCCCCGTACGGTCACACGTACGGACGCACGGATGCACGGGCGTGGGCCGCCCCCCCCCCGGGGGGGGGGGGCCCCCCCGGGGGGGGGGGGGGGGGGGGGGGGCGCGGGGGGGGCGGGGGGCGGGGGGGGGGGGGCGCGGCGGGGGGGGGGGGGGCGGGGCCC
>NZ_JBIVFA010000002.1:400631-867331 GCF_044747975.1 Streptomyces sp. NPDC090045
CCCGCCCCCGCTCCGGGGGCGCCCCCGAGCTGCCCCCCCCACCCCCCCCCCCCCCCCCCCCGCCCCCGGGGGGGGGCGGGGGGGGGCCGGGGGGGGCCCCCCCCCCGGGGGGGGGGGGGGCCCACGCCCGTTCTCATTCGCTCTTCGGGGCGATCCTGGCCGGCCCGGCCTCCGGGTCGGCGCGCAGTTTGTCGTGGAGCTGCCGGCTCCGCACGGTGAGCTGCTGGGGGCCGCTCAGCGGCGGCACCCCGGAGACGCTCTGGCCGGGTGCCTGCGGGGGCTCGTAGTGGTCGGCCGCGGTCACCGCGGTGTAGCCGGTCGCGGTGGCGATCACCGCGGTCAGCCCGAGGGCCCCGCGGCTCCACAGCCGTACGCGCCGCTCGCCGCCGCCCCGTACGGCCGCCGCCGGGCGCGGGTCGAGCGGCGCGGCCGGCCGCAGCGCGGTGAACAGGTCGCGCAGCAGCGCGGACTGCTTCTCGGGCGGTACTTCGGCCAGCTCGGGGATCCGGTCGGCGAGGTCGGCGTGCGCGTGCACGAGGCGGAGGCCGGCGGTGGGGGTGCTGGCCTCGGTCTCGGCGGCGGTGTCGGGCAGGTCGAGGCCGACGCCGTCGTAGAGCATGACGGTCCGGCGGTGGCGCGTGGGCAGCGCGAGCACGGCGTCGAGCAGGATGCGGTCGGCGGGATCGGCGGGGCGCGCGTCATGCCGGCGGTGGGCGCGCCGGAACCGGTGCCAGGGGGAGAGGGCGTAGTCGTACGCGACCGCGCGCACCCAGCCCACCGGATCCGGGTCGGTCGCCACCTCGGGCCACCGGGCCCAGGCGCGGGTGAACGCGCGCTCCACGGCCTTCAGGGCGAGGGTCCGGCGGCCGGTGAGCAGGTAGGTCTGCCGGGCGAGGGCGGGGGCGGCGTGGTCGTAGAGGGCGTCGAAGTCCGCGGCCGGGCCCCTTGCCGGCTCTTCTGCCGGGACCTCCGGGGAGTCCTCGGCGGGTGTGGCGGGCGCGTCCGCTGTCGCCGTGTGCGCCGTCTGCGCCGTCTGCGCCGTTTGGGGCGTCCCGGCCTCGGATGCCGTACCGGCGGGCCCGTCTGACGCGGTGTCGGCCTGCTCCGGGGCCGCCGCCGGCGCCGCCAGGGCGGTCAGGAACGCCGCGTACGCCTCGCGGTTGCGGCCGCGCGGGTCGGTGCGGCCCGTTTCCCAGGAGCGGACCGTCGTCGCGGTGACGCCCACCGCCTCCGCGACCTGCTCGTGCGTCAGATCCGCCGCTTCGCGCAGCCTGCGCCGCTCCTCGGGGGCGGGCAGGCTCCGCTCCGAGCCCGATGAGGAGGCCGTCTCGACGCTTCGTGTCATGCCACACTCCCCGCGACCCGACCGCTCTGGGCGAAAAAGTACATAAACGTATATTGAGCGACACCACGGACATTCGCCTGTTACCCGCCCATAGCGCGTGTCGTTGGCACCATGGCGGGGTGACCCAAGTGACCGAACGCGGGACCTCGTTGCCGGCGGCCCCGCGAGCCGGCGTGCGGCGCCGTTCGCCCGCCGCCGCAGCATGCGTGGCGGGCGGCGCCGTGGCGGCCGGACTCGGGCTCGGCTTCCTCGCCGTGCTCGTCATCGTGCTGTGGATCAGCTCCCCCTACCCCGACAGCGGCCCCGGCGGGGCCCTGCACCTCGCCGCCGGGCTGTGGCTGCTCGCCCACGGGACGGAACTGGTGCGGTACGAGACCCTGTCCGGCGTGCCCGCGCCCGTCGGCCTGACGCCGCTGCTCCTCGTCGCGCTGCCCGTGCTGCTCATGCGGCGGGCCGCCCGGCTGGGGAGCGCGTCCGAGGAGGAGGACGAGGAGGTGCTGCCGGCCGGCGCCGTGTTCTCGGCCGTGCTCTGCGGATACCTCTCCGTCGGGGCCCTCGCCACGGTCTACGCCGCCGGCGGCCCGATGCCGGCCGACCCGATCAGCGCGGCCTGGCACGTCCCGCTGGTCGCCGTGCTCGCCGCCCTGGGCGGGGTGTGGGGGGCCAGGGGGCGTCCGCTCGGACCGCTGCCGTCCTGGCTGCCAGGGGGCGTACGGAGAGCCGTCGTGCGCCCCCGGTACGCGCTGGCGCTGCGGGCCGGAGCGGGCGGGGCGCTGGTCCTGCTGGGCGGCGGCGCGCTGCTCGTCGGTGCCTCGCTCGCCTGGCACGGCGCCGAGGTCCAGGCCTCGTTCCTGTCGCTGACCGGGGTCTGGTCGGGCCGGTTCGCGGTCCTGCTGCTCGCCCTCGCGCTGATGCCGAACGCCACCGTCTGGGGCGCGGCCTACGCCCTCGGGCCCGGCTTCGCCCTCGGCGCCGACGCCACCGCCACGCCGCTCGGCTTCGCGGGCCAGCCCGGGCTGCCGCGGTTCCCGCTGCTGGCCGCGCTCCCGCCCGAGGGGCCCGGGACCCCGCTGACCTGGGCGGTCGCCGGAGTGCCGGTGGTTGCCGGGCTGGCGGTGGGCTGGTTCGCGGTCCGCCGGGCGCGCGAGGTCTCGTACGGGGAGACCGCGCTCACGGCGGCGCTGGGGGCGGTGGTCTGCGGGCTGGTGATGACCGGGCTCGCGGCGGCCTCGGCGGGGTCGCTGGGCTCGCGGCGGCTGTCCGACTTCGGGCCGGTGTGGTGGGCCACGGGGGCGGCGGCCTGCGCGTGGACGCTGGCGCTGGCGGTGCCGGTTGCGGTGGCGGTGCATGCGTGGCGGAACCGGCCGGCCAGGGGCTTGGCCGCGCTCGATGCGCTGTCCGCGCTGGACGTGGACGAGGTGGTGGACGACCGGTGGCACGACAGTGGCGTACGGGAGGTTCGCTGGGCCGCGATGCGGAAGGCGGCGGGCGTGCTGATTCCGGAGATCGGGGCGGTGGCGGCGGCGCCGGAGCCTCCCTTGCCTGCCGTTGCCGCTGCCGCTGAGGCTCCTGTGGCTAGGGCGCCTCGGGCGGTGACCGTGGTGTCGGGGCGCGGGCTGGATCTGACGCCGATCCTGATCGCGGCGAGACCGGTCGAGTTGCCGGTGGATCCGGCACCGCCGTTGGCTCCGCCGGTGGTGGGGGCGCGTGTCCTGGCCCGCCGCAAGCCGCCCGCCTAGCCCCGGCCCCTGGGGGCTCCGCCCCCGAACCCCCGCGCCTCAAACGCCGGCGAGGCTGGATTGTGCGGCCGGGTCGAAGCATCGGGGCTCCGCCCCGGACCCCGCGCCTCAAACGCCGGCGAGGCTGGAGTGTGCGGCGGGGCTGGATTGTGCGGCGGGGTCCGGCCCGACCCCGCGCTTCGACAGTGCCGGCGAGGCTACTGGCGGACCTTCAGGACGTCGCCCACCACGTTGTTCGGGAGGAGGGTGTTGCACTGGAGTTCCGCCGCGCTCGTGAGGGCGTCGTCGCGGCAGACGTAGAAGTCCTTGTACGCGAGCTGCAGCCCGTACGAGCTCATCGCCAGCAGGATCGCCAGTGAGGCCGTGACCAGGCCGCTGACCGCCGCCGTGCGCTGGGGGCGGGCCGCCGGGCCCAGGGCGTCCAGGCCGGTGGGGGCGCCGGGGGCGGCCGCCGCCGCGGGCTTGCCGCGGAGGGCGCTGATTCCCCAGTACAGGGCGAGCGCGCCCAGCAGCAGGCCCACCGACGGGATGCCGAAGATCCCGAAGAAGAAGCCCCACATGCCGGCCAGCAGCGCATAGCGGGCGCGGCGCTGGATCGGGTCGGTCGGGTCCCAGCGCGCCGGGCCCCGGCGGCCGTCGGAATCCCCCGGGCCCTCCCCGTTCCCGCCGTCACCACCGCTGCGCGGCTGCCAGGGCTGGTCGGGCCGGCCTTCCGGCGGAGCCGCGAAGGGGTTGTCGTCGGTGGGGGAGTCGGGCTGACGGCGGTCCGGCATCGGGTGTGTTTCTTCCCCTGTGTCATGGACGTCGTGGCGACGTCGTGGCGAGGTGAGGCCAGTTTGCGGCTTGTACGCCAGACGCTACCGCCCGGCCGTCCCCCCGTCCCTCGGGGGCCGTCCGGTGTGCCGGTATCGTTGCAGGCGGTCGGTGGCTTCGTATGGTTCCCCGTATATCGGTACCCCGAAGTTTTGTATGACCACACAAAGACGAACACCGCAATTCCCGCGAGAAAGGGCCTCCCATGGCCGCCTCCCGCCTGGTCGTGCTGGTCTCCGGCTCCGGCACCAACCTCCAGGCCCTGCTCGACGCCATCGACGCCCACCCCGGCGGATCCGAGGGCTTCGGTGCCGAAGTCGTCGCCGTGGGGGCCGACCGCAAGGGCATCGCCGGCCTGGAGCGGGCGGAGAAGGCCGGGATCCCCACCTTCGTGTGCCCGGTGAAGGACTACGCGAGCCGCGATGAGTGGGACGTCGCCCTGACGGAGGCGACCGACGCCCACGCGCCGGACCTCGTCGTGTCGGCCGGGTTCATGAAGATCGTGGGCAAGGAGTTCATCGACCGTTTCGGCGGCCGGTTCATCAACACCCACCCCGCCCTCCTCCCCGCCTTCCCCGGTGCGCACGGCGTACGGGACGCGCTCGCCTACGGCGCGAAGGTCACCGGCTGCACGGTCCACTTCGTGGACAGTGGCGTGGACACGGGTCCGATCATCGCCCAGGGTGTGGTCGAGGTCCGGGACGAGGACGACGAAGCCGCTCTCCATGAGCGCATCAAGGAAGTCGAGCGCCAGCTGCTCGTCGATGTCGTGGGGCGCCTGGCCCGGCACGGCTACCGCATTGAGGGACGAAAGGTAACAATCCAGTGACCGCCGCAGACATCGCAGCGAGCAACGACCCGACCACGAACCAGCGGCCGATCCGGCGTGCGCTCATCAGCGTCTACGACAAGACGGGACTGGAAGAGCTGGCCCGCGGGCTGCACGAGGCGGGCGTCGCGCTCGTCTCCACCGGCTCCACCGCCTCGAAGATCGCCGCCGCCGGGGTGCCCGTCACCAAGGTCGAGGAGCTGACCGGCTTCCCCGAGTGCCTGGACGGCCGCGTCAAGACCCTGCACCCGCGCGTGCACGCCGGGATCCTCGCCGACCTGCGCCTGGAGGACCACCGCAACCAGCTCGCCGAGCTGGGTGTGGAGCCCTTCGACCTCGTGGTCGTCAACCTGTACCCGTTCCTGGCCACCGTCCAGTCGGGTGCCACTCCCGACGAGTGCGTCGAGCAGATCGACATCGGCGGCCCGTCGATGGTCCGCGCCGCCGCCAAGAACCACCCGTCGGTCGCCGTCGTCACCAGCCCCGCCCGGTACGCCGACGTCATCGCCGCGGCCCAGGGCGGCGGCTTCGACCTCACCGCCCGCAAGCGGCTGGCGGCCGAGGCCTTCCAGCACACCGCCGCCTACGACGTGGCCGTGGCCTCCTGGTTCACGAACGCGTACGCGCCGGAGCCGGAGGCGGTCCTGCCGGAGTTCCTCGCGGGCGCCTGGGAGCGCAAGTCGACCCTGCGCTACGGCGAGAACCCGCACCAGGCCGCCGCGCTCTACACCGACGGGCAGCCGGGCGGGCTCGCCAACGCCGAGCAGCTGCACGGCAAGGAGATGTCCTTCAACAACTACGTGGACACCGAGGCCGCGCGCCGCGCCGCCTACGACCACGACGAGCCCTGCGTCGCGATCATCAAGCACGCCAACCCGTGCGGCATCGCGGTCGGCGCGGACGTCGCCGCCGCCCACCGCAAGGCCCACGCCTGCGACCCGCTGTCGGCCTTCGGCGGTGTCATCGCCGTCAACCGCCCGGTGACCGTCGAGCTCGCCGAGCAGGTCGCCGAGATCTTCACCGAGGTCATCGCCGCCCCCGGCTACGAGGACGGCGCGGTCGAGATCCTCGCCAAGAAGAAGAACATCCGCGTCCTGAAGGTGGACGGCACCCCGCACCAGCCGGGCGACCTCAAGCCGATCTCGGGCGGCACGCTGCTCCAGCAGTCGGACGTCTTCCAGGCCGAGGGCGACGACCCGGCCAACTGGACCCTGGCCACCGGCGACGCCCTCTCCGAGGCCGAGCTCGCCGAGCTGGCCTTCGCGTGGAAGGCCTGCCGGGCCGTCAAGTCCAACGCGATCCTGCTCGCCAAGGACGGCGCCTCGGTCGGCGTCGGCATGGGCCAGGTCAACCGCGTCGACTCGGCGAAGCTCGCCGTCGAGCGGGCGGGCGCCGAGCGCGCGCAGGGCTCGTACGCCGCGTCCGACGCCTTCTTCCCCTTCCCGGACGGGCTGGAGATCCTGACGGCCGCGGGCATCAAGGCCGTGGTCCAGCCGGGCGGTTCGGTCCGTGACGAGCTGGTCGTCGAGGCCGCGCGGAAGGCCGGCGTGACCATGTACTTCACCGGGACCCGGCACTTCTTCCACTGATCACCGACGCCCGACCGACGGCGAAGGCCGCGTCCCGCACTGCGGGACGCGGCCTTCGCCGTTGTCGGCAGGGGTCAGTAGCGGGGGCGCTTGAAGTAGGCGCTCGCGTTGCTCTTGGCCAGGCCCACGAGGATCCCGAGGCCGAGGCCCAGCGGAATGGCGGCCATCACCAGGGAGAGCACGACCACGCCGGCCGGGGTGTGCTCGCTCGTGGATGCGGCGGCGACGGCGACCACGTTGCTGACCAGGCTCAGGACGCCGACCAGCGTGACCAGGGAGCCGTAGATGATGCCGGAGGCCCGGACCCCGCCGCGGCCCTTGCCCAGCTTGGCGCCCGTCAGGATGGCCCACAGCGCGAACGCCACGGAGAGGAGAGCGCCGAGGACGACGAAGATCCCGGCGACGGCGAGCTCGTCCTCCGTGGTCGAGCTGTTCGTCTCGGACGAGAAGATCGCGGCGAACAGCACGCCACCGACGAGCCAGATCACGGCGCCCAGGGTCTGCAGGCCGCCCAGGACGAAGAGGATGACGCGGGCGGCCTTCACGCCGCCGGGCATCTCGACGGCCGGACCGCCCGGGTATCCGACGGGACCGCCCGGGTACGCCTGCGGTGCCTGCTGCGGGTAGGCGTAGCCGCCCTGCGGCGGGATGCCCTGCGGGGCCTGCTGCGGGTAGCCGTAGCCGGGCTGACCCTGTGGCGGCTGCTGTCCGTACGGATTGTGCGGGTCGCCGAAGCTCATCTTGGGATGTTCCTCCGTGGAAGTGCGGGGACGCACGGCAATGAGCGCGGAGGAATCCTGCACGGTGCGGTCCGCCCCCCGGCACTGCCCGCGGCACTCAGTCGTTTCATCGTCGTCCCGCGGCCAGGGCTTGTCCAGTTCGTTACGGTGCGGCCGGGTGACTTGTTGTGCAAGTGCAATGAACGCTGCACACCTGTGAGCACCTTGACTGGAACCGAGCCCACCTCATCCGGGAGGATGGGGGCATGACCGCCCAGATTCTCGATGGCAAGGCCACCGCCGCCGCGATCAAGTCCGAACTGACCGCCCGCGTGGCGGCCCTGAAGGCCCGGGGCATCACCCCCGGCCTCGGCACCCTCCTGGTCGGTGACGATCCGGGCAGCCGCTGGTACGTCAACGGCAAGCACAAGGACTGCGCCGAGGTCGGCATCGCCTCCATCCAGCGCGAACTGCCCGCGACGGCCTCCCAGGAGGACATCGAGGCGGTCGTGCGGGAGCTCAACGCCAACCCGGAGTGCACGGGCTACATCGTCCAACTCCCGCTCCCCAAGGGCATCGACACCAACCGGGTCCTGGAGCTGATGGATCCGCTCAAGGATGCCGACGGCCTGCACCCCATGTCGCTCGGCCGCCTCGTGCTGAACGAGCCGGGCCCGCTGCCCTGCACCCCGTACGGGATCGTCGAACTGCTGCGCCACCACGGCGTCGGCATCAACGGCGCGCACGTCGTCGTCCTCGGCCGCGGGATCACCGTGGGCCGCTCCATCGGCCTGCTGCTCACCCGCAAGTCCGAGAACGCCACCGTGACGCTCTGCCACACCGGTACGCGCGACCTCTCCGGGCTGCTGCGCCAGGCGGACGTCATCGTCGCCGCGGCCGGTGTCCCGCACCTGGTCAAGCCGGAGGACGTGAAGCCGGGCGCGGCCGTGCTCGACGTGGGCGTCAGCCGCGACCAGGACGGGAAGATCGTCGGCGACGTGCACCCCGGCGTGGCCGAGGTGGCCGCGTGGATCTCCCCGAACCCGGGCGGAGTCGGCCCGATGACCCGGGCCCAGCTGCTCGTCAACGTGGTCGAGGCGGCGGAACGGACCACCAGTGCAGGCTGAACGGGAAGGCGAGCACGCCGGGCGCGCGGCCGGTGGCGGAGGCACGGCCGCGGCGAACGGCACGCCCGTCACCGCCGGTGCGCCCGGCGCGCCCGTCACCCCGGGCGCGGCCGGCACGGTCGCCGCGCCCGCGGACGAGGCGCGCCGGTCCCGCCGCTTCCCGTCCGTCACCCGGGACACCGCCCGCCCCGAGGGCAGCGGCCGCGCCGTCCCGGGGGCCGTGTCCACCCCCGCCCGTCAGTGGCCGATGCTCAGCGTGCTCGCCGCGACCGCGGCCGGGCTGCTGGCCACCGCGCTGGGGCACCCGAAGCTCGGCTGCCTGGCGATCGGCGTGGCCCTGATCGCCGCCTCGGTGCTGCGCCGCGTGCTGCCCTCGGTGGGGATGCTCGCGGTGCGCTCCCGCTTCACGGACATGATCACGTACGGGCTGCTGGGCGTGGCGATCACCCTGCTCGCGCTGGTGATCGAGCCCAAGCCGCTGCTGGAGATCCCGTTCCTGGAGAGCGCGGTCCGCTTCACCGTGCGGTGAGTCCGGTGAGCGCGGCCAGGGCGGCCGCGACGGCCGGCTGGGTCTCCGTGCCCGCCCGGACCTGCGCGTCCAGCGTCCGCCCCGGCCCCGGCAGCTCCCGTACGGCGGCGCCGGGCGGCGGGGCGTCGCACAGCAGCCTCGGCAGGATCGACACCGCCCGTCCGGTGGCCACGAGCCACAGCCCGGCCCGCAGGTCCCCGCACTCGTGCGCGATGCGCGGGGTGAACCCGGCGTTCCGGCAGGCGTGGAGCAGCATCTCGCGGCAGCTGCTCGGGGCCGGGGCCGAGACCCAGTCGGCCTCCCGCAGCGCGGCGAGCCCGTCCCGCTCGTAGGCGGGGACCAGGGCCTGCGGCAGCGCCAGGCACAGCGGGTCCGCGAACAGCGGCACCACCGTGGTCCCGGGCGCGGGCGGGGCGCCGAGCAGCGGGTACGCGTAGGTCACCGCCAGGTCCAGGCGGCGCGCGCGGAGCTGCGGCACGGCCTCCTCCGGGTCGGCCTGCACGATGCGCGGCCGCAGCCGGGGGTGGCGTACGGCGAGTTCGGCCAGGAGCGGCGCGGCCACCGTGGCCAGCGCGCTCGGGGCGCAGCCGACGGCCAGCTCGCCGCACGGCTCCGTGTCGAGGGCCCGTACGGCTCCTTCGGCCCGTTCCAGGGCGGCCAGCACCGGCTCGCAGGCTGCCGCCAGGGTCGCGCCGGCCGGGGTGAGCCGCAGGCCGCGCCCGTCCCGTTCGACGAGGACGGCCCCGGCCTCGGCCTCCAGCGCGCGCAGCTGCTGGGAGACAGCGGACGGGGTCACCGCGTGCAGGTCGGCGACGGCGGTCACCTTCCCGTGGGCCGCCAGGTCTCGGAGGATGATCATCCGCTTCACGTCAAGCATGAGTTCATCTTAATGATCGGTGTAGGAAAGGTAGCTGGACTTCATCATTCGGTGGGGTGATGCTCGTGTCCATGAACGCGAAGCAGAAGGTCCTCCTGGTCGGAGCCAACGGCACCCTCGGCAGGGCGGTCCACGCGGCCCTGCGCGAGCGCGGCCACCAGGTCGTCACCGCCTCCCGCAAGGGCGCCGACGTCACCGTGGACATCACCGACCCGGAGTCCGTCCGGGCCATGTACGCGCAGGTGGCCGAACGGGTGGGCGAGGTCGACGCGGTGGCGTGCGCGGCCGGCAGCGTGCCGTGGCGGCCGCTGGGCGAACTGGGCACGGACGACGTCCGCAGCGGCCTCGAAGGCAAGGTCGTCAGCCAGATCGAGCTGGTCCGCCAGGGCCTCGCACACCTGCCCGCGCACGCCTCGTACACGCTGATCACCGGCGTCCTGGCCCGCGAACCCCTGCTCACCGGCGCGGTGGCCGCCCTCGCCAACGGCGCCGTCGAGGCCTTCGTACGCGCCGCGGCCATCGAACTGCCCGGCCGGCAGCGCATCAACGCCGTCAGCCCCACCGTCTTCGAGGAGTCCCTCGACGCGTACGGGGACACCTTCGCGGGATTCGACCCGGTGCCCGTCTCCCGCGCGGCGAACGCCTACGTCAAGTCGATCGAGGGCCACCAGACGGGGCGGATCTTCCTGGTCGAGTAGGCGAAACGGGGGCCGAACGAGGGTCCTGGGACCGGCTCCGCCTTCGAAACGGCGGGGTCCGTGTGCCATGCACCACAGGGACCCGGGGGTTAGCCCGCTGCCGGGTCGGATAGCCTGACCGCGGATGTCTCTTCACGTCAAGATTTACAGGGGAGCGGCGTCCTCCAGCACATGGGGCAGGGACGCCCCACCGCCAGCTGTCTAACGGAGAAGGCCATGACCCGCACTCCTGTGAATGTCACCGTCACCGGCGCCGCCGGCCAGATCGGCTACGCGCTGCTCTTCCGCATCGCTTCCGGTCACCTGCTCGGCGCGGACGTGCCGGTCAAGCTCCGTCTTCTGGAGATCCCCCAGGGCATGAAGGCCGCCGAGGGCACCGCCATGGAGCTCGACGACTGCGCCTTCCCGCTGCTCAAGGGCATCGACATCTTCGACGACCCGAACCAGGGCTTCGACGGCGCCAACGTCGCGCTGCTCGTGGGCGCCCGCCCGCGCACCAAGGGCATGGAGCGCGGTGACCTGCTCTCCGCCAACGGCGGCATCTTCAAGCCGCAGGGCGCCGCGATCAACGCGAACGCCGCGGACGACATCAAGGTCCTGGTCGTGGGCAACCCGGCCAACACCAACGCGCTCATCGCGCAGGCCGCCGCTCCGGACGTACCGGCCGAGCGCTTCACCGCGATGACCCGCCTGGACCACAACCGCGCGATCTCGCAGCTCGCCAAGAAGACCGGCGCCGACGTCACCGACATCAAGCGCCTCACCATCTGGGGCAACCACTCGGCGACCCAGTACCCGGACATCTTCCACGCGGAGATCGCCGGCAAGAACGCCGCCGAGGTCGTCAACGACGAGGTGTGGCTCGACACGACCTTCATCCCGACCGTCGCCAAGCGCGGCGCCGCGATCATCGAGGCCCGTGGCGCGTCCTCGGCCGCCTCGGCCGCCAACGCCGCCATCGACCACGTGCACACGTGGGTCAACGGCACCGCCGAGGGCGACTGGACCTCGATGGGCATCCCGTCGGACGGCTCCTACGGCGTCCCGGCCGGTCTGATCTCCTCCTTCCCCGTCACCTGCAAGGACGGCAAGTACGAGATCGTCCAGGGCCTGGACATCAACGCGTTCTCCCGCTCCCGCATCGACGCCTCCGTCCAGGAGCTGGCGGAGGAGCGCGACGCGGTCCGCGAGCTCGGCCTGATCTGATCCGTCCTTCCCGCCGAGGAGCACGATCACCTCGGCGGGGAGCGCGGACCCGAGCGCCCCGGCCCCACCGGCCGGGGCGCTTTGGCGTGTTTACGCCTGTCGCATGATGTAGGGGAAATCTAAGGTCGGTCGGTGACCGAGAGCCCGATTCCCCGTCAGTTCGCAGACGATCCGCACGATGACCTCCGCAACGGTCGTCCCCCCGTCGAACCGGCGCTCAGCGAGGCCGGCCGCTACCTGTGCGCGGGCACCTACATCGACGCCGGGTACCGCGATCGGGTGATCGAGGAGCTGTACGTCCACGAGGAGCGGATCGTCGCGCCCTCGTACGGGTTCGACGCCTCGCGCGTCCTCGCCCACGCCCTCCGCGCCCGCCGCGCCGAACTCGGCTGGGCGCTCGGCGTACTCGGCGCCTGGTTCGTGGGTTCCGTGCTCACCGGCGGCGCCCTCGTCCTGCTGCTCGTCCCGTTCCTGCTGCTGAGCCTCGCCGACTGGCTCCGGGCCCGGTCCGGCCTGCTGGCGCGCCTGCTGTCCCTCGTGGTGCGGATCTACGCCTGGTGGAACCTGGCCGTCATCGTGGTCCTGACCATCGGGATCTGGCTGGCCCTGCTCGGCGCCTTCGACGACACGGGCAGCTCGATCGGCCTCGGCGCACTGTTCTTCTCGCAGGGCATCGGAGGCGTGGGGACCGGATTCGTCATCGGCTGGGTGCCGGCGGTCTTCGCCGCGGTCGTCACCGTCGTGGGACTCCAGCGCGGGTACGTCGCCCGGACCATCGCCAACGACCTCAACCGGGACCGGTACGCCGACCGGCCGGCCGATCCCGCCGAGGCCGACGCCGGCGTACGGTTCGCCCGCGTGCGGCGGCGCATCATCGACGAACAGCACTCGCCGCTGATCATGTACGACATCAACGACCCGTTCGCCGGGGCCGGTCAGGCGTACCGCCCCTGGCAGGACTCCTTCGAACTGCGCCCCCGCGAGGACCTGCCCGAAGGCACCACACCGCAGCCCCTCACCAACGCCCGCATCCTGGAGGGGGTCGTGCCCCTGGTGGAGCGGCTGCGGGCGCCCTCGCCGCACGGGTCCCCGGAGGCGCAGGCCGCCGTACTGGACCGGATGCGCGAACTGGTCGTCGACCAGTGCGTGTTCCTGCCGGGCGGCGGGCTGGGGCACCGCGACGAAGGACCGCACGTGCGGGCGGACTTCGAGTCGCACCGGGCCCAGGCCATCGAGGAGGGCGGCGAACGCCGCCGGCACTTCCTGCGCATCCGCGTCGGCGGCTGGGACGAGAACATGGTCGTCACCCTGTTCGTACGGGTCCACACCCAGGGCGGAATGATGATGGTGGAGCTGGCACCGCACGTGCTGCTGCCCGTCCACGTCGCCTTCCACAACGCGGACGCGGACGCCCACCGTTACCTGAACAACAACCGGTTCGGGAAGGTGGCCTGGGCCCTGCGGCACACCCCCGGGTCCTTCACGGCCTCCCTCGTCACCCTGAGCCGCGGCGTCGCGAGCCGGGTGAGGATCGCGGCCGGCGGTCACGGTGGCGCCCGGCCGGAGGGGCCGCGGCTGTCGGTGCGCGTACTCGCGGCGCAGGACAACGGCTCGCTGTTCCATCTCATGGACCTCGACCGGTACTTGAAGACCATTCAGGACCGGGTCATCGCCGGTATTACCTTGGTCCTGCACGAAGCCGGCTGGCACACCGAGGCGTTCGCGCGGCGCGCCGGCATCCACATCGAGAACTACGTGGGTGCGGCGCACGACAGCGCGATCAGCTTCGGCGGCAGCGGCAATCACAACAGCACACACAGGGGGAGCCATGGCGACAGGTAGCGGAAGCGGGAGCGGGCCGGAGCCCGGGGTGTGGATCGGCGGTGGCGTCCACGGCAGCGCGGTCAGTTTCGGCGGCTCGAACAACACCAACACCGTCCACCACGGAGGTGCGGGAACGGAGGCGCCCACCGCGGCGCAGCTGCTGGACGCGGTGCTCACCCTGCGCGAGGCGCTCGTACGGGAGGCCCCCCGGGGCGACGACAGAACCGCGTTCGACGCCGAACTGGACGGGATCGCCGAGCAGCTGGAGGGCACCGAGACGATCCGGCCCGGCCTGCCCGCCCGGCTGCGCGCAGCGCTGGAGCGGTGGGCTCCGCTGGTCGAGTCGGTGAGCGCGGCCGCTGCCCTGGGCAGCCTGCTCGGCGCCCTGGGAGGCTGAGCCGTGGCTCCGGCACAGCCGCCGTCCGGCCCGCGCCGCTGGGACGCGCAGGCTCAGCGCTGGGTGGTGGACCAGGCCCCGGCGGCACCGCCGACGGGGCCGCCTGCGGGCATGCCGCCGGTTCCGCCGCAGCCGCCGGGCGCGGCGCCGGTGTACGACCCGCCCGGGCAGGGGGCTCCGCCGCCGCCCCCGCCGCCGTACGGGTCGCCGACCGCGCCACAGCCCCCGTACGGGGCGCCGACCGCGCCCCAGCCGCCGTACGCCGCCGACTCCACGTACCTGCCGCCCGTACCGCCCCCACCCGGCTACACGTCGCCCTCCGGCGGGCCGGGCGGCCGGTGGCGGACTCCGGTGACGGCCGGCATCGCGGTCGCCTCCGTCGTGATCGGCGCCGGGGCGGTGTGGTTCCTGGCCCGGGACACGGACGACGCGGACCGCGCGGGGGAGAAGAACGGGACGGTGGCCTCGGGCACGCCGTCGTGGTCAGGCGGCGGACCGTCCGCGACGGCGTCGCCCACCGCCTCCGGCTCCCCGACGGCCGGCACCGGCCCGAGCCAGGCCCCGGGCCCGAGCGCGTCGGCCACCGGGCCGGGAGCAGGGGGCCACGAGACCAAGCAGGACCCGTCCGGCTTCACCATCGCCGTACCGGCCGGCTGGGTGCGGGAGGAGCTCAAGGAGGGGGTCTTCTACCGCTCGGCAGACCGGACCGCGCTGATCCAGATCTTCCGGGTGTCGGAGCCGGATCTCAGCCCGCTCGACGCGGTCACCCAGGCCTCCGGCTACCTGCGGGCCGGCACCCGGGGGTACCAGGAGATCAGCGTGGGTCCGGTCCAGGGCGCATCCGGGGCGGCGGAGCTCGTGTACCAGTACGACAGCGAGGAGTCGCGCGGGGTGCGGCGCGGTGTCGAACGGGTCTTCTTCGCGGGGGACGGCGGCAAGTGGGCGGTGCTGACCGCCGGACCGGCCGCCGCCTGGCAGGTCACGCAGGACCACCACGCGGCGGCGCTGGCCGCGTTCCGGCCGGGCGGCTGAACCGGGCGGTCGGGCTCGCTCGCTCGGGCCGGCCCGGTCAGGACTGGTACATGCCGGGCTTGTAGTGGCCCGGCACCAGGCGGGTGGTGACGCCGATGCGGTTCCAGACGTTGATCGTCGCGATGACGGCGATCAGCTGGGCCAGTTCGCGCTCCTCGAAGTGCTTCGCGGCCTTCGCGTACACCTCGTCCGGCACGAAACCGTCCGTCAGGACCGTGACGGCCTCGGTGAACTCGATCGCCGCGAGCTCCTTCTCGGTGTAGAAGTGCCGCGACTCCTCCCAGGCGGCCAGCTGAACGATCCGGTCGACGCTCTCACCGTGCGCGATCGCGTCCTTGGTGTGCATGTCGAGGCAGAAGGCGCAGTGGTTGACCTGCGAGGCGCGGATCTTGACGAGCTCGACCAGGGCCGGGTCCAGGCCCTTGCGGGAGGCGATCTCCAGGGCCAGGACGGCCTTGTAGACCTCGGGGGCGAGCTTCGCCATCTGCATGCGCGGGGTGTGCTCGGGAGCGTGCTCGTGCGTGGGGGCGGGGGTCTGCTGGTGCTGCGTCGTGTTCGTCATGTGATCCACCCTAGGAGCGAGGCGGCCCAGGGATATGGTCCATATTCATGACGAGATCATGGGCCACTTTCGGCGCCGACCTGCATCTGGACCTCTCCGCCGGGCGCGGTCTGCGGGCCGGTCTCACGGAGGCGCTGCGCGAGGCCGCACGCAGTGGGAGGCTGGCGGCCGGGACCCGGCTGCCGTCCTCCCGCACCCTCGCCGCCGACCTGGGCATCGCGCGCAACACGGTGGCGGAGGCGTACGCCGAACTGGTGGCCGAGGGGTGGCTGACCGCCCGCCAGGGTTCCGGCACCCGGATCGCGGAACGGGCCCGTCCGCGCCGGGCCGCGGCGGCTGCCCCCGTACGGCGCCCCGCGCGCAAGGGGCCCTCGTACAGCCTGGTGCCCGGCTTCCCGGACCTGGGCGCCTTCCCGCGCGCGGCCTGGCTGTCGGCGGCCCGGCGGGCGCTGACCGACGCGCCGAACGAGGCCTTCGGGTACGGGTTCGACGGGCGCGGCCGCGTCGAGCTGCGGCGGGCGCTGGCCGGCTACCTGGCACGGGCCCGCGGGGTGTACGCGGACCCGGAGCGGATCGTGCTGTGCGCGGGCTTCCTGCACGGGCTGACCCTGCTGGCGGGGGTGCTGCGGGCGCGGCGGGTGCGGGAGGTGGCGGTGGAGGGGTACGGCCTGGACTTCCACCGGAACCTGCTGGTGCGGGCGGGGCTGCGGACGCGGCCGCTGGGGGTGGACGGGGACGGGGCCCGCACGGGGGAGCTGACCGCCGGGGCGGGCGCGGTGCTGCTGACCCCGGCGCACCAGTTCCCGACGGGCGCGGCCCTGACCCCGGCCCGCCGGGCGGCGGCGGTCGACTGGGCGCGGACCACGGGCGGGCTGATCCTGGAGGACGACTACGACGGGGAGTTCCGCTACGACCGCCAGCCGGTCGGCGCCCTCCAGGGGCTGGACCCGGACCGGGTGGTGTACCTCGGCACGGCCAGCAAGTCACTGGCGCCGGGGCTGCGGATGGGCTGGATGGTGGTCCCGCCGGAGCTGCTGGACGAGGTGCTGGCGGCCAAGGGCCCCACGGACTGGGCCTCCAGCACGCTGGAGCAGCTCACGCTGGCGGAGTTCATCACCTCGGGGGCGTACGACCGCCACGTGCGCGGGATGCGGCTGCGGTACCGGCGGCGGCGGGACGAGCTGGTGGCGGCGGTGGCGGGGCGGGTGGGCGTGTCGGGGATCGCGGCGGGGCTGCACGCCGTGCTGGACCTCCCGGCGGGGACGGAGCGGTCGGTCCTGCAGTCAGCCGCCTGGCAGGACCTGGCCCTGCACGGCCTGTCCGCGTTCCGGCACCCGGGGGCGGGGGGCGCGCCGCGGGACGCGCTGGTCGTCGGCTACGGGACTCCGTCGGACAGCGCCTGGTCCCCCACCCTGGCCGCCCTCCTCGCCACCCTCCCCTGACAGCCCGCACCACCTGCAACCGCCGAGCCCTGCCCGCCCCACGCCTCAATCGCCGGCGAGGCCGAAGTTTGCGGGCTCGGCCCCCAGAGCCGGCCCTTGATCGGCGGCCGGCTGAAGGACCGGGACTCCGCCCCAGACCCCGCGCCTCAAACGCAGGCGGGGCTGAAAGAGCGCCTCAAACGCCGGCGGGGCTGAAAGAGCGCCTCAAACGCCGGCGGGGCTGAAAGAGCGCCTCAAGCGCCGGCGGGGCTGAAAGAGCGCCTCAAGCGCCGGCGAGGCTGGAGGTTGCGGGCTCGGCCCCCAGGGTCGGCACTTTGATCGGCGGCCGGCTGAAGGACCGGGGCTCCGCCCCAGACCCCGCGCCTCAAGCGCTGGCGAGGCTGGAGGTTGCGGGGCTCGGGCCCTAGGGCCGGTACCTCGATCGGCGGCCGGCTGAAAGAGCGGGGCTCCGCCCCAGACCCGCGCCTCAATGGGGCCGGTGGCAGTGGGCTTGGTGAAGGCAGGTTGGAGGTGTGGGGCCGGTAGCGCCGCGGATCCCGCGCTTTCGGACGAGGCCTGGCAAATTCAGCCCCGCCGGCGTTTGAGGCGCGGGGTTCGGGGCGGAGCCCCGACGCGACGGGGCGCGGGGGCGGACGGGCCGGTACCACCGCCTGGGGTTCGGGGCGGAGCCCCGGGGTGGCGGGCCGGTATCACCGCGCGGGGTTCGGGGTGGAGCCCCGGAAGTGGGGGTTGGGTGGGGCCGCGGCAGCGGGAGCGGGGGCGGCTCGGGCCTGGTTACCTGGCCGGGGGCGGTGGAGGGGCGGGTTCGCCGAAGCGGGCCAGGGCCAGGGAGCCGGCCACCGCTACGGCGAAGCCGGTCACGGCCAGCCAGGTCAGGCCCTCGCGGGTGCGGTCGCCGAGCCAGACCACGCCCACCACCGCCGGGCCGACCGTCTCGCCGAGCACGAGCCCCGCCGTGGCCGCCGTCACCGAGCCGCGCGCCAGCGCCGAGGTGAGCAGCAGGAAGGCCGCCCCGCCGCCCAGCAGGAGTGCGTAGAAGGCGGGGTTGCGCAGGTCCCAGGGCGAGTCGATGAGCCGCACCGCGACCTCGACCACCCCGAAGCCCGTCCCCGCGGCCAGACCCAGGACCAGTGCCCGGGGTCCGTCCGGGAGCCGCCCCGCCACCGCCCCGACCACCAGCACCAGCCCCGCCACCACCAGCAGCCCCAGCTCCAGCGCGAGCGACCCGGTCCCCGAGCCCTCCTCCCCGGCGGCGAGCCCGAGCATCAGCAGCCCCGCGCACACCACCCACACCGCGCCCCACTCCGTCCGCGACAGCCGCATCCGCAGCAGCCGCGCCGCGACCACCGCCGTCACCGCCAGACTGGCGGCCAGCGCGGCCCCCACCGCGTAGATCGGGACATGGCGCAGCGCGATGATCTGCAGGACGAAACCGACCGCGTCGAGGCCGAGGCCGAGCAGGTACCGCCACTGCCGTACGGCGCGCAGGAACAGCGCCGCGTCCACCCCGGACCCCGATCCCGGCTCCGCGGCCCGTGCCGCGACCGCCTGGAGAACGGACGCCGTGCCGAAGCAGACCGCCGCACCGAGGGCGCAAATCATCCCAATGAGCACGAACTGACTCTAGGTCACGGATCTCACGGCGGCCGGATTCCATCGGCCGGGGCCACCGCTCTACTCTGTCGGCAGTACGCCAGGCCCCAGGGGGAGCAGCAGACATGGACAGCAGCAGCACCAACCAGCGCCGTATGCGCTCCGGCGCGGTCGCCCTCGGCGGCATGGGCCTGCTCGCGGCCACCCTCGTGGCCTGCGGCAGCAGCAACGAGCCCGACAAGCGTTGCGCGTCCCGCTCCACGCTGGAGCACCTGAACATGAAGGACTGCAAGAGCGGCGGCCGCGGCGCGTACTACTACGGCGGCTACGTCAGCAGCGGCAAGGTCTCCGGCGGCAGCTTCGACAAGTCCGCCGTCACCCGCGGCGGCATCGGCGGCCACAGCAGCTCCGGCTCCAGCGGCGGCTGAGGAAACCGGAACCCATGCAGCGGCACACCATCGAGCCCCGCCCGGGCTGGCAGAAGACCGTCGAGGAGCAGGGGCTCATCTATCCCCTCACCCGCTACCCCGACGACTCCCTGCGCCCCTACTGGGACGAGAGCGCGTACTACTCCTTCTCCCTCCCCGAGGTCGAGGCACTGGAGAACGTCGTGGAGGAGCTGCACGCCATGTGCCTGGCGGCCGCCGCGCACATCGTCGAGCACGACCGCTTCGCCGACCTCGGCATCACCGATCCCGCGCTCGCCGCACTGATCGCCGAGTCCTGGCGCCGCCGTGCCGAACAGCCCTCCCTCTACGGCCGTTTCGACCTGCGCTACGACGGCACCGGCAGCCCGGCCAAGATGCTGGAGTACAACGCCGACACGCCCACCTCCCTCGTGGAGGCGGCCAGCCCGCAGTGGTTCTGGATGGAGGAACGGTTCCCCGGAGCCGACCAGTGGAACTCCCTCCACGAGCGCCTGGTCGACGCCTGGCGCCGCCAGGCCGAGCTGCTGCCGCCCGGCCCGCTGCACTTCGCGCACTCCGAGACCGACGAGCTCGGCGAGGACCTGATGACGGTCGCCTACCTGCAGGAGACCGCCGAGCAGGCCGGCCTGGACACCCACGCCCTCTCCGTCGAGCAGATCGGCTGGGACAGCCTGTCCGGCCGGTTCGTGGACGAGAAGCTCCGCTTCATCCGCAGCTGCTTCAAGCTCTACCCGTGGGAGTGGCTGGCCACGGACGAGTTCGGCCCGCAGGTCCTCGGCACCTACGACCACGGCGGCGGCACCGGCACCACCTGCTGGATCGAGCCCCTGTGGAAGATGCTGCTCTCCAACAAGGCGCTGCTGGCGATCCTGTGGGAGCTCTTCCCGGAGCACCCGAACCTGCTGCCCGCCTACCTCGACGGCCCGCGCGAACTGGCCGGGGCCGGGTCCGCCGGCTACGTGGCCAAGCCGCTCCTCGGCCGCGAGGGCGCGGGGGTCACCCTGCACGAGGCGGGCGAGGACGGCGAGCCCTTCGTGCCGGAGGACGGCGAGCGGTACTGCTTCCAGGGCCTGGCCCCGCTGCCCGACTTCGACGGCAACCGGGTGGTGCTCGGCGCGTGGGTCGTCGAGGACGAGGCGGCGGGGCTCGGCATCCGCGAATCGGCGGGGCCGGTCACGGACGAGTACGCCCGATTCCTGCCCCACGTGATCCTCTAGCCCCTTTCCGGGCCCCGGGGGCTCAGGCCAGCACCGCCCGGAGCTGGTCCAGCCCCCAGTCCAGGTCCTCCTTGCTGATCACCAGCGGCGGGGCGAGCCGGATCGTCGATCCGTGGGTGTCCTTCACCAGCACCCGACGGTCCATCAGCCGCTCGGACACCTCCCGGCCCGTCCCGTGGCCCGGGGCGATGTCCACGCCCGCCCACAGCCCGCGGCCCCGTACGGCGGTCACCGCGCCCCCGCCGACCAGCAGGCCCAGCTCGTGGTGCAGGTGGTCGCCCAGCTCGGTGGCCCGCTGCTGGTACTCGCCGCTGCGGAGCATCGCGACGACCTCCAGGGCGACGGCGCACGCGAGGGGGTTCCCGCCGAAGGTGGACCCGTGCTGCCCGGGCCGGAACACCCCGAGCACGTCCCGGTCGGCGACGACGGCCGACACCGGCACCACGCCGCCGCCGAGCGCCTTGCCGAGGATGTAGACGTCGGGGACGACCCCCTCGTGCTCGCAGGCGAAGGTCTTTCCGGTCCGCCCCAGCCCCGACTGGATCTCGTCCGCCATGAAGAGCACGTTCCGCTCGCGGGTCAGCTCCCGTACGCCGCTCAGGTACCCGGCGGGCGGCACCAGCACCCCCGCCTCGCCCTGGATCGGCTCCAGCAGCACGGCCACGGTGTTCTCGGTGACCGCGTGGGACAGCGCGGTGAGGTCCCCGTACGGGACGATCTCGAAGCCGGGCGTGTACGGACCGAAGTGGTCGCGGGCGTCGTGGTCCGTCGAGAAGGAGACGACGGTCGTGGTCCGGCCGTGGAAGTTGTCGGCGGCGACCACGATCTTGGCGTGCCCGTCCGGAACGCCCTTGACCTCGTAGCCCCACTTGCGGGCGGTCTTCACCGCCGTCTCCACGGCCTCCGCGCCCGTGTTCATCGGCAGCACCATCTCCTTGCCGCACAGCGCGGCGAGCTCGGTACAGAAGTCGGCGAACCGGTCGTGGTGGAAGGCGCGCGAGGTGAGCGTGACCCGCTCCAGCTGGGCCCGGGCCGCGTCGATCAGACGCCGGTTGCCGTGCCCGAAGTTGAGGGCGGAGTACCCGGCGAGCATGTCGAGGTATCTGCGGCCCTCCACATCGGTCATCCACGCGCCTTCCGCGGACGCGACGACGACGGGCAGCGGGTGGTAGGTGTGCGCGCTGTGCGCGTCGGCGGAGCGGATGGCATCAGCAGTTGTCGACACGGGGTCTCCGATCGTCCGTCTTGCCCGGTGCTGCGGTGACGAGGGTGGCGTCACCCTTCTTATCGTCGCTTTCTTATCGCCGCTTTGATTCCGGAAGCAGAAACCTTCCGCGCGGCGCGCCCGCTAGGGTGGGGGGTACGCACGGCGACTGGCGCACGGAGAACGAACTCCGGGGGAGTCGTGCGCGTTCGACCGCATTCAGGGCCGCTCGCCTGGGCCTCGCGGGGTACCGATCACATCGACCCCGGAGGAGCCCGCCATGTCCGCGAGCCGCCATCCCGCCCTTTCCGCGACCGATCCCGAACTGGCGTCGTTCGTCGCGGCGGAAGAAGTGCTCCAGGCGCAGACCCTGCGCCTGATCCCCAGCGAGAACTACGTGTCCGCGGCCGTCCTGGAGGCCTCCGGCACCGTGCTGCAGAACAAGTACAGCGAGGGCTACCCCGGCCGCCGCTACTACGAGGGCCAGCAGAACATCGACCGCGTCGAGGCCCTGGCGGTCGAGCGGGCGAAGGGCCTGTTCGGCGTGGACCACGCGAACGTGCAGCCGTACTCCGGCTCGCCGGCCAACCTGGCCGTGTACCTGGCCTTCGCGAAGCCCGGCGACACCGTGATGGGCATGGCCCTGCCGATGGGCGGGCACCTCACGCACGGCTGGGGCGTCTCGGCGACGGGCTCGTGGTTCCGGGGCGTGCAGTACGGGGTCCAGGCCGACACCGGGCTCATCGACTACGACGCCGTGCGCGAGCTGGCCCTCGCCGAGCGGCCCAAGCTGATCTTCTGCGGCGGCACCGCCCTGCCGCGCACGATCGACTTCGCGGCCTTCGCGTCCATCGCCGAGGAGGCGGGCTCGATCCTGGTCGCGGACGTGGCCCACATCGCGGGCCTGATCGCGGGCGGCGCGCACCCGTCCCCGGCGGGTCACGTGGACGTCATCTCCACCACGACGCACAAGACCCTGCGCGGTCCGCGGGGCGCGATGCTGATGTGCCGCGAGGAGCACGCGAAGGCCATCGACAAGGCGGTCTTCCCGGGCCTCCAAGGCGGCCCGCACAACCAGACGACGGCCGGCATCGCGGTGGCCCTGCACGAGGCGGCCCAGCCGTCCTTCACCGCCTACGCGCACGCGGTCGTCGCCAACGCGAAGGCGCTGGCGGCGGCGCTGCTGGAGCGGGGCTTCGACCTGGTGTCGGGCGGTACGGACAACCACCTGATCCTGATCGACCTCACGGGCAAGGACGTGCCGGGCAAGGTCGCGGCGAAGGCCCTGGACCGGGCGGGGATCGTGGTGAACTACAACACGGTGCCGTTCGACCCGCGCAAGCCGTTCGATCCCTCGGGGGTGCGGATCGGTACGCCGTCGCTGACGTCGCGGGGGCTGTCGGCGGAGCACATGCCGGTGGTCGCCGACTGGATCGCCCGGTCCGTGGACGCCGCGGCCAAGGGTGACGAGCCGGCCCTGGCCGCGGTCCGCGCCGAGGTCGCCGACCTCATGGCCGCCTTCCCGGCCCCCGGCCTCCCGCTGTCCTGACCTGCGGCGCCGCTGCGGGGGCGCTGCCCCCGGACCCCCGCTCCTCAAACGCCGGAGGGGCTGGAAGTACCGGGGCTCCGCCCCGGACCCCGCTCCTCAAACGCCGGAGGGGCTGGATTTCCAGCCCGCCCGGCGTTTGAGGGCGTCCCGGGCCGGAGCCACAGGCGGCGCCCGCGGAGCCCCGCGCAGCGGTGACGGCCTGTCCCGGCCCGGGGGAAACCGGTCGCTCGGTCGGGGCTGGATCCGGACGGGCCGCTACCGCCCGGTACCCCGGCGCCGTACGGATCCGGTCGGCGCGACCCGGAAGGATCCGGCCGGCGGCGGGCCCGAGCCCGCCCCCGCACCTGAGAGAATGAAGCCATGGCTTCTGATCGTCCTCGCGCGCTCTCCGGCATCCAGCCCACCTCCGGTTCGTTCCACCTCGGGAACTACCTCGGAGCCATTCGCCAGTACGTCGCCCTGCAGGAGACGCACGACGCGTTCTACATGGTCGTCGACCTGCACGCGATCACCATGCCGCAGGATCCGAAGGACCTCCGCGCGAACACCCGTCTCTCCGCCGCGCAGCTGCTCGCCGCCGGCCTGGACCCCGAGCGCTGCACGCTCTTCATCCAGAGCCACGTGCCCGAGCACGCCCAGCTCGGCTGGGTCATGAACTGCATCACCGGTTTCGGCGAGGCCAGCCGGATGACCCAGTTCAAGGACAAGTCCGCGAAGGGCGGCGTCAACAGCGCCAGCGTCGGCCTGTTCACGTACCCGATCCTCCAGGTCGCCGACATCCTGCTCTACCAGGCGAACGCCGTCCCCGTCGGCGAGGACCAGCGCCAGCACATCGAGCTGACCCGCGACCTCGCCGAGCGTTTCAACACGCGCTACGGCCAGACCTTCACCCTGCCCGCCGCGCACATCGTCAAGGAGGTCGCGAAGATCTACGACCTCCAGGACCCGGCGATCAAGATGTCGAAGTCCGCGTCGTCCCCCAAGGGCCTGATCAACCTCCTCGACGAGCCCAAGGTCACCGAGAAGAAGATCAAGAGCGCGGTCACCGACACCGAGGCGGAGGTCCGCTTCGACACCGAGAAGAAGCCCGGCGTCAGCAACCTGCTCACGATCTACTCCACCCTCACGGGCGAGACGATCGCCGAGCTGGAGGCGAAGTACGAGGGCAAGGGCTACGGCGCGCTGAAGACCGACCTGGCCGGTGTGATGGCCGAATTCGTCACACCGTTCAAGCAGCGCACCCAGGAATACCTGGACGACCCGGAGACGCTGGACTCCATCCTGGCCAAGGGCGCGGAGAAGGCCCGTGCGGTCGCCGCCGAGACCCTCGCGCAGGCGTACGACCGGCTCGGTCTGGTGCCCGCCAAGCACTGACGAACGCAACTACGGACAGAGGGCCCTGGCAAGAACGGGGGTGCTGCCGCCACACTGGGGCGGCAGCAGTCCACAGCGACAAGCGGAGGAGAGATACGTGGGGACCGTAACGCTCGGCGTTTCGATCGCGGTCCCGGAGCCGTACGGCAGCCAGCTCCAGCAGCGGCGCGCCGGCTTCGGGGACGCTGCCGCGCACGGCATCCCCACGCACGTCACCCTCGTACCGCCGACCGAGGTGGAGGCGGAGCGGCTCCCGGCGATCCGGGCCCACCTCGCCGGGGTCGCGGCAGCCTCCCGCGCCTTCCGGATGCGGCTGGGCGGGACGGGAACCTTCCGCCCCCTCTCGCCGGTCGTCTTCGTCAAGGTCGTCGAGGGCGCCGCGGGCTGCACCCGCCTCCAGGGCGAGGTCCGCGACCCCCACGGGCCGCTCAGCCGCGAGCTGGCCTTCCCGTACCACCCCCACGTCACCGTCGCCCACGGGATCTCCGAGGAGGCGATGGACCTGGCGTTCTCGGCCCTCTCCGAGTACGCCGCCGAATGGCTGTGCGAGGGCTTCGCGCTCTACGAGCAGGGCTCGGACGGGGTCTGGCGCAAGCTGCGCGAGTACCCCTTCGGGACCGGGGCGAGCGGCGTGCCGACGCAGCCGGGCTGCCCCGCGGGCGAGGCGGCGGGCGCCACCGGGGCGACCGCACTGCCGTCCTGACGCAGCGGGCGCAGGGTCAGCCGGGCGGTGCGCCGGGCGCGGAATCTCAGCCTTCGCAGGACCAGCGTGTGGAACGGGCGACCCGCAGGGCGCGCTTCGGAAAAAGTCACAGTCGACGACCGTAGTCCCCGAAAGCGACAATCCCGGCTATTTCCGAGCGCTCATTTACGGTGACCCCATGGACTGGCTGACGAAACTCCCGGTGATCGGGCCGCTGGCGGCCCGGCTCATGCGGACGCACGCGTGGCGTTCGTACGAACGCCTCGACCGCGTGCACTGGACCCGGCTCGCCGCCGCGATCACCTTCATCAGCTTTCTGGCGCTCTTCCCGCTGATCGCCGTGGCCGCCGCGGTGGGTGCGGCGCTGCTCAGCGAGAAGCAGCTGGACCAGCTGGAGAAGAACCTCTCCGAGCAGGTCCCGGGCATCTCCGACCAGCTGAACATCGAGGGGCTCGTCGCGAACGCGGGCACCGTCGGTCTCGTCGCCGGCGCCCTCCTGCTCTTCACCGGCATCGGCTGGGTGGGCTCGATGCGGGACTGCCTGCGCGCCGTGTGGGACAAGGACGACGAGGACGACGGGAACCCCATCGTCCGCAAGGGCAAGGACGGGCTCGTCCTGCTCGGCCTGGGCGGGGTGGGGCTGGCCTCGGCCGCCGCCTCGATCTTCGGGTCCTCGGCGGTCGGGAAGTCCGCCGAGTGGCTGGGCATCCCGCGCGAGGGCGCGGGCGGCGCGCTCCTGCGCGCCGCCGCCTTCCTCGTCGGCGTCGTGGCCGCCTTCCTGGTGCTGCTCTACCTGCTGACCCTGCTGCCCGGGGTGAAACCGCCGCGCCGCCGCCTGATCGAGGCGGCGCTCATCGGCGCGGCGGGCTTCGAGCTGCTGAAGCTGCTGCTCGGCGGCTATATGCGGGAGGTCGCCGGGAAGAGCCTGTACGGGGCCTTCGGCGTGCCGATCGCCCTGCTGCTGTGGATCAACTTCTCGGCGAAGCTGTTGCTGTTCGCTTCGTCCTGGACGGCCACGCGCGATGACGAAGAAGAGCCGAAACCCCAGGTGAGGGGCGAGTCGGACTCGATCGAGTGAATCATGGGCTCGGCCCCCGCAGGTGTGGGTAGTTCCCCCGGCGAGGTTCCGTGCACGATGCAACGGGATCGATCGTTCCGGCCGCCCCTGGAGGGCCCATGTCCGCACGCCGTACGCGCAAGCTCCTCACCACCACAGCCGTCGCCGTCCTTCTCTCCGTGGCCGGGGCCGGCCTCGCCGCCCCCGCGAGCGCCACCGCCCCCGCCGCGGTCCAGAGCGCGGTGCAGCAGGTCAAGGCGGCGCCCCTGTTCAACGCGGGAGGGAAGTGGGAGCTGTACCAGACCAACGCCACGGTGCACGTGAACCTGCGGCAGGACGCGGGCGGGACCCTCTTCGGAACCGTCTCGTCCGGGAGCACCGTCGGCACCCTCCGGGAGGGCTGGGTGGACGGGAACAAGATCTACTTCCTCGTCGACTGGTCGCACGGCCCCGTGGGGCGCTACGACGGCACCCGGGGGGCGGACGGGCGCCTTTCCGGGACCACCTTCGACATGACCAGGCCGTCCAGCCACGCCAACTGGTCCACCCTGCGCCAGTTCTGACCGGAGGGTCCGGGCCGGGCCCGTACGGGCCCGGCCCGGCCTACACCAGGTCCTCGCCCCGGCTGCGGCGGCCGCGGGGCCAGCGGCGGTTGACCACGAAGGCGCCGCCCGCCAGTACGGCCAGCACGCCGCCCGCGACGGCCAGCGCGGTGCCCACGCCGCCCGAGCCCTTCCCGGCCGCAGACGGGTTGTTCTCGTGCGACTGGGCCGGGGAGCCGTGCGAGGAGGTGTCGGCGCTCTTCGGCGGCACCAGCTCACCCACCGGCTTGACCTTGCCGGCCGCCGCGAAGCCCCAGTCGAACAGCGCCGCGGTCTCCTCGTAGACGGAGTTCGCCCCGCCGGCGTCCGGGTTCATCACCGTGACCAGCAGCTTCTTGGAGCCCTGCTGGGCGGCGCCGGTGAAGGTGGAGCCGGCCATGGTGGTGTTGCCGTTCTTCACCCCGGCGATGCCCTTGTAGGGGGAGAGCCCGCCGGCACCCGTCATCAGCCGGTTGGTGTTCTGGATCTCGAAGTACTCGCGCGGCTTGCCGGCCTCCTGCCGGCCGGGGAACTTCGCGTTCGCCGTGCCGCAGTACTCCCGGAAGTCCTGCTTCTGCAGCCCGGAGCGGGCGATCAGCGTGAGGTCGTACGCGCTCGACACCTGCTCCGGGGCGTCGTACCCGTCGGGGGACACCACGTGCGTGTCGAGGGCCTGCAGCTCCTCGGCGTGCGCCTGCATGTCCTTGACGGTCTTGTCGATGCCGCCGTTCATGGCCGAAAGTACGTGCACGGCGTCGTTCCCCGAGCGCAGGAACACCCCCAGCCACAGGTCGTGGACGGAGTACTCCAGGTCCTCCTTGACCCCGACCAGGCTGCTGCCCGGGCCCACCCCGTCCATGTCCTGCTCGGTGACCTTGTGGACCTGCTCCTTGGGCAGGCCCGGCAGCACGGTGTCCGCGAAGAGCATCTTCATCGTGGAGGCCGGGGGAAGCCGCCAGTGGGCGTTGTGCGCCGCCAGGACCTCGCCGGACTCGGCGTCCGCCACGATCCAGGACCGCCCGGTGAGGTTCGTGGGCAGGGCGGGCGCACCGGGCAGCAGGTTCACCTGGGTGCCCGGCTGGCTGAGCAGGGATCCGCCGACCGTCGACATCGACACGGGCGGCGCGGGCGCCTGCGGGGCCTTGGCGGGCCCGCCCTTTCCGTCGGCCGGCGGGGTCGGTGCGGCGTGGGCGGGAGCCACCAGCAGGGCGGGCGCCAGCAACGCGGCGGAAAGGACCGTCAGCGCGGTCATTTTGGCAGACACGCAGGTGAAAGTACCTCCCGATGAGCTGTCCGGCGTCGCGGACCGGCCAATTCGGTGCAACCTCCGCCGGGACAGCCCACCCCGGCGCGTCCGTCCTGGGGACGAATCCGATACTGAAGGCATGAAACTCAGCCGTGCCGCCTCCTGGTTCCTGCTCTCCTTCGGAGTGTGGAGCTGGTTCATCTGGGTGTCTTTCGTCCGGAACCTGTGGAAGAACGGCAGTGGCCAGGCCTTCGATGCGGCGGGCGATCCCACTTCCTACTTCTGGGTGCACCTGACGCTCGCGGTGACGTCCTTTCTCCTGGGGACGGCGGTCGGTGTGATCGGGTTGCGCGGGGTCCGAGCCCTGCGGCGTGCATCACGTACGGACACGGGGACGGGCACGGAGACGGGCACGGGCACGGGCGGCGGCAGAGGAGCCTCGGCATGACGATCCTCGTCTTCGCGCTCGTCGCGCTCGCGGTCTGCGCCCTGCTGGTGCTGGTGCACCGCTGGCTCTGGATCCGCCTGGTCCGCGACACCACGGCGCCCGGCGCCCTCACCCGCCGCATCGGCACGGCCTTGACCATCGCCCTGCCCCTCCTCTCTGTGGCCGCCCTGACCACGGGTCGCGCCGGAGCCCCCTTCTGGCTGCAGCAGACGGTGGCCTGGCCGGGATACCTCTGGCTCGCGGTGCTCCTGTACCTGACCCTGACGATGCTGGTCGCGGAGCCGATCCGCGCGCTGTTGCTCCGCCGTCTGGCCCACCGGGTCCCCTCCGGGGCGGTCGCCGGACCTCCCGCGCCGCAGACCGCGCCCCGGGCCGCCGCCCCCCAGCCGGCCCCCGAGCCGGACCGCGAACCGGCCCCGGCGTCCGTCGCGGCCGCCACCGCCGACCCCGCCGAGCCCGCCGCCGCGGGCCTGGAGCTCACCCGCCGCCGGTTCGTCGCGCGGGCCGTCGGCGGGGCCGCCGCCGCCGTGGCCCTCGGCACCGTCGCGACCGGGACGCACGGGGTGCTGCGCGGGCCGAGCGTCCGGCGGGTGCAGGTGCCGCTGGCCAAACTGCCGCGTGCGGCGCACGGTTTCCGCATCGCCGTCGTCAGCGACGTCCACCTCGGCCCGGTGCTCGGCCGCGCCCACGCCCAGCGCATCGTCGACACCGTCAACCGCACCCAGCCCGACCTCATCGCCATCGTCGGCGACCTCGTCGACGGCAGCGTCCCCGACCTCGGGCCCTCCGCGGAGCCGCTGCGCGGGCTCTCCGCCCGTCACGGCTCGTACTTCGTGACCGGGAACCACGAGTACTTCTCCGGCGCACAGCAGTGGATCGACCACGTCCGCGAACTCGGGCTGACCCCGCTGGAGAACGCCCGCCGCGCGCTGCCCCACTTCGACCTCGCCGGCGTCAACGACATCCAGGGGGAACTGGAGGGGAGCGGCCCCGACTTCCAGGCAGCCCTCGGCGACCGCGACCGGACCCGGGCCGCCGTGCTCCTCGCCCACCAGCCCGTCGTCATCCACGACGCCGTCCGCCACGGCGTCGACCTCCAGCTCTCCGGCCACACCCACGGCGGCCAGCTCTGGCCCGGCAACTACCTCGCCGAGCTCGCCAACCCCACCGTCGCCGGGCTGGAGCGCTACGGAGACACCCAGCTCTACGTGTCCCGCGGGGCCGGCGCCTGGGGACCCCCGGTCCGTGTGGGCGCGCCGTCCGACATCACGGTCGTGGAACTCGCCTCATATCACGCCTGACTCGCCCCAACTGCCTCTGGGCTCCCGGGAATCGACCTTCCGGTGGCTGATATTCCGTGATGGGATGACCGTTAATCGGACAGCGCATCGCTGTCACCGGGACAAGGGGCGGGGTTCACGGGATGCGGTCTGTCCGCTGGAAGATCATCGCGGCCGGGCTGGTCCTCGGCGTGGCCGGCGCCGGCGTCTGGCAGCTGCTGCCCGAGGACGCCGGCGGCCACGGCGCCATCCGGGTCGGGACGAGCGACGCGGTCTCCTCCCTCGACCCCGCCGGGGCGTACGACGTCGGCTCCTGGGCCCTGTTCAGCAACGTCTACCAGTCGCTGCTCACCATCAAGCCCGGTTCCGACGCCCCCGTGCCGGACGCCGCCTCCTCCTGCGCCTTCGTCGGCCAGAAGCTCACCACCTACCAGTGCGAGCTGCGCCCCGACCTGAAGTTCGCCGGCGGCCGCGCGATCACCGCCGTGGACGTCAAGCACTCGTTCGACCGCATCAAGGCGATCAACTCCGACCAGGGGCCGGCCCCGCTCTTCAACACCCTTGAGTCGGTCGAGGCCGAGGGCCGCACGGTCACCTTCCACCTCTCCGCCCGTGACGCCACCTTCCCCTTCAAGATCGCGACGGGTGCCGCCTCGATCGTCGACAAGGAGAAGTACCCGGCGAAGTCCCTGCGCGACGACGGGAAGGCCGACGGCTCCGGCCCGTACGCGCTGGGCGCGTACAAGGCCGGTACGAGCGCCGAGCTCAAGCCCAACACCTCGTACAAGGGGCAGGGCAGGCCCGCCCGCAACCCCGTCACGGTGAAGTACTTCAAGGACTCCGCGGACCTCGACCAGGCGTGGAACGCCCGCCGGATCGAAGTGGCCCACCGGGAGATGTCGCCGGCCGTGCTCGCCGGCCTCAACCCGGGCATGAAGGACGTCCGCTACAGGGCCTCCGGCGGCAGCGAGACCCGCTCCATGGTCTTCAACGTCCGCCCCGGCTCCGCCGCCGCCCCGCTCGCCGTCCGCCAGGCCGTCGCCGCCCTGCTCGACCGCTCCAAGGTGGCGAGCGACGTCTACCTGGGCACCGTCACCCCGCTGTACTCCCTGGTCCCGGCGGGCATCGCGGGCCACAGCACGCCGTTCTTCGACGCCTACCCGACACCCAGCGCGGCCACCGCCAAGAAGCTCCTCAAGGACGCCGGGATCAACGGTTCCGTCGCCCTCAACCTGGGGGTGAACGTCCGCGGGGCGAACATCTCCGAGGCCGAGGAGCTCAAGCGGCAGCTGGAGGGCACCGGGCTCTTCCAGGTGACGATCAAGCCGGTCGAGAAGTGGGCCGACTTCCAGAAGGCTTACGCGGCGGGCGAGTTCGACGTCTACACGATCGGGTGGGTCGCCGACTTCCCGGACGCGGACAACTTCCTCGCCCCGCTCGTCGGCGCCGACTCGTCCATGAACAACGGCTTCTCCGACAAGCACGTCGACGAGCTGATCACCCGCACCCAGTCCCACTCGGAGCGGGCCGACGCGGCCGCCGAGTTCCGCGACCTCCAGAAGGCCGTCGCCCAGCAGGCCCCGCTGGTGCCGATCTGGCAGAAGAAGGACTACGTGATGTCCCGCGACGCCGTCACCGGCGCCCAGAACCTGTCGGACGGCACCGGAGTCTGGCGCCTGTGGGAACTCGACTGGCTCTGAGCCGGCGTCCCGGACCTACGCGGGGTCCGGGTCCGAGGCCTTGCGCCGGGCCCCCGCCGTGGCCGTCTGGGCCATGCCCGGCAGGAAGTCCGCGAAGAGCTCGTGCACTTCCCGCACCAGCGGCCGCAGCACCCGGAACCGGGCCAGCACGATGCCCCGCGTCGTCAGCTGCGCGCCGCGCTCGGCGAGCCGCCGCGTCTTCTCGCTGTTCTCGGAGCGGTCGAAGACCCAGTACAGGACCAGGCCCATCTGCGAGAGCCACATGAGCTCCGGCAGTACGTCGGCCAGCTCGGCCGGAACCTTGGTCTTCGCCCCTGCCAGCACCTCGCGGTGGATGTCGATCGCCGCCTGCCGCGCCGTTTCGGATTCCGGCGAGAACGGGCTGAGCGGACTCTCGGGGTCGGCCGCGTTCTTGAAGAACTGCGAGGCGAACTCGTGGTAGGGGGCCGCGATGTCCATCCAGCTGGTCAGTACGCCCGCGAGCCGCTTCTGCAGATCGGTCTCGTTGTCCAGGATGGGCCGGACCGCCGCCTGGTGGGCGGCGCCGATCCGGTCGTAGAACCCCTGGACCAGGTGTTCCTTCGATTCGAAGTAGTAGTAGGCGTTGCCGACCGAGACACCGGCCTCCTTCGCGATACCCCGCATCGTCGTCTTGTCGAAGCCGCGCTCCTGGAAGAGACGGAGCGCGGTTTCGAGGATGAGCGTGCGGGTCTGCTCGCTCTTGGGAGCCTTCTGATCAGTCACGGTGTATGAGCCTATCGGGGGACGGAGCACTGGTCGTCACAGGCCGGTCCCTCCGCACCCTCGGGCCCGCCCTCGGTCCGTACCGCCTGCCGCCAGGCGGAGGCGGTGTACATGGCGGCCCGGGCGAAGGGCCGGCCGGCCGCGGTGGCCAGCCAGTTGGCCTTCGGCCGGTGTTCCGCCAGCGCCCACAGGCACACGATGAAGGCGTCGGTCCCGGTCCACACCTGCCCCGAGTCCCCGATCACGGTGATCTCCTTCAGCGTCGACGCGTGGTCGAGCTGCGGGTAGCGGCGCTGCGCCTCCCAGGAGGCCGCGGGGACCAGGGCGAGCGGGACCAGCCGGCGCTGCGCGAGCAGCCAGTGCCGGATGTGCACGCAGAGCGGACAGTTCGCGTCGTACAGGACGGTCAGTTTCCGCACCGCTCCCGCGGGGGCCACGGTTCAGGCCCCGACCGGCGCGGTCCACCCCTGCGGGGGGACGGGCGGGGTCTGCTGGCGCTCCATGATGCCCCGGCGGCGCATCTTGTTCAGGACCCAGACGTTTCCGAGGTGCATGACCCCGAGGACCAGCAGGACGACGCCGAGCTTGACCGAGAGGGCCTCGAAGAGGCCGCGGGCGCTGTCGATCTCTTCGCTCGACCTCAGGTAGAGGGTCACGAAGCCGATGTTCACGAGGTAGAAGCCGACCACGAGCAGCTGGTTGACGGCGTCCGCGAGCTTCTCGTTCCCCTGGAGGACGTCGCCGATGAAGACGCGGCCGTTGCGGCTGAGCGTGCGGGCCACCCAGACGGTGAGTCCGATGCTGATGAGCAGGTAGATGACGTACGTGACCACGGTGAGGTCCATTGCCCCAGCCCCCTTGAACGCGTTCAAATGCTTACGTCGTTGACTGTAGGGCCTTTTTTGAACAAGTTCAAGCGAACGGTCGAGGGCTTCCGGGCTCGGCCGGACGGCCCAATCGCCTCACCCGGTCGTGGAGATGCCTGGCGACAGCAGCAACCACCATGCGTTACACATAGCCACGCACAGTAACCGTCCCTGGATCACGTGCAGTCGAAAGTGAGGCGGCCCATGTCGGTCGAAGCAGCACCGGGCACCCGGACCGGAACGGCACAGCGGCATCAGGAGCAGGAACAGCACAGCCTGAGCACGGCGGCGGCGCGCAACCTCGCGACGACGACCAAGTCCGAACCGCAGATGCAGGGCATCAGCTCCCGCTGGCTCCTGCGCACCCTGCCCTGGGTGCACACGCCCGGCGGCGTCTACCGGGTGAACCGGCGGCTCTCGTACACGCTGGGAGACGGCCGCGTCACCTTCGTCAAGAACGGCTCCAAGGTCCACGTCATCCCGGCCGAGCTGACCGAGCTGCCGCTCCTGCGCGGCTTCGACGATCCGCTGGCGCTCGGCGCCCTGGCCGAGAAGTTCGTGCAGAAGGAGTACCAGCCCGGCCAGGTCATCGTGCACTCCGGCAAGAAGGCCGACCACGTCTTCCTCATCGCCCACGGCAAGGTCGAGAAGATCTGCCCGGGCAAGTACGGGGACGAGAACGTCGTCGGCCGCCTCGGCGACGGGGACACCTTCGGCGGCCACACCCTGGCCCGCGCCAAGGGCACCACCTGGGAGTACACCGCCCGCGCGGCGACCGCCGTCACGATCCTCGCGCTCCCGGAGGCGGCGTACCGCGCGGTCGCCGACCAGTACACCCACCTGCGCGCCCACGTCGCGAGCCTGAACGGCAGCCGCAACGGCTTCCGGACCAACCGGGCCGGCGAGAAGGCCATCGAACTGAGCGCCGGCCACCACGGAGAGCACGTACTGCCCGGCGCCTTCGCGGACTACGAGCTCAAGCCGCGCGAGTACGAGCTGAGCGTGGCCCAGACCGTGCTGAGGGTGCACACGCGCGTCGCCGACCTCTACAACCAGCCGATGAACCAGACCCACCAGCAACTGCGGCTCACCGTGCACGAGCTGCGGGAGCGGCAGGAGCACGAGCTCGTCAACAACCCGGAGTTCGGGCTGCTCCACAACGCCGACTTCGACCAGCGCATCCAGACCCACTGCGGTCCGCCGACCCCGGACGACCTCGACGACCTGCTCTCCATGCGGCGCGGCACCCAGTACCTGTTCGCCCACCCGAAGGCCATCGCCGCCTTCGGCAAGGAGTGCAACAAGCGGGGCATCGGTCTCGACAGCGTCGAGGTCGACGGCCACCACATCCCCGCCTGGAGAGGGGTGCCGATCCTGCCCTGCGGGAAGATCCCGCTCACCGAGCAGCACACCTCCTCGATCATCGCGGTGCGCACGGGCGAGGACAACGAAGGCGTGATCGGCCTCTACCAGACCGGCCTGCCGGACGAGTTCGAGCCGGGGCTCAACGTCCGCTTCATGGGCATCGACGAGCGCGCGATCATCTCGTACCTCGTCACGGCCTACTACTCGGCGGCCGTCCTGGTCCCGGACGCCGTCGGCGTCCTGGAGAACGTCGAGGTCCGTCCGCGTGCGTGAGGGCGGGGGCGCCCGCCGGCCGGGGCCCTGCCCCGCCCGGTCGGATCCGTCAGAAGCTCAGTGAACGGGCGTAGTTCACCTGGGACATCACCCACTGGTAGGTGCCCGCGTTCGTCGCCGGGATCATCGTGGAGTGGTGGCGGCCGCCGCTGGTCACGGTGATCTGGATGTAGCCGGTGGTGGTCTTCTCCTTCATCAGGAGGAAGAGCAGGCCGAGCAGGCAGAAGATGAAGAAGACGATCGCGAGCACGATCGCGTGGGGCGGGATCTTCTCCTCGGTGCGCGAGAAGTCGGTCGCGTTCCACATCGCGCCCTTGAGCGGCATCGGGCCCGACGGGGTGATGATCTGGTCCCCGGCGATGGTGATGTCACCGAGGGACAGGCCGGCGCCGCCGGCCGGGGCGGCGGCGGGGTAGCCGGGGACCGGCAGGCCCGCGCCGCCGATCGTCGGCTGGTACGCCGGGGCCGCCGGGTAGGGCTGGGGGTAGCCGTAACTGGCCTCGCCCGGGCCCCACTTGTAGTCGTCCTGACCGGGGACGCCGGGCTGACCGCCCTGGCCGGAAGGGTCGTTGGCGTACGGGTTCGGCTGCTGCTCGCTCATATGGCCGATCCTTCCACAACGACCCCGTTCCCCGTGTGCCGGTCAGAGAGCTGTAGTTGGCGCCGTTGTACTGCTGGACGGTGACGGGGACTCCGGCGAGGCGGCGCGAAACGGGCGAGGCCCCGCCCCCACGGACAAGATCCGGGGGGTGGGGCCTCGTCGGCCACCGGCCTCAGCCGAGACCGGCGGACGGAGTCCGGCGCAGCCTCTCGAAGCCGGGGAGGCCCGCCAGGGCCGAGCCGCGCGAGAGAGGCGTTGAGAAGGCTAGAAGCGGCGCGTGATCAGGGCGCGCTTGACTTCCTGGATCGCCTTCGTGACCTCGATGCCGCGCGGGCAGGCGTCGGTGCAGTTGAAGGTCGTGCGGCAGCGCCACACGCCGTCCTTGTCGTTCAGGATCTCCAGCCGCTGCTCGCCGGCCTCGTCACGCGAGTCGAAGATGAAGCGGTGCGCGTTGACGATCGCCGCCGGGCCGAAGTACTGGCCGTCGTTCCAGAACACCGGGCACGAGGACGTGCACGCGGCGCACAGGATGCACTTGGTGGTGTCGTCGAAGCGCTCGCGGTCCTCGGCGGACTGCAGGCGCTCGCGCGTCGGCTCGTTGCCCTTGGTGACCAGGAACGGCATGACGTCGCGGTACGCCTGGAAGAAGGGCTCCATGTCGACGACAAGGTCCTTCATCACCGTGAGGCCCTTGATGGCCTCGACGGTGATCGGCTTCTCCGGGTTGATGTCCTTGATCAGCGTCTTGCAGGCGAGCCTGTTCTTGCCGTTGATCCGCATCGCGTCGGAGCCGCAGATGCCGTGCGCGCACGAGCGGCGGAAGGTCAGCGTGCCGTCGAGGTCCCACTTGATCTTGTGGAGACCGTCGAGCACGCGCTCCTTCGGGTCGATCTCGACCTGGAAGTCCTGCCAGGTCGACTCCTCCGAGATCTCCGGGTTGAAGCGGCGGATCCGGAAGGTGACCGTGATGAACGGCGAGGCGGCGGCCGCCGCCTCCATCTTGTCCAGGGTGGGGGTGGCCATCAGTACTTACGCTCCATCGGCTGGTAGCGGGTGACGACGACGGGCTTGTAGTCCAGCCGGACGGAGTCCTTGCCGTCGTCGCCGACCTCGCGGTACGCCATGGTGTGGCGCATGAAGTTGACGTCGTCGCGGTTCGGGTAGTCCTCGCGGTAGTGACCGCCGCGGGACTCCTTGCGCGCCAGCGCGGACACGGCCATGACCTCGGCCAGGTCGAGCAGGTTGCCCAGCTCGATGGCCTCCAGCAGGTCCGTGTTGAAGCGCTTGCCCTTGTCCTGGACGGACACGTTCTTGTAGCGCTCGCGCAGCTCCGCGATCTTCTCGACCGCGGTCTTGATGGTCTGCTCCGTACGGAACACCATCACGCACGCGTCCATCGTCTCCTGGAGCTCCAGACGCAGCTCGGCGACCCGCTCGTTGCCGGTCGAGTTGCGCAGGTGCTCGACGAGGTCGGCCACCTGCTGCGCCGGGTTCTCCGGGAGCTCGACGTAGTCGTTCTCCTGGGAGTACTTGGCGGCGGCGATGCCGGAGCGCTTGCCGAAGACGTTGATGTCCAGCAGCGAGTTGGTGCCCAGGCGGTTCGCGCCGTGCACCGACACGCACGCGACCTCGCCGGCCGCGTACAGGCCCGGGACGACGGTGGTGTTGTCCGACAGGACCTCACCCTCGACGTTGGTCGGGATGCCGCCCATGGCGTAGTGCGCGGTGGGCTGGATCGGGATCGGGTCCGTGTACGGCTCGATGCCCAGGTAGGTGCGCGCGAACTCGGTGATGTCCGGGAGCTTCGCGTCGAGCTGCTCCGGCGGCAGGTGCGTCAGGTCCAGGTACACGTGGTCACCGGCCGGACCGCAGCCGCGGCCCTCACGGATCTCGGTGTAGATGGAGCGCGAGACGACGTCACGGGACGCGAGGTCCTTCATGACCGGCGCGTACTTCTCCATGAAGCGCTCGCCGTCCTTGTTGCGGAGGATGCCGCCCTCACCGCGGGCGCCCTCCGTCAGCAGGATGCCCATGCGCCAGATGCCCGTCGGGTGGAACTGGAAGAACTCCATGTCCTCCAGCGGCAGGCCGCGGCGGTAGCAGGCCGCCTGGCCGTCACCCGTGAGGGTGTGCGCGTTGGAGGTCACCTTGAAGAACTTGCCGGTGCCGCCGGAGGCGTAGATGACGGCCTTGGCCTGGAACACGTGGATCTCGCCGGTGGCGAGCTCGTACGCGACCACACCGGCCGACTTCTTGACGCCGTCCTCCTCGACCAGGAGCTGGTCCAGGACGTAGAACTCGTTGAAGAACTCCACGCCCTCCTTGACGCAGTTCTGGTACAGCGTCTGGAGGATCATGTGACCGGTGCGGTCCGCGGCGTAGCAGGACCGGCGGACCGGGGCCTCGCCGTGGTTGCGCGAGTGGCCGCCGAAGCGGCGCTGGTCGATGGTGCCGTCCGGGGTGCGGTTGAACGGCAGGCCCATCTTCTCCAGGTCGAGGACCGCGTCGATGGCCTCCTTCGCCAGGATCTCGGCGGCGTCCTGGTCGACCAGGTAGTCACCGCCCTTGACCGTGTCGAAGGTGTGCCACTCCCAGTTGTCCTCTTCCACGTTGGCCAGCGCGGCGGCCATGCCGCCCTGCGCGGCGCCCGTGTGGGAGCGGGTCGGGTAGAGCTTCGTCAGCACCGCGGTGCGGCTGCGCTTCGTCGACTCGATGGCGGCGCGCATGCCGGCGCCACCTGCGCCGACGATGACGGTGTCGTACTTGTGGATCTTCATTGGTTTCGCCTCAGCCCCGTTGCCTAGCGGATGTTCGGGTCGAAGGTGAAGATCACCAGCGTGCCCAGAAGGATGGTGAACACCGTGGCGGTGTAGAGCAGGCCCTTCAGCCACAGCCGCGTGTTGGCGCGCTCCGCGTAGTCGTTGATGACCGTACGCAGACCGTTGGCGCCGTGCAGCATGGCCAGCCACAGCATCAGCAGGTCCCAGACCTGCCAGAACGGGGAAGCCCACCGGCCGGCCACGAAGGCGAAGCCGATCTTGGAGACGCCGCCGTCGAGCACCAGCTGGATCAGCAGGTGGCCGATGACCAGGACGACGAGCACGATGCCCGAGAGGCGCATGAAGAGCCACGCGACCATCTCGAAGTTGCCGCGGGTCGAGCGCGGGGTCTTGCCCGTGCGCTTGCGCGGTGCCTCGATGTAAGGCGCCGGGTTGTCGACGTCGTAGAGGGACACGCCCTCAACGCCGCCGGCGCCCTTGGTCATGTCGACGGAAGAAGTGTCAGAAGACATGCGTGTCACTTCCCGAACAGTTCAAGGTAGGCGTGGCCCAGTACGGGGTACAGGGCCCCGACCATCAGCACGATCCAGATGCCCACGACGGACCAGAGCATCTGCTTCTGGTAGCGGGGGCCCTTGGACCAGAAGTCCACGGCGATGACACGGAGACCGTTGAGCGCGTGGAACAGGATTGCGGCGACGAGGCCGTACTCCAGCAGCGCGACGATCGGAGTCTTGTAGGTAGCCACGACATCGTCGTACGCCTCGGGGGAGACGCGAACGAGTGCGGTGTCGAGGACGTGTACGAACAGGAAGAAGAAAATGAGGACGCCGGTGACTCGATGAGCCACCCAGGACCACATTCCTTCCCGGCCGCGGTACAACGTTCCAGCCGGCACGGAAAACCCTCCGGAAGCGGGGCGGGGGCCAGCCGGCTTCTTTGTCGGTCGGGCCCGGCCGGGTACGGTCCTCCGGCCCCGGACATCGTAGCGACGCTTTGTCGGTTCCCTTGCGCGGGGGCCATCGGTGTGATCAAACAGGCACGTACGGACTATCCCACAGGGGCGAATCGCCCTATTTCCGTGGCAGTCGGCCCATCCGTCGAGGTCAGCCAGCGTGTCAGATCCCAGAGCCGGGCCTGTGCGAGGCGGCGCAGCTCGTCCGCGGAGATCGAGCGCTCCTCGTCCACCTCGTGCGTCATCCTGCGGCGGATCGCCTCCAGCAGCTGGTCCGCCTGCTCCTCGGGCGGATGCCCTGCGAGGCAGATCACGAAGGCGTGCCCGAATTTCCGTTCGTACTCCGCGTGCGCCGCGTCGAGGGCCAGCAGGGCGGCGTACGGCGCGCCGTGGTCCAGCTCCGCCGAGCTCTCCGCGGCCAGCGCCTCGGTCAGGTCGGCCTGCGAGAGGTCGTACGAGGCCTCGTCCGCGGCGGCGAGCAGGGCGCCCGGATCCGGGTAGGGGCGGTGGGTGGCCACCCGGTGCGCCCAGCGGCGGCTCCCGCAGCACTGCAGCAGGACGGCGTGGGCGGTCTCGGGGGACAGGGCGTTGAACCGCGCCAGCCCTGAGCCGTGAGAAGGATCAGAGCAGCCGCGGGCCTGTGCCGGAAGATGGCTGGACAGCGGGGGGCTCCTCGGGGCGCGGCGCGGGTGTACCGCCACGCTAGCGATGCAAGGCAGGGTGTGTCGTACCCATCAGGGGTTTTCACTCGGAAGTGAGCCGAAAGGATGACGTGAGCGCCGCAGCCAGGCCCGGGAACCGGTCCGGGAGGGGGAGGGCGACCGAGGCCGCCACCCCCCACAGGAGAGGCCCCGGCCGCCATCCGTCACGGACTCGTGCGACAAGCCCGTATCCATGTCAGCGCCTCAAGTGCGTTTTGTGTCACACCTCGCTCCGCACAGGATTGGTTGCACGTTGTATCACTCGTGGACGCGAGGTACTTGAAAGCCGTAACGTGCTGATTTGCGCCACACGTACAGGACAGTGAACGGGTTGGGGACTTTGCTGGGGGACGACGCGGAGCTGACCGCCGCGGTGCTCGCGGCACAGGACGGCGACGAGGACGCGTTCCGTGCTGTGTACCGCGCCGTGCACCCACGCCTGCTCGGATACGTACGCACGCTCGTCGGGGACGGCGACGCGGAGGACGTGACCTCCGAGGCCTGGCTGCAGATCGCCCGCGACCTCGACTCCTTCACCGGCGACGCGGACCGCTTCCGCGGCTGGGCCGCCCGCATCGCCCGCAACCGGGCCCTCGACCACATCCGCATGCGCGGCCGCCGTCCCGCCATCGGCGGCGACGACACCGAACTGACCGCGTGGGCCGCCGACTGCGACACCGCGGGCGCGGCGATGGAGTCCCTCTCCACCGGCCGGACCATGGCCCTCATCGCGAAGCTGCCGCAGGACCAGGCCGAGGCCGTCGTCCTGCGGGTGGTGGTCGGACTGGACGCCAAGAGCGCGGCCGAGACCCTCGGCAAGCGGCCCGGCGCCGTACGGACCGCGGCGCACCGGGGCCTGAAGAAGCTGGCCGAGCTGCTCGGCGAAGAGGGTTCCGAGGGCGGTTTCGGGCCGGACCAGGGCACCGGCGCAGAGCCGGCCGCGGCGGTCGGCCATAATGCCGGTGGCCAGCCGTGGGACGGCGGGGGCGGGAGGGATCTCGACGCCGTACCCGCACAGCGTGGCCGAGGCGGGGGCTTCGTAGAGCAAACCGGTGTGACGCATTCACGTTGGCGGACGCAGAAGGACATGTGATGGCCGACGAGCGCAACAGGTGGCTGGACCAGGCCGCGGCGGACCGACTGCTGCGAGGCGAACCGGCGGAACCTGTGGGCCCGGCCGGCGCCGAACCGCGCGCCCGCGTCGAGGCCGCCCGGCTGCGCGCCGCCCTCGACGCCCTGGAAGCCCTGGGCGCCGGCGGGGCGCTGCCGCCCGCGGGAACGGAACTGCCCGGCGAGGCCGCGGCCGTGGCCGCCTTCCGTACGGCGCGGACCGCCGCCGGCCGCTCCGCGGACCGGTCGGAGCCGGCCGCGACGGCCGGATCCGGCGAGCCCGTGGTCGATCTCGGCCGTCTGGTCCCCTCCTTCGCCCCTGCACCCGTACCCCGGCGCGGCCGGACCGTGAGCTTCGGCCTGGCGGCCGCTCTGGCGAGCGTCGCCGTCGGCGGCCTCGCCGCGGCGGCGGGCGCCGGGCTGCTGGACCGCGACCGGCACGACACCGCGGGACCCGGACCGGCGATGTCCGTCACTGCCGGCGAGAACGCGGACCCGGGCTTCGACAGCGGAGCCCCCACGCTCACCCCGAAGCTGCGGCCCACCCCGCTGCCGGACGGCTCGAATTCGATGCTCACCCCGGGCCCGTCGCATCCGCCGGGCACGGACGGACGTACGTCGCCCGGCTCCGGAACCGGCGGGGACACCTCGGCCGGCACCTCGGCGACCGGCGGCTCGGGCAAGGACACCCGGGGCGACCTGAGCGGGGGAGCCGGCGGCACGGGCGACAAGGGCGGGGACCGGGACACCTTCGGCAACGGGGACACCGGCAAGGACCGCGAGCAGCGCGAGCGGGAGAACCTGATCAAGGCGCGGGACCTCTGCCAGGACTACCGGTCGGGCCGCCTCGACGACGACCGCCGCGAGCGGCTCTCACGCCTGGCCGACGGGCTCACCCGGATCCCGGACTACTGCAAGTCGCTGCTGGAGCGGGACTCCGGCGGCAAGCGCAGCGACGTCCCGCTGGGGGACGGCGTGCTCAAGGCCCCGACCCTGGCCCCGGCGGTTCCGCGGCCCTCGACGGGCCTGCGCGCCGGTCTCTGACACATGCGCTGACCCGCCTGTAACACTTTTCGAATCGGCGGCGCAGTACATATCGAGCCGACTGGTCATCGGCCGCGCATGAGCCGGGGTTCCCCCCGTACCCCTGGGCTCTGCGCAACCGGCGCGGGCGGGGCACGTTCCCCCGGCCCTGCCCGCGCCCTTTACTTCGACCTCAGGAGGCCGGCGCCCGGCCGCCAACGACAAGGCCTTCGACCGGATCCCGGGCGAAGGCCTTCCGCGTGGGCCCGTGGGGCCGCGCGCATCACCAGTACACGACGACCTTGTCGCCGACGTTGACCTGGCCGAAGAGGGCCGACAGCTTGCCCTTGTCCCGGACGTTCACGCAGCCGTGCGAGGCGCCGTTGTAGCCGCGGGCCGCGAAGTCGGCCGAGTAGTGCACGGCCTGGCCGCCGCTGAAGAACATCGAGTACGGCATGGCCGTGTGGTAGAGCGTGGACGTCCACTCCTTCTCCTTGCGGTCCACCTTGAAGACGCCCTCGCGGGTCGGAGTGTTCTCCGAACCGAAGCGCACGTCCATGGTGGAGATGACCTTGCCGTCGATCATCCAGGCGAGGGTGCGGCTCTCCTTGCTGATGCACATGACCCGGCCCTCCATGCAGCGCGGGTCCGGCGCGTCGACCTCGTTGACGGTCGGCGGGCGCAGCTCGTCGTCGGTGGGCTTCTTGCTGGCGCCCTGGATCTTCTTCCAGGTCGCGTCGTCGACCGAACCGGTCCCGTTCAGACCGTTCTTCGACTGGAAGGACTTGACCGCGGCCGTGGTCTTCGAACCGTAGAAACCGGTCGGCGCCACCGACATCAGCTTGAGCTGCCGCAGGCGTGCCTGGAGCTCGCGCACCTGCTCGCTCTCGTCGCCGTTGGCCATGATCTGCTTCACCGAGGGCGAAGGAGAGGACGACGGGGAAGCCGAGGCGGAGGGCGACGCGGAGGCCGACGGCGAGGCCTCGGCGGGCTTGTTGTCGGTGGTCGGTGAGGCTTCGGGGGAGGCGCCCGCCGTGGGCGAGGACGAAACCGGAGAAGCGGAGCCGGCGGACTCCGACTTCTGCGGCCCGCAGGCGGTCGCGGCGAGCGCGACGGCGGTGGCAACCCCGAGCGTGCGGATTATGAATCTCTGGCGCTGCATTGCAGTCCCCCGGTTTCTACGGTCGTGTATCTAGGTGATGCCTGGCCCGCGTGGAGAGTTGCACCGCGCCACCGGATGTTGCGCCATTGTGACCAGCAGCCGTCCGCCGCCTTAAGAAGCGATGCGCGGGCAAGGTTGTACCAGCCCCGGGCCCGGCAGCTCCACGGAGGTCTTCGTCACATGGCACGCACCGAGAGCGGACTCCCGATCGAACCCGTCTACGGGCCCGGCGACCTGACGGGGTGGGACCCCGCGGCCGCCCTGGGCGAACCGGGCGATTTCCCCTACACCAGGGGGATTTATCCGAACATGTACACCGGCCGGCCATGGACCATGCGGCAGTACGCCGGATTCGGCACGGCTGCCGAGTCCAACGCCCGCTACCGGCAGCTCATCGCCGGCGGCGGCACCGGACTCTCCGTCGCCTTCGACCTCCCCACCCAGATGGGGCACGACTCCGACGCCCCGCTCGCGCACGGAGAGGTCGGCAAGGTCGGCGTCGCCGTCGACTCGGTCGACGACATGCGGACGCTGTTCGACGGGATCCCGCTGGACCGGGTCTCCACCTCCATGACCATCAACGCGCCCGCCGCGCTGCTCCTGCTGCTCTACCAGCTGGTCGCGGAGGAACAGGGCATTCCGGGCGGGCAGCTGACGGGGACTATTCAGAACGATGTGCTCAAGGAGTACATTGCGCGCGGAACGTACATCTTTCCGCCCGGGCCCTCGCTCCGGCTGACGGCCGACACCTTCCGCTACTGCCGCACCGAGATCCCCCGGTGGAACACCATCTCCATCTCCGGCTACCACATGGCCGAAGCGGGGGCCTCGCCCGCGCAGGAGGTGGCCTTCACCCTCGCCGACGGCATCGCGTACGTCCGTACGGCCCTGGCGGCCGGGATGGCGGTCGACGAGTTCGCGCCCCGGCTCTCCTTCTTCTTCGTCTCCCGCACCACCCTGCTGGAGGAGGTCGCGAAGTTCCGCGCGGCCCGGCGGATCTGGGCCCGCGTCATGCGCGAGGAGTTCGGGGCGCGGGATCCGAAGTCGCTGATGCTGCGCTTCCACACCCAGACGGCCGGGGTCCAGCTGACCGCGCAGCAGCCCGAGCTGAACCTCGTACGGGTGGCCGTGCAGGCGCTCGCCGCCGTCCTCGGCGGCACGCAGTCCCTGCACACCAACTCCTTCGACGAGGCCATCGCGCTGCCGACGGAGAAGTCCGCCCGCCTCGCGCTGCGCACCCAGCAGGTCCTCGCGTACGAGACGGACGTGCCGCACACCGTGGACCCCTTCGCCGGGTCGTACGCCGTGGAGCGGATGACGGACGAGCTGGAGGAGGCGGCGCTCGCGCTGATGCGGCGGGTCGAGGACCAGGGCGGGGCGGTGGCCGCGATCGAGAACGGCTTCCAGAAGGGCGAGATCGAACGCAACGCCTACCGGATCGCGCAGGAGACCGAGAGCGGGGAGCGGGTGGTCGTCGGCGTCAACCGGTTCGCGCTCGACCGGGAGGAACCGTACGAACCGCTGCGCGTGGACCCGGCCATCGAGGCGCGGCAGTGCGCGGCGCTGGCGCGGCTGCGGGCGGAGCGGGACGCGGCGGCGGTCTCGGCGGCGCTCGGGGCCCTGCGGGAGGCGGCCGCGGGAACGGAGAACGTGCTGTATCCGATGAAGGAGGCGCTGCGGGCGAGGGCCACGGTGGGGGAGGTGTGCGGGGCGCTGCGGGAGGTGTGGGGGACGTACGAGCCGACGGATTCCACATGGTGAAACCAATTGGACTGTCAGGTGTGTCCTCATGGGACACTCCTGCACATGCTGGGTGTCACCGATCTGCCGACGTACCTCGCCGGCCTCGTACTGATCATTCTCCTGCCGGGTCCGAACTCGCTGTACGTGCTCTCCGTGGCCGCACGGCGCGGGGTGCGGACCGGATACAAGGCCGCCGCCGGGGTGTTCACCGGCGACGCCGTGCTGATGCTGCTCACCGCCGTGGGCGCCGGGGCACTGCTGCGGGCGAGCCCGCTGGTGTTCACGGTGGTCAAGTTCCTCGGCGCCGGGTACCTGGCCTGGCTGGCCGTGGGGATGATGCGGGGCGCCTGGGCGCTGTGGCGCACGCGCCGGGAGCGGGAGGAGGCGCCGGCCGACGCCCCCGCCGAACCGGGCGGCAACGAGCGGCCCTACCGGCGGGCGCTGCTCATCAGCCTCCTCAACCCGAAGGCCATCCTCTTCCTGATGTCCTTCTTCGTGCAGTTCGTGGACCCGTCCTACGCCTACCCGGCGCTCTCGTTCCTGCTCCTCGGCGCTCTGCTGCAGACCGGCAGCTTCGCGTACCTGACGCTGCTGATCTTCGGCGGCACCCGGCTCTCGGAGGCGTTCCGCCGGCGCAAGCGGTTGTCGGCCGGCGCCACCTCCGCGGCGGGCGTGCTCTTCCTCGGCTTCGCGGCCAAGCTCGCTGTCAGCTGACGGCGCGGCGCAGCCGGCTCAGCCGCCGTACGGCCCGGCGCACCGCGCGGCTGCGCGGCAGGAACGCGAGCTGCGCCGGGATGCCGCCCGGCAGCCCCAGGGCCGTCAGCCGGCGGCGGGTGAAGTACCGCCAGGTGCGGGTGGTCAGGTGCCGGGCCAGGTAGGCCTCGGCCGCCGGCCGGCGCGCGGCCAGGATCTGCGGCTGCATGGTGAACCCGACGGCGGTCAGCAGCGCCGCCGCCTCCCCCCGGACCAGATCGGGGGTCGGGGGCGTCCAGGTGCGCACCGCCTCCGCGTCGGCGAGGTCCGGGAGCAGGGCGTCCACCAGGGCCAGCGGGACCCGGTTGCTGTTCGGGTACGGGGCCAGGCGGGCCAGCACCGCGTCCGTGCCGGTCCGGGCCACCGGGAGCCCGTACAGGGTGGCGGCGGTCAGCAGGCCGGTGGAGAAGCAGCCGACGACCAGGGCCGGCCGCAGCCGCTGGTAGAGGGTTTCGGCCAGTATCGGGGCGGCGATCACGGTCAGCCGGGCGCCGAGCCGCTCGGCCTCCTCCTCGGCCCGGCGGGAGTACGCGGCCGGGGCGCCGGGATGCGGTTTGAACACCAGCTCGTCGTGGCCCAGGGCGTGCGCGCCCCGGACCATCGACACGTGCAGCTCCTCCTCCTCGGCCAGGGACATGAGGTCGAGCGCCGAGAGGTACTGGCCCAGCAGGAGCGCCGGCGGCTCGGCCCCGTCGACCCCCGCCGTGGCCTCGGCGACCGGAGTGGCCGCGGTGGCATCGGCGAGCTCGGCGAGGACCTTCAGGACGGACTCCGTCGGCACCAGTTCGTCCCGCGCCCCGAACTCCGTCAGCAGCAGCGGCTTCAGGCCCGGTACGAGGTCCAGGTGGAGCACCCGCCGCACCCGCATCCCGAGCTGCGGGTCGAGGCGGAAGCGGGTGGGTCCGTAGCTCATCAGCCCGTCGGCGTAGACGTCGACCGCGGCGCCGGGGAAGAGCCGGCACAGGGTCTGGGCCGGCGGCACCTGCAGGGACTCCACGACCAGCTCGACGCGGTCCTCGCCGAGACCCCACAGGGAGCGCAGCTGCCGTTCCCAGATCGGGACGTCCTCCGCGCGCGGGGCCCAGGTGCTCGGGTGCTGCGGCTCGATGACCCGGTTCCAGTCGAGCACCTCGTCGAAGCGGGTGCGCAGGGCGGCGAAGCCCGGCATGTCCGCGACCCCCGGGGTCACCTCGGCGGTGACGGCGTGATTGCTGGTCAGCAGGATCCGGCGGCCGGCCGGCGGGAAGCAGCCCGCGTCGATGCCCGCCGCGAGCGTGGCCGCACCGTAGAGGGTGGAGGCCAGGAAGATCTGGGTGGGCATCAGGCGGCCGCTCCCGACGGGGTGCGGCGGCCGCCGCGCACGCGCCGCAGCAGGGTGGAGCGTTCGATGTCCATCGAGTCCAGGACCTGGTCCAGTACGTCCTGGGGCATGCGGCCCATCGCGGCCGCACTCATGGAACGGAGTTTCTTGGCCACGGCCGGTTCGAACCTTTCGATGGATCCGAAATGGTGCGCGATAATCGCGCAATATGTTCGGACGGCTTTCGGGAGCAGCAGACCGGATTCCCGGTCGGCGGCGACGTCCGCCAGGACTTGATCAAATGCACGGATGAAATCGAGCTGCCGTTCGTCCCCGATCTGCGTCAGGGACGTGGCGACTCCGCGCCGGTAGAAGACACCGGGCAGGCCCACCGCGGCGAAGGACTCCGCCTCCCGGTGCAGCCGCCAGATCCACGGCCGGTCCTCCGCCGTCCGCAGTCCGTCCGTAAAGTGCAGGACCCCGCGCTCCAGCAGCCGCCGGTGGTACATGCCGGCCCAGGCGTACGGATAGTCCACCGAGGTGGCCCGGTCGACGGGCAGGATCGCGGTGCGCGGATCGGCGACGACCGACTGCGGGCCGTAGGGGACGCGCTGCACGCTCCGCGACCTGCCCGTGCACCGGACATGGTCGGTGCGGACGAAATCGCAGTTCAGCGCCTCTATGGCGGCCAGTGTGCGGGCCAGGTGGCCGGGGGCCAGCCAGTCGTCCCCGTCCAGGAAGGCGAGGTATTCGCCGCGGGCCGCGTCCAGGCCGGTGTTCCGTGCGGTGGCCAAGCCGCCGTTCCGCTCGTGTCTGAGGTGCACCGCCCCGGGCAGCTCGCTCGCCGCCCGCTCCAGGAGGCCGGGCGTCCCGTCCGTCGAGCAGTCGTCGACGAGCAGGAACTCGAAATCCTCCCGTGCGTTGAGTTCGAGACTCTTCAGGGCATCCGGTGCGTATGTCTGCACGTTGTAGAACGGCACGACAACAGAGAGCTTGGGCACCCGCGAGACATTAGGGCGCCGCCCGGCATTCACTGTGGCCCGGATGCGGATTCCACGTGAACGGCGCGGGGCGGGCGAGTTAACCCGTGCGCTTTCGTATTGAGTCGACGCGTTGTTAACCCGCTGTTGTGCGTTCGTTGGGCCGATCACCGAAATTGCGGAATAGCTTCTGCCGCGTGCCAGAACGCAAACGCGTCGCCGTACTCGCCGATTCCGATACGCGATGGAAATGGGGCGCACTCACCGCCCGCCGTCTCGTGCCCGACCACCAGCTCACCGGATACCTGCTGCGCGGCCGTGCCACACCCACCGCGCGCCAGCTCGGTGAAGTGGGGGTACGGGCCGACCGGCTGACCGAGGTGACCTGCGCGGAGTTTTTCGCCGAGATCGAGCGGGAGCGCTACGACGTGGTCGTCCTCGCCCTCGTCGGAGGGGCCGTCCAGGCCGTCCTGCACGGGGCCCGCGCCCTGTGGCCGACCCCGGCGAAGCGCCCCGTACTCGTCACCGGATACGTCGGTGTCGTCTACGAGAAGCTCGCCGACGGGCTGCTGCTGCGGCACGGGGCCGACCTCGTCCTCGCCAACTCCCGCCACGACGCGGAGCGGTTCCGCGCCGTGTACGAGGGGGTCGGCGCGGACGCCGGAGCCGTCACCGAGACCGCGCTGCCCTTCCTGGGCGGGGCGCCGTACGAGCAGGCCGGCAGCAGGGCCCACACGGTGGTCTTCGCCGTCCAGCCCTCCGTGCCCGACAGCCGCGCCGACCGCGCCTACCTGCTGGAACGGGCCGCCGGGCACGCGCGGCTGCACCCCGAGCGGGAGGTGCTGATCAAACTGCGCAGCAAGCCCGGGGAGCACACCACGCACTTGGAGGAGCAGCCGTACCAGCGGCTCGCGGAGAAGATCCCGGGCGGACTGCCCGCCAACTGCCGTCTGGTGTACGGGAACATGGGCGAGGTGCTGGACGGCACCGACCTGCTGGTCACCGTCTCCTCCACGGCCGCCCTGGAATCCCTGCACCGCTCCATCCCGACGGCGATCCTCACCGACCTCGGCATCCGCGAGGCCCTCGGCAACCACCACTTCCTGGGCTCCGGCTGCCTGGCCTCGTGGGACCAGCTCGACTCCGGCCTCCTCCCGGAGGGCGACCCGCTCTGGCTGGCCGCCCAGGGCGTCCACCCGGGCCCGGCCGCAGCCACGCCGGCCGCAGCCACGCCGGCCGCAGCCACGCCGGCCGCAGCCACGCCGGCCGCAGCCACGCCGGCCGCCACCGAACCGGCCCGGGCCGCGCGTGCGTCCGCCGAGCCCGCCGCAGGCGCACCGCACGACGCCTACGCCGTCGCCCGGGCCAAGGTCGCCGGGCTGGTGGCCGCCGCCCGGCTGCCCGCCCCCGCGCCGTACTACACGCTGACCACCGCCCCCCGGTACCTGCCCGGGATCCTCGCCCGGCACCACCTCGCCCCCGACGGCACCCCGCTGCCCGGCGCGGCCCGACCGGCCGCCGGGGAGTCCCGGCTGCGCCGCCGGCTCCGCGCCCACCTGCGCGAGGCCGCCCGCGGCGCCTACCGGCACGGCGTGCAGCGCGTCGCCCCGGTGATCCGCAGGCTGGGGGAGCTGTGAGCCCCCGCGTCCTCGCCGTGATCCCGGCCCGCGGCGGCTCCAAGGGGGTTCCGGGCAAGAACCTCGCCGAGGTCGCCGGCACCCCGCTCGTCGCCCGCGCCGTCCGGGCCTGCCGCTCCGCGCCGACCGTCACCGACGTGGTGGTCTCCACGGACTCCGGCGCGATCGCCGAGGCCGCCCGCGCCGCCGGAGCCGACGTGATCGCCCGTCCGACCGCGATCTCCGGCGACACCGCGAGCAGCGAGGCCGCCCTCCTGCACGCGCTCGCCGCCTTCGAGGAACTGCACTCCGTCAGCGTGGACGTGGTCCTCCTCGTCCAGTGCACGAGCCCCTTCCTCACCGCCTCCGACGTCGAGTCGGTCGCCGTGGCCGTCGCCTCCGGGGCGGCCGACTCGGCCCTGACCGTGGCCCCCTTCCACGGGTTCCTCTGGCGCTCCGGAGCCGACGGCTCCGGAGCCGGGGTCAACCACGACCAGGCGTACCGCCCCCGGCGCCAGGACCGGCCGCAGGACCTGCTGGAGACCGGCGCCGCCTACGCGATGGACGCCGACGGCTTCCGCGCCGCCCGCCACCGCTTCTTCGGCCGCACCCTGCCCGTCGCCACCGACCCCTCCCGGGTCCTGGAGATCGACGACCCGCACGACCTGGAACGCGCCCGCCTGCTCGCCCCCCTGCTCGACCCACACCCCGCACCACATCCGCACCCCGAGCCCCACCCCGAGCCCCACCCCGAGCTCCACCCCGACCCGCAGCCCACACCCCGCACACCCCCGCACCGAAGGACGCCCCCTGCCATGACCTCCACCCCCGACCCCCGCCTCCGTACCTTCGGAGCGCGCACCGCGGGCCCCGGCCGCCCCGTCTACGTCGTCGGCGAGATCGGCATCAACCACAACGGCGACCTCGGCAACGCCTTCGCCCTCATCGACGCCGCCGCCGAAGCCGGCTGTGACGCCGTGAAGTTCCAGAAGCGCACCCCGGAGATCTGCACCCCGCGCGACCAGTGGGACATCGAACGCGACACCCCCTGGGGCCGGATGACCTACATCGACTACCGCCACAAGGTCGAGTTCGGCGAGGACGAGTACCGCGCCATCGACGAGCACTGCGCCAAGCGCGGCATCGACTGGTTCGCCTCCCCGTGGGACACCGAGGCGGTCGCCTTCCTGGAGAAGTTCGACGTGCCCGCCCACAAGGTGGCCTCCGCCTCCCTCACCGACGACGAGCTGCTGCGCGCCCTGCGCGCCACCGGCCGCACCGTCGTGCTGTCCACCGGGATGTCCACCCCGCAGCAGATCCGCCACGCGGTGGAGGTGCTCGGCAGCGCCAACATCCTGCTCTGCCACGCCACTTCCACCTACCCGGCGAAGGCCGAGGAGCTCAACCTGCGGGTCATCGACACCCTGCGGGACGAGTACCCGAACGTCCCGATCGGCTACTCCGGCCACGAGACGGGCCTGCAGACCACCCTCGCCGCCGTCGCCCTCGGCGCCACCTTCGTCGAGCGCCACATCACCCTCGACCGCGCGATGTGGGGCTCCGACCAGGCCGCCTCCGTCGAGCCCGGCGGCCTGACCCGCCTGGTCCGCGACATCCGCACCATCGAGACCGCTCTCGGCGACGGGGTCAAGCGGGTCTACGAGTCCGAGCTCGGCCCCATGAAGAAGCTCCGCCGCGTCCGGGGCGAGCTGGCAGCCGTCTGACCCCCGGTCCGGCGCGTACGAGTTCCGCCCCCTGACAAGGAGTACGTGGTGACCCCCTCCGCCTCCACCCTGGCGTTCGTCGAGAGCCCGGTCCAACTCCTCAACGTGCTGGAGTGGGCGTACGCGCGCAGCGCCCCGGCGGGCCCCGGCCCGCAGCAGCCGCAGCTGGACGGGGTCCCGCGCCAGCGGGGGCCCCGCGCCGGCGGGGCGGAACCCGGCCCGGACCAGGCCGGCGCCGAGGGGGGCGGCGGGGCCGGCGGCGGACCCGCACCGGAGGGCGCGGGGTCCTCGCTGAGGATCGTCGTCCTGCCGCCGACCGACCCCATGTCCCGCGGCCAGCTGCGCCGGATGGCCGCGCTGGCCCGGGACGAGGGGTACGAGGTGTGCTGGCAGGAGGCGCGCGGCAGCCGGTTCGCGCCGCTGAAGGCGCTGGCCGCGCTGGCGCGCGACGTCCGCGCGGCGCGCACGGTCGTCATCGGCGACCCCTTCTCGCGCTACGTCCAGCTGCTGCTCACCCTCGTGCGCGCCGACGAGCTCGTCGTGGTCGACGACGGCACCGCCACCATGGAGTTCGTCGCCCAGACCGCCCGCGGCGAACGCCTCGTACGCTGGCACCGGGTCGGCGGCGGGGGACTGCCCGGCCGGGTCCGCGAGCTGGCGTACGCGCCCGTCTCGGCGACCGCGCGCCGCCGCTTCACCCCGGTCCGGGGCCGCGGCCACCGCGTCGAGGTGTTCAGCTCGATGCCCGTCACCGCCCACGGCGCCATGACCCTGCGGGTCAACGACTTCGCCTGGACCCGCGCCCGCTTCGGCCCGCCCCGCCTGACCAAGGGCACCGACCTGGTCGGCACCTCGCTGGTGGAGACCGGTGTGGTGGACCCGGCCCGCTACCTGGAAGCGGTGCGCGCCCTCACCCTGGAGCACGGCGCCACCCGCTACTTCGCGCACCGGCGCGAGTCCCCGGAGAAGCTGCGCGCGCTGAGCCAGGCGACCGGGCTGGAGATCGTCCGCCCGGACCTGCCGCTGGAGCTGATCGCGCGGCGCGGTCCGGTCGGCAGGACGATCGTCAGCTTTCCGTCCACGGTCGTCCACACGCTGCCGTACGCCCTGAGCGGTACCGGTGTGACCGTCGCCGTATGCGATGTGGACCCCGCCTGGCTCACCGGGTCCGCGTCCGCGCGCGCCCGCAGCTTCCTCGCCGGGGTCACCGACACCGCCCGTGATGTGCGCAGACTCCCTGCCCAGGCGGCTCCCACGGCCGGATGAGCGCGCGAGTTTACCCCCGGGGACACCCGGTCATGCGCCAGAGGCCGTGTTTCTTTCCCCTAACGGCATGAACTTTTGTGGATCCCCGGCCAGTTGACCCGTCCGTGCGCCTACCCTTCAACGGGTGAACCAGTTGATGTCCCGCGAGTCCCAGACCGCCCAGCCCGCCGCGTCCGACCGGCCCGAGCTGCCCGGCACACTTCCGGACCACCTGCGTACCGAACTGATCGCCTTCCGCCGGGACTTGCACATGCACCCGGAGCTCGGACACCAGGAATTCCGTACCACCGCGGCGATCAAGGCCCGGCTGGAGAAAGCCGGCCTGCGACCACGGGTGCTGAAGTCCGGCACGGGCCTGATCTGTGACGTCGGCACCTGGGACGGGGGCCGGCCGATGCTGGCCCTGCGCGCGGACATCGACGCCCTGCCCATCCCGGATGCCAAGACGCACGTCTCGTACCGCTCGACCTTCCCGGACCGCGCCCACGCCTGCGGCCACGACGTGCACACCGCGGTCGTCCTCGGCGCAGGCCTGGTGCTCGCCGAGCTCGACCGGCAGGGGCTGCTGCCCCGCCCCGTACGGCTGCTCTTCCAGCCCGCCGAGGAGGTGCTCCCGGGCGGGGCCACCGACGCCATCGACTCCGGGGTGCTGGACGGCGTGGGCAGGATCGTCGCCGTGCACTGCGACCCCCGGGTCGACGCGGGGCGGATCGGGCTGCGGGCCGGCCCCATCACCTCGGCCTGCGACCGGCTGGAGGTCACCCTCACCGGCTCCGGCGGGCACACCGCACGGCCGCACCTGACCACCGACCTGGTGACGGCCGCCGCCCGGGTGGCCGTCGACGCCCCGGCCCTGCTGGCCCGCCGGATGGACGCCCGCTCGGGCATGTCGGTCACCTGGGGCCGGATCGAGGCCGGGCACGCCTGCAACGTCATCCCGATGCACGCCGAGCTGTCCGGAACCGTCCGGTGCCTGGACCTGAACGCCTGGCACGAGGCGCCGGACATGCTCTACGCGGCGATCGACGAGATCGCGACCATGCACGGGGCCAAGTTCGAGATCAACCACGTGCGCGGAGTGCCGCCGGTGGTCAACGATCCGGTGATCACCGAATTGCTGCGCGAGGCGATGACGGCCCGCCGCGGCACCGAGTCGGTCGAGGACACCGAGCAGAGCCTGGGCGGGGAGGACTTCTCCTGGTACCTGGAGCACGTCCCCGGCGCCATGGCCCGCCTCGGGGTCCGCGCACCGGGCGACACCGCCAAGCACGATCTGCACCGCGGGGACTTCGACGTGGACGAGGACGCGATCGCGGTCGGCGTGGAGTTCTTCACGGCCGCGGCGCTGCTGGACGGGCGTCGGTCCGTGCCCGTCAGGTAACGGCCGGGGCGAACTTCCTTACAACATCAACGGATCTTCCGTCTGGCGTGTCCGGCCCTTGGTACGCAAGGGCTGGGCGCGTGAGGAGTCACCAATCGGTCACTGTCCGGTTCACGACGATCCGATAACGACTCATGAACGGGCCTTTAACTGACATCTACGCGCGTTACGATCGCCGCGAAACCAGCGCCGGTCGTGGCGCTTCGGTCAGGTTTTGAAGGAGCCTCCCCTTGCGCCGGATCACCAGGATCGCCACCGTGGGCATCGCGTCCGCGGCGCTGGCCCTCTCGGCCACCGCCTGTGGCGGTAAGAAGTCCTCTGACGCCTCCTCCTCCCCCTCGGAGTCGGGTCAGAAGTCCGCTGCCATCGCGTACGACATCGGTGGCCGCGGCGACCAGTCGTTCAACGATGCCGCCTACGCCGGCCTGAAGAAGGCCGAAACCGATCTGAAGATCAAGGGCGCCGAGGCGGAGCCCACCGACGGTGAGGGCGAGGCCGACAAGGTCCAGCGCCTCACCGAGCTTGCCCGCAAGGGCAACAACCCGGTCATCGGCGTCGGTTTCGCCTATGCCCCGGCCATCAAGAAGGTCGCGCCGAAGTTCCCGGACACCACGTTCGCGATCATCGACGACACCTCGGTGACCGGCCCGAACATCGCCAACCTCGTCTTCAACGAGGAGCAGGGCTCCTACCTGGCCGGCGTCGCCGCCGCCAAGGTGTCCAAGACCGGCACGGTCGGCTTCATCGGCGGTGTCGAGGTTCCGCTGATCAAGAAGTTCGAGGCGGGCTTCACCCAGGGCGTCAAGGACACCAACCCGAACGCCAAGGTGCTCTCCCAGTACCTGACCCAGCCGCCGAACTTCGACGGTTTCGCCAAGCCCGACCTCGGCAAGGCCGCCGCGCAGGGTCAGATCGACGCGGGCGCGGACGTCGTCTACGCCGCCGCCGGTCTCGCGGGTTCCGGTGCCATCGAGGCCGCTTCGGCCAAGGGCAAGTGGGCCATCGGCGTCGACTCCGACCAGTACAACCAGGCCGGTCTGGCGAAGTACAAGGACTCCATCCTGACCTCGGTCACGAAGGACGTCGAGGACTCCGTCTTCAACGTGATCAAGTCCGTCCAGGACGGCAAGCCGACCATCGGTGAGATCCGCTACGGCCTGGACAAGGACGGCGTCGGCCTGGCCGACTCCAACCCGAAGTACAAGGCGATGGCCGACGTCATCGCCGCGGTGGAGAAGGCCAAGGCCGACATCATCGCCAAGAAGATCGAAGTCAAGACCGCCCCGTAAGGCCGTCGCTGACATGTAGTCCTGGTCTCCGGGGTCCGGGAAGCGGTCTCGATCGCTCCCGGGCCCCGAGCCACGTTCTGTGATCACTATTCTGTGACCACGTGGCCCCATGGCCGCGAGTTTTCACTTCCGACAGTGCTACGCGCGTAGAAGCATCGTGGACGCGATACTTTCACTCCCCGCCCTGTCCCCCCTGCCTTCCGCTCCTTCCGCGCCAAGGAGAGTGCGTCATCAACGCGTCCAGCCCGCCCCCCGCCGTAGAACTGCACGGCATCACCAAGCGCTTCCCCGGCGTCGTCGCCAACAAGGACATCGCGATCACCGTCCGCAAGGGCACGGTCCATGCCTTGATCGGCGAGAACGGCGCCGGCAAGTCGACTCTGATGAAGATCCTCTACGGCATGCAGAAGCCGGACGAGGGCACCATCGCCATCGACGGGCAGCAGGTCTCCTTCAGCACCCCCGGCGACGCCATCGCCCTCGGCATCGGCATGGTGCACCAGCACTTCATGCTCGCCGACAACCTCACCGTCCTGGAGAACGTGGTTCTCGGCGGCGAGAAGCTCTACGGCATCGGCGCCAAGGCCCGTAAGAAGATCAAGGAGATCTCGGACGCGTACGGCCTCGGCGTGCGCCCCGACGCCCTGGTCGAGGACCTCGGTGTCGCCGACCGGCAGCGCGTGGAGATCCTCAAGGTCCTCTACCGCGGTGCGAAGATCCTCATCCTCGACGAGCCGACCGCCGTGCTCGTGCCGCAGGAGGTGGACGCCCTCTTCGACAACCTGCGCGAGCTCAAGGCCGAGGGCCTGACCGTCATCTTCATCTCGCACAAGCTGGGCGAGGTGCTGAAGGTCGCCGACGACATCACCGTCATCCGGCGCGGCACCACGGTCGGCACCGCCGACCCGAAGACCGCCACCACCAAGCAGCTCGCCGAGCTGATGGTCGGTGCGGAGCTGCCGTCGCCGGAGACCCGCGAGTCGACCGTGACCGACGTCCCGATGCTGCAGGTGGCCAACCTGACCCTCGCCGCGAGCGACGTCGTCGTCGCCGAGCCGGAGGTCCTGGTCCCCGCGGGCGCCGCGGACTCCGCGACCGTGGAGCACGTCGAGACCGGCCGCCTCCTGCTGGACGACATCAGCCTCGCGATCCACAAGGGCGAGATCCTCGGCATCGCCGGTGTCGAGGGCAACGGCCAGACCGAGCTGATCGAAGCCCTCATGGGCATGGCCGCCGCCGACTCGGGCGTGATCACGCTGGACGGCAAGGACATCACCAAGACCTCGGTGCGCAAGCGCCGCGAGGGCGGCATCGGGTACATCCCCGAGGACCGCCACCGCCACGGCCTGCTGCTGGAGTCCCCGCTCTGGGAGAACCGGATCCTCGGCCACGTCACCGAGGCGCCCAACTCCAAGCGAGGCATCCTCGACCCGAAGGCGGCCCGCAAGGACACCGAGCGGATCGTGCGCGAGTACGACGTCCGCACGCCCGGCATCGAGGTCACCGCGGCCTCGCTCTCCGGCGGCAACCAGCAGAAGCTGATCGTCGGCCGCGAGATGAGCCACAACCCGAAGTTCCTCATCGCCGCCCACCCCACCCGTGGTGTGGACGTCGGTGCGCAGGCGCAGATCTGGGACGCGATCCGCGAGGCCCGCCGCGAGGGCCTGGCCGTCCTGCTCATCTCCGCGGACCTGGACGAGCTCATCGGCCTGTCCGACACCCTGCGCGTGATCTACCGCGGCCGCCTGGTCGCGGACGCCGACCCCGCGACCGTCACCCCCGAAGAGCTCGGCACCGCCATGACGGGCGCCGCCTCGGGGCACCTGGAAGCAACCGACAATCACTCCGCCGCTGCCGACGGTGACACGACGGAGGACGAGGCCCGATGAAGAAATTCGACAAGGACCGGCTGCTCCTCGGCTTCGCCGGGCCCGTGCTCGCCCTGGTCAGCGCCTTCCTGCTGACCATGATCGTGCTGGCCGCGACGGGCATCGACCCGATCGAGCCGCTGCGCCTCATGGTGGAGAACGCCGGCTACGAGGACGTCCAGGTCCTCATCGTGAACCAGGCCGGTACGTACTACCTGGCGGCCCTGGCCGTGGCCATCGGCTTCCGGATGAACCTCTTCAACATCGGCGTCGACGGCCAGTACCGCCTCGCGGCGATGCTCTCCGCCGTGGTCGGTGCGGCCGTGACCCTGCCGGGCCCGCTGCACCTGCTGCTGATCGTCCTCGTGGCGATGCTCGTCGGTGCCTTCTGGTCCGGTATCGCCGGTGTCCTCAAGGCCAAGCGCGGGGTGAGCGAGGTCGTCTCCACGATCATGCTGAACGCCATCGCGACCAGCCTCATCGCCTGGCTGATGCTGACGAAGAACCTCGGCGTCCAGATCGAGGGCTCCAACGACCTGACGACCGGCGACATCGCCGAGTCGGGCTGGTTCCCGGCCGTGTCCCTCGGCGAGGGGCTGGAGCTCTACGGCTTCACCTTCGTGGCCTTCGCCCTCGGCATCGTCTACTGGTTCGCGCTCAACCGGACCCGCTTCGGCTTCGACCTGCGCGCCACCGGTGCCAGTGAGTCCGCCGCTCAGGCCTCCGGCGTCGACGCCAAGAAGATGATCATCACCTCGATGCTCATCTCCGGTGCGGTCGCGGGTCTCGCCGGCATGCCGCAGCTGCTGGGCGAGACGCACACGTACAACCTGGCCTTCCCGGTCGGTGTCGGCTTCACCGGCATCACCATCGCGCTGCTCGGCCGCAACAGCCCGGTCGGCATGCTCTTCGCCGCGTTCCTGATGGCCTTCATCGACAAGGCCTCGGCCTCGCTCGACCAGGCCGGGTACGCGAAGGAGATCGGCACGATCATGAAGGGCCTGATCGTGATCGCGGTCGTCGTCTCGTACGAACTCGTCGGCCGCTACGGCATCAAGCGTCAGCAGCAGAAGGTCGGCGAGGAGCTCGCCGCCGGGCACGCCATCAAGACCGACAAGGAGGTCGCGGCGTGAGCACCAGTACTGTCTCCGCGACGGCTGCCGCCCCGAAGAAGTCCGGCGGCCGCAAGAAGCTCACCCTGCCCTGGATCATGCTGATCATCGCGGGCGGGCTCGCGCTGGTCTCCCTGGTCCGCCTGATCAGCGGCGCGAACGACCTGACCTCGATCGGCCAGGTCTCCGGCGCCCTCTCGCTCGCCGTGCCGATCGGCCTCGCCGGCCTCGGCGGCCTGTGGGCCGAGCGCGCGGGCGTCGTCAACATCGGCCTCGAAGGCATGATGATCCTCGGCACCTGGTTCGGTGCCTGGGCCGGCTACCAGTGGGGTCCGTGGACCGGCGTCATGGCCGGCATCATCGGCGGCGCCATCGGCGGCCTGCTGCACGCGATCATCACGATCACCTTCAACGTCAACCACATCGTCTCCGGTGTGGCCGTCAACATCCTGGCGCTGGGCTTCACCCAGTACCTGTCGAACTTCACCTTCGCGGACGCGCCGGGCGGCTCCTCCAAGCAGTCGCCGCAGGTCGAACCGATCTACAAGATCACCGTGCCAGGGTTGTCCGACTGGATGACCGAGCTCCAGGCCAAGCACTGGTTCTTCGTCTCGGACCTCGCCGGCGTCATCGGCGGCCTGGTCACCGAGCTGTCGCTGCTGACCGTCGTCGCCCTGCTGCTGATCCCGGCCACCTGGTGGATCCTGTGGCGGACCACCTTCGGTCTGCGGCTGCGCTCCTGCGGTGAGAACCCGATCGCCGCCGAGTCGCTGGGCGTCAACGTCTACAAGTACAAGTACATCGCCGTGATCGTCTCGGGCGGCCTGGCCGGCCTCGGCGGCGCGTTCCTGTCGATCGTCGCCAGCCCGATCTACCAGGAGGGCCAGACCGGCGGCCGCGGCTACATCGGTCTCGCCGCGATGATCTTCGGTAACTGGATGCCGGGCGGCATGGCGCTGGGCGCGGGCCTGTTCGGCTTCATCGACAGCCTCAAGCTGCGCGGTGGCGCCACGAACGTCCACGCGATGCTGCTGCTGATCGCCATCGTGCTGGTGCTCGTCTGCGCCTGGCAGATCTACAAGAAGAAGTACCTGCAGGCCGGCATCTCGGCGGCATGCGCCGCGCTGCTGTTCGTCTGGTACGCGATGACCGACTCGGTGCCCAGCCAGTTCGTGGACGCGGCGCCGTACGTGACCACGCTGCTGGTGCTCGCCCTGTCCGCGCAGCGCCTGCGGATGCCCAAGGCGGACGGCATGCCGTACCGCAAGGGCCAGGGCAAGTGACCCCGGCCCACGCCGTGGACTGGGAAGCCCTGAGGACGGCCGCCCGGGACGCCATGTCCCGGGCGTACGCCCCGTACTCGGGCTTCTCGGTCGGGGTCGCCGCCCTCGTGGACGACGGCCGTACCGTCGTAGGCTGCAACGTGGAGAACGCGAGCTACGGACTCAGCCTGTGCGCCGAGTGCGGCCTGGTCTCCTCCCTCCAGGCCACCGGCGGTGGCCGCCTCACGCACTTCACGTGCGTCGACGGCCGGGGCGAGATCCTCGTGCCGTGCGGCCGCTGCCGCCAGCTGCTCTTCGAATTCGGCGGACCGGACCTGCTGGTGGAGACCCCGAAGGGGATCCTTCCGCTGGCGGAGATGCTGCCCCAGGCCTTCGGGCCCGACCACTTGAGATAGCCGTGCCGACGGCCCTTCGCCCCCGGGGGCGGAGGGCCGTCGTACTTCCGCAAACCCCTCTCTCTATGCGCGTAGAAGGAAGCACCACATGGACGTCATCTCCGTCATCCGTACGAAGCGGGACCGAGGCGAGCTGAGCCCGGAGCAGATCGACTGGGTCATCGACGCGTACACGCGCGGTGTCGTCGCCGACGAGCAGATGTCGGCGCTGGCGATGGCCATCCTGCTGAACGGCATGAACCGCACCGAGATCGCCCGCTGGACCGCGGCGATGATCGCCTCCGGCGAGCGGATGAACTTCGACTCCCTCTCCCGCCCCACCGCCGACAAGCACTCCACCGGCGGCGTGGGCGACAAGATCACCCTGCCCCTGGCCCCGCTCGTCGCCGCCTGCGGCGCGGCCGTCCCACAGCTCTCGGGCCGCGGTCTCGGCCACACCGGCGGCACCCTCGACAAGCTGGAGTCCATCCCCGGCTGGCGCGCGCTGCTCTCCAACGAGGAGATGCTGCACGTCCTCGACACCACGGGCGCCGTCATCTGCGCGGCCGGCGACGGCCTGGCCCCGGCGGACAAGAAGCTCTACGCGCTGCGTGACGTCACCGGCACCGTCGAGGCCATCCCGCTGATCGCCTCCTCGATCATGTCCAAGAAGATCGCCGAGGGCACCGGCTCGCTCGTCCTGGACGTGAAGGTCGGCACCGGCGCCTTCATGAAGAACCTCGCGGACGCGCAGGAGCTGGCCCACACGATGGTCGGCCTCGGCACGGACAGCGGCGTCAAGACCGTCGCGCTCCTCACCGACATGTCCACGCCGCTCGGCCTGACCGCCGGCAACGCCCTCGAAGTCCGCGAGTCGGTCGAGGTCCTCGCCGGCGGCGGCCCCGCCGACGTCGTCGAACTGACCATCGCGCTGGCCAAGGAGATGCTGGACGCGGCGGGCATCAAGGACGCCGACCCGGCGAAGGCCCTGGCCGACGGCTCCGCGATGGACCACTGGCGCCGGATGATCGCGGCCCAGGGCGGCGACCCGGACGCGACCCTGCCGGTGGCCCGCGAGCAGCACGTGGTCACCGCCCCGGCCTCGGGCATCCTGACCCGCCTCGACGCGTACGGGGTCGGCGTCGCCGCCTGGCGCCTCGGCGCCGGCCGCGCCCGCAAGGAGGACCCGGTGCAGGCGGGCGCGGGCGTCGAGCTCCACGCGAAGCCGGGCGACACCGTCACCGCCGGCCAGCCGCTGATGACCCTGCACACGGACACCCCGGAGAAGTTCGACTACGCCCTCGCCTCCCTGGCGGGCACGTACGACATTGCCCCGGCGGGCACGGCCTTCTCCGCCACGCCGATCGTCCTGGACCGCATCGCCTGACCCGTACTCACTCGTGCGGCTGAACGGGACCGGTGGACGCCCACCGGTCCCGTTCGTCATGCTGGGATCGGTGCCAACAGCTTGAGGAGCACACCATGAGCGCACTCACCGTCCAGCACGAGCCGGCATACGGCGACAGCTGGGAGGGCCTCGTCCGTCTCTGGGAGGAGACGGACGCGCCGGAGGGCTGCAAGGTGGAGATCATCGAGGGGATCATCACCGTGGCGCCACCGCCCGTCAACGACCACAACTTGATCGCGGAGTCCGTGCAGCGCCGCCTGTACACGGTCATTCCCGAAGACTGGGGCGTCCACCAGACCCTCAACGTGGCCGTCCCGAGCCGCCCCGGTCTCTACATCCCGGACCTCGTGGTCGTGCCGAGGGAAGAGGTCCCGGAAGGGGAGAGCTACGTTCCCGCGGGCGCCGCCGAGCTCGTCGTCGAAGTCACCTCCAAGTCGAATGCCGTCAACGACCGCGTGTCCAAACTCAAGGGATACGCCGCGGCGGGCATCCCGTTCTACCTGCTCATCGACCCGCACGCCACGGGCAGCCCCACCATCCACCTGTATGGCGAGCCCAGCGACGGCAAGTACCGCCTTCTGCACGCGGGCAAGTTCGGCGAGGCCGTCCATCTCCCCGAGCCGTTCGACCTCGTCCTCGACACCTTCGCTTTCCCTCGCCCCTGACTTCGGAGCCGCGGCGGGACCTCACCGGGCCATGGTGCGGACCCGCCGATGAGTTCCGGCGGGTCCGGCAGTCATCCCCTCGTGGAGATCAGACGACTCGTGCTGCCCGGACCCGGACCGACCCGGCGGGATGCCGCGCGGCTGTGCGCGCGGCTGGCCCGGCTGTACGAGGGCGGGGCGACGGCCGTGGAGTGCGATGCCGGGGCCGTCACCGCGCCGGACCTGGCCGCGGTCGAGGTGCTGGCCCGGCTGCGGCTGACCGCCCGGGGGCGCGGGGGCTTCACCGTGACGGGCGCGGGCCCCGCCCTACGCGTGCTGCTGGACCTCGTAGGACTCGTCGAGCTGCTCGGGGAGCCCGAAGAGCGGGAACCAGCGGGCAGTGTCCAGGAAGGCGTTGAGCCCGACGATCCTGCCCCCTGAGATCTCCAGGACCTGGAGCGCCCACGGGGTGTGGCCCTTCCCGTCGGCGGCCGGCCGGTACTGCCCGAAGGCCGGCATGCCGTTCGCCGTCGTCGGGACCAGCCGCGAGCCCTTGCAGCCGATGCCCTGGTTGAGGTGCCAGGCCGCGATGTCCTCGTGGCCGCGCAGCCACAGGTCGAACGGCGGCATCGACAGCACCGCGTCCTCGTGCAGCAGCGTGGTGAGCCGCGTGATGTCGTACGCCTCGAAGGCGGACAGGTACCGCTCCAGCAGCTTCGCCTGGTCCGGGTCCAGCGGGTCCGCCGGATCACTGTCGCGGATGCCCTGCGAGGCGAGCGTGGCCCGCGCCCGCTGCAGCGCGCTGTTCACCGAGGCCACCGTGGTCTCCAGCAGCTGCGCGACCTCGTCGGCCTTCCAGGCCAGCACCTCGCGCAGGATCAGCACCGCCCGCTGCTTCGCCGGCAGGTGCTGCAGCGCCGCGACGAAGGCCAGCCGTACGGACTCCTTCGCCAGCGCCATCTCGGCCGGATCGGCGGTCTGCGGCAGCACCCGGCCGTCCGGGACGGGCTCCAGCCAGGTCACCTCGGGCCGCTCGTTGAGCACGGCGGAGGCCTGGTGCTGCGGGGCGGTCAGGTCCATCGGGCGGGCCCGCTTGTTCCCCGCGTTCAGCAGGTCCAGGCAGACGTTGGTGGCGATCCGGTACAGCCAGGACCGCAGCGAGGAGCGGCCCTCGAACTTCTCGTAGCTCCGCCAGGCGCGGATGTACGTGTCCTGCACGGCGTCCTCGGCGTCGAAGGAGGAGCCGAGCATCCGGTAGCAGTAGCCGGTGAGCTCGACCCGGTACCGGTCCATCGCCGCGTCGAGGTCCGTACTGGTGGCGAGGTCGCTCATGTCCGTTCATCCCCCTGCTGGTTCGGCTACTCCCGAAACTATCGGAGGCCTCTGACAACGGCAGCCGGAAGCGCCCGTCCGCCCAGGTCTATCGATATCAAGTATCTTGACGTCAAGATTAAAGTGGGGCAGGCTGCCGCATGTATCTCGACGTCGAGATACATGGACGGTGGATGCGGGGGCTGGGATGCGGCGCGGCGGGGAGATCCGGAAGGCACGGCGGGGGGAAGCCGGGCTGCTGGCGCAGGTGCGCCGGCCGCCGGGCGGCCGGGACGCGCGGATCATGCTGCTCGCCCAGCTGCTGGACCGCGCCGGCACCGGCGTGTGGGCCGCGTCCTCCGTCCTCTACTTCACCTTCGTCGTCGGCCTCGACGCCGGGCGGATCGGCCTGCTGCTCGGCGCGGCCGGAGTGGCGGGCATCGCCGGATCGCCGCTCGCCGGCCACCTCGCCGACCGCTTCCCGGTCCGCGCCCTGCTGATCGGCTGCCACCTGGTCCGCCTCGGCACCCTCTGCGCGCTGCTCGTCGTCACCGACTTCGCGGTGCTGCTGACCGTCTTCGCCGTCACCCACCTGGGAGACCGCGCGGCCAAGACGCTGGAGATGCTCTTCGCCACCAGGGTCGCGGGCGAGCGGCGCGCCACCTACCAGGCGCTGTCGCGCAGTTCGGCCAACGCCGGCTACGCCCTCGGCGCCGGCCTCGCCGCCATCGGCCTCGCCGTCGGCACCCGCGGCGCCTACCAGGTGCTGATCCTGGCCAACGCCCTCTCGTTCCTCGTGGCCGCGGTCCTCGTGTGGCGCACCCGCGAGCCGCGCGGCCGCGGGCTCGTGGCCGCACCCCCCGGCGGCGCCGCGCCGGGCCCGGCCGAGGGCGCGGCCCCGGACCCCGCGGCCGGTTCGGGGACCAGCGCCTGGCGGGACCGCGGCTACCTCAAGTTCGTCCTGCTGGACATCCCGATGAACCTGGACGACTCGATCCTGGGCGTCGGCCTGCCGCTGTGGCTCGTCGGCCACACCACGGCGCCGCACGCCCTGATCCCGGCCTTCCTGGTCGTCAACACCGTGCTCGTCGTCGTCCTGCAGCTGCGCGTCTCGGCGAGGTTCCAGGGCGCCCGCGCCGCGACGCGCGCGGTCGCCCTCTACGGGGTGACGACGCTCGTGTGCTGCGTCCTGCTGGCCGCCGCGGCCGGCGGCGGGATCCTGCTCGCCTCCGCGGCCCTGCTCGCCGCAGCGGTGCTGGCCACCGCGGCGGAGCTGATGCGCTCGGTGAGCTCCTGGGAACTGGCGGTCTCCCTCGCACCCCCGCAGGCGCGGGCCTCGTACCTCGGCGTCGCCGGCATGGCCCAGTCCGTCCAGAAGGCCGCCGGCCCGCTGCTGCTCACCGGCGCGGTCATGACGGCGGGCCCCGCGGGCTGGCTGGTCCTCGGGGCCGCGGTGGCCGGCCTGTCCCTCGTACAACGGCGGGCCGGCCTGCGGCGGTTGGACGAGCTGAGGGCGGCGGCCGACGAGCGCGCCGAAGCCGAGCCCGCGCCCGCGCGGTGAGGCATCAGGTGCCGGGCTTGCGGCCGTACACGTAGACGTCCTCGCCCTTCCCCAGCAGGTTCCAGTACGCCTTGGCGTCGGCGAGCCGCATGTTCACGCAGCCGCCCGAACCGGGCGGGTTCCACATGCTCTTGGTCGTCGAGTGGAAGGCGATGCCGCCGTCGAAGAACTGCGCGTACGGCATCGAGACGTTGTAGAGCGTCGACCAGTGGTCGATGCTGCGGTAGTAGATCTTCTTCAGGCCGGTCCGGGTCTCCGTACCGTCCTTGCCGGTGCGGACCGGGACGGGACCGTACTTCAGCGCCGCGCCGTCCTGGATCCAGCTGAGCTGCCGCGTCAGGTCGACGCAGGCGATCCGCCCCCGGTTCACCGGGCAGTCGCCCGCCCTGTTCGGGGTGCTGCCCGCGGCCCGCTGGGCCAGCATCGTGCTCATCGTCTGCCAGGTCAGCGGGCCGGCGTACCCCTGCGTCGGGGTGATCCCGTGGGCCGCCTGGAACGACCTGATCGCCGTGCAGTCCGCCGCGGACTGCTTCCCGTCCACGGGCCGCCCCAGGAACTGCTCCACCTGCCGCTGGTACGGCCCGGTGGTGAGATTGCAGGAGGCGGCCGCCCGCGCCGTCCCGCCTCCCGCGACCACCAGCGGCAGCGCCAGCGCCACCACCCCGCCCAGTACCGTCGCCCGCCGCTTCACGCACACGCGTGCCGTCAGCGTCCCCATCCGGTCCTCCCCTGCTCGCACCGCTTTCGTTCTCCGTGTTGAATGCCCGGAAAACACGCAGGGGTTGCCTCGTGCGGGAGCGTAGTTTTCGTCAGCGCGCGGCCATGGCCGACGCCGGCATGCGCCGTTCCACGCGGGCCGCGTGCGACCCGTACAGGGTGATCGACACGACGCCCAGCACCGCCAGCAGCGCGATCCCGACCGTGGCCGCCCACCCGGCCCCGTGGTACGCGAGGGCGCCCAGGGTGCCGCCGGCACTGGAACCGAGGTAGTACGCCGACTGGTAGAGCGCCGAGGCCTGCGCACGGCCCGTCTTCGCCGTCCGGCTCACCGCGGCGGAGGCCACCGCGTGCCCGGCGAAGAAGCCCGCCGTGATCAGGACCAGCCCGATCAGGACCGCCGCCAGGGACTCGGCCAGCGAGAGCAGCAGCCCCAGCGCCGTGGTCGTCACGGCCAGGTACAGCGCGCCGCGCCGCCCCGTACGGGCCACCAGCTTGCCGGCGGCGGCCGAGGAGACCGTGCCCACCAGGTAGATCAGGAAGATCGACCCGATCACGCCCTGCCCGAGCGAGAACGGCTCGTCCACCAGGCGGTAGCCGATGACCGTGTACACCGCGCCGAAGACCGTCATGAACAGCGCGCCGATCCCGTACAGCCGCAGCAGCAGCGGATCGCGCAGATGACCGACGACCGTACGGCCCACCGCCCGCGGGTTCAGCGACGCCGGGCGGAAGAACCGCGCCCGGGGCAGCAGCACCAGGAACGCCACCGCGCAGACCAGCGACATCAGCGCGACCGCGCCCAGCCCCGCCCGCCAGCCCCACACCTGCGCCGCCCAGCCGGTGACCAGGCGGCCGCTCATGCCGCCGATGGAGTTCCCCGCCACGAACAGGCCGATCGCGCCCACCAGGGCCTTCGGCTTGACCTCCTCCGCCAGGTACGCCATCGCGGAGGCCGGGATCCCGGCGATCGCCGCGCCCTGGACGGCGCGCAGCACCACCAGCCACTCCAGGTTCGGCGCGAACGGCACCAGCAGGCCCACGCCCACGGCCACCGCCATCGACCAGGTCATCATCCGGGTGCGCCCGAACCGCTCGGACAGCGCGCTGAGCGGCAGGACGAACAGGGCGAGCGCGCCGGTGGCCGCGGACACCGTCCAGCTGGCCTGACCCGCGGTCACCCCGAACCCGTCGGAGATCGCGGGCAGCAGCGCCTGGGTTGAGTAGAGGAGGGCGAAGGTCGCGAGTCCGGCGGCGAAGAGCGCGAGGCTCATCCGGCGGTAGCCGGGGCGGCCGGGGGCCCGGAGCTCGGGGGCTCGGAGCTCGGGGGCGTCGGACTGCGGAAACGACGGGGTGGAGGCGCACGGGATTGGGGGCACCGCCCAGCGGTAGCTGGGGGAGGGTGCCCCGGTATGAACGGGAGGCATGTATCGAAGGTAGGCCGGTGTTTTTGATGCGTCCAATGCACAGAATCGAGATAATCGATCCACTCACGCATCAGCACAGCTCAGGGCGGCGTCTGTCAATGAACCGTTACGAAGAAGACATGGCTGTGACACGGCTGCTGGCGCCCCGGCTGGCCTACTTCGCCGCCGTCGCCCGGCACGAGCACGTCACCCGCGCCGCGCACGAACTGGGCGTACCGCAGTCCACCCTGTCGCGGGCCATGGTCCGCCTCGAACAGGACCTGGGCGTCACGCTGTTCGCCCGCAAGGGCCGCAACGTCGCCCTCACCACGGCGGGCCGCACCTTCCTGGCCTCCGCCGAACAGGCCCTGGACGGCATCGCCCGCGCCGCCGAGTCCGTCCAGCAGGACGCCGACCCGGCCTTCGGCAAGGTCGCCTTCGGCTTCCTCCACACCCTCGGCTCCGAGACCGTACCCGGCCTGATCCGCGCCTTCCGGGCCGACCACCCGCGCGTGCGCTTCTCCCTCGTGCAGAACTACGGCGAGGCCATGCTGGAGAAGCTCCGGGCCGGCGAGCTCGACCTCTGCCTCACCTCGCCCCTCCCCGACGCCCCCGACCTCGTCGCCCGCCGCCTCGACGAACAGCGCCTGCGCCTGGTCGTCCCCGAGGACCACCGCCTCGCCGTCCGCAAGCGCATCCGCCTCGCCGAGGCCGCGGAGGAAACCTTCGTGACCCTCGAACCCGGCTACGGCCTGCGCCGCATCACCGACGACCTGTGCGCGGAGGCCGGCTTCACCCCGCGCGTCGCCTTCGAGGGCGAGGAGGCCGAAACCCTGCGCGGCCTGGTCGCCGCCGGCCTCGGCGTGGCCCTCCTGCCGCCCCCGGCCGTGGCCCGCCCCGGGGTGGTCGAACTGACCGTCACCGCCCCGCGCGCCGTCCGCGAGATCGGCCTCGCCTGGCTCGACGGCCACCCCGACACCCCGCCGGTGGCGGAGTTCAAACGCTTCCTCCTCTCCAGGAGGGGGAACCTGATCCCCGCACTGGAGCCGCCCGCCGCGTGAGCCGGGCCGGCGGTCAGAAAACCGATGGCCCCCACCCGGCCCGACCGCGCAGAATCGCCGGGTACGGGGGACGAGGGGGATGCCGGTTGGACGTGTTCGTGTGCGCCGGGTGCGGTGCGGAACTGACGGCCCCGGTCTCCCGGGTCGCCCTTCCCGACCACACCCACTTCGGAGCCTGGGAGCAACTGCACCCGCCGCTGATGGAACGGGCGACGTACGCCGTCGACCCCCTGCCCTCCGGAGCGCCCTGGCGGCCGTGGGACGAGGTGGGGGAGGACCTCGCCGCCCGGCAGGGGGTCCACGCGCCGGTGTACTCCGTGTCCTTCGCGGCACGGGACAGGATCGTCATCGCGCCCGGCGACTCCCGGGACATGGTCCTGATCCCCGAGAAGTGCGCGGGCTACTGCATGGGCATCGACGGCCGCGACGGCCCCAACCTGGCGTGCGGGGGCTGCGGGAGCGCGGTGGCGACCCGGATGGACGACTGCGGGCTGTGGCAGGCGGTGTGGCTGGAACCCGACGCGGTCCGCCGCCTCCCCTCCGGCCTGCCCGCCGTCCCGACCCCCGACTGGGACGAGCTGGACCTGGAGTCGTACGTGGTCCCGCCCGTCGAACCCGACGGGTCCTGGAGCCGCCGCTGGGCGGCCGCGGTTCCGGTGGCGCTCGCCCACTTGGTGGTGGCCTGCGACGCCCGTGCGGTGGCGCTTCCCGGCCCCCTCGCCGAGCTGCTCGGCGACGCCGTCGCCGGCTACCTCCCCGCCGGGCCCCCGGAACTCACCGCGGGCCTCGCCGGACCGGGGGCGCCCGTGCTCCGTTCCGGCCACGACATCCTCCTCGTCCCCCGCCATCCGGTCACCGGGGAGCCGTGGCGGCCCCCGCACGGCACGGCGGCCGTCGTCCCGCTGGACATCGGGGTCTGGGCCCACCTCGCCCTCCCCGCGGAGACCTCGCCGCTGCCGGCGTCCGGCCGGCTGCCGGAGGGGGTCCTGCGCGACGACTACCCCCTGCCGCCGCACCCGGGGTGGGCCTTCCGGCCCCACCACAAGGCCTTCTCGCACACCCTCGTCCGGCTCCCCGCCATCCGCCGCCCGTCGCTGCACGCGTACTACGACCGGTACGCCGGGCCGTAGCGGGCCGTAGCGGGCCGTAGCGGGCCGTAGCGGGCCGAAGCGGGCCGCGCTAGGCCGTCCCTCCCGGATTCACCGGGGCCGGGGGCGGCGCAGGGGCCGGCGTCGCGGAGAGCAAGTACCCCGCCTGGAAGCGGGACTTGGCGCCCACCGCCCGCATGATCTCCGCGATGTGCCGCTGGCAGGTCCGCTCCGACATGCCGAGGCGGCGCGCGATCACCTTGTCCTCCAGCCCCTCCGACAGCAGCCGCACGATCGTCTGCCGCAGCTCGTCCGAGATCGACCGCGCCGCCTCCGGGCTCACCGAGGTCGGGAACGGCTCCGCCCCCAGCCAGGACCGCTCGAAGGCCGCCGTCATGAAGTGCACGACGCTCGGCTCCCGCACCACCAGCGCCGCCCCGGTCCGGTCCGGCACCGCCATCAGCCCCGTGCGCCCGTCGAAGACCAGCATCCGCATCAGTCCGTCGCCCAGCGTCCGTACCTGCGCGCCCAGGGCCGTCACCCGCTCGACGTACGCCGCCGTCGGCCGCGAGTACCGCGCCGTGTGCTGGTAGATCGTCCGCATCCGGACCCCGCGCGTCAGCAGCGATTCGTCCCGCCCGATCGACTCCTCCAGCGTCTCCAGCGGCCGCCCGCCGCCGGGCTGCGAGGTCAGCAGCTCCCGCTCGCACGAAGCGACCAGTTCGGCGATCAGCCCCCGTACCGCGCCGAGGTCCGTGACCAGCTCCAGGCGGCCCGACCCGCTCAGGTCCCGGTGCGCGGTCCCCGCCTCGTACGCCGGCACCAGCGTCTCCAGCCGCCCCCGCAGCCGGTCCATCTCGTCGTGGGTCTCCCGTACGAGGAGGGCCAGCGGGGCCAGCGCCCGGGCCGCCGCGGCCCGGGGCGCGACCGCGCTCCACCGCTCCGGCCCGCCGCCCGGTGCCCGCTGGAGCAGGTGCGCGGCGGCCAGCTCGGTGATCGCGGCGGCGGCGCGCACGCCCAGGGCCCCGGTGGCCTCGGCCGCGTCGAAGGCGTGCCGCTCGACGGCGTACGCGTACAGCCGCCGGGCCGCGGGACTCAGCTCCCCGGCGGCTCCGGCGGCTCCGGCAGCCCCTCCGGCCGCTCCGCCTGCTCCGGTCTCCTCTGCGGGCATATTCCCATTCGTCCCGTTGTGTGCATGTCTGTAAACCCCTCGTGTTCCCGCAAGGCGGCAAGACGACGCCTGACCCGGCGCGATCGGCATATGCCGAACCGGCACAGTGGTGGCACGGCGTGAGGGGGGAGCGCGGTATGCGGCAGCGGACGGCCTGGGGGCCCCTCCCAGCGGTAGCTGGGGGAGAGGGGCGGGGGCCCGTGGCCGTCCTGCTGAGCCCGCGACCAGCCGTGGTGGCGGCCGCCCGCCGTGCGGGCGCGCACACCGTGGTGGTCGCGCCGGGTCCATCGGTGCCATCCGACCGTGAGGGGGCGGAGCGGCGGGTACGGACGGACTGGCGCGACCACCGTCACCTCGTCGTGGCCATCGGTGGGATGGAGGCCGTCCGGCACGGCCGTGCCGCCGTCTTCGGCTTCGACGCCGCCGGAGCCCTCGCCGCCGCCCGCGCCAACGAGGAGCTGGGCCTGCCCGGCACCCCCACCGGGGCCGTCACCGCCCTCATGGACAAGGCCGCCCTGCGCGCCCGCTCCAATGCCCTGCACCCGCTCCGCCCGGTCTCCTTCGCCCGCTGCGGCCGCGCCGACACGCTCCCCTTCGTCACCGGTCTCATCGGCTACCCGTGCGTCGTCAAGCCCCGGGCGGGCGCCGACGGGGAAGGGGTCCGGCTGGTCCGCGACGAGGCCGAGGCGCGGGCCGCCGCCCACGGCTACCCCGAGGTCACCGACCTCCTCGTCGAGGAGTACCTCGAAGGCCCGGAGCTCACCGTCGAGGCCCATTCCAGGGCGGGCCGCCACCGCATCCTCGGCTGGGCCCGCCGGCTGACCGCCCCCGCCGCCCCGCACCCCGCCGCCACCGGCTTCGCGGCCACCGGCCACGGCCTGCCGGTGGCCCTGGCCCCCCGGACCGGCGAGGCCGTACGGGCCCTCGTACGCGCCGTCCTCGACCTCGCCCGCCACCGCGACGGCCCCTCGCACACCGGCGTCGTCCTCACCCCGCACGGCCCCCGCCTGGTCGAGGCGCACGCCCGCCCCGGCCCCGAGGAGTTCGCGGGGCTGCTGCGGCTCGCCCACGGCATCGACGTGCTCGGCCTCGCGCTCGCCGCCGGGCTCGGCCTGCCCGAACCGGTGCGCGCCCCCCGGCCGCGCGTCGCCCACGCCGGGCTGCGGTACGTGGACTTCCCGCCCGGCCGCCTCGACGGGGTCCGCGCGGCGCTCGCCGCGGCCCGGGCCGTGCCCGGCGTGGCCCGGGTCCAGCTGGAGATCCCGCCGGGCGCCCTGGTCCGCCGCGCCCCGACGGGCGCGCTGCACCACGCGTACGTCCTCGCCACCGGCCCGACGGCGGGCTCGCTGGCCCGCACCCTCGACCGGGCCGCCGGTCTGCTCGGGCAGGGCGCGCCGGGCGGTCTGCGGGGGCCTCAGCCGGAAGGCTTCGCGAAGTTCCCGTAGCCGGTCCAGTCCAGGACGACGCACGGTTCGTCGCCCACGACCCAGGCGTCGTGCCCGGGCGGGATCCGGACGTAGTCGCCCGCCGCGACCTCGATGCGACCGCCGTCGTTCATGACGATCTGCATGCGGCCCTGCACCACGTACCCGGTGTGGTCGGCCTGGCAGCTGTCCGTACCGGCCAGCGGCTTGATGTGCTCGGACCACTTCCAGCCCGGCTCGAAGACGGCGCGCCCGATCAGGCCGCCGTCCGTCTCCACCAGGTCCAGCCGACCCATGCCGTCCTCGAACGGCCGGGTCTCGTCCGCCTTGTCGAAGCTCTTGGACACCAGGCCGGCCATGGTCATCGCCTCCGTCGGAGAAGCCCGAGTCCTTGCTTTCACTCTACGCGCGGGCGCCCCCGGCGCCCTGTCCTCACCTGCGCAGCGACCTGCCGAAACCGGAGGCGAGCGGCATCCGCAGGCCCAGGGGCGGCGGCGCGGCCAGGGCGTCCGTCACCGGCCGCGAGTACCGCCCCGAGAACACCGCGCCGAGTACGAAGTCCACGGCCAGCGCCACCACTTCGGCCTGGTGCTCGCGCAGCCCGTGGCCGTCCGAATGCACTTCGAAGCGGCAGGTCGAACGATTCGCCTTCTTCGCCCGCGCCGCCAGCCGGAAGGAGGTCTCCGGGTCGCTGCGCGCGTCGTTGGTGCCGTGCACGATCAACACCTGTCGTCCCGACAGCTGTTTCACCGGTTCAGGGGAGTCCGGGGCGGCCGCCTCGGCTAAACAAGGGGCCATCGCCAGAACGGAGTTGACGGCAAGGTGCCCCGCGGCGCGCAGCGCGGCCAGACCCCCGGCGCCGTAGCCGGCCAGGCACACCGGCACGTCCCCGTACCGCCGCACCACCTCGTCCGCCGCCCACCCCGCCTGCTCCTCCCGCGAGGACTCCCCGCCGTGGATGACGGTGTGCGTGACCAGCCCGTCGGCCCCGCCCGCCCGGGCCAGCGCCCGCGCGAGCGGACGTAGTGGACCGGGGGAGAATCTGGACGCTCCGGGAAGCAGGAGCACCACCCCGTTGACCGGGCTTTCCGTCGAACCCGAGCCGGTTCTCGCGCCGGCCGCCCGCCCCAGGCGGGCCCCGCGCGCCGGCGGCGCATGCTGTGCCATGGCGGAACAGTCTCAGACCCTGAGGTGTACGCCATCCGTCCGCGCGGTCTCTGTTACATATCGACGCCCGTCGCGGACACCCCGCTCTACGCGCGTAGGAGTTAGAGTGCGCAGATGACGAGCGAGACCCCCAACCTGCCGACCCCGGATCAGATCCGCCGCTCCCCGAAGGTGCTGCTGCACGATCACCTCGACGGTGGACTGCGCCCCGGGACGATCATCGAGCTGGCCCGCGAGGTCGGCTACGAGAACCTCCCCGAGACCGACGCCGACAAGCTCGGCATCTGGTTCCGTGAAGCCGCCGACTCCGGCTCCCTCCCGCGCTACCTGGAGACCTTCGCGCACACCTGCGCGGTCATGCAGACGAAGGCGGCCCTCTTCCGGGTCGCCGCCGAGTGCGCCGAGGACCTGGCCGAGGACGGCGTCGTGTACGCCGAGATCCGCTACGCCCCCGAACAGCACCTGGAAGCCGGCCTGACCCTCGAAGAGGTCGTCGAGGCCGTGAACGACGGCTTCCGCGAGGGCGAGCGCCGCGCGAAGGCCAACGGCCACCGCATCCGGATCGGCGCCCTGCTGACCGCGATGCGCCACGCGGCCCGCGCGCTGGAGATCGCCGAGCTGGCGAACCGCTACCGCGACAACGGCGTGGTCGGCTTCGACATCGCCGGCGCCGAGGCCGGTTTCCCTCCCACTCGCCACCTCGACGCCTTCGAGTACCTCAAGCGCGAGAACAACCACTTCACCATCCACGCGGGCGAGGCCTTCGGCCTGCCGTCGATCTGGCAGGCCCTGCAGTGGTGCGGCGCCGACCGCCTCGGTCACGGCGTGAAGATCATCGACGACATCGAGGTCGCCGAGGACGGTTCGGTCAAGCTGGGCCGCCTGGCCTCGTACGTCCGGGACAAGCGCATCCCCCTGGAGATGTGCCCGACCTCGAACCTGCAGACGGCCGCGGCCGCCTCGTACGCCGAGCACCCGATCGGCCTGCTGCGGAAGCTGCACTTCAGGCTCACGGTCAACACCGACAACCGGCTGATGAGCGGCACCAGCATGAGCCGCGAGTTCGAGCACCTGGTGGACACCTTCGGCTACACGCTGGACGACATGCAGTGGTTCACCGTCAATGCGATGAAGTCCGCGTTCATTCCTTTCGATGAACGACTGGCCATGATCAACGAGGTCATCAAGCCCGGTTATGCGGAGCTGAAGTCGGAGTGGCTGTTCCAGCAGACCGCTTCCACCAGCGGTTCCGTCTCGGCCTAGGCCACGGCATGACGTACTGAAAGCGCCCGGGAGAGGCAATTCCCGGGCGCTTTCTCGTATTTAATGATGTTTGCGGGCGACGGTTTGAAGTGACTAGTTTGCGGAGCCGCTCAATTCCCCGTCGCAAGGAATACCTTTCATGAAGCAGTCAGCCGCCAAGACCCTCGGTGTCGCCGCTCTCGGTGCCGCCCTCGCCGCCGTCGCCGCCGGTACCGCTTCCGCCGCCCCGTCGGCCATCGGCCTCACCGACGCCCTGGGCACCGTCACCGGAGCCGCCCAGGGGCTCACCAGCCAGCAGCAGGTGAAGTCCGGGGAGGGCCAGCAGTCGAGCGACCCGGCCGCCGCGCTCGCCCCCGTCACCGGTCTGCTCGGCGGTCTGCCGACCAGCAACCTCGGTGGCTGATTCGCACCGGGAACCGTAGCCGGATTCGTACGCGTGCACGCGTGGCGCACACCCGAACGAGCAGGTGGGCGCCGCGTTGTGCCGTGTGCCACGATCACCACCAACTGCCCGCCGACGTAAGCGGTTTGAGGTCTTTGGTCATGCGCATGAAGGCACGAGCGACGATGGTCGCGCTGGTCCCCGCCCTGCTCATCGCGGCGGTGGGGTGCAGCAGCGGCACCCCCGCCACGGGCAAGGACCCGGACCCCAAGGGCTCCTCCGGCGCGCCCGGCGCCCCGGCACCGTCCGCCGGCTCGGCGGGAGCACCGGCATCCGCCACGCCGAAGACGGGCGGCACCCGGCTGGACCGCTCCGCGCTGGAACAGGGCGACCTGCCCGGCTACCAGATCTCCGCCCAGGGCAAGAACCCCAATGCCCCGGACGGTCAGCCGCAGGCCGACCGCAAGGCCTGCCAGCCACTGGCCGACATCATGGGCGACAAGCCGGACCCGGCCGCGCGCCAGACCCTCAACCGCGGCGTCGGCTCCCAGAAGCAGATGGGGCTCGCCGTGTCCGCCTCCGTCAGCTCCTACGCCGAGCGCGACGCCAAGGCGCTGATCGCCCGGCTCAAGGCCGCCGTGGCCGCCTGCGGCACGGGCTTCTCCGCCACCGTCGAGAAGCAGACCGGAAGCTACCGGGAGGTGCGGGCCGCCGCCTACCGCACGAGCGGCGACGAGACCGTCAGCTGGACCACGACCGCGGCCGCCCAGGGCGTCTCGGCACCGGTCCACCTGGTCGTCGCACGCGAGGGCGACACCATCGTGCGGCTGATGGCCCTCAACGTGGCGGCGGCCGAGAAGAAGGCCCAGGTACCCCAGGAAGTGGCCGACAAGCAGCTGGAGAAGGTCCGGAAGGCCGGCTGACCAGGCCGGCCCGGCGGTCGCCGACCGCGGCCGCCGGTCACCAGGCGGTGGAGGCGGACTTCTCGTTCGGCAGCAGCACCCACAGCGCGATGTAGACCAGGAACTGCGGGCCGGGCAGCAGGCACGAGACGGCGAAAATGGCGCGCATCGTGTTCGCGGAAATTCCGAAACGCCTGGCCAGTCCGGCGCACACTCCACCGATCCAGCGGCCGTCACGGGGGCGGACAAGGGCGCTCATGGGGTTCTCCTTCGTCAGGATCGCGGTTTCGAAGACCAGCACGGCCTTGCGATGACTCAATACTCCCGCTGGACCGCTGACAGAACGTCGGTCCAGGGACCGAGCCCGACCCTGGAAATCTTCGGGGTGTCCCCCTGATAAGGGGTGTGTGAACGCCGCAGCCGGGCCCGCAGCACCGGTACGACGGCCACGTGCGCGAACAGCACGCCGGCGGTGTTCAGCAGCACCGAATCCACGTCGACGACCTGGCCCGGGACGGCGGTCTGGAGCATCTCGATGCTCAGCGAGACCAGCGCGCCCGCGGCGGCGGTCCGGGCCACGGAGGACCACGCGGACAGCGTCGACAGCGCGAGCCGCCCGTTCACCAGCGGCAGCAGCACCCCCAGCGGGGCCAGCAGGGCCAGGCCCTCGCCGATCCGCCGGGCCGCCTCCAGCGGCCCGTAGGCGAGGTCCGTCCGGATCCCCTCCAGGGGGGTCAGATTGGCGGCCGCGGCCCAGGGCACGTCGAGCGGCCGAAGGGTCAGCCAGCCGACGACCACGAGATGGGCGACGAGCAGGACCCCGGCCAGGAGTCGGAGCCGGAGAGGGATCGCGGTGGCGGTGGCGGCGCTGCCGCCGGCCTCAAGACGCTGCACACCTGCGAGGACGCACCACCCGGTAGGCCCGGTTCCGCCCTGACGGGGGGTGTGGCCGGGAGCACCCGGAGCCGCTCCGCGCAGGTCAGCGCGTGGCGATGAGGACGATCAGCGCCAGCGCACCGACCACGGCCGGCGCGATGATCTCGTACGACCAGTGGACGCGCACGCTGCCCTGGGCACCGGCCCGCTCGGCGCCGCGTTCGGCCATCCGCTGCAGCTCGTCCACGATCCGGTCCGCCGTCGCCCGCATCGGCTCGGCCGGCATCCGGGGCTTCTCGCCGGGGCTCCGCTGCTCCCGGTCCTGGAGCCCCTCGTAGCGCAGCCGCTGCCGGTTCGCCTTCTTCCGCTCGCGCAGCGACACGGGCACCGACCACAGCTGGTACTTCGACCCCTCGGCCAGCACCTCCGCCGAGTAACCGGAGCGCACCGCGTCCACGGCCGCCCAGGGCAGCTCGATGATCCGGAAGGGGTTGCGCACGCGCATCCGGTCGTCGTTGGCGAAGACGGCCGGGCGGATCGTGAACGCCACGATCAGCGGTACGGCGCACAGCGCCACGGCCACCGCGATCCAGGGAGCGTTCCCCGAGCCGCGCAGTACGGCGTCACCGCAGAGCCACACGGTCAGTGCGAGCAGCAGTACCCCCGAGACAACGCCCATGGTGGAGCGGTAGACCCGGTCCTTGTAGACCGGCTCATCGGTCGGCTGCTGCTGGCTGCTCATGGGGTCGATTCTGCCCCACGCCCTCTCAGCCCACGAGATCGGCGTACAGGATGATGTTGTCGGGCCGGTGGCCGTCGGTGATCTCGCCGCCGCAGGTGATGATGCGCAGCTCGGGACGCGTGGTGTCCCCGTACACCTTGGCGGTCGGGAACTTCTTCTTGTCCACCTGCTCCAGCTCGCGGACGCGGAAGACGGCGGTGCTGCCGTCCGCACGGGAGACCGTGATCTCCTCGCCGACGCGCACGCGCGCGACGTCCTTCAGCACGGCCGGGCCGCGCGCGGTGTCGAAGTGGCCGATCAGCACGGCGGGACCGGTCTCGCCGGGGGTGACGCCCTTGGTGTACCAGCCGATCTTGTCCCCGTCGGCCACGGAGGGCACCTCCACGGTGCCGTCGGCGGCCAGCCCGAGCCGCAGCAGCGGCGAGGCGTCCACACCGGCCGCCGGGATCCGTACGCGTACGGGCGCGGAGGCGGGCAGTGGCGCGGCCACCGCGGGGGCCGCGGGGGCGGTGGTCGGCGTGACCGAGGGCGGGGCGGCGGAGGGGGCGGTCGCCCCGGGCGCGGGTGCGCCGGCGGTGGCCGCGCCGCAGCCGGTCAGGGCGGCGGCGAGGAGGACGGCGGCGAGCAGCGGGCGGACGCGGTGGGCCATGGAGGACTCCGGAGACGGCTTTCGGCGGGCCACCGGGTGGGTGGCCCGCCGGAGGAGGGCAGGAGAGCGGGGGACTAGGGCGCGTCAGCCCCGGGTGGCGCGGCGGCGGCGCAGGACCACGCTGGCACCCAGGGCGCCGAAGGCGGCGATCAGGGCGGCGCCGGCCGTCATGGTGGCGGTGGTGCCGTTGTCCGCGGCGGTCTCGACCGGGAGCTCGGCGCCCGCGGCGACCGGTCCCTTCGGGACCACCGAGGTCTGGCCCACGGTCTGCGGCTTCACCGGGGCGGGGGTGGCGGTGGGGGCGGGGGTGGTGGGCTTCGTCACCGGCTTGTCGTCGGTGAACTTGTAGCTCGGCTTGCACCCCTTGGGGAACGCGGGGAACGCGACGCGGCCGATCTGGTCGTTGCCGCCCTGCGTCTTCCACTCGAAGACGGGCTTGGCGCCGCTCGGGTTCACGATCCGGGCGATGATGCCCGCGGACTCGGGCAGGGAGGGGTTGGTGCGGTCCAGCTGGGCGAAGCCGCGGCCGCCGTCGCCGGCCTCGAAGAGCACCACCTTCGGGCCCAGCTCGCTGATGTAGAGCTCGGCCGACATGCCCGCGCCGATCTCCTGTCCCACCGGACCGACCCGGCAGTCCGTGCTGGCCTGGCCCGCGGGCAGCGGGTAGGACTTGGCGGTCCCGTCCGCGGCGGTGACGACGAGCACGGGGTGGGCGCTCGCGGCCTTGGTGAGTTCGAGGTCCAGGCCCTTGGCCTTGTCGTGGGGCTGGGTCCGGTCCAGCTTCGTCACGACGTGGACCATGTAGGTGTCGCCGGGCTTCCAGTCGGTGCCGACCTCCCGGATCCACGCCTCGGGACCCTCCTCCTTGTTGCGCAGCACCGCGACCAGGCCCTCGCCGATGTAGACGGGCTTGCCCTCGTAGCGGCTGTTGTCCGAGGCCGCGGCCGACTGCGGGGCCGTGGCGGGCGCGGCGAACGCGGCGCCGGCAGCCGGGACGAGCATCGCGCCGGCGAGGGCGACGGTGACTATCGAGGTGCGGAGGGCGGTACGCATAACGACTCCTGAGGCGTGGTCGGCAGGAAGGTGGAGGAGAGTCGCATGCCGCGTTGCGTCTGTTTCGGTCTGGTTCACCGGGTCAGGTGTGGCGGGCTGCTGAAGACAAATCTATGGATCTTGTGCGGCCGGACGATCCGCCTCCTGTCATGGCCGTGTAACGGGCGAACGCGTGTCGGAATGGAGGCGCCCATTCCATAGTGGATCCCCCGAAAACGGACCGCCGCCCGCCGGGATCCGCAGGCACACGAAAACAGCCCCGGCGGGCCACCGCGTGGTGGCCCGCCGGGGCGAGAAGTGTGACCGGGGCGAGAGGGGTGCACCCGCCCCGGGAAGGGGTGTGACCGGGGCCGGATCAGCCCTGGGTGCGGGAGCGGCGGCGCAGCAGCACGGCGGCTGCGAAGGCCCCGAGGCCGGCGACGAGGCCGGCCCCGGCGGCGTAGGCGGTGTGGTGGGAGGTGTCGGCCGGGATCTCGGCACCCGCGGCGACTGCGCCCTTGGGCACGACGCTCGTCTGGCCGGAGGTCTGCGCCTGCACCTTCGCCGGGGACGAGGGGGACGGCTTCGGTGCGGGCTTGCCGTCCGACCCCTCCGTGACCTTGTAGTCGAGCTTGCAGCCCTTGGGGAGCGCGGGGAAGTAGGCCTTTCCGGCCGGCACGTCGTTACCGCCCTGGGTCTTCCACTCCAGGAACGGGTGGGCGCCGCTCGGGTTCACGATGCGCACGGAGTGGTCGGAGGGCCCCTGGGGGTGCGTGCGGTCCAGCGTCTGCGACCAGCTGCCGGCCGGGTCGGAGTTGTGCAGGACGGCCTTCGGCCCCTTCGAGGACATGGTCAGGTCGACGAGCAGGCCGCCGCCCGCCTCCACCTGCTGGACCTCCGAGACGCAGGTCGTGGGGGCCTCCGTGGCCTTGGGCAGCGGGTACGGGGTGGTGACGCCGTTCAGGAACACGGTGAGCACCGGCGCGGCCGTGTCCGCCTTGGTGAGGTTGAAGATCACCCCCTGCTTGGACACCTGGGTGTGCGCACGGTCGAGGGTCGCGACGATGCCCGGCCGGGTCTCGCCGTCGATGACGACGCGGACCTCGACGCGCGGCCCCTGAGCCGCGGAGTTGCCCATGTGTGCGACCAGGTTCCCGCCGAGGTCGACCTTCACGACGCCGGAGGCGGTGGCGCCCGTCGCCACGACCCCCTGCTCGGCGACCGGGCCGGCGCCCGGCGTGCCGGACGCGGCGAACGCCGTGCCTGCGGCAGGGGCCAGGAGCGCGCCGGCGAGGGCGGCCGTGACGATGGAGGTGCGGAGGGCGGTACGCATAACGACTCCTGAAGCGTGGATGAGGAGAGTGGAGGAGAGTCGCATGCCGCGTTGCGTCTGGTCGGTCTGGTTCACCGGGTCAGGTGTGGCGGGCTGCTGAAGAGAAAACTACGGATCACGTGCGCGTGGATGATCTTGCTCCTGTCATGGCCGCGTAACAGCAAACGGGGCCCTCGGTTCCGAATGAATCCGAGGGTGGGGGTGACAGGTCGCTACGCGCGTAGATATGCTCATGTGGTGACCATGCCCACCACCCTCACCGCATTCGCTGACGTGACGACGTCCGACAGTGCGCTGCGCCGCTTCCTGCACGGGCTGCCCGGCGTCGACACTGTCGGCCTGGAGGCCCGCGCGGCCTCCCTCGGCACCCGTTCGATCAAGACGACGGCCAAGGCGTACGCCATCGACCTGGCCATCTCGATGATCGACCTGACGACGCTCGAAGGCGCGGACACCCCGGGCAAGGTCCGGGCGCTCTCCGCCAAGGCCGTCAATCCCGATCCGACCGACCGTACGACGCCCATGACCGCCGCGGTCTGCGTCTACCCCGACATGGTGGCCACCGCCAAGGCGGCGCTGAACGGCGCCGACGTCAAGGTCGCCTCCGTCGCCACCGCCTTCCCGGCAGGCCGCGCCGCGCTGCCCGTCAAGCTCGCGGACACCCGCGACGCCGTCGCCGCCGGCGCCGACGAGATCGACATGGTCATCGACCGTGGCGCCTTCCTCGCCGGCCGCTACCTGGAGACGTACGAGCTGATCAGGGCCATCAAGGAGGCCTGCGTCCGCCCCGACGGCACCGCGGCCCGCCTCAAGGTCATCTTCGAGACCGGCGAGCTGTCGACCTACGACAACATCCGCCGCGCCTCCTGGATCGGCATGCTCGCGGGCGCCGACTTCATCAAGACGTCGACCGGCAAGGTGGGCGTCAACGCCACCCCCGCGAACACCCTGCTCATGCTCGAAGCCGTCCGCGACTTCCGGGAGCAGACTGGAATCCAGATCGGCGTGAAGCCGGCCGGCGGCATCCGCACCACCAAGGACGCGATCAAGTTCCTGGTCCTGGTCAACGAGACCGTGGGCGAGGACTGGCTGAGCAACCACTGGTTCCGCTTCGGCGCCTCCAGCCTGCTCAACGACCTGCTGATGCAGCGCCAGAAGCTGAGCACCGGCCGTTACTCCGGTCCCGACTACGTGACGGTGGACTGATCACCATGGCATCTGTATTCGAGTACGCACCGGCTCCCGAGTCCCGCTCGGTCGTCGACATCGCCCCCTCCTACGGGCTCTTCATCGACGGCGAGTTCACCGACGCCGCCGACGGCAAGGTCTTCAAGACCGTCTCGCCGAGCAGCGAAGAGGTCCTGGCCGAGATCGCCCAGGCGGGCGCCGCCGACGTGGACCGTGCCGTCAAGGCCGCCCGCAAGGCCTTCGAGAAGTGGTCCGCGCTGCCGGGCTCCGAGCGCGCCAAGTACCTCTTCCGCATCGCGCGGATCATCCAGGAGCGCAGCCGTGAGCTCGCCGTCCTGGAGACCCTGGACAACGGCAAGCCGATCAAGGAGACCCGCGACGCGGACCTCCCGCTGGTCGCCGCGCACTTCTTCTACTACGCGGGCTGGGCCGACAAGCTCGACCACGCGGGCTACGGCGCCAACCCGCGCCCCCTCGGCGTGGCCGGCCAGGTCATCCCGTGGAACTTCCCGCTCCTGATGCTCGCGTGGAAGATCGCCCCGGCGCTCGCCACCGGCAACACGGTCGTGCTGAAGCCGGCGGAGACGACCCCCCTCTCCGCGCTGTTCTTCGCGGACATCTGCCGCCAGGCGGGCCTGCCCAAGGGCGTCGTCAACATCCTCACCGGCTACGGCGACGCGGGCGCGGCCCTCGTCGAGCACCCGGACGTCAACAAGGTCGCCTTCACCGGCTCGACCGCCGTGGGCAAGAAGATCGCCCGCCACGTCGCCGGCACCGACAAGAAGGTCACCCTGGAGCTGGGCGGCAAGGGCGCCAACATCGTCTTCGACGACGCCCCCATCGACCAGGCCGTCGAGGGCATCGTCAACGGCATCTTCTTCAACCAGGGCCAGGTCTGCTGCGCGGGCTCCCGCCTGCTGGTCCAGGAGTCGATCCACGACGAGCTGCTGGACAGCCTCAAGCGCCGCCTCTCCACCCTGCGCCTGGGCGACCCGCTCGACAAGAACACCGACATCGGCGCGATCAACTCCGCCGAGCAGCTCGCCCGGATCACCGCGCTCGCGGAGACCGGCGAGGCCGAGGGCGCCGAGCGCTGGTCCCCGGCGTGCGAGCTGCCGTCCGCCGGCTACTGGTTCGCCCCGACGCTCTTCACGAACGTCACCCAGGCGCACACCGTCGCCCGCGACGAGATCTTCGGCCCGGTGCTGTCCGTGCTGACCTTCCGCACGCCCGACGAGGCCGTCGCGAAGGCCAACAACAGCCAGTACGGCCTGTCCGCCGGCATCTGGACGGAGAAGGGCAGCCGCATCCTCGCGGTCGCGAACAAGCTCCGCGCGGGCGTCGTCTGGGCCAACACGTTCAACAAGTTCGACCCGACCTCGCCCTTCGGCGGCTACAAGGAGTCGGGCTTCGGCCGCGAGGGCGGCCGCCACGGCCTGGAGGGCTACCTCGATGTCTGAGTCGACCCGTCTGAACGTCTTCAAGACCTACAAGCTGTACGTCGGGGGCAAGTTCCCCCGCTCCGAGAGCGGCCGGGTGTACGAGGTGAGCGACTCCAAGGGCAACTGGCTGGCCAATGCTCCGCTGTCCTCCCGCAAGGACGCGCGTGACGCGGTCGTCGCTGCCCGCAAGGCCTTCGGCGGCTGGTCGGGCGCGACCGCGTACAACCGCGGCCAGATCCTCTACCGCATCGCCGAGATGCTGGAGGGCCGCCGGGAGCAGTTCGTCCGCGAGGTCGGCGAGGCCGAGGGGCTGTCCAAGTCGAAGGCCGGCGCCGTCGTGGACGCGGCCATCGACCGCTGGGTCTGGTACGCGGGCTGGACCGACAAGATCGGCCAGATCGTGGGCGGGGCCAACCCGGTCGCGGGCCCGTTCTTCAACCTCTCCACCCCGGAGCCGACCGGCGTCGTGACCGTGATCGCCCCCCAGGACTCGTCCTTCCTGGGCCTGATCTCGGTGATCGCCCCGGTCATCGCGACCGGCAACACGGCGGTCGTCATCACCTCCGAGAAGTCCCCGTTGCCGGCCCTCTCCCTGGGCGAGGTGCTCGCCACCTCCGACCTGCCCGGCGGCGTGGTCAACATCCTGTCCGGCAAGGCCGCCGAGATGGGCCCGCACCTGGCGTCCCACCAGGACGTCAACGCGATCGACCTGGCCGGGGCCGATGCGGCGCTGGCCAAGGAGCTGGAGATCGCGGCGGCCGACAACCTCAAGCGCGTCCTGCGTCCACAGCCTGTGGACGACTGGACCGCCGACCCGGGCACGTCGCGCATGACGGCGTTCCTGGAGACCAAGACGGTCTGGCACCCGACGGGGTCGCTGGGCTCGGGCGGATCCTCGTACTAGGAGCCCCTCGCGAACCGGCCCCGGCAGCGTCCCTCCCCCAGCTACCGCTGGGAGGTGCCCCCAACGCTGCCGGGGCCTTCCCGTACCCGCCCGCGTACCCGCTTCCCTACGCCTTCACTTCTTCGGCAGGACCGGCCCGAGCAGCGAGGAGACGGCGGCGGTGGGCAGCTCGCCGACGGACGGCCCCTGGGTCAGTACCCCGGTGACCATGCCGGTGCCGACGGCGGGGAAGTCCGCGACCTTGGTGGCCACGCCGTTGTCCAGCGGGTCCACGCCGGTGTGGGCGAGCGGGTTCACCTTGAGGTTCGCCACCGGATCGGTGACCCCGGCGAGAGCCGCCGGCACATCGAGCTCACCGGCCTGAGCACCCCCCGCGGCCATGGCGAGCGCGGCGCCCGCCATGGAAACCGTCAGACCCGCGGAACGGAGCCGGCTGCTTGCGGAGGAGGCTGCTGCGTGGCGTGCCATGGGAGTCCCACCCTGTGGTCGTGGTCGATCGTAGTCATGTGCGCACGCAGCGTAGTGGGGCGGTGCTCCTCGAGACCAGCGGGCAGGTCCCCGGGCCGATGACATCACTCGTTCGTGGAGGCCGCCGGGAATTGGGGCAGGGCGGCGAGCCCGGGCGATACGTTCGCACCATGACGAGACCGACCGATGCCGGGGAGCCTGGGTACGCCAGGTACACCTTCCGGCTCCGTGTGTCGTCTGCCGCACTCGCCGCCCTGTCGGGCGAGTGGGAGCGGTGCGTGCCCGCCACGAGTGGCTGCGCGAGGGTGGCAGCGTGCCGCAGCAGCAGGTCATCCGTGACTTCGCCAAGGCACGTACCAAGGCCTTGAAGGACATCAACGACCGGTTGCCGGTGCGGCAGCGGGCCGGGATGCCTCGCTTCAAGAAGAAGAGCCGGTCCGACCCGACGCTCAACTACACCCGTCGTGGATTCCGCCTGAAGAGCGGCCGTCTTCACCTGGCGGGTGGGGTGTCGCTGACGGTCGTGTGGTCGCGGGAGCTGCCGTCCGACCCGTCCAGTGTCCGCATCCATCGGGACGGCCTCGGCCACTGGTACGCGTCCTTCGTCGTCCAGGTGGAAGTCGAACCGCTCCCCGCGACCGGATCGGTGATCGGGATCGACTGGGGTGTGAAGGAGACCGCGACCACCACGAGCGACCAGTACGACCTTCCGCACGGCGAGTTCGGGAAGAAGGCGGCGGGGAAACTCGTCGGATACCAGCGAATGATGGCCCGCCGGAAGCCCGCGTGCGGCAGGGCCGCCTCGAAGGGCTACCGCGCGGCGAAGCGGCAGGCCGCGAAGGCGCACAAGAAGGTCGCCCGGCAGCGTCAGGACACCGCTCGGAAGTGGGCCAAGCGCGTCGTGACGGACTTCGACCGGATCGCGGTGGAGGACTTCCGGCCGAAGTTCCTCGCCAAGTCCAGCATGGCCAGGAAGGCGGCCGATGCGGCGCTTTCCGCCACCAAGCGCGAATTGATCAACATGGCGCGCAAGCACGGCCGGGATCTGCGGCTCGTGCACCCCGCGTACACCACCATGGACTGCGGACGGTGCGGAGCGAGAGCCAAGCACGCGCTGCCGCTGTCGGAACGCATCTACACCTGCACCGCATGCGGAGCCGTCTCACCACGGGACAAGAATTCCGCGTACGTGATGTTGGTCCGGGCTGGTCTCAACCCGGCTGGCGCCGATCGCGGAAGACCTGACAGCCAGCAGGGCTGCCGGGCTGCGTGAGTCAGGAATCCCCTTTTTGTCTTTTCGCGGGGGAGGATTCAAACTGGTGTCCCGTGAGCTCCTCCTCTCCTTTGCCTACGCGTGTCGTCCTTCTGACCGGACCCTCGGGATCCGGCAAGTCCTCGCTGGCGGCCCGTTCGGGGCTGCCCGTGCTGCGGCTGGACGACTTCTACAAGGAGGGTGACGACCCGACCCTCCCGCTGGTCGAGGGCAGTGCGGACATCGACTGGGACTCCCCGCTGTCCTGGGACGCGGACACCGCCGTGGCGGCGATCGAGGAGCTGTGCGCGGTGGGTCGCACCGAGGTTCCGGTGTACGACATCGCGACCTCCTCGCGGACCGGGGCGGAGGCGCTGGACATCTCGCGCACGCCGCTGTTCATCGCCGAGGGGATCTTCGCGGCGGACATCGTCTCCCGCTGCCAGGAACTGGGGCTGCTCGCGGACGCGATCTGTCTGCGCGGGCGGCCGTCCACCACCTTCCGCCGCCGGCTGGCGCGCGATCTGCGGGAGGGGCGCAAGTCGGTGCTGTTCCTGCTGCGGCGCGGCCTTCGGCTGATGCGGGCGGAGCGGGGCATCGTGGCGCGCCACATCACGCTGGGCGCGCACGCGTGCGGCCGTGACGAGGCCCTCGGACGCCTCGCCGCGGCCGCCGCCGGGCGCCACCGTACGACGACCCCGGCGTAGTCGCCGGGCCTCCGTCACCGGCGTGACCAGCGGTCCGTCAGGGTGGTGAGCGCGGTCGCGGCCCGGTCGAGGCCGTGGTCGTCACCGCGGAGCGTCTTGTTCAGCTCGACGTGAAGGAAGCGGGACTGCCGGTCGGCGGCGTTCCGGCCCTGTTCGTTCTCCCGGCCGGCGAGCTTGCAGCGCGCGGAGTACGCCGTGCAGACCTCCAGGCCGTCGCGCCGCAGCGCGGCGGTCAGCTCTTCCGCGTCCGCCAGGGCGCTGTCTCCGGCTCCCGTGGAGACCACCGCGTCGCGCCCGCGGAACGACTCGTCGGCGAACCCGTGCAGCTGGACCCCCGGCAGGTTCCGCCGCGCCAGCTCCTCCACCACGCCGTGGAAGACCGAGTCCGCGCGGTGTGCCACGTCCGCCGCCCCGTCCTCGCCCGCGTCGCGGTGGGCGCCCGCGAGCACCAGCACCCCGCCGGGTGCGCCGCGCAGCACCCGCGCTCCGAGGAGTTCGGTGCGGGCGTCGGCGACGGGGTGGGGGACCTGGACCGACCAGCGTGCGGGCCGGTCCAGGTCGACGTACACCCGGCCCCAGCCGCGGCCGGTGTGGCCCGATTCACTCACCGCGTCCGCCACTTCGGCGTACCGGCGTCCGTCGGCGCCGTCCGTGACCGTGCGGAGGGTGAAGTCGATCTCGGAGAAGCCGGTCCGCGCCGCTTCCGGATCGCCGTCGAGCAGGTGGGCGAACGCCCTGGTGAACGCGAGTCGTTCCTGGTCCGTGGGGGTGCGGTACCCCCCGTGTTCGCTGAAGCCGGCGGTGAAGCGGGCGATCCGCTGCTCCAGGCCGGGGTCGGCGGAGCGCTGGGGAGCGGGGCCGGCCGGGCGGGCCGGCGGAGCGCTTCCCGCGCTCGCCGCCCGAAGTGCCAAAACGGCACAAAGGGCGATGAAGGCGCCGCACAGAACCGCAATCGTTATTCGCCTGGTCAGTGGAGCGCTCATAGTCATACGAAAATAACGGAGTGATGCCCTCCGCTTCTCGCCTCCGAGCTCTGTAAGCACCAGATCATCGCACTCTCCAGGCCGCACCGGCTCCAGGACAAGAAACGAAGAGGAGCCCGCGTTGGCCGCGTCGCGATCGAAGCGGCGGCACCGGACCCGCCGTCGGGCTGACATGTCGCTGCTGGGCGGCATCCGTCCGCCCATCGCGGCCCTGTCCGCCCTGCTGCTGGCCCTCGCCGCCCTCACCGCGTTCCAGCTCGGCCACGTGGGCAGGCAGACCGTACCGCCGGCCGTCCTCACCTCTCAGCAGTACTTCGCCGAGGACGGCGCCATCGCCCTGCGCGCCTCCCTGGACGAGAGCATCACGGACATCGGCAGGACCGCCTCCCTGTTCAGCTCCGGCGAACCGGTCTCGCCCGACTCCGTCCTCGACAAGCTCGGCAGCGTCTACCAGAAGTGGCGCGGCACGGCCGTGATCGAGATCAAGTCGGGCCGACTGGAGGCGCAGCGCGGCGAGAACCTCCCGCTGACCGCCCTCGACCTGACCGCCCTCGACGGGGAGTCCGGCCTCGCCCCCCGCATGGTCCGGCTGGAGAACGGCGAGACCCGCCTGCTCACCCTCGCCCTGCTGTCCTGGCCCGACCGCCCCCAGCAGCTCCTGGTCGCCTCCAGCAGCCTGAAGGTCCCGGGCATCAGCCTGGGCCGGTCCCGCGCCATCGCCGTCCTCGACTCCTCCGGCCAGGTCCTCGGCAGCGACGGCGTCGGCGGTTCCGGGCAGGAGAAGAAGCAGCTCGCGAAGTTCGCGAAGACCGTCGCCCAGAAGGCCGCGCGCCACCCCCTGCAGGCCAAGGAGCCCGGCTCGGGCGGCTTCGCGGGCGTCAGCGGCAGCCTGCTCGGGGACTCCAGGGACGGTCGCCGCTCCGTGGCCGGCTACGCGAAGCTCACCGGTTCGCAGCCCGGTGTGGGCACCGACGCGACCGCCCTCGGCCTCACCGTCGTCTCGTTCGTCGGCGTCGCCGAGGAACGTTCCGCCGCCGTCGACTCCTTCTTCTGGATCGCCGCGTCCGCCGCCCTGCTCGTGCTCGGGGCACTGGCCGTGGCCCTGCTCGTCACCACCGTGCAGCGCCCGCTGCTCCGGCTGTTCCTGGAGAGCCGCCGGATCGGCCGCGGCGACCTGAACCGGCCGGTCACCGTCCCGAAGTACGGCGAGGCCGCCCGCATCGGCGCCGCGCTCGACCGGCTGCGCCGACAGCTCCTCGGAGAGCCGGGAGCGGAGACCGAGGTCCCCCGCGGGGGCCGCCGCGCCCGGATCGGGACCCGCGCCCTCCTCGGGGTGTGCGGGATCCTGCTCCTGGTGTGGTCGGCGCCGCTCCTGCTGACGCTCAACCGCGCGGGGGCCTCCGTCGCCGTACCGAAGACCATCGTCGACGACCAGCGCGAACGCACCGACACCGTGGCCGACCGGGTACGCCGCGCCCTCAACGAAGGACACGCCGACCTCACCTCCGTCGCGTCCGTCATCAGCGACAGGACCACCCCCGCCGAGCTGACCAAGCTGCTGGAGCGCACCCGGAACCAGCACGGACGCTACGAGTCCCTCTACGTCATGAAGGCCGACGGCACCGTCCTGGCCCGCGCCGGCGGCAAGCCCCACCACCCCGCCGGCAAGGGCCCCTCGAAGCAGCCCGTGACCCTGGTCGACAGCGGCAACCGGCCGGTCATCACCGAGTACGCCGAGACCCCCGGCCTGGCCGGCGCGGCCGTCGTCGGCGAGCTGGGCATCGACTTCCTCAACGCCCTGCTCAAGCGGCCCGGCCTGGGCGAGGTCCGCGTCGTCGACGCCAAGCACCGGGTGATCGGCGGCAACAACGGCTACCTGGCCTTCGAGCCGCTGTCGGACGCCAAGCTCGACGCCCTGGTGAGCTCCGCCAACGAGAAGAGCGGCACCGACGAGAAGAGCTCCGCCGACGAGCAGAGCGGCGCGAACGAGCAGAGCGGCGCGGACGAGAAGGCGGACAAGGGCCCGCGCGCCAAGAGCGCCCTGCTCCGCGACGGCGCCGTCTCCGTCGCCGCCGCCGCGCCGATGACCGGCGGAGGCGTGGCCCAGCCCCTGGACTGGACCGTCGTCACCTGGCAGCCGGCCAAGGGCCTGGAGATCCCCGCGTACACCGCGCAGAACCGCACCGTCCTGGCCGGACTGCTCGGCCTCACGGGCGCCGTGGCCTGCCTCGGCTGGATCCACATCGTCGTGGTGCGGCCGCTGCGCGACCTCGCCCGGCGTGCGGAGGCCCTGGCCGACGGCGACCGCCGCACCGTCGTCTACCCGACCCACCACGACGAGGTCGGCGCCGTCACCCGCAGCCTCGAAGTCATCCGCCTACGGCTGCTGGAGCAGCGCAAACGGGACGCCGCCGGCGCCGGCACCGGCCGGACGCCCGACCGAGCCACCCCGGCCGGAAGGAACTGATCCACCGTGCTCTTCCTCTACTGCGTACTGCTCTTCTGCTGCCTGGTCATGCTCGTCGCGGGCGTCGTCGAGCAGCGCCGGCACTACGCCAACCTCGCGCACATACCGAACCGGGTGCTGGTCAACGGCATCCGCGGCAAGAGCTCCATCACCCGGCTGTGCGCGGGAGCCCTGCGCGGCGGCGGCCTGGTGACGGTCGCCAAGACCACCGGCACCGCGGCCCGCTTCATCCACCCGGACGCCACCGAGGAGCCCGTCTACCGGAAGTTCGGCATCGCCAACGTCGTCGAACAGATCGGCATCGTCCGGCGCGCCGCCGCCTACCGGCCGCACGTACTGGTCATGGAGTGCATGGCGGTCATGCCCGCACTCCAGGAGATCAACCAGTCGAAGCTGATCCAGTCGACCATCGGCGTGCTGTGCAACGTCCGCGAGGACCACGTCGCCGAGATGGGCCCCACCCTCGACGACATCGCGCGCTCCCTGTCCCGCTCGATGCCGCACGGCGGAATCTGCGTCACCGCCGAGAAGGAGCGCTTCCACGTGCTCCAGGAGGAGGCCGACGCGAGGAACTGCACGCTCGTCTACGCCGACCCCGACACGGTCAGCGACGACGAGCTGCGCGGCTTCAGCTGGTTCACCTTCAAGGAGAACGTCGCCATCGCGCTCACCGTCGCCGAGCTCCTCGGCGTCGACCGCGAGACCGCCCTCCAGGGGATGTACGACGCCCCGCCGGACCCCGGCGTGCTCTCCGTCGAGCGGTACGTGGCCCCCGGCGGCAAGCGGGTGCGCTTCGCCAACGTCTTCGCCGCCAACGACCCCGAGTCGACGCTGATGAACATCAACCAGCTCCTCGACCTCGGCGCCGTCGACCGCCCCCTCAACGTCGTGATCAACTGCCGCCCGGACCGCGTCGAGCGCAACGGCCAGATGGGCGCGATCATCCCGGACCTGATGCCCGACAAGGTCTTCGTGATCGGGCACCCGGCCAAGAGCGCCATCGACGCGATCCCGGCCGAGTGGCGCGGGCGCGCCGTCGACCTCGGCGGCGACCAGCGCGACGGCGAGGAGTTCATGAACGAGCTGCTCGGCCACCTGGGCGAGAGCTCCTCGCTGGTCGCCATCGGCAACATCCACGGCCAGGGCGAGATCCTCCTGGAACACCTGGCGGAACTCCCCGGCTTCGAGGACGAGCCCGACCGGGAGGAGCCCCCCGCGGCGGCCCCGGACCGCGAGCCGGCCGTACCCCGGCAGGCCGCCCCCGCGCAGCCGCCGCTGTACGTTCCGCACCTCGACCCGTACGCCGACCTCACCGCCGCCCAGGAAGCCCGGTACGTGCAGCCCCCCGTACCGCGGCAGTACGTCCACCCGCCGCGGCAGTACGTTCAGCCCGCCCCCCAGGGCCGGCCGCCGTACGAGGGGCAGGGCACGTACCCGCAGCAGCCGGACGGGCCGTGGCACCAGGGCCCCTACCCGCAGCAGCAGCAACCGCACGGGCAGCCCGGGCCGCCCCACCCGTACGAGCCCGACCCGTACGAGCCGCGTCCGTACGCGCCCCGCCCGTACGAGCCGCATCCGTACGAGCCCCATCCGTACGAGCCCAACCCGAACCAGCAGTGGCAGAGCCCAGGAGACCCCCGTTGATCCCCGCAGTCCTCACCCCCGAGATCGCCGCGATCGGCATCGCGCTGGGCCTGCTGTTCTCCCTCCTGTGCTACCTGACCACGAACCTCTCGCCCGGCGGCATGATCACCCCCGGCTGGCTCGCACTCACCCTCATCGAGGACCTGCAGCGTGCCGCGCTCGTCGTCGGCATCACCGCCCTGACGTACGCGCTCACCCTCGTCACCCAGAAGTTCGTCATCCTGTACGGCAAGCGTCTGTTCGCGGCCGTCGTCCTCATCGGAGTGCTCCTCCAGGCCACGGTGGTGATCGTGCTCCAGATGAAGTTCCCCCTGCTGTACGCGAACCAGACCCTCGGCTTCATCGTCCCCGGACTGATCGCCTACCAGCTCGTCCGCCAGCCCAAGGGCGCCACGCTGCTCGCCACCGGCTCCGCGACCCTCATGACGTACGTCGTCCTGACCTCGGGCATCCTGCTCGGCTTCATGCCGCACGCCTGACCGACGCCTGACCGACGCCGCGACCACCCGCACCGCCCGGAGCACACCGATGACCGCCAAGCCCGCCCGTCGCACCCGCCCCGTCCTGCACGCCGCCGTCGTGGGGCTCCTGCTGGCCGGCAGCGCGTACTTCACCTACGAGCTGCGCAAGGAGGAGCAGGCCAAGGCCCCCGAGGTGCTGCGCGTCACCGACGTGGCGCAGAAGGGCGGCGCCCAGGAGGGCGCCCAGAAGTGGGAGCGGCTGAAGAACCCGGAGCGCTCGGTCCTCAGGGGCGCGGACGGCGCGGTCCTCGCCACCTTCACGGACGGCGCGCGCACCGCGACGCTCACCGGCAAGAGCCGTACCTTCACCGAGCCGGCCACCACCACGACCCGCGTCGTCACCGACAACTGGGTCCGCCTGCTGCCGGAGAGCTGGCGCAGCGGCGCCGAGCGCGAGCAGTGGTTCCAGGACTGGTTCAAGAAGTACTACGGGAGCGAGGAGGACGACCTCTTCGCCATCGCCTTCCAGTACGGGGACCAGGCACCGGTCAAGAAGGACGCGGCCGGCGTCCAGTACGCGGGCGACGCGGCCTTCGGCCCGCTCAACCCGAAGGGCTCCGAGGGCAACGACCTCCGCCTGGAACAGTCGGACTTCTACGACTACCTCGGCATCCCGTACACCTTCCGCAACGGCACCACGGAACAGCCCGAGAAGGCCAAGCACCGGTCCCTGGACTGCTCCGGCTTCATCCGCACGGTCTTCGGCTACCGCGGCCGCTTCCCCCTGATGGCCTCCGACACCGGCGGCAACGGACTGCCGCGCACCGCCAACGCCATGGCCCGCGCGAAGGCCGGCGTGGACGTCCTGGCCCTCAAGGGCACCGGCCCGCAGGACCGGCCGGCCTCCATCGACGTCCTCCAGCCGGGTGACCTGGTGTTCTTCAAGCTCGACGCGCGCACCGGCGACCGTCTGGACCACACCGGCATGTACCTCGGCAACGACAGCGAGGGGCACAAGATCTTCATATCGAGCCGTGAGGAGGCCAACGGCCCCACCATCGGCGACAAGGGCGGCGCCTCCCGCCTCGACGGCAACGGCTACTACGCCGCCGCCCTGCGCAGCGCCAAGCGCCTCTGAGCCATATGTCCGGTACGCCTGCGGGCGTACCGGACATATGAAAAGGCGGGATCAGGCGGACCCCCGTCCGCTCGATCCCGCCTTTTCCCCCCGCGGCCCCCGCCCCACCCCCGTAGGACGGGCCCCCTGGCCCGATGGTCTTGTGTGCCGCGTTACGCGACGAGCTCCTCGAAGGACTCCGCCTCGTCACGGCCGAAGCTCAGCGCCTCGTCCTCCCGCAGGCGGCGCAGCGAGCGCCAGATGCTCGACTTCACCGTGCCGACGCTGATGCCGAGGATCTCCGCGATCTCCGGGTCCGTGCGGCCCTCGTAGTAGCGCAGCACCAGCATGGTGCGCTGCGGCTCCGGGATCCGGGTCAGCGCCTGCCACAGCACCGCGCGCAGCTCCGTACCGCGCATCGCGTCCGTGTCGGAGGCCGTCTCCGGCAGCTCCTCGGTCGGGTACTCGTTCAGCTTCCGCCGGCGCCACGCGCTGATGTGCAGGTTCGTCATCGTGCGGCGCAGGTAGCCGCCGACGGCCGCCTTGTCGCTGATCCGGTCCCAGGCGCGGTACGTGGAGAACAGCGCGCTCTGCAGCAGGTCCTCGGCTTCGTAGCGGTCGCCGGTGAGGTGGAAGGCCGTCGCGTACAGCGCGGCCCGCCGCTCCTGGACGTACGCCGTGAACTCGGCCTCCGAGGTGGAGGAAGAGGAAGGAGTCTGCTCGGCGGCGGGAACCGCCTGGTACTGGTTTGCGTCAATGGCTACGACGTGGGCCGGCCGGGGACGGGCGACCGCCACCGTACGGACACCCGCCCGGCGGTTCACATCGTGCAGCCGCGTGACAACCGCGCTGGTGTTGGTGCTGTGCAGCGTGTTCATCTCGCGCCCCCCGTCGTGGAGTGTCTCTGCTTCGGTCCGTTGTGCGTTGATAGAAGACTGCCCCCCCGACTTAACCGGGGTGTCCGTCGACTGTCACAGCACTGTCACAGCGACCTCCGCAGGATCACCTCGCTCCGACGGTCGAACTCCCGACTGTCGATGGGACAGAATGAGCCCGTGCCTTTCCTGTTGCTGATCGAGGACGACGACGCCATCCGCACGGCCCTCGAACTCTCCCTGTCTCGCCAGGGCCACCGTGTGGCCACCGCGGCGACGGGCGAGGACGGCCTGAAACTGCTGCGCGAGCAGCGGCCGGATCTGATCGTGCTGGACGTCATGCTGCCCGGGATCGACGGTTTCGAGGTGTGCCGGCGCATCCGGCGCACCGACCAGCTGCCGATCATCCTGCTCACCGCGCGCAGCGATGACATCGACGTGGTCGTCGGCCTGGAGTCCGGCGCCGACGACTACGTGGTCAAGCCCGTCCAGGGGCGGGTGCTCGACGCCCGCATCCGGGCGGTCCTGCGCCGCGGCGAGCGCGAGTCGAGCGACTCGGCGAGCTTCGGCTCCCTCGTCATCGACCGGGCCGCCATGACGGTCACCAAGAACGGCGAGGACCTCCAGCTCACCCCGACCGAACTGCGGCTGCTGCTCGAACTGAGCCGCAGGCCCGGGCAGGCGCTCTCCCGCCAGCAGTTGCTGCGGCTGGTCTGGGAGCACGACTACCTCGGTGACTCGCGGCTCGTCGACGCCTGCGTCCAGCGACTGCGCGCCAAGGTCGAGGACGTGCCGTCCTCGCCCACCCTGATCCGTACGGTCCGCGGCGTCGGCTACCGCCTGGACTCCCCGCAGTGATCCGCGCGTTGCTCGCGGGCCGGCGCTGGACCAGCCTGCGGCTGCGGCTCCTCATCGTCTTCGCCCTGGTCGCCCTGACGGCCGCGGTCTCCGCGTCCGGCATCGCGTACTGGCTCAACCGCGAGGCCGTGCTCACGCGCGTCCAGGACGCCGCCCTCGGCGACTTCCGGCAGGAGATGCAGAACCGTGCCGCCGCGCTGCCCGTCGACCCGACGCCGGAGGAGATGCAGCGCACCGCCGAGCTGATGGCGGGCAGCAGCCCCGGCTACAGCGTGCTGCTCGTGCACGAGCGCAAGGACCGCCGTGAGGTGTTCGGCGCGGCCGGTCCCGACTCCTTCGGGCTGCAGGACGTGCCGAAGTCCCTCCAGAACGCCGTGAACGACGAGCAGAAGACGACCGCGGCGAACGACGCCGAGTACCACATGTACTGGCAGCGGACGAAGCCGAACGGCAACCCGTACCTGGTCGGCGGCACCCGGATCGTGGGCGGCGGGCCGACCGGCTACATGTACAAGTCGCTCGCCCAGGAGCGGGACGACCTGAACGCGCTCGCCTGGTCGCTGACGATCGCCACCGGTCTGGCGCTGCTCGGCTCCGCACTGCTCGCGCAGGCGGCGGCCCGTACGGTGCTCAAGCCCGTGCAGCGGCTCGGAGACGCGGCTCGGCGGCTCGGCGAGGGGGAGCTGGACCACCGCCTCGACGTATCGGGTACGGACGAACTCGCCGACCTGTCGCACACCTTCAACAAGACGGCCGAGGCGCTGGAGAAGAAGGTCGCCGACATGAGCGCGCGGGAGGAGTCGAGCCGGCGCTTCGTCGCGGACATGTCCCACGAACTGCGCACGCCGCTGACCGCGTTGACGGCGGTGGCGGAGGTGCTGGAGGAAGAGGTCGACGACCTCGATCCGATGATCGCACCGGCGGTGGCGCTGGTCGTCAGCGAGACGCGGCGGCTCAACGACCTCGTGGAGAACCTCATGGAGGTCACCCGCTTCGACGCCGGAACGGCCCGCCTGGTGCTGGACGACGTGAACGTCGCCGACCAGGTCACGGCCTGCATCGACGCCCGGGCCTGGCTCGACGCGGTCGAACTCGACGCCGAACGGGACATCGTGGCCCGGCTCGACCCGCGCCGCCTCGACGTCATCCTGGCCAACCTGATCGGCAACGCGCTCAAGCACGGCGGCTCGCCGGTGCGGGTGTCGGTGACCGTGGACGGGGAATGGCTGGTGATCGCGGTCCGGGACAACGGTCCGGGCATCCCCGAAGAGGTCCTGCCGCACGTCTTCGACCGGTTCTACAAGGCGAGCGCGTCCCGGCCGAAGTCGGACGGGAGCGGGCTGGGCCTGTCGATCGCCGTGGAGAACGCACACATCCACGGCGGCGACATCACCGCCGCCAACGCGGAGGGGGGCGGAGCCCTGTTCACGCTGCGGCTGCCGGTGGACGTGGGGAGGGTGATCGCGGGTGACGTGGATGCGTAGGGCTCTGCCGGTGGTGCCGGCCGTGGTGGTCCCGCTGGTGGCGATCGCCCTGCTCGCGACGTCGGGCTGCGGGATCCGGGCGACGACCGTTCCGGTGGACGTGGGCCCGGCCCCGTCACGGGTGTCGTGCGACACCCCGGAGGCGCCCGCCGGGCAGAGCGGGGTGCAGGGCTTCCGGGCCACGATCGAACTGGTCTGCGGATCGCAGCTGGTGGGCGTGGAGCGAGTGGTTCCGGTGCCCGAGAAGATGCCCGTACGGGAGCCCGTGGGCCTCGTCGCGCAGGCCCTGCTGGAGGCGCTGGAGCAGACGCCGAGCGGGGACGAGCGGGACGCCGGCTTCACGACCGGGGTGCCGGACGGGCTCTCGGTGTCCGCGCCGCGTGCGGGGGACCCGGCGGGCACGGTGCGGCTCAGCCGCAAGCCGGAGGATCTGCCGCCGGTGGCCCTGTCGCAGGTCGTGTGCACGCTGGCGGGCAGCGACGCGGTGTCGGCGGGGCCGGGGCCGGTGGTTCTGGGCGGGCCGGACGAGGATCCGCCGCGGGCGTGGGAGTGCACGGACGCGGTGCGGACCCGTCCGGAGTCGGTGCCAACCCTGGGCGAAATCGTCCGCCCGTCGCCTTCCCCTTCCTGACGCGCCGCTCAAACGCCGCCGGGGCTTAAAGATCGGGGCTCCGCCCCGGACCCCCGCGCCTCAAACGCCGGCGGGGCTAAATTTCAGCCTCGCCGGCGTTTGAGGCGCGGGGTCGGGGGCGGAGCCCCCGGGAACGGCGACGGCCCCCGCGCGGAGTCCGGCGAGGGAATCAGGTGCCGGTGGCTGCGGAAAGGCGACGGCCCCCCGGGCCGGACGGGGCTCGGGGGGCCGTCGCTGTCGAGGGGCGCGGGAAGGGGTCAGATGCCCGCTGCCGCCGCGAGGTCCTTCTTGATCGCGTCCAGGATCTCCTGGCCGCGGGTGCGGGCCGGGGTGAGGTCGGAGGCCTCGGCGACCGGGACCACCACCTCCAGGTAGCACTTCAGCTTCGGCTCCGTGCCCGAGGGCCGGACGATCACCCGGGCCTTGTAGTCGCCCTCCAGGTAGTAGCGCAGGCCGTCCGTGGGCGGGAGGGTCTCCGTGCCCTTGGTCAGGTCCTCCGCCGAGACGACCCGCAGCCCCGCCAGGGACACCGGCGGCTCCGCCCGCAGCGCGGCCATCGCCGAGGCGATGACCGACAGGTCCGAGACGCGGACCGACAGCTGGTCGGTGGCGTGCAGCCCGTGGGCCATCGCCAGGTCGTCCAACAGGTCCGTCAGGGTGCGGCCCTGCTCCTTGAGCTCCGAGGCCAGCTCCGCCACCAGCAGCGCGGCGGTGACGCCGTCCTTGTCGCGGACGCCCTCGGGGTCCACGCAGTAGCCGAGCGCCTCCTCGTAGCCGTAGCGCAGGCCCTCGACGCGGGCGATCCACTTGAAGCCCGTGAGGGTCTCCTCGTAGCCGACGCCCGCCGCCTCCGCGATCCGGCCCAGCAGGCTGGAGGAGACGATGGACTCGGCGAAGACGCCGGTCGCGCCCTTGTGGACCAGGTGCGCCGCCAGCAGCGCGCCGACCTCGTCGCCGCGCAGCATCCGCCAGCCGTCGGCGGTGGGGACGGCCACCGCGCAACGGTCCGCGTCGGGGTCGTTCGCGATCACGATGTCCGGCTGGACCTCGGCGGCCCTGGCGAAGGCCAGGTCCATCGCGCCCGGCTCCTCCGGGTTGGGGAAGGCCACCGTCGGGAAGGCCGGGTCCGGCTCGGCCTGCTCGGCCACCAGCACCGGGGCCGGGAAGCCGGCCCGGGCGAAGGCCGCCATGACGACGTCCTTGCCGACGCCGTGCATGGCCGTGTAGACGGTCCGCACGCCCCGGGCGGACCCGGGGGTCAGGACGGCGTCCGTACGGGCCAGGTAGGCCTCCAGGACCTCGTCGCCGAGGTCCTCCCAGCCGGACTCCGGGCGGGGGACCGAGGCGAGCGTGTCGACGCGGGCGATCTCCGCCGCGATCTCCGTGTCCGCCGGGGAGACGATCTGCGAGCCGTCGCCGAGGTAGACCTTGTAGCCGTTGTCCCGGGGAGGGTTGTGGCTCGCGGTCACCTCGACGCCGGCGACGGCCCCCAGGTGCCTTATGGCGTACGCGAGGACGGGCGTCGGCAGCGGGCGGGGCAGGACGGCGGCGCGCAGCCCGGCACCGGTCATGACGGCCGCGGTGTCGCGGGCGAAGTCCGCCGACTTGTAGCGGGCGTCGTAGCCGACGACGACCAGGCCGCCGGCGTGGCCCTGGGCCTTCAGGTAGGCCGCGAGGCCCGCCGCGGCCCGGATGACCACGCTGCGGTTCATCCGCATCGGGCCCGCGCCGATCTCACCGCGCAGTCCGGCGGTGCCGAACTGGAGGGTGCCGGCGAAGCGGTCCGCGAGCTCCGCGGTGTCGCCCGCGTCGATGAGCGCCGCGAGCTCGGTTGCCGTCTCCGGGTCCGGGTCCTCCGCCAGCCAGGCCTGGGCCCGGGTGATCAGGTCGTCCTGTTCCTGCACTACTTCCGCCTTACCTCTCGTACGTCGATCAGATGCGGGCGAGGACCTGCGTCAGCAGCGTGCCCATGCGGGCGGCCGAGTCGCGGCCGGCCTGGAGGACCTCTTCGTGGTTCAGCGGCTCGCCGGAGAGGCCCGCCGCCAGGTTGGTGACGAGGGAGATGCCCAGCACGTCGGCGCCGGCCTCACGGGCGGCGATGGCCTCCAGCACGGTGGACATGCCGACCAGGTCGGCGCCCATGACGCGGATCATGTTGATCTCGGCCGGGGTCTCGTAGTGCGGGCCGGGGAACTGGACGTAGACGCCCTCTTCCAGGCTCGGGTCGATCTCCTTGCACATCGCGCGCAGCTTCGGCGAGTACAGGTTCGTCAGGTCCACGAAGTTCGCGCCGACGATCGGCGAGGTGGCCGTGAGGTTGAGGTGGTCGCTGATCAGCACGGGCTGACCGGGCTTCATGCCCTCGCGCAGACCGCCACAGCCGTTGGTGAGGACCACGGTCTTGCAGCCGGCGGCGACGGCGGTGCGCACGCCGTGGGCGACGGCGGCGACGCCGCGGCCCTCGTAGTAGTGGGTCCGGCCGAGGAAGAGCAGCGCGCGCTTGTCGCCGATCTTGTACGAGCGGATCTTGCCGCCGTGGCCCTCGACGGCGGGCGGCGGGAATCCGGGCAGCTCGGTGACCGGGAACTCGAATTCGGGGGCGCCGAGCGCTTCGGCGGCGGGGGCCCAGCCGGAGCCCATGACGAGCGCGACATCGTGGGAATCGACGCCGGTCAGCTCGCGCAGGCGGGCGGCTGCGGCGTCGGCGGCGGCGAAGGGGTCGGTAACAGATGCGTTCACGCAGACGAGCGTAGCCGCTCCTGGCCTACGCGCGTAGATGGCACAGCTCACGGTGTTCGGATCGTTGCCTTGTCGTTTCCGCCGAATCGTCCCCGTGGGGGTTGCGGGGGCGGTGGCGGGGCCTTGCGGGCCGGGTGCGGCGCCGCCGTCGGGACTCCGCCCGGGGTCTCGCGCCGGGGCATCGGCGGGGCCGAAAGATCGGGGCTCCGCCCCGGACCTCCCCCGGACTCCGTCCGGGGGGACCCCCAGCGTCTCGAACGCCGGCGGGGCTGGGGGTGGGGCTCCGCACGGGGCCCGCGCCTTGGGACGTCCCGGGTTGGCCGAGCGGCCCCGCAGGGGGCAGCAGGGGGTCAGCAGGGGCGCTTGCGGAGTTCCATCACGTAGTCGTGCGGGGCGCCCGCGGACTCGGCGGCGTCGGCGAGCTCGCCGAGGTAGCGCGCCGAGGGCAGGCCGCCCTCGTAGCCGTTGAGCACGTAGCACCAGGCGGCCTCTTCGCCGTCCAGGGTGTGCACCCGGATCCGCATGCGGCGGTAGATGTCGAGCCCGACGCCCTCCCAGCGGTCCATCGAGTCCTCGTCGAGCGGCGCGATGTCGTACAGGGCGACGAAGACCTGGTGGCGCGGGGCCTCGACGATCGTGGCGAGGGCGCCCTCCCAGCCCATCTGCTCGCCGCCGAAGGTCAGCCGCCAGTCGTTGATCCAGCCCGTTCCGCGCAGCGGCGAATGGGGAGCGCGGCGCGTCATCAGCCGCGGGTCGAGGTTGCCGGCGTACGCGGCGTAGAGCGACATGAGGTCGAGGGTACGGGAGGGGTGGCCGTGACCGCGTGCCCGGATGGCGCACGGATGACGGGACCGGGCGCGAAGCACCTTGAACCGTGCGGGACAATGGGGCACGGAATGCATCCCCCGGGGAGACCCCCCGGAACACCGGCCGGGGCGGCAGCCGGCCGGGTAGACGTGAGGCGGACTTTTCGTGACCCGGATCGTGATCATCGGCGGCGGACCCGGCGGGTATGAGGCTGCGCTGGTAGGGGCCCAGCTCGGCGCGGAGGTGACCGTCGTGGACTGCGACGGCCTGGGCGGGGCCTCGGTCCTGACCGACTGCGTACCCTCCAAGACTCTGATCGCGACCGCCGAGGTGATGACCACCTTCGATTCGTCGTACGAAGAGCTCGGCATCGTCGTCGCGGACGACACCCCGCACATCGAGCAGGCCGCGCGCGTCGTCGGCGTGGACCTCGGCAAGGTGAACCGGCGCGTCAAGCGCCTCGCGCTCGCCCAGTCGCACGACATCACCGCCTCCGTCACCCGGGCCGGCGCCCGCGTGGTGCGCGGCCGCGGCAAGCTCGGCGGGCCGCAGGGCATCGACGGCACCCGGGACGTCATCGTCACCGCGGCCGACGGCTCGGAGACGATCCTGACGGCGGACGCCGTGCTGATCGCCACAGGCGGCACCCCGCGCGAGATCCCGGACGCGATGCCCGACGGCGAGCGGATCCTGAACTGGACCCAGGTCTACGACCTCGACGAGCTCCCGGAGGAGCTCATCGTGGTCGGCTCCGGTGTGACCGGCGCCGAGTTCGCCGGCGCCTACCAGGCCCTCGGCTCCCGGGTGACCCTCGTGTCCTCCCGCGACCGCGTGCTGCCCGGCGAGGACCCGGACGCCGCCGCCGTGCTGGAGGACGTCTTCCGGCGCCGCGGCATGAACGTGGTCGGCCGCTCCCGCGCCGAGTCCGCCAAGCGGGTGGGCGACCGGGTCGAGGTCACCCTCTCCGACGGCCGCGTCCTGACCGGTACGCACTGCCTGATGGCGGTCGGCGCGATCCCCAACACCAAGAACATGAACCTGGAGGAGTCCGGGGTCCGGCTCAAGGACTCGGGGCACATCTGGACCGACAAGGTGTCGCGCACCTCCGCGCCCGGCGTGTACGCGGCGGGCGACGTCACCGGGATCTTCGCGCTCGCGTCGGTCGCGGCGATGCAGGGCCGCATCGCGATGTACCACTTCCTCGGTGACGCGGTGGCCCCGCTGAACCTCAAGACGGTGTCCTCGAACGTCTTCACCGACCCCGAGATCGCCACCGTCGGCTACACCCAGGCGGACGTGGACGCCGGCAAGATCGACGCCCGCGTGGTGAAGCTCCCGCTGCTGCGCAACCCGCGCGCCAAGATGCAGGGGATCCGGGACGGCTTCGTGAAGCTGTTCTGCCGTCCGGGCACCGGCATCGTCGTCGGCGGCGTGGTCGTCTCCCCGCGCGCGAGCGAGCTCATCCACCCCATCTCGATCGCCGTCGACAACAACCTGACGGTGGAGCAGATCGCAAACGCGTTCACCGTGTACCCCTCGCTGTCGGGCTCGATCGCCGAGGTGGCGCGCCAGCTGCACACGCGGAAGGCCGCCGGGGAGGCGTGACCGGCCCCAACCGCCCCACACCGCAAGGGTGTTGGGGCGGTACGCTGCCGCGTGGCCGGACGTTCACCCAGACCTCGGGCCGCGTATACCACTAGTCGCCCTGCCATATGGACAACTTCGGTATTCCGGCGCAAAGAGCTGAAACCAGACGGTCGTTGGGGTTACTGTCAGTTTCGTGTTCGCTGCAGAACGTCGCCAATTGATCCTCGAAATGGTGCGGGCCAACGGAGCGGTATCGCTCCGGGAGCTCGCCCGCGTCGTCCAGACCTCCGAAGTGACCGTACGGCGGGACGTGCGGGCACTGGAGGCCGAAGGACTCCTCGACCGCCGACACGGCGGTGCGGTCTTGCCGGGCGGTTTCACGCGGGAGTCCGGCTTTCCGCAAAAGTCCCATCTCGCGACGGCGGAGAAGACCGCCATCGCCGATGTCGCGGCCTCCCTCGTGGAAGAGGGCGAGGCCGTCGTCGTCGGCGCGGGCACCACGACGCAGGAGCTGGCCCGCCGGCTCGCCCGCGTGCCCGGACTGACCGTCGTCACCAACTCGCTGCTCGTCGCCCAGGCGCTGGCGCATGCCAACCGGGTGGAGGTGGTGATGACCGGCGGCACCCTGCGCGGGTCCAACTACGCCCTCGTGGGCAGCGGAGCCGAACAGTCCCTCCAGGGGCTCCGGGTCTCCCGCGCCTTCCTCTCGGGCAGCGGCCTGACGGCGGAGCGGGGCCTGTCCACGTCCAACATGCTCAGCGCGAGCGTGGACCGGGCGCTGGTGCAGGCGGCGGCGGAGGTGGTCGTCCTCGCGGACCACACGAAGCTCGGCACGGACACCATGTTCCAGACCGTGCCGACGGACGTGATGACCCGCCTGGTCACGGACGAGCCCCCGCCGCACGACGACCGCGCGGCGACGGAGCTCCAGGCCCTGGCGGACCAGGGCGTCCAGATCACGGTGGCGGGCGCCGCGGTGGGCTCCGGCGGCGGGGACGGGGTGATCGGGCGGCGGCCGCGGCGCGACTCGCCGCTGCCGGTACAGCGGCGCGGCGGGCCGACCGCGCAGCTGCGGAGTGCACCCGGCGGGATGCTGGAGCAGCAGGCCGAGCGGGCCCGCGTGGCCGATATGCGCCGCCGCTAGCCCCTGCGGGCCGCCTGCCGGGGCGCCGCCCCGGACGCTCCCCCAGACTCCGTCCGGGGGGATCCCCACGCCTCAAACGCCGGCGGGGCTGGATGTTTCAGCCCCGCCGGCGTTTCAGGCGCGGGGGTGCGGGGGCAGCGCCCCGGAGCGGCGCCGCACATGGAAAACGGGGCCCCGGGGCGGAAGCCCCGGGAACCCCGTTGAAGGACGTCAGTCCTTGATCTCGCAGATCGTCGCGCCCGAGGTGACCGAGGCGCCGACCTCGGCCGTGAGGCCGACGATGGTGCCGGAGCGGTGCGCGTTCAGCGGCTGCTCCATCTTCATGGCCTCCAGTACGACGATCAGCTCGCCCTCGGTGACCTGCTGGCCCTCCTCGACCGCGACCTTGACGATCGTGCCCTGCATCGGGGAGGCGAGGGTGTCGCCGGAGGCGGCCGGGCCGGACTTCTTGGCCGCGCGGCGCTTCGGCTTGGCGCCGCCCGCGGCGGCCGTGCGGGCCAGGGTCATGCCCAGGGACGACGGCAGGGAGACCTCGAGGCGCTTGCCGCCGACCTCGACGACCACCGTCTCGCGGCCCGGCTCGTCCTCGGTGTCCTCCGCGGCCGGAGCCGTGAACGCCGGGATCTCGTTGACGAACTCGGTCTCGATCCACCGGGTGTAGACGGTGAAGGGGCTGCCGTCCGTGGGGGCGAACGCCGGGTCGACGACGACCGCACGGTGGAAGGGGATGGCCGTGGCCATGCCCTCGACCTCGAACTCGGCCAGGGCGCGCGCCGCGCGCTGGAGGGCCTGCTCGCGGGTGGCGCCGGTGACGATGAGCTTGGCCAGGAGCGAGTCCCAGGCCGGGCCGATCACGGAGCCGGACTCGACGCCCGCGTCCAGGCGGACACCGGGGCCGCTGGGGGCGTTGAACTTGGTGACCGTGCCGGGGGCCGGGAGGAAGCCGCGGCCCGGGTCCTCGCCGTTGATGCGGAACTCGATGGAGTGACCGCGCAGGACCGGGTCGCCGTAACCGAGGGCCTCGCCGTCGGCGATGCGGAACATCTCGCGGACCAGGTCGATGCCGGCGACCTCTTCGGTGACCGGGTGCTCGACCTGGAGGCGCGTGTTGACCTCCAGGAAGGAGATCAGGCCGTCGGCGGAGACGAGGAACTCGACGGTGCCGGCGCCGACGTAACCGGCTTCCTTCAGGATGGCCTTGGAGGCGGCGTACAGCTCCGCGTTCTGAGCCTCGGTCAGGAACGGCGCGGGGGCCTCCTCCACCAGCTTCTGGTGGCGGCGCTGCAGGGAGCAGTCACGGGTCGAGACGACGACCACGTTGCCGTGCGAGTCGGCCAGGCACTGGGTCTCGACGTGGCGCGGCTTGTCGAGGTAGCGCTCGACGAAGCACTCGCCGCGGCCGAAGGCGGCGACGGCCTCACGGACGGCGGAGTCGTAGAGCTCCGGCACCTCTTCGAGGGTGCGGGCGACCTTCAGACCGCGACCGCCACCGCCGAAGGCGGCCTTGATGGCGATCGGCAGGCCGTGCTCCTTGGCGAAGGCGACGACCTCGTCGGCCCCGGAGACCGGGTCCGGCGTACCGGCGACCAGCGGGGCACCGGCGCGCTGGGCGATGTGACGGGCGGCCACCTTGTCGCCGAGGTCGCGGATGGCCTGCGGCGGCGGACCGATCCAGGTCAGGCCGGCGTCGAGCACGGCCTGGGCGAAGTCGGCGTTCTCGGAGAGGAAGCCGTATCCGGGATGGATGGCGTCCGCACCGGAGTCGGCTGCGGCCTGGAGGACCTTGGAGAAGTCCAGGTAGCTGGCGGCCGGGGTGTCACCGCCCAACGCGAAAGCTTCGTCGGCCGCGCGGACGTGCAGAGCGTCCCGGTCCGGATCGGCGTAGACGGCTACGCTCGCGATCCCGGCGTCCCGGCAGGCCCGAGCAACGCGGACAGCGATTTCGCCACGGTTGGCGATGAGCACCTTGCGCACGATGGCTCCCTCCTTGAAACAAGCTGAGTTTAGGGACAGCCCACACGGCCTTTCGACCCTTCCCAGGTGGTGACCTTGCCCACACAGAGTGTGATGCGAGGTCCGAACCGCCCGAGAACCCTTGTGGCGCCCCAGGTCAGGGGGATCCCCGACTGCACAGTAACCCCGTCATGTATCCAAGGTCTCTGTCCCCCCGGTCAGCGGCCCCGGGTGATTCTTTGTCGAGTCCCTACGAACGGCCCACATTTTCTTTGCCGGCGGAACCGGAGTTGTCCACTTGTTTACTGATTGGTAGCCCCGGCGTCCCGCAGGACGAACCGGGACAACACCGTACCCACCGCGCTTCCCGTCCCCGCGGAGGAGCCGCGCTCCCGGCGGTGCGCCCCGGAGGGACGGCCCGGGCGGCGCCCACCGGTGGCCCGGGGAGGGCGGGTTGACGACCCGTTGACGGCCCGCCGAACCCGGGTGGGCGGATGTCTTGCCCACCGCTCTACCCGTTAGTAGCCTCCAGGCGTCGAACGGGCTCGTGACGTGTGGGAGGTGGGGACGTCGTGCTGCGAAGACTCGTGGCCGGACTGGCCGCGATCGTGCTTGTCGCGGAAGCGGCGGTGCTCGTGCTCGTCCACCTCGTGCTGGGCCGGACCACGGCGAACCAGTCCATGTCCATAGCGGGCAGTGATCCGGACGTCATGTCCAAGGCGACCTACGCCATGGGGGCGGGCATGGGCGCCTTCCTCGTGCTGTGCGCCGTCCTCGCCGCCGTCGCCGCGCTCCGCGACCGCCCCCCGGGCCGCTTCGCCCGCGTCGCGCTCATCACCGCGGCCGTCACCCACGGGCTGCTCGGCGTCCTCGCCGTCGTCCTGGTCGGCTGGCCCGCCTTCGTGGCGACGACGCTGATCCTGTGCCTCCTGGTGCTGACCCTGACGCTCTACGCCGCCCCGCGGGACGGCGACGGCGACGGCGAAGGCGACGTACAGCCCCCGCCCCCGCCCGCGTTCGGGGAGCTCAAGCCCACAGGTCCGTGATGGACACGTCCAGTTCGCCCAGCAGGGAGCGCAGCAGCGGCAGCGACAGGCCGATCACGTTGCCGTGATCCCCGTCGATGCCGTCGATGAACGGCGCCGACAGCCCGTCCAGGGTGAACGCCCCCGCCACGTGCAGCGGCTCGCCGCTCGCCACGTACGCCGCGACCTCGGCGTCCGTCGGCTCGCCGAACCGGACCGTCGTGGACGCCGTGGCCGAGACCTGGCGGCCGTCCGCCGTGTCGATCACGCAGTGCCCGGTGCGCAGTACGCCCGCCCGTCCGCGCATCGACTTCCAGCGCGCGGTGGCCTCCTCGGCGTCGGCGGGCTTGCCCAGCGCCTCGCCGTCCAGCTCCAGCACGGAGTCGCAGCCGATCACCAGGGCGCCCGCGGCCTCGTCCAGGCCCGCCACGACCGCCGCCTTCGCCTCGGCCAGCGCCAGGGCCAGCGCGGCGGGCTCGTCGTGGTTCAGCGTGTCCTCGTCGAAACCGCTGACGATGACGTGCGGGGCGAGCCCGGCCTGGCGCAGCAGGTTCAGCCGGGCGGGGGAGGCGGAGGCGAGGACGAGCTTGCGCGGGTTCGCGGGCTGGGGCGTGGCAGTCATGCCCGCCATCGTAGGCGCGCCGGCGACACCCCGGAACACGCCCGGAGAGGGCCTAGAAGTGGCCCACGCCGAGGACGTAGACCACGACGAGCATGGCGAGGGCGAGGACCACGCTCAGCCGTCGGATCATCGCCTGCGCGTCGCGCATGTCCTTGGGCGGCTCGTTCTTCGGGTCGGACCAGAGCATGCTCCGATCCTGGCCCCGGGAACGGGTGCGGCGCCTGAGTACGGGTACTCAGGCGCCACCTTTCGTTCACATCATCTTCGGCTAACCCGGCCAGTACGTACGGCCCCACGCGCGCGGCCCCGGCTGCGGCAGCCGCCGCCGTGCCACCCGGGCCGGCGTCGACCACTCGTCCGCGACCGGCGGGGCGCCCGACGGTGCCGAGGCCAGCACCGCCGCGCGCGCTTGGACCACCGCCAGTGCGGCGGCCAGCTCCTCCGGGGTCGGATTGCCCTTGACGACCTTGATCACCACAGTGACCTCCTGGAGGGGCTAGAGGGGGATGTTGCCGTGCTTCTTCGGCGGCAGGGACTCCCGCTTGGTGCGCAGCTGCCGCAGCCCCTTCACCACGTGCGCCCGGGTCTCGGACGGCATGCTCACCGCGTCGATGTAACCGCGCTCGGCGGCCGTGTACGGGTTGAGCAGCGCGTCCTCGTACTCGGCGATGAGCCGGGCCCGGGTCTCCTCCACCTCCTCGGGAGCGGCCTCGGCGAGGGTGCGGCGGTGCAGGATGTTCACCGCGCCCTGCGCGCCCATGACGGCGATCTGCGCGGTCGGCCAGGCCAGGTTCAGGTCCGCGCCGAGGTGCTTGGAGCCCATCACGTCGTAGGCGCCGCCGAAGGCCTTGCGGGTGATGACGGTGATCAGCGGAACGGTGGCCTCGGCGTACGCGTAGATCAGCTTGGCGCCGCGCCGGATGATTCCGTTGTACTCCTGGTCGGTGCCCGGAAGGAAGCCCGGGACGTCGACGAAGGTCAGCACCGGGATGTTGAAGGCGTCGCAGGTCCGCACGAAGCGGGCCGCCTTCTCGGAGGCGTCGATGTCCAGGCAGCCGGCGAACTGCATCGGCTGGTTGGCGACGACGCCCACCGGGTGGCCCTCGACCCGGCCGAAACCGGTGAGGATGTTCGGCGCGAAGAGCGCCTGCGTCTCCAGGAACTCCGCGTCGTCCAGCACGTGCTCGATCACGGTGTGCATGTCGTACGGCTGGTTCGCGCTGTCCGGGATCAGCACGTCGAGCTCGCGGTCGACGTCGGAGACCTCGGTGTCCGCCTCCTCCGGGAAGGCGGGCGGCTCGGAGAGGTTGTTCGACGGCAGGTACGCGAGGAGCGACTTCACGTACTCGATGGCGTCCTTCTCGTCGCCCGCCATGTGGTGGGCCACGCCGGACGTGCTGTTGTGGGTGCGCGCCCCGCCCAGCTCCTCGAAGCCGACGTCCTCGCCGGTGACCGTCTTGATGACGTCCGGGCCGGTGATGAACATGTGCGAGGTCTGGTCGACCATGACCGTGAAGTCGGTGATGGCGGGCGAGTACACGGCGCCGCCCGCGCAGGGCCCGACGATCAGGCTGATCTGCGGGATGACGCCGGAGGCGTGGACGTTGCGGCGGAAGATCTCGCCGTACATGCCCAGCGCGCTGACGCCCTCCTGGATGCGGGCGCCGCCGGAGTCGTTGATGCCGACGAGCGGGCAGCCCGTCTTCAGCGCGAAGTCCATGACCTTCATGATCTTCTGGCCGTAGGTCTCGCCGAGGGCACCGCCGAAGACGGTGAAGTCCTGCGAGAACACGGCCACCGGGCGGCCGTCCACCGTGCCGTAGCCGGTGACGACGCCGTCGCCGTAGGGGCGGGTCTTCTCCAGGCCGAAGCTGGTGGAGCGGTGCCGGGCGAACTCGTCCAGCTCGACGAAGGACCCTTCGTCCAGCAGCAGGGCAACCCGCTCACGCGCCGTCAGCTTGCCCTTGGCGTGCTGCTTCTCCACGGCACGGGCGGAACCGGCGTGGGTGGCTTCGTCGATGCGGCGCTGCAGATCCGCGATCTTGCCCGCGGTGGTGTGCATGTCGATCGGCTCTGACGGATGTGACATCGGGGTCGCGGCTCCCTGCATGGTGTCAACTGCCTGGTCAATTGATTGACTACTGCTGGCTACTGGTGCGTAGCGTATCGGCGGGCATGGCGCTCGGCAGTGCGGCGTTTGACACACCTACTGTGGGTTGCATGACGCCATCAGATGCATCAGCAGGAGCTTCCGCAGGTCGTTGGTCGAGTCTGGAGAGGCCGCCCCTGAACGCCGAGGGGCTGCGGCGGGCCCTCGTCACCGGGGGAGGGCTGTGGACCTCCCTTGACGTGGTCGCCACCACCGGTTCCACCAACACCGACCTCGCCGCCCGGGCGCCCGGGCTGCCCGAGGGGGCCGTGCTCGTCGCCGAGGAGCAGAGTGCCGGGCGCGGGCGGCTGGACCGGAGCTGGGTCGCGCCGGCCCGGTCCGGGCTGTTCTTCTCCGTCCTGTTCAAGCCGGGCGACGCGGTGCCGCAGGAGCGGTGGGGGTGGCTGACCCTGCTGGCCGGGGTGGCCACCGCGACCGGGCTGTCCCGCGCGGCGGGCGTGGACACCGCCCTCAAATGGCCCAACGACCTGCTGGTCACCGTGGACGGCGAGGAGCGCAAGACCGGCGGGATCCTCGCCGAGCGGGTCGAGGACGGCGTGGTCGTCGGGATCGGGCTCAACGTCAGCCTCACCGAGGACGAGCTGCCCGTACCGGCCGCGGGCTCGCTCGCGCTGGCCAAGGCCGCCGTGACCGACCGGGACCCGCTGCTGAGGGCCGTACTGCGGTCCCTGGAGGAGTGGTACGGGAACTGGCGCGCGGCGGGCGGCGACCCCGCCGCCAGCGGCCTCCAGGAGACCTACGCCGCGGGCTGCGCCACCCTCGGCCGCCACGTCCGCGCGGAGCTCCCGGGCGGCCGCACTCTCACCGGAACGGCCGAAGCGGTGGACACCGATGGCCGCCTGGTGATCCGTACGGCCGAGGGACAGCACGAGGCGGTGGGGGCGGGGGACGTCGTCCACCTGCGCTCCGTGCACTGACGGGGCACGACGGGGATGGGGCCGGGCGCGCGGAGAAATGTCGGGAAACGGCATTTCCGGCGGGTACGGCCTCATGGGCTGCCCGGGCGCCCCGGAGGCGGACCGCTTCCCAAAAAGGGGAGGGGGAGTGAGCTACGGCACACCTGCCGTATGGTTTAGGCGATCCCGGTGCTCGTGGTGATCAACCGGTTCGCAGGGCAGTGCGCACGGAATGGACAGGAGGCGGCCCTTGACCGTCGACGACTCTACGTCCAGCGCGTCCGCCGGAGCCGGCGGCTCCGCGTCCGGCCCGGTCACCCCGATCGGCCGTGACCAGCACACCCCGCACCACGAGGTCGACCACACGGCCCACCCGACGGCGGATCCCCTCGCCATCCGGCTGGAGCAGCTGATCCTCGGGGCCGAGCGCCGGTACACGCCGTTCCAGGCCGCCCGGAGCGCGGGCGTGTCCATGGAGCTCGCCTCCCGTTTCTGGCGGGCCATGGGCTTCGCCGACATCGGGCAGGCCAAGGCGCTGACCGAGGCCGACGTACTGGCGCTGCGCCGGCTCGCCGGTCTGGTGGAGGCCGGACTGCTGTCCGAGCCGATGGCGGTGCAGGTGGCCCGGTCCACCGGGCAGACCACGGCCCGGCTGGCCGAGTGGCAGATCGACTCCTTCCTGGAAGGGCTGACCGAGCCGCCGGAGCCGGGGATGACCCGTACGGAGGTCACGTACCCCCTGGTGGAGCTGCTCCTGCCCGAGCTGGAGGAATTCCTCGTCTACGTGTGGCGGCGGCAGCTGGCGGCCGCCACCGGGCGCGTGGTGCAGGTCGCGGACGACGACGAGATGGTCGACCGGCGGCTCGCGGTGGGCTTCGCCGACCTGGTGGGCTTCACGCGCCTCACGCGGCGGCTGGAGGAGGAGGAGCTCGGCGAGCTCGTCGAGTCCTTCGAGACGACCGCGGCGGACCTGGTGGCCGCGCACGGCGGCCGGCTGATCAAGACGCTCGGCGACGAGGTGCTGTACTGCGCCGACGACGCGGGGACGGCGGCCGAGATCGCGCTGCGGCTGATCGAGACGATGGAGCTCGACGCGCAGATGCCCGAGCTGCGGGTCGGGATCGCCTTCGGCACGGTGACGACCCGGATGGGCGACGTCTTCGGGACCACGGTGAACCTGGCCAGCCGGCTGACCTCCATAGCTCCCAAGGACGCGGTGCTGGTGGACGGGGCGATGGCCGAGGAGCTCTCCCGGACCGGGGCCGCGCCGGTGTCGGAGAAGGAGGCGGAGACCTCGCCCGACGAGGGGGCGTCCTACCGGTTCGCCCTCCAGCCGATGTGGCAGCGGCCGGTCCGAGGGCTGGGCGTGGTGGAGCCCTGGTCGCTCACCCGCAGGAAGCCCAAGAACCCCGCCTGACGCGCCTTCGGGCCCGGGCCCCTTGCCGACGGCCCGGCCCCCTGCGCGGCCCGGCCCCCTGCGCGGCCCGGCCCCCTTGCCGGCGGGCCGGGGCGCAGCCGTGCCGCCCGACCCCCGCGGCCTTGACCCGGTGGCCTCCCCGCGCACTAGAGTGCGCTGATAACGCTCGTTAACCGGGAGGGTCGCAGGCATGTCTGAGCAGCGCTTCGGAGAGTTCGTCGCGGTACGTCGGGAGGGCGACGGGCACGTCGCGGAGCTGGCGATGGACCGCCCCAAGGCGATGAACGCGGTGTCGACGGAGATGGCCCGGTCGATCGGCGCGGCCTGCGCGGCGCTCGCCGCGGACCCGTCGGTGCGCGTGGTCGTCCTCACCTCCACCGCCGAGCGGGCCTTCTGCGTCGGGGCGGACCTCAAGGAGCGGAACTCGCTGTCGGACGCCGAGCTGGTGCGCCAGCGGCCGACCACGCGGGGGGCGTACGGGGGTGTGCTGGAGCTTCCGGTGCCGACCATCGCGGCGGTGCACGGGTTCGCGCTGGGCGGCGGCTTCGAGCTGGCCCTGGCCTGCGACGTGATCGTGGCCGACGAGAGCGCGGTGGTCGGGCTGCCCGAGGTGTCGGTGGGCGTGATCCCGGGCGGCGGCGGTACGCAGCTGCTGCCGCGCCGGGTGGGTGCGGCCCGGGCGGCCGAGCTGATCTTCACGGCGCGCCGGGTGGAGGCGGCCGAGGCGCTGTCCCTGGGGCTGGTGGACTCGGTGGTCGCGGCGGGGCAGGACCGGGCCGAGGCCCTGGCCCTGGCGTCCCGGATGGCGGCGAACTCCCCGGTGGGTCTGCGGGCGGCCAAGCGGGCGCTGCGGCTGGGGCACGGGATGGACCTGGCGGCGGGTCTGGAGATCGAGGACGCGGCCTGGCGGACGGTGGCCTTCTCCGGTGACCGGGCGGAGGGCGTGGCGGCCTTCAACGAGAAGCGCAAGCCGAACTGGCCGGGGGAGTAGCCCACCCGTCCGGCAGCACCCGGGGGGTGTCCGCTCAGTAGCGTCACGCGTACCAAATCGGACAAAACTCCCTAACCTGGGGTGATGGGAGTCGACGGGCGGCTGCGGGCCGTGGTGAGCCTCGCGCAGGCGATGGCCGCGGCCTGCGCGCCGCGGGACAGTGTGCGGGCGGCGGCGCGGGGGGCGCGCACGGCGCTGGACGGCTCGTTCGCCGCGATCTCCGCGTGGGAGCGGGAGCGGGGGCGCCTGCGCGTGCTCGTGAACGAGGGCGAGCGGCGGGCCGGGGAGGAGGAGTTCCCCGAGGACGAGTCCTACCCCGTGCACGACTTCCCCGAGATCACCGAGTTCCTCCACGAACGGTGGGTGGGCGGGGGCGGTCCGCACGCCTGGGTCGAGAGCGCCGTCGGCGACCGCCCGGGGCGGCGCGGGGAGGCCCTGCGCCACCGCGGCCGCGGGACCTGCGTGGTCGCGCCCGTCGTGCTCAGCGGGCGGGCCTGGGGCGAGCTGTACGTCGCCCGGGACGAGGGGCTGCCCGACTTCGACGAGGACGACGCCGAGTTCGCCACCGTGCTGGCCGCCGTGATCGCGGCCGGCCTCGCGCAGAACGAGCGGCTGGAGGAGGCCCGGCGCCTCGCCTTCACCGACCCGCTGACCGGGCTCGCGAACCGCCGGGCCGTCGACATGCGGCTCGACGAGGCCCTGGAGGAGCACCGGCGCACCGGGGTGGTGGTCAGCCTCGTCGTCTGTGACCTGAACGGGCTGAAGAAGGTCAACGACACCCTGGGCCACGCCATGGGCGACCGGCTGCTGGAGCGGTTCGGGTCGGTCCTCAGCCTGTGCGGGGCCATGCTGCCCGGGGCGCTGGTCGCGCGCCTGGGCGGCGACGAGTTCTGCCTGGTCGGGGTCGGCCCGAGCGCCGACGAGGTGGTCCGGGTCACCGAGGAGGTGTGCACCCGGGCGGCCGAGCTGGAGCTGGGCGAGGGCGTGGCCTGCGGGGTGGCCTCCACCGGGGACCCGATCGGGCCGGTGAAGTCCTCCCGGCGGCTGTTCCGGCTGGCCGACGCCGCCCAGTACAAGGCGAAGGCGGCGCGCTCGACCGGGCCGGTGGTCGCGGGGCGGGACACCGCGGTGGTCCGCCTCGCGGACGCCGCCGCCCAGGAGGCCCCGGGGGAGCGGCGCCGCTTCCGCGGGCGCCAGTAAGGGTTACTCGTCGGTCGCGATCGTGACAATTTCCCCTAGTGACATGAAGCGATTCAATCCGTAGGGTGCTGAATATGGATATGCACACTGTTGTGGTCGGGACCTCCGGGACCACTGCCGAGGACGTCATCGCCGTCGCCCGCGGCAACGCACGGGTCGAGCTGTCCGGCGAGGCGCTCGACGCACTCGCCCGTGCCCGCGAGATCGTCGACGCCCTCGCCGCCAAGCCCGAGCCCGTCTACGGGGTGTCCACCGGATTCGGTGCCCTCGCCTCCCGGCACATCAGTCCCGAGCTGCGCGCCCAGCTCCAGCGCAACATCGTCCGCTCGCACGCCGCCGGCATGGGCCCGCGCGTCGAGCGCGAGGTGGTCCGCGCGCTGATGTTCCTCCGGCTGAAGACCGTCGCCTCCGGTCACACCGGCGTACGCCCCTCCGTCGCCCAGACCATGGCCGACGTGCTCAACGCCGGGATCACCCCCGTCGTCCACGAGTACGGCTCCCTGGGCTGCTCGGGCGACCTCGCCCCGCTGTCCCACTGCGCGCTCGCGCTCATGGGCGAGGGTGACGCCGAGGGCCCGGACGGAACCGTCCGCCCCGCCGGCGAACTGCTCGCCGAAGCCGGCATCGAGCCCGTGGTGCTCCGAGAGAAGGAGGGCCTCGCCCTCCTCAACGGCACCGACGGCATGCTCGGCATGCTGGTCATGGCCCTCGCCGACCTCGGCAAGCTCTACACCTCCGCCGACATCACCGCCGCGCTGACGCTGGAGGCGCTGCTCGGCACGGAGAAGGTGCTCCAGCCCGAGCTGCACGCCATCCGTCCGCACCCGGGGCAGGGTGCCTCCGCCGCGAACATGGCCGCCGTCCTGAAGGGCTCCGGGCTCGTCCGCCACTACCAGGAGGAGACCGCCCCGCGCGTGCAGGACGCCTACTCCGTGCGCTGCGCCCCGCAGGTCGCCGGCGCGGGCCGCGACACCATGGCGCACGCCGCCCTGGTGGCCTCCCGCGAGCTGGCCGCCGCCGTCGACAATCCGGTGGTGCTGCCGGACGGGCGCGTGGAGTCCAACGGCAACTTCCACGGGGCCCCGGTCGCGTACGTCCTGGACTTCCTGGCCATCGCCGCCGCCGACCTCGGCTCCATCGCCGAGCGGCGCACCGACCGGCTGCTCGACAAGAACCGTTCGCACGGCCTGCCGCCGTTCCTCGCGGACGACGCCGGCGTGGACTCCGGTCTGATGATCGCCCAGTACACGCAGGCCGCCCTGGTCAGCGAGATGAAGCGGCTCGCGGTGCCGGCCTCGGCCGACTCGATCCCCTCCTCCGCCATGCAGGAGGACCACGTCTCGATGGGCTGGTCGGCCGCGCGCAAGCTCCGTACCGCCGTCGACAACCTGACGCGGATCATCGCCATCGAGCTCTACGCCGCCACCCGCGCCATCGAGCTGCGCCACGGGCTGACCCCGGCCCCGGCGAGCCAGGCCGCGATCGCGGGCGCCCGCGCGGCGGGTGTGCAGGGCCCCGGGCCGGACCGTTTCCTCGCCCCCGACCTGGCCGCCGCCGAGGCGTTCGTCCGTACGGGCGGGCTGCTCGCCGCGGTGGAGCCGGTGACGGGTCCGCTCGCCTGACCGCGGACCGCTCTGGTGTGCGGCGAAGGGCCGCTCCGGGATTCCTCCCGGGGCGGCCCTTCCCGTTCACCGGGCGTGCGGGGCGCGTGACCCGTTCACGTGGAGCGCGAGGGGGAGGAGGGGGCGTGGGAGCGGCGTACGGAGAAGGCCACGAACCCGGCCCCGACGCCGAGGAACAGCGTGCCGCCCAGCAGGTACGGGGCGGTGTCGACGGAGCCGGTGTCGGCGAGCACGACGGACGGCGGCCGCGAGCCCGCCGCTTCGGCCGTTCCCGTGACGGTTCCGGAAGCGGAAGCGGATCCGGACCCGGCGCCGGTCTCGGCGGTGTTCGCGCCGGCGGGCACGCCGGACGGGCTCTCCGCGGCCCCTGGTGAGGTGGCGCCCGCCGAGGGCACGAACCACAGGGCGGCGAGGAGGGTGGTCGCTCCGAGAGCGGTGAGCAGCGGTCGGCGTGCGGACACGGTGCGATCCCCCTTGTGGCAGCAGCGAATTGGCCGTGTGCGGTGATGCTACGGAAAGGGGCGGGTCGTGGGAAAGTCAGGGCTTCCGCGGGCTTACGCTCCGTCGTATGAACCCTTCTGAGACATCACGTTACGTCCGACTTCGGGTGGATTTGGTACTTGAGGTGCCTGACGCCCAGGCACTCACCGGAGCCGCGCTCGCGCACATCAAGGCCGACGAGTTCATGCCGGACGAGGAGCGCGGCCACGCCGAGTCCGCCGTCCGCGAGGACGAATCGGAGGCCCTCGCCTACCTGGTGGACCCCACCGACCTGGTCGCCGACATCCCCGGCGTGGAGCTGGCCCAGGCCTCGTGGAGCAGCGAGCCCGTCGAATACGACCCCGAGTCGATGGAGTGGGACCTCGACGAGGAAGATGGGGACTTCGACGAAGAACCCGACAACGCCTGACCGTGTGGTTGCCCACATCCCAACGGAATGTGGAACCGGCCGGCGCCGTTAACGCGTTGTCAGGACGAGGCGGGGGGCGCGTCCCCCTGCCCGGCCAACCCCGGGACGGCAGCCCCGGGGTATCCGGCAACGATGGAGTGACGTGTGAGGACGGACAGCAAGCGACGGAGAAGGTCCCTGGCGGCCATATCCGTCGTGCTCGGCGGTGTACTGATGCTCTCGGCGTGCAACGGCGGGGGCGACGACAAGCCGAAGGGCAACGGCGAGGCCAGCAAGTCCCAGGCGGAGGTCGACGCGGCAGCGGCCAAGGACGCGTCGAAGGCGAAGATAACCATCACGCCGAAGGACGGCGCCACCAACGTCGGCCTCAACGACGCCGCCAACGTCGCCGTCAGTGACGGCACGCTCACCCTGGTCGAGCTGAAGACCAGCGAGGGCGCGGCCGTGGCCGGCAAGATCGCTGCCGACGGCAAGAGCTGGAAGCCCGACGCCGCCCTGAAGCGCTCCACGAAGTACGCCCTCGCGGCGACGGCCAAGGACGCGGACGGCCGCGAGGCCCACGAGAACGCCTCCTTCACCACCGTCTCCCCCGAGAACAGCTTCGTGGCTTCCTTCGTCCCGGAGGAAGGCCAGACGGTCGGCGTGGGCATGCCGGTCTCGATCACCTTCAACAAGGCGATCAAGGACAAGAAGGCCGTCCAGGCGGGGATCTCGGTCTCCTCCAGCAGCGGCCAGGAAGTCGTCGGCCACTGGTTCAGCCCGCAGCGCCTGGACTTCCGCCCCGAGCAGTACTGGCAGGCGAACTCCACCGTCACGCTGAAGCTGGCCCTGGAGGGCGTCCAGGGCGCTCCCGGCGTCCAGGGAGTCCAGAGCAAGACCGTCACCTTCAAGATCGGCCGCAGCCAGGTCTCCACGGTCGACACGAAGACGAAGCAGATGACGGTCACCCGGGACGGCGCGGTCCTCAAGACCATCCCGATCTCGGCGGGCTCCCCGGAGAACCCGACGTACAACGGCCAGATGGTGATCTCCGAGAAGTTCAAGGAGACCCGGATGGACGGCTCGACCGTCGGCTTCAAGAACGAAGAGGGCAAGGGCGAGTACGACATCAAGGACGTCCCGCACGCCATGCGGCTGTCCACGTCCGGCACCTTCATCCACGGCAACTACTGGGGATCGGACTCGGTCTTCGGCAGCGTCAACACCAGCCACGGCTGTGTCGGCCTGAACGACGCCAAGGGCGCGAACGACCCGAACCAGGCCGGCGCGTGGTTCTTCGACAACTCGCTCATCGGCGACGTGGTCACCGTGGTCAACTCCCCGGACAAGACCATCAAGCCGGACAACGGCCTCAACGGCTGGAACATGGCCTGGGCGGAGTGGAAGGCGGGCTCGGCCGCCTGACGCCGCGTGTGAACCGACCGCAGTCGACGGACGGCGGGGACCCCCGGGGGTCCCCGCCGTCCGTCTTTGCCTGGGGGCGGGTGCCGGGTGCCTGATGCCGGGGGCCTGATGTACCGGGTGAGAGGCTGACCGAAAACCGTCCGGTGCCGCGTCCGGAGCCGCTCTAGGGTCGGGTCATGATGATCCACTCTCTCGGCCCGCCCCCGTCCGACGCCGAGGTCGACGCCTGGCTGGCCGTACTTACCGCCGCCGTGGCCGCCGACCAGCCGCAGCTCGAGGCGCCCTCCCGCCGGGAGGTCGCCGGGCGGCTGTGCGTGCCGCCGGCGCTCGGCCGGCCCGTGCTCTGGGCGGCGGGCGAGGGCGCGGGCGAGGGCGCGGGCGTGGCGGCCCTGCTCCTGTTCACGGACGAGGGCAACGCGCACACCGCGTTCCTCGACGTGCTGACCGTACGGCCGCAGGAGCGGCGGCGGGGCGTGGGCACCGCCCTGTGGGCGCGGGTACGCGAGGAACTGCTCGCGCAGGGCCGGACCTCGGTCTCGGCGCTGGTCGACCTGGGCGGACCGGGGCAGGCGTTCGCGCAGTCGCTGGGCTTCGAGAACGTCCTGCCGATGGCCTGGTACGAACAGGAGCTCCCGGCCGACGGGCCCGCTCCGGTCCCCGCCACACCCGGGTACGAGCTCCTCACCTGGCACGGCCCGGTCCCCGACGCCTGGGCGCCGGCCGCCGCCGTGGCCCACGGGGCGATGCAGGACGCGCCGACCGGGGACATGGACGAGCGGATCCCGGTCTGGACGGCGCAGCGGCTGCACGCCGTGCAGCAGGTGATCGTCGACCGGGGCGGGGAGCTGATCACGGTCGCGGCCGTGACCGGCGCGGGCGAGGTGGCGGCGTACACCGAACTCGTCCTGCCGGACCCCTCCGGCCGGCGCGCCATCCAGTACGACACCGTCGTCACCCCCGCCCACCGCGGCCACGGCCTCGGCCGCGCCGTGAAACTCCGGATGGCGGCCGAGGCGGCCGGACGTTATCCCGCGCTGCGCCGGATCGCCACGACGGTGGCGGACGAGAACACCCCCATGCGGGCGGTGAACGAAGCCCTCGGCTACCGCCGGGAGCGCGGCGCGGGCATCTTCCAGCTCACGATGCAGCCGGCGTGAGCCGCGCACTACAGAAAGTCGAAGGGCGGCACGATGCGGACGATGATGATCAATCGTGCCCGCGGAGCGGCGAGAAAGTAGAACCAGCCGTCGGCGGCGTCCATCCGGCGCAGGCCGCCGGGCCTCGGCCCGTTGCCGAGTTCGCCGAGGTCCACCCCCATGCCCGCCAACTCGACCAGCTGTCCGGCCAGTCGCTCGACCTCGGCGACGACGTGGGCGGGGATCCCGCCTGTGACGTGGGCCTGGTCAGGGTCGTACTCCCAGTGCCAGGCGTTGCTCACGTCCGGTGGCCGGCGAGGGCGGTGTGTGCCGCGTCGAGGATCCTGCCGATCTCGGCGGCGGCCCGCCGGGCCTGCAGGGCCTCTCCACTGGCCGCGGTGTCCTCCCAGCGGCGCAGTTCCTCGGCGAGGTGCGGCTGGCGCTGGATGTGCACGTACGCCGCCCACTGGGCGATGAACCGCTGCAGCGGGGCCAGATCGGCACCCTGGCGGGACTGGTCCGCGGCTTGGTCCAGCTCGCGGGTGAACGCGGGCAGCGCCGCTGGGGCGATCTGCGCGACGGCCTGGCGTAGCGCCGTCACGGTGGCCGGTGGCTGCGGGATGAGCGGCTGCCCGGCTGCGGACGTGGTCACGGTTGCTCCCATGGGCGAGATTCTGGGCCCCGGCGCCAGCGTACCCAGCGCGTCCGCACCACCCCCACCCGAACGGGTGAGCCGGTCCGGCGGCCCCCGGGAGGGGCCGGCCGGGTGGTGGGTCACTCCGCCGCGGTCACTCCGCTGCGGTCACGCCGATCGGGCAGGAGACGCCCGTGCCGCCGATGCCGCAGTAGCCGCCCGGGTTCTTGTCCAGGTACTGCTGGTGGTGGGCCTCCGCGGGCCAGAAGGGGCGGTCCGCCGCCGGGAGGACGGCCGTGGTGATCTCGCCGTAGCCCGAGGAGGCCAGGACCTGCTGGTAGGCCGCGCGGGAGGACTCCGCCGTCGTCTGCTGGGCGGGGGAGTGGGTGTAGGCCGCCGAGCGGTACTGGGTGCCGACGTCGTTGCCCTGGCGGAAGCCCTGGGTGGGGTCGTGGGACTCCCAGAACAGCTTCAGGAGGGCCGCGTACGAGACCTGGGACGGGTCGAAGACCACGCGGACGACCTCGGTGTGGCCGGTCAGGCCCGAGCAGACCTCCTCGTAGGTCGGATTCTCGGTGAAGCCGCCCTGGTATCCGGCCAGCGTGGTCCACACCCCGGGGGTCTGCCAGAACTTGCGCTCCGCACCCCAGAAACAGCCCAGGCCGAAGTCGGCCACTTCGAGGTGCGCGGGGTAGGGACCGGACAGCGGATTGCCGAGCACGGTGTGCTTCTCGGGCAGGGCGAAGAGCGGCTCCGCGCGGCCCGTCAGGGCCTCCTCGCGGGTGGGGAGCTCGGGCGTACGGCGGTACGAGAACATGGATTCCCTCCTTGTGGCAATGACAACGGAAAGGGGCGGGCCGGGATTCCCCGGCCCGCCCCTCCCCACGCCTCACAGGCCCGGCGTGACCTCGCGCACCGCCCAGTTCCGCGCGTACACGTACCGGGACCTTGACGAGTAGTACCAGGGCATCGCCCCGATGTACCCGTCGATGTGCCGGAACTGCTCGACCGCCTCCGCGTCCCGGTCCTGCCAGAACAGGAACCAGGCGAGCATGTGCCGCAGCCGGATCGCCCGCCAGTCGGCCGGGTCGGCCGCCGCCAGGTCCACGAGGGCCGCCTCCACCGCCGCGACGACCTCCGGCTCCTTGAAGAACGTCTCCGGCTTGAGGTCCGGCTCGCGTATTTCCTGCTCCACGTACGCCGCCAGCGGCAGCAGGGACAGCAGCTCACCCGGCTTGCCCGAGGCGGCAGACTCCCGCGCGAAGGCCAGCGCCCTCTCGTGCGAGCCGCGCCACTTCGCGCACCAGTACTGCAGGGCGGTGGTGTGCGCCGTCAGCACCTTGGGGTCGCGTGAGGTGATCTGCGCCCACAGCTCGCCGTACTGCTCGTGCGAATAGCCCAGGCCGTGCCCGATGGGCTGCTCCACCATGTACGGGACCGGGTCCGCGGGATCGGCGATCCGCTGGGCCTCGTGCGCGTCCGCCTGCGCCTTGGCGAGCAGCTCGTGGAAGATCCGGAACTGCTCCTGCGTGGTGCGGCTGCCGGCCTGGCTGCCGCGCACGTTCCACGCCACCTTGATGCTCGTGTCGGCGTTCACCAGGGCCGCGGTCGCGTCGCCGGGCCGGGCCGCGCGCCAGGCCAGCAGCCAGGTGTCGTCCTCGGCAGCCACCTCGGACAGGGCGCGGACGCGCTGCCAGCGCTCCTCCCAGTCCGTCCCGCACGCCTCGACGTACGCGGCCCCCGCCTCCCAGTCGCCGGCGCGCACCGCGTCGAGCGCGGCCGTACGTTCGGGCGGGACGGGCAGGGCGTTCTCGGTGTCGAGGTCCTCCTCCGCCACGAAGCCCAGCGCGACGACCTCGGCCGCCTCCCGCGCCTTCTGCTCGGCCTTGACGGCGGCGGTGCGGTCGTTCGTGGCGGCGGTCTGCGCCTGCAGGACGGCGACCTCCGCCTCCAGCCGCTTCGCCTTGCGCAGGTAGTGGACCCCCCGCAGGAACTTGAACGCGGCGCCCGCCAGCAGGAGGCCGAGGATGTAGAGACCGATCACGGGGCAAGCACCAGCTTTCGCAGGGGTTCGGTGTCGGGCTGGTCGGAGACGGCCGCGTCCAGGGCCTGGCCGAGCCGCTCCTCGAAGCCGTCGGCCGGGTAGACGAGCGTGGCCGACTCGGACCAGGACAGCTGCCAGCGGGCGGCGCCACGAGCCGTCAGCTCGATGCCGGCCAGCTGGTCCAGGGCGCGCCGCAGGACCGGGCGGGCGAACTCGCGCGCGGTGCGGCCGGTGGCGGCCGCCGCCTGCTCGGACTTCGGGAAGCGGTCGGCGATCCGCCAGCGCACCGCCGGGTCGGCGTCGACCGCGTCGAGCAGTTCGGCGAGCCCGGGGCCCGCGCCCTCGGCGGCGCACGCCTCCCGGATCTCCTGCGCGCCCTGGTCGACGTACAGGCTCATGGACTCGTGGACGAGGTCCTCCCAGTCCGCCCGCTTGAGCGCGAGGGCCTCGGGGGTGAGGACGGCCTGCTCCAGCGCGGTCAGCGCCGCGTCGGCGTCGGCCAGCAGCTCCAGGGCCGGACGGGCGGCCTGCCCGGCGCGGCCGTCATCGGGCAGCGCCTCGATGCGGGCCACGCGCTCGGCGAGTGCGGGGTGGGAGTCGTGAGGCGAGGTCGGCTCGGTCGACAGCTCCCGGCGCAGCTCGTCCAGCTCGGCCGAGCGGGCTTCCAGCAGCCGGCGCAGCCCGCCGAAGACCTCGCCGGGGCGGGGCAGCAGACCGGCGCCGACGCCGAGGGTGGCGTACGAGCTCATGTAGAAGCCGTGCGCCGAGTCGAGGGCGTTCACCTCGCGCAGCGCGGAGGCGGCGGAGTCACGGCCGGCGACCCGGACCGACGCGAGGTCGGCGGCGAGCTCCTGGCGGCGGGCGGCGGAGAGGGTGGCGCGTATGTAGAAGTTGCCGTACGCCGTGTAGATCCTGGCCATGCCGCGGTACGTCGCGCCCAGGCCCGGGGTCTCGACGATCGTGGCCCGCCGGCCCTTGGCCCGCCGCTTGGCGGCGTGCTTCTCCTGCCTCTCGCGCTCCTTGGCGACCTTCTTGGCGGAGCGTTCGTGGAAGTAGGCGATGGTACGGATCAGTTGGGCGCGGCCGCGGGCGATCAGCGGGGTGAGGCGGGTGTCGAAGTTGGCGTAATGGCCCATCTCGTGGGCGAGCACGGCGCGCAGCTGCATCTCGTCCAGACCCATCATCAGCGGCAGGCCGAGGTAGAGGCGACGGGTACCGGGCTTCAGGCCCAGCAGCGAGGACTCCTCGCTGACGGCCGCGTTCACGTCCTGGAGCAGCACGATCTCGTCGGGCGCGCGGGTGCCGACCTGCCGGGCGACGTCGCGCACGACCTCCCACAGCGCGGGCTCCCGGGCCTCGTCGACGGTGACGGTGATGCCGGCCGGCGGCTCGGCCTTGGGGGTGCGCAGCATGAACATGCCGCGCACGATCGGGATCGCGAGGACGCAGGAGAAGACGGCGATCTTGTAAACGATCGGCCCCTGCAGCAAGGCGAAGGCGGCGTAGTCGGCGCCCGCGAGGGCTGCCAGCAGGAAGACGCCGAGCAGGTAGAAGCCGGCGAGCAGGACGAGGGCGCGCAAGGCGCGCAGTGAAGCGCCCATTAAGGACAGATCCCCCCACGGGATGAAGGTGGCGCGAAGTGCGTGGCGGGAGTCGAAGGCCGCCGCCTGCCGCATCATGCGGCTCAGTGGTCACTTACAGCAACTTCATTCACCAGGGGTTCTCCCTGGAGCGTGGGGGGTTCGGGGCCGGCCCGGAGGGCCGGCGCGCCGACCTGCCGACCGGCCCGGAGGGCTACTGCGGGAGGGTCGCCGGCGACCCGCCGTTCGCCTCGTACCCCGCCACCGCCAGCGCCCGGTACACCGCGTACTCCGCCGCCGGGTCCGCCGTGGCCGACCACGGCAGCGCGCCCACGTAGCCGTCCACGTGCCGCACCTGCTCCATGGCCTCCGCCCAGCGCTCCATGTTGACCAGGAACATCAGCAGCAGGTGCCGTACGTGCGCCAGCATCGGGTCGTCCTGGCGCGCGGTGTTCACCGCGTACAGCGCCCCCTCCACCGCCCGCGTCACGACCGCGCCCTGGTAGAAGCCGCCGGTCAGGACGATCTCGGGGGTGTTCTCGTACACCGCGAACAGCGGCAGCGCCGCCAGCAGCGAGCCCTGCGGCGCGCGCGCCGCGGCCGCGTGCGTGAACGCGTCCGCCTTCTCCCGCGAGCCGTGCCACTTCGCGCACCAGTAGTGCAGCGCCGCCAGGTGCGCCCCCATGTGCTCCGGCGCCCGGTCGATGACCTCCGCCCACAGGGTGTCGAACTCCGCCTCCGAGTACGCCAGACCCCGCGCGATCGCCAGCTCCGTGATGTACGGGACCGGGTCCGCCGGCGCCAGCAGCGCGGCCCTGCGGCACGCCTCCCGGGCCTCCTCCAGGATGATCCGGTGATCGGCGGACCCGACCCCGCCCGAGTGCCGCCACGCCTGCTGCACCAGCAGCTCCGCGTGCACCTGCGCGCCGCCCGCGTCCTGCTCCGCGTCCAGCCGCCACGCCTTCAGCCACTGCGCGCCGACGCCCGGCTGCGCCACCAGCTCCAGCGCCGCCGCCCCGCCGAAGGCCTGCACGCGCTGCCAGCGCCGCTCGCCCTCCCGCGGGGTCCCGGCGAGCAGCTGCGAGGCCGCCTGCCACTGGCCGGTGCGCTGCACGTTGTCGAGGGCGTCCATCAGATCCTGGTCGGGCCCGGGGACCCGGATGTCCAGCTCCTCCTGCCGGTCGAATCCGTAGTTCGCCGGGTCGGCGGCGTCAGGGCTCTCCGGTGCGACCAGGCGGATGCCACCGCGCCTGCGCCGGACGTACGGACCCAAGATGAACACGATCATGAGTATCGCGAACAGCAACCACAGAATCTCCATGCCTCCAGCGAACCAGACCGAGGGGGCCGCAGGCCAATAGGGGGACCCGAACCCGGGCGGGGCATAGCATCTGACCATGAGCGACGACAGCCACGAGCACCAGAGCTTCGAGACCCGCGCGATCCACGCGGGCAATACGGCGGACCCGCAGACCGGCGCGGTCGTACCGCCCATTTACCAGGTCTCCACGTACAAGCAGGACGGCGTCGGAGGACTGCGCGGCGGCTACGAGTACAGCCGCAGTGCCAACCCGACCCGCACCGCGCTGGAGGAGAACCTCGCGGCGCTGGAGGGCGGCCGTCGCGGGCTCGCCTTCGCGTCCGGACTGGCCGCGGAGGACTGCCTGCTGCGTACGCTGCTCTCCCCGGGCGACCACGTGGTCATCCCCAACGACGCGTATGGCGGAACCTTCCGCCTCTTCGCGAAGGTCGTCTCCCGCTGGGGCGTCGAGTGGTCGGTGGCCGACACCTCCGACGCGGACTCCGTGCGGGCGGCCCTCACCCCGAAGACGAAGGTCATCTGGGTCGAGACCCCCTCCAACCCGCTGCTCGGCATCACGGACATCGCCGTGGTCGCCGACATCGCGCGGACGGCCGGCGCCAAGCTGGTCGTGGACAACACCTTCGCCTCCCCCTACCTGCAGCAGCCCCTCGCGCTGGGCGCCGACGTGGTCGTGCACTCGCTGACCAAGTACATGGGCGGACACTCCGATGTGGTCGGCGGCGCGCTGGTCACCGCGGACGAGGCGCTCGGCGAGGAACTGGCCTACCACCAGAACGCGATGGGCGCGGTGGCCGGTCCCTTCGACTCCTGGGTCGTGCTGCGGGGCATCAAGACCCTGGCCGTGCGCATGGACCGGCACGCGGAGAACGCGGGCAAGATCGTCGAGGTGCTCAAGCGGCACCCGAAGGTCACCAAGGTCCTCTACCCGGGCCTGCCCGAGCACCCGGGGCACGAGGTCGCCGCCAAGCAGATGCGGAACTTCGGCGGCATGGTCTCCTTCCAGGTCGCCGGTGGCGAGGAAGAGGCCGTCGCGGTCTGCGGCCGCACCAAGATCTTCACCCTGGCCGAGTCCCTGGGCGGCGTCGAGTCCCTCATCGAGCACCCGGGCCGCATGACGCACGCGTCGGTGGCCGGCTCGGCGCTCGAGGTGCCGGCGGACCTGATCCGCGTCTCGGTGGGCATCGAGAACGCGGACGACCTCATCGCAGACCTCACCCAGGCCCTGGGCTAACACCCCGTCCCCCCGCCGGGCTCCGCCCGGACCCGGCGGGGCTTGAGTCGGCTCGCCACCGCTTGGTGTCTGGGCCGCGCCAATTCAGCCCCTCCGGCGTTTGAGGAGCGGGGTCTGGGGCGGAGCCCCAGGAAACCCGGCTCCGCCGGGCAGGGGGGGGGGGCCCGCGCCCCCCCCCCCCCCCCGGCGGCGGGGGGGGGGGGGGGGGCGCGGGGGGGGGGGGGGGCGGGCCCCCCCCCGCCCCGCGGCCCCGCCGGGGCCGGGGGGGGGGGGGGGGGGCGCCCCCCCCCCCCGAAACCCGGCTCCGCCGGGCACCGGGCTCCGCCCGGACCCGCGCCTCAAACGCCGGCGAGGCTGGAGTTGGCCGAGCCAGGGGTGGGGTTACCAGCCCTCCAGGGGTGGGGAGATGCCGCTGGGGGGTGTGGCCCAGGGGCGGGTCAGGGAGGCCCAGACCGTGAAGGCCACCGCGGCAGCGAAGAGCACCGCCCACCCCACCCGCCGCACCGCCCGCCGCCGCCGCAGCAGCCGGTCGCCCCGGGCCGCCGCACCGGCCGCGAGGCCCGCCGGCACCGCCGGGTACGGCCCCTCCAGCAACTGCTTGACCTGGGCTTCCTTCCGGTCCGGGATCCCGCTCACGCCGCCTCCCGGGACCTCAGCGCGGCCACGGCCCGATTGCACAGCACCCGTACCCGCTCGACCGTCAGCCCGAGCTGCGCCGCCGTGACCTCCTCCGCGACCCCTTCGTAGAGCCGCAGGACGAGGACGAGCCGCTCCGGCGGGCTCAGCCGCGCCAGTACGCCCGTACCGCCGTGGTGGCGCCAGCCGGTCCGGGCGAAGGCCGCGCACAGCTCCTGGCGGGTGAAGTCGTACGGGTCGTCCCCGCGCAGCCGCAGCCAGTTCGCGTACGTGCGGGCCAGTGCGCCCGCCAGCAGTCGCCGTGCCGCTTCCGGCTCACCGGTCAGCAGCACCGCGACGTGCAGGAGGCGCCCCGCCGCGCCCGCGACGAAGGCCTCGAACTCCGCGTAGGAGCCAGCCTGTTGATCGACCACCCGCATAGTCCACATAGTGCGGGCAGCGGGACCGTCCAGGTCAAGAGGACGGACGGACTCCGCTCAGGACGCCGGGCCGGCCTCGGCCACGGCCGCCATCAGATCCGACAGCGACAGGTTGAAGCGCGTCAGCAGTCCGGTGAAGGATTCCCGCTCGTCCTCGCTCCAGCCCTCCGTCACCCGGGCCATCAGCTCGCGCCGCGAGGAGCGGACCTCCTCCAGCCGCGCCAGCCCCCGCGGGGACAGCGCGAGCACCACGGCCCGCCCGTCCTCGGGGTGCGAGGTCCGCTTGACCAGACCGCTGTCGACCAGCGGCGCGACCTGCCGGGTCACCGTGGAGGAGTCGATTCCCATGCCGCCGGCGAGCGCCTTGACGCCCATCGGGCCCTCCAGGTCGAGCCGGTTCAGCAACAGGTAGGCGGCGCGGTCCATGGAGTTGCGGGCCTGGCCCACACCGCCCAGGCGGGTCTGCTCGGCGCGGCGCGCGAAGACGGCCACCTGGTGCTGGAGCGCGTCGAGGAGACCGCCTCCGGCGGGCGCGTCGAGCGCCGCGGGCAGGTCGGAATTGGCCGGGGTGGAAGGCATGGCCGTGGGCTCTCTTCGCGTGGGTCCGACAAGGATGGGGGACAGAGTACGCGGCCGTGCGGCGGCTCGTACGCCTCGTACGAGAACTGATACGGCCCGTCCGGGCCGTCGTCGCGGACGCGTCCCGGATGGCGAGATTTCGCCCCTCCCCGACGCCGGCCGTGGTGTCGCCTTGCGCCCCTGTCGGAGTCAATCCCTCCGCTTAGCGCCGCCCCGCCCGTGGGCTGCGAGACTGGCGGCATGAACTACCGCGTGCCCCAGCCCGTCCCGCAGGTCATCCTCGACGACGTCCGGGGGGCTCAGAAGATGCTCTCGGGCGTCTCCCGGGTCACGCCGATGGAAGGCAGCCGGCACCTCTCCTCCCTCACCGGGTCCCCGGTCCACTTCAAGTGCGAGAACCTCCAGCGCACCGGCTCCTTCAAGCTGCGCGGCGCCTACGTCCGCATCGCGGGCCTGCGCCCCGAGCAGCGGGCCGCCGGCGTGGTCGCGGCCAGCGCAGGCAACCACGCGCAGGGCGTGGCGCTGGCCTCCTCCCTCCTCGGGGTCCGCTCCACCGTGTTCATGCCGGTCGGGGCGCCGCTGCCGAAGGTGGCCGCGACCCAGGAGTACGGGGCCGAGGTGCGCATGCACGGGCAGGTCGTCGACGAGACCCTCGCTGCCGCCCAGGAGTACGCGGACCGCACCGGAGCGGTGTTCATCCACCCCTTCGACCACCGCGACATCATCGCCGGCCAGGGCACGGTGGGCCTGGAGATCCTGGAGCAGTGCCCGGAGGTGCGGACCATCCTCGTCGGGATCGGCGGCGGCGGTCTCGCGGCCGGCGTCGCGGTCGCGGTGAAGGCGCTGCGGCCCGACGTGCGGGTCGTCGGGGTGCAGGCGGCGGGCGCGGCCGCGTACCCGCCCTCGCTCAGGATCGGGCACCCGGTCTCGATCGACGACCCCAACACGATGGCCGACGGCATCAAGGTCGGCCGCCCCGGCGACGTCCCCTTCAAAATCATTGGCGAGCTGCTCGACGACGTGCGTACGGTCTCCGAGGACGCCCTCTCCAGCGCTCTGCTGCTCTGCATGGAACGGGCGAAGCTGGTGGTCGAACCGGCGGGGTGCAGCACGGTCGCGGCCCTGCTCAGCGAGCCCGAACTGTACGGCGGCGGCCCGGTGGTGGCCGTCCTGTCCGGCGGCAACGTCGACCCGCTGCTGCTGCAGCGGATCCTGCGCCACGGCATGGCGGCGGCGGGCCGGTACCTGTCCCTGCGGCTGCGCGTGGCCGACCGCCCCGGGGCCCTGGCCGGGCTCCTGGCGGTGTTGTCAGTGGTGGATGCGAACGTACTCGATGTGAGCCACGTACGGACCGACCCGCGGCTGGGGCTCACGGAGGTGGAGGTGGAGCTGCACCTGGAGACCAAGGGCCCGGAGCACTGCGCGGAAGTGGCGCGGAAACTGCACGCCGCGGGATACAAGGTGATGAGCTAGACGGCGGACGCCGTCGGGGTGCCGGCATCACCCGTTCGGCCGGGCGAGACCCATTCGGCGCTCATAGGATTTGCGTAGCTATGCCCTGAAAGCCCCGATTCTACTGGCCCGATTCACACTGGGAGAATCCATATGCCAGGCGCTATCTACGCCGAAGGTCTGGTCAAGACCTTCGGTGATGTACGGGCTCTGGACGGCGTGGACCTCGATGTCCCCGAAGGCACCGTCCTGGGTCTGCTCGGCCCCAACGGTGCGGGCAAGACCACGACCGTGCGCGTCCTGACCACCCTCCTCCAGCCCGACAGCGGCAAGGCCGTCGTCGCCGGCATCGACGTGCTCAAGCACCCCAACGAGGTCCGCCGGGCCATCGGCCTCTCCGGCCAGTTCGCCGCCGTCGACGAGTACCTGACCGGCCGCGAGAACCTCCAGATGGTCGGCCAGCTCTACCAGATGAAGGCCAGGGCCGCGAAGGCCCGGGCCGACGAACTGCTCGAACGCTTCAACCTCGGCGACGCAGCCGACCGCACCGCCAAGACCTACTCCGGCGGCATGCGCAGGCGCCTCGACCTCGCCGCCGCCCTCGTCGTCAGCCCGCCCGTCATGTTCATGGACGAGCCGACCACCGGCCTCGACCCCCGCAACCGCCAGCAGCTGTGGGGGATCATCCAGGAACTCGTCGCGGGCGGCACCACCCTGCTGCTCACCACCCAGTACCTGGAGGAGGCCGACCACCTCGCCCACGACATCTGCGTGGTCGACCACGGCAAAGTCATCGCCCGCGGCACCTCCGACCAGCTCAAGGCCCGTACCGGCGGCGAGCGCGTGGAGGTCGTCGTCCACGAGCGGCACCACATGGCCACCGCACGCGAGGTGCTCGCGGGCTTCGGCAAGGGCGAGACCACGGTCGAGGAGCACACCCGCAAGCTGACCGTCCCGGTGTCCGGCGGCGCCAAGCTGCTCGCCGAGGTCATCCGGGAACTGGACGGCCTCGGCATCGAGATCGACGACATAGGCCTGCGCCGCCCCACCCTCGACGACGTGTTCATCTCCCTCACCGGCCACGCGGCCGAGCAGGAGGCGGACGAGAACGGCGACGGCCCGGCCGGCCCCGAGGCCAAGGGCCGCAAGGCGGCCCGGAAGGAGGCGGCGAAGTGACCCTCACCTCCCCGACACCGGACCTCACGGCGCCCCGCCCGCGCGGCGGCATCGTCCAGAGCGTCAACGACTCCCTCGTCGTCGCCAAGCGGAACCTGATCCGGATGTCCCGGATCCCCGAGATGATCATCTTCGGCGTGATTCAGCCGGTCATGTTCGTCGTCCTCTTCAGCTACGTCTTCGGCGGCTCGATCAGCGTCGGCGGCAGCACCTCGCCCGCCGCCTACCGCGAGTTCCTGATGGCCGGCATCTTCGCCCAGACCGTCACCTTCGCCACCGCGGGCGCCGGCGCGGGCATCGCGGACGACATGCACAAGGGCCTGATCGACCGCTTCCGCTCCCTGCCCATGGCCCGCGGCGCGGTCCTCACCGGGCGCACCCTCGCCGATCTCGTCCAGACCACGCTCACCCTCTTCGTCCTGGCGGTCGTGGCCCTGATCGTCGGCTGGCGCACCCACACCAGCCTCGGCGAGGTCCTGGCCGGCTTCGGCCTGCTGCTCCTGCTCGGCTACGCCTTCTCCTGGATCGGCGCCCTGATCGGCCTGTCGGTGCGCACCCCGGAGGCGGCCACCTCGGGCGGGCTGATCTGGCTCTTCCCGCTGACGTTCATCTCGAACGCCTTCGTCCCCTCCGAGAACATGCCGCCCTTCCTGCGGACCATCGCGGAGTGGAACCCGTTCAGCGCCACCGTCCAGGCGTCCCGCGAGCTCTTCGGCAACCTCCCGGAGGGCTACCCGGTCCCGGACGCGTGGCCCATGCAGCACCCGATCGCGGCGTCCGTCCTCTGGTCGCTGCTGATCATCGTGGTCTTCCGGACCCTCGCGGTCCGCAAGTACCGCTCGGCGACGGTGTAGGCCGCTGCGGCTGCGGGGGACCCGCAGACGCGACGATGCCCGTACACACGACGATGCCCGGCCGGGAGAACAGAACCCGGCCGGGCATCGTGCGCGTGAAGCGGGAAAGCGGAAGACGGAGACCGAGGGTGATCAGCCGGTGAAGGGCTTGACGTCCAGGATCTTGACCGAGGCCTTCTTGCCGTTCGGCAGCTCGTACTCGGCGTCCTCGCCGATCGCCTTGCCCAGCACACCGCTGCCCAGCGGGGACTGCGGGGAGTACGTCTCGAAGTCCGAGGACGCGTACTCGCGGGAGGCCAGGAGGAACTCCATGGTGTCGTCCTCGTCGCCGTCGAAGGCGATCTTGACCAGCGTGCCGGGGGCCACGACGCCGTCGGACGCGGGCGCGGTGCCGACCTTGGCGTTCTCCAGGAGCTGCGTGAGCTGGCGGACCCGGAGTTCCTGCTTGCCCTGCTCCTCCTTGGCCGCGTGGTACCCGCCGTTCTCGCGCAGGTCGCCCTCCTCGCGGGCGGCTGCGATCTTCGTGGCGATCTCCGTGCGGGCGGGACCAGAGAGGTAGTCCAGCTCCGCCTTCAGCTGGTCGTACGCCGCCTGGGTCAGCCAGGTGACGCTTTCGCTCGTCTGGGTCACGGGTGCTCCTCGTCGGTACAGGGGACTACAAAGCCGCCAGCGGCGGACGAAACCACGAGCCTAACAATTCGGGAAGAAAAGGGGGAGGACCCCAGAGGCTCATTGCCCCGTCGGCCGCGTCGTCAAGCCTCAGCGGCCGGAAGCCGCCGGCTGGCAGCCGACCAGCTCGATCATCGTGGCACGGCTCGTCGTCTTCAGGGAGACGATCTCGTCCACCCGGCTCTCCGGCTGGGCGAAGGTGAAGTCGGCGCGGCCCACCTCGCCGTGCCCCTTGTCCTGCGAGCTCAGCGAGCAGACCCCGGTGACCGAGGCATCCTTGCGGACCTCCAGGTGCACCTTGACCTCGGTGTCCGAAATCACCTGGAACTTGATCACCTCGGCGCTCACGCTCTGCCCGGCGACGTAGTCCCAGCCGATCCAGCCGACCACGCCCAGCAGCACGGCACCCAGCGCCGACCCGACGATCTTGAGCCTGCGGTCCGTACGCTCGTCCGCCGACCGGCCGTACCGGCCCTCGGGCAGTCCCTCGCGCACCGCGCTCATGATCGTTTCCTCTCTGCGGGGAGGGTGGGCACCCCTGGAATTTTCCGTCCCCCAGTTCGGTCACTATAGAAGCCGACCGTCGCGCCGAATCGCAGAGGATCCTGTCTTGACCGAGCAGCTTCGACTGATGGCCGTCCACGCCCACCCCGACGACGAGTCGAGCAAGGGCGCGGCCACCATGGCCAAGTACGTGTCCGAGGGGGTTCCGGTGCTGGTCGTCACCTGTACCGGTGGCGAGCGCGGCTCCGTGCTGAATCCCAAGCTCCAGGGCGACAAGTACATCGAGGAGAACATCCACGAGGTCCGCGCCAAGGAGATGGACGAGGCGCGCGAGATCCTCGGCATCGAGCAGGAATGGCTCGGCTACGTGGACTCCGGGCTCCCGGAGGGTGACCCGCTGCCGCCGCTGCCCGAGGGCTGCTTCGCGCTCGCGGACGTCCACGAGGCCGCCGGGGAACTGGTGAAGAAGATCCGCGCCTTCAAGCCGCAGGTCGTCACCACGTACGACGAGAACGGCGGCTACCCGCACCCCGACCACATCATGACCCACAAGATCACGATGGTGGCCTTCGACGGCGCGGCCGACACCGAGAAGTACCCCGAGGGCGAGTTCGGCCCGGCCTACCAGCCGCAGAAGCTCTACTACAACCAGGGCTTCAACAAGCCGCGCACCATCGCCCTGCACGAGGCGCTGCTCGCACGCGGCATGGAGTCCCCCTACGGGGAGTGGCTGGAGCGGTGGAAGGAGTTCGAGCGCACGGAGCGGACCCTGACCACCCACGTGCCCTGCGCGGACTTCTTCGAGATCCGTGACAAGGCGCTCATCGCGCACGCCACGCAGATCGACCCGGACGGCGGCTGGTTCCGCGTTCCGATGGACGTCCAGAAGGAGGTCTGGCCCACCGAGGAGTACGAGCTCGCGAAGTCGCTCGTCGACACTTCCCTCCCCGAGTCCGACCTCTTCGCGGGCATCCGGGAGAATGCGTAGCTATGAGCGCTACGCAGGCAGCACTGACCCAGCTCCTCCCGCTGGCGGGTGACACCTTCGACAAGAACAAGGTGACGCCCGGCCTCCTCGGCTTCGTCGTCTTCGCGGCCCTCGCCGTCGGCGTGTGGGCCCTGATGAAGTCGATGAACCGGCACATGGGCCGGGTGAACTTCCAGGAGGCCCCCGAGCCGGCGGCCCCGGCCGCAGCCCGCGGCGAGGACCCCTCCCGGGCGTAGCCCCGCCCGCTGGTCGCAACCGCCGCCCGCGAAAAATCGCGCGGGCGGCGGGTCTCGCCGTACGCACGGCCTTTGCCGGGCACACCGCTCCGCCGCGCGGACCGCGTTGCCGGGCGGATCGATCGCCCCGGCGCGCGTCTCGGCCCGCCGTACGTACGGCCTTGCCAGGCGTCGCCCGCCGCGCGCACGCCTTGCCCGGGCGCGCCGGCCTGCCGTGCGCACGCCTTGCCAGGCGGCGCCCGCGCCGCGCGGCCTTCCTCGCCGGGCGTACCAGCCCGCCGCACACACGCCCGGGTGCAATGCTCCGCCGCGCGCACGCCTTGCCCGCGCACACACCTTGCCCGGGCGCGCCAGCCCGCCGCGCGGACCGCCTTGCCCGGCGTCGCCCGCCGCGCGGACTTCTTTGTCGGGCGTAGGTACCGGCGCGCCGCGCACACCGATGGCCGGGTGCACCGCACCGCCGCGCGCACGCCTTGCCCAGGCCACGCCTTGCCTGGCGCGCCAGCCCACCGTGCGGCGTCGTCCGTCGCGCGGACCGCCTTGCCGGGCGTACCGGCGCGCCGCGCACACCGGCGGCCGGGTGCACCGCTCCTCCCCGCGCACGCCTTGCCCGTGCGCGCCGGCCCGCCGTGCGGGCCCGGCCTCATCGGGTGCGGGTTTACGGCCCCGTGAGGGCCCGCGGCGGCGTGCCGGGGCCGCGCCCGGGGCTCGGCGGTGAGGGGACGTCGCCGGTGGCCGCTCAGCCCGCCGGGGGGACGCCCATGATCTCTCGTGAGTGCAGGTTAGGGACCAGGCCGAGGCGCCAGGCCTGCCAGCCCTCCGACGGGTCCACGCCCCGGCCCAGGATCACCCCGTACGTCTCCAGGCAGTCCTCCAGCCGGCCGTCCCGGGCCGGATGCGCCGACTGTGCCAGCCGGGCCAGCTCGGCCCGCGCCTCCTCCGGGGCGTCCGGCACCGCGTACGGCAGCATCGTGCACCGCAGGAAGCGGGCCCAGTCCTCCCCGCGCCGGTCCCCGTACGAGATGAACAGCCGGACCGCCTCCTCGCACAGGCCGAGCGCCTGCGACAGCCGCCCGTTGCCCGCGTCGATCACCGCCAGCTCCAGGCAGGTCCACGCCTCGCCGTGCGCCAGCCCGATCCGCCGGAAGTCCGCCCGCGCGTCCACCAGCAGCTGGCGGGCGAAGCCGGAGTTGCGGAGGTTGCCCGTGTGCGCCGCACGCTGGTCGCGCGTCACCCGGCCCGAGTGGTGGCGCGCGTGGGCCAGCCCGTACACGTCCCGCATCCGCGAGAACATGGTCCGGGCCCGCTCCAGCTCCCGTACCGCCCGGTCGAGCTCACCGCTCTCCTCCAGGGCCTGCCCGAGGTAGTACTGCGTCCACGCCTCGCCGCGCGCGTCCTCCGCCTCCCGGTGCCGCGCCAGCGCCTCCCGCAGCCGCTCCACCGCCGGCCCCGGATCCCCGTCCACCACCCGGGCCCGGCCCAGCTGGGTCAGCGCCCAGGCCTGGCCGCGGTCGTCGCGGGTGCGCCCGTACAGGTCGAGGGCCAGGCGCAGCTCCTCCTCCGCCCGCCCCACGTCCCCGTACCGCAGGTGCACCTGGCCCAGCTGGAAGTGCGCCCACGCCTCGCCGTGCACGCTCTCGCTCTCCCGGTGCAGGGCCAGCGAGGCCTCCAGCAGCCGCGTCGCCTCCGCCAGGTGCGCCAGGTCCCGCTCCACCGCCGCCAGCGCGTGCAGCCCCCACGCCCGGTCGCCCGCCAGCTCCGGCGGCTCCTGGAGCACGAGCGCCTCGCGGATGCGGGCCGCGGCCTCCGGCAGGTTGCCCTGGTGGTGCAGGGTGATGCCGAGGGAGACCAGGGCCATCGCCGCCCCCGCCTCCTGGTGGGCCTCCATGTACTGGTCCACCACCGAGGTCAGCGTGGTGCGCGCCTTGTCCAGCTCGCCCAGCTGGCGCGCCGCGATACCGGTACGCCACTGCACCGACCGCACCAGCCGCCCCTGCTGCCCTTCCTGTCCTTCCGGACCCTTCCGGCCCGCCTCCACGGCCTGGGTGAGCTCGTCGATCTCACCGAGCCGGTACAGGTCCCCGCGCAGCAGGCAGAAGTCGCACAGCGCGCCGAGCAGGTCGAGCACCGCCTGCTGGTCCACCCCGTCCGAATGCCGCAGCGCCGCCGTGATGAAGCTCGACTCGTCGTCCAGCCAGCGCAGCGCCGCGTCCAGCGACACGAAGCCGTGGCCGCCGAACTGGTTCGCCCGCGTCGACATCTTCCCGTCGACCATCCGGATCACCGAGTCCGCGAGCTGCGCGTAGTTGCGGATCAGCCGTTCGTGCGCCGCCGCGGCCGTCGCCCGCTCCTCGTCCTCGGCCAGCCGCCGCGCCGCGTACGCGCGCACCGCGTCGTGCATCCGGAACCGCTGGCCGCGCACCCGCTCGATCAGCCCGGCCTCCCACAGCTCCTCCAGCGTGCGCAGCGCCGCCTGCTCCGGTACGTCGGCCAGCGCGGCCGCCGCCGCACCGCCGAGGGAGGCCCGCCCGGCCAGGGGCAGGCGCCGCAGCAACTGCCGCGCGGGCTCGGCGAGGCGGGCGTCGGCGGCGCGCAGGGCGGCCTCCACCGGGTGCGCGGCCCCGTCCGCCGCCGGGACCGCGCCGTCGCGGACCAGCGGGGCCAGCATCCGCAGGGCGAGGGGGAGCCCGCCGCTCAGCTCCACCACTTCGGCAGCGGCGCGGGCCCGTACCTCGGACCCGGCCGGGGCCGCCCCGACCAGTTCCGCCCCGGCCAGCTCCGCGGCCTCGTCCGCCGCCAGCCGCTCCACCGGCAGCTGGTGCACCCACGCCGCCAGGTCCGCGGGCAGCTCCAGCGGCTCCCGCGCCGTCACCAGCACCAGGCTCTCGGAGCGCTCCGGAACCAGCACCCGCACCTGCGCCGCGTCCACCGCGTCGTCCAGCAGCACCGTCACCGGCAGCCCCTGGAGGTGCTGGTGGTACAGCTCGCCCAGGCGCCGCACCTGCTGCTCCGCCGAGGCGCCCTCGCGGAACAGCAGCTGCTCGCGGGGCGCCCCCAGCCGGTTCATCAGGTGCAGCAGGGCCTCCCGCGTCGACAGCGGGGCCTCGCCGGGCTCCCCGCCGGTGGACCCGCCCCGCAGGTCCACCACGCACGCGCCCCGGAACTGGTCCCGCAGTGCGTGCGCCGCCCGCAGCGCCAGGGTCGTGCGGCCCACTCCCGGCTCGCCGTGGAGCACCACGACCACCGGGCGGGTCTCCGTACTGGCCCGCGCCGCCTGCACCCACTGCGCGATCCGGGTCAGCTCGGTGCGCCGGCCCGCGAACAGGCCCGCGGGTTCGGGGAGTTGTCCGAAGGACTGCTCCAGCGCACTGCGCCGCCGGGCCTCCGCGCTGCGGTCCGTGCCGCGCAGCGGCGGAGTGGCCAGGGCCGCGGGCCGGGCCGCCGGACGCGCCGCGCGCGCCGCCGCGGCCACCGCGCGCTGCTGCTCCAGGAAGGGGCGGATCCCGCGTACCTCCAGCGCCGACAGCCACTGCAGTTTGAGCTGTTCCGGCCCGCCGGGGCGGCCCAGTTCACCGGCCCGCCGGTTCGCGGCCGGCAGGTGCAGGGCCGTCACCTTCGCCACGGTCGCGACCGCGCCGGCGATGCCCACGACGGCGCCGACGGTCAGGGCCGTGCCGGCCGCGACGCCGAAGGACAGGTCCGCCCCGATGGCGGCGGCCGCCGCGACCGCCGTCACGAGCGCCGCCGTGGAGGTGTTGCCGCGGCGGAAGGCCTCGCCGAGCGACTCGTCCCCGGCCGCCGCCTCGTCCAGGGCCCGTACGTACGCCTCGTACTCGGGCGCCGCACTCGCGGCGAGCGCGTCCAGGGCCTCCTTGCCCCGCGCCAGCAGCGCGGCTCTGTCCACCGCCGCGCCCGCCGCACCCTGGGCACCCGCCGCCCGGCGGGCCGCCTCGTCCACGGCCCGTCCCAGCAGCTGCTCGGCCTCACCTCGATGGCTGTCCCGCATCGGCATCCCCCTCAGAGAGTTCCGGTCGGTCGAGTCCCAAGTGTCGTGCGTGAGGGAGGCGAACGCGAGGGAATCTGAGCGAGATCAGAGCTAACTGGAGTGAAAGGGACCGTAATTGACGGACCTTGAGGAGCCGCGGGCGAGGGCGCGAAGGACCGTGGAGGGCCGGCGCCGGGCCCGTACGCTGGTCCGATGATCCGACGGTGGAGGACCCTGGCGGCCCTGTGCGCGGCCGTGCTGATGCCGGTGACGGCCGGATGCGCGCCGCAGGAGCCGCCGCCGGCGCCGGGGGACGGTTTCACACTCCGCTACGAGGAACCGGCGGCCGGCGACCGGGCCGCGTACCGCTTCCTGCGCAACCGGGCCGTCGCCGACTCCGTGCTCGCCGACCTCAACGGCCGCCTCGCCCTCCCGTACGGGATCACCGTCCTCGCCCGCTCCTGCTCCGGCGAGGGCACCGGCTACGACCCCGCCGCACGCCGCATCGAGCTCTGCTACGACGACCTGGCCGAGGAACGCGCACTGTTCGAGCGGGAGGGCTCCCCCATCCCCGACGAGCAACTCGCCGAGGTCGTACGGGAGACGCTCCACCACGAGGCCGGCCACGCCCTCGTGGACGCGCTGGACCTCCCGGACGCGGGGGCCCGCGCCGAGGAGGACGCCGCCGACGACTTCGCCCGGCTGATGCTGCTGCGCGGCGGGCCGGAGGGCGAGGAGACCCTCCTGACGGCCGCCCGCGCCTACGACCTCGCGGCGGCCGACGACCCCGCGCCGGCCCCGGAGGTCCCGATGGACCTGGAGGGCCTGGAGAAGGCCGAGGACGAACACGCCCCGCCCGCCGCCCGCGCGGAAGCCCACCGCTGCGCCGTCCAGGCCGAGGCCCCCGCCCGCCACCCGGCCCTCGCCACCCCGGCCCGCGCCGCCTGCGCGGCCGCCTGGGCCGGCGCCCGCGACGCCTGGACCCGCGACCTGGCCCCGATCCTGCGGCGGTGATCCGATCCCGTGCGGCAGGATGGGGCCATGCCGAACCGCCTCGCGAACGAGACCTCGCCGTACCTGCTCCAGCACGCCGACAATCCCGTCGACTGGTGGCCGTGGTCGCCCGAGGCCTTCGCCGAGGCACGCGAACGCGGGGTGCCCGTCCTCCTGAGCGTCGGCTACAGCAGCTGCCACTGGTGCCACGTGATGGCGCACGAGTCCTTCGAGGACGAACTGGCCGCCGCGTACATGAACGAGCACTTCGTCAACATCAAGGTGGACCGCGAGGAGCGTCCCGACGTCGACGCCGTCTACATGGAGGCCGTGCAGGCCGCCACCGGGCAGGGCGGGTGGCCCATGACCGTCTTCCTCACCCCGGACGCCGAGCCGTTCTACTTCGGGACCTACTTCCCGCCCGAGCCCCGGCACGGGATGCCCTCCTTCACGCAGGTGCTCGAAGGCGTGCGGACCGCCTGGGTGGGGCGGCCCGAGGAGGTCGCCGAGGTCGCGCAGCGGATCGTACGGGACCTGGCCGGGCGGGAGTTGGACTACGGGAAGGCCGGCACCCCCGGCCCCGAGGAGCTCGCGCAGGCGCTGCTCGGGCTGACGCGGGAGTACGACGCCGTGCGCGGCGGATTCGGCGGCGCGCCGAAGTTCCCGCCGTCCATGGTGCTGGAGTTCCTGCTGCGCCAGCACGCCCGCACCGGGTCCGAAGGCGCGCTGCAGATGGCCGCCGACACGTGCGAGGCCATGGCCCGGGGCGGCATCTACGACCAGCTCGGCGGCGGGTTCGCGCGGTACTCCGTGGACCGGGAGTGGGTCGTGCCGCACTTCGAGAAGATGCTCTACGACAACGCGCTGCTCTGCCGGGTCTACGCGCACCTGTGGCGGGCCACCGGGTCGGACCTCGCCCGCCGGGTCGCGCTGGAGACCGCCGACTTCATGGTCCGGGAACTGCGCACCGACCAGGGCGGCTTCGCCTCCGCGCTGGACGCCGACAGCGAGGACCCGGTCAGCGGCGCGCACGTGGAGGGGGCGTACTACGCCTGGACCGCCGCGCAGCTGCGTGAGGTGCTGGGGGAGGCGGACGGTGACCTGGCCGTCGCCTACTTCGGGGTGACGGAGGAGGGGACCTTCGAGCACGGCAAGTCCGTGCTGCAGCTGCCGCAGGACGGGCCCGTGGTGGAGGCGGGCAGGCTCGCCGGCATCAAGGAGCGGCTGCTGGCCGAGCGGGCCGGGCGGCCCGCGCCCGGCCGCGACGACAAGGTCGTCGCCGCCTGGAACGGGCTGGCGATCGCCGCGCTCGCCGAGTGCGGGGCGTACTTCGAGCGGCCGGACCTGGTGGAGCGGGCGACCGAGGCCGCCGATCTGCTGGTGCGCGTCCACATGGACGGCAAGGCCCGGCTCGCCCGGACCAGCAAGGACGGTCACGTCGGCGCGAACGCCGGGGTGCTGGAGGACTACGGCGACGTCGCGGAGGGCTTCCTCGCGCTGGCTTCCGTGACGGGCGAGGGCGTCTGGCTGGAATTCGCCGGGTTCCTCGTCGATCTGGTCCTGGACCAGTTCACCGCCGAGGACGGGTCGTTGTACGACACGGCGCACGATGCGGAGCGGCTCATCCGCCGGCCGCAGGATCCGACCGACACGGCCGCCCCCTCCGGGTGGACGGCCGCCGCGGGCGCGCTGCTCTCGTACGCCGCGCACACCGGGTCGCAGGCCCACCGGACGGCGGCCGAGCGGGCGCTCGGGGTGGTGCACGCGCTCGGTCCGCGCGTGCCGCGTTTCATCGGGCACGGACTGTCGGTCGCCGAGGCGCTGCTGGACGGGCCGCGCGAGGTGGCGGTCGTCGGGCATCCGGAGGATCCGCTGCTCGCGGTGCTGCACCGGACGGCGTTGCTGGGGACGGCTCCTGGTGCGGTGGTGGCGGCGGGTCTGCCGCGTGCGGCGGACGGCAGCGGCGGCGAGTTCCCCCTCCTTGCCGAGCGCACACTCGTACGCGACCTTCCGACGGCGTATGTCTGTCGACATTTCGTCTGCGCGCGGCCTACGACAGATCCGGTCGAATTGGCAGATCAGTTGGGCACGGTTCGTCCCTGAACCGGTCGGAGTACCGTCAATTCCGGTTGTCGTATGCCAGTTCAGAAACGCGCTATCTCTCTGCGCTGCGGCTGAATGTCATGTTCACTGCCTAGTCTCGTGTCGTTGGTGAGTCACTGTTTCGGGAGTCACCGGGATGGCGCACTGGGGGGTGCGCGCAAGGGGGAAGCGGGAGCAGCGGGCCGGGGGGCCCGCCGTGCGCTCCCGGGGGGTTTGCTGATCGCCGCCGGGGGGCGGCGGGTCTGTGGGGGACATTTTGTACACATCTGTGTTCATTGTTGTCATTTCGCTGGCGCTCTTCTGGATGGCCGCGTTCACGCTCTGGTGGCAGATGCACGCGTGGCGGACCCCCGAGGTACTCGCCTCCACCCGCTTCGACCGTCCCGACGGGGAGGGCCGCCTGGCCTTCTCCCTGCTGCTGCCCGCCCGCCACGAGCAGGCGGTCCTGGAACACACCATCGACCGGCTCCTGGAGTCGAGCCACACCGACTACGAGATCATCGTGATCGTCGGGCACGACGACCCCGAGACCGCCGCCGTAGCCGAACGGGCCGCCGCCCGCGAGCCGGCCCGCGTCCGGGTCGTCGTCGACCACCACGAGACGAAGAACAAGCCGAAGGCCCTCAACACCGCCCTGCCGTCCTGCCGCGGCGACATCGTCGGAGTCTTCGACGCCGAGGACCAGGTCCACCCCGAGCTGCTCGCCCACGTCGACCACGCCTTCCGCTCCACCGGCGCCGACGTCGTCCAGGGCGGGGTCCAGCTCATCAACTTCCACTCCAGCTGGTACAGCCTGCGCAACTGCCTGGAGTACTTCTTCTGGTTCCGCTCCCGGCTGCACCTGCACGCCGAGAAGGGCTTCATCCCGCTCGGCGGCAACACCGTCTTCGTCCGCACCGAGGTGCTGCGCGAGGCCGGCGGCTGGGACCAGAACTGCCTCGCCGAGGACTGCGACCTCGGGGTGCGGCTGTCGTCGGTCGGCAAGAAGGTGGTCGTCGCGTACGACTCCGACATGGTGACCCGCGAGGAGACGCCCGGCTCGCTGATCAGCCTGCTCAAGCAGCGCACCCGCTGGAACCAGGGTTTCCTCCAGGTGTACCGCAAGAAGGACTGGCAGCAGCTGCCGGGGCGCGGCCAGCGCTGGCTCGCCCGCTACACGCTGATGACGCCCTTCATGCAGGCCGCGTCCGGTGTGATCATCCCGGTCAACTTCGCCGTCGCGGTCTTCCTCGACGTACCGGTCGGCATCGCGATCATCACCTTCCTCCCCATGATCACGGCGATGGTGACCTTCGTCTTCGAGATCGTCGGCCTGCACGACTTCGGCCGGCAGTACGGCCTGCGCGTCCGCTTCGTGCACTACCTCAAGCTCGTCGCCGGCGGCCCCTTCTACCAGGTGATGCTCGCGGGCGCCGCGATCCGCGCCGTCTGGCGCGAGCAGCGCGGCCGCAACGAGTGGGAACTGACGAGCCACACCGGAGCCCACCTGACCGGGGCGACCGCGACCGCCGCGACCGCCGCCGCAGTCTCCGCCTCCGCTTCCGCCGCGATCCGAGAGGACAGCCACCAGTGACCGCCACCCTGCCCACGGCCACTGATCCCCAGCCCGAGACCGAGACCCTCACCGTCCCCGCCCGGCGCAGCCCTGCCGGAGGTCTCGGCGTCCGCCCCGCCGCCCCCGCCCGGCCGCTCGTGCGGTTCCGCTCCTCCCGCCCCGACCTGCTGCTGTGCGGGGCGCTGCTGCTGGTGATCCTGCTGGTCCAGGGCTGGAACATCACCAACTTCCCGACGCTGAGCGACGACGAGGGCACCTACCTCGCCCAGGCGTGGGCCGTCCAGCAGGGCGACGGCCTCGCCCACTACACGTACTGGTACGACCATCCGCCGCTCGGCTGGATCCAGGTCGCGGGCCTGACGTACCTGCCGTCCCTCTTCGTGCCCGACTGGATGACCGTCGCGCCGATGCGGTTCTCGATGCTCGCCGTCTCCGCCGCGAGCTCCGTGCTGATGTACGTCCTCGCGCGCCGGCTGTGGCTGCCGCGCTGGGCGGCCGGGCTCGCGATGGCGCTCTTCGGGCTGTCCCCGCTCGCCGTCGTCCTCCAGCGCGAGATCTTCCTCGACAACCTCGCCGTGATGTGGATGCTGCTGGCCTTCTGCCTGGCCGCGTCACCGAGCCGGCACCTGTGGCACCACTTCGGGTCCGGGCTGGCGGCCGCCACCGCCGTCCTGACCAAGGAGACGATGCTGGTGGTGCTCCCGGCTCTGCTGGTGACGATGTGGCGGCACAGCCACCGCGACACCCGCAAGTTCGCCGTCACCGGAGCCGTCACCGCCTGCGCGCTGATCGGGCTCTCGTACCCGCTGTACGCGCTCCTCAACAGCGAGCTGCTGCCCGGCTCCGGACACGTCTCGCTGATCGACGGCATCACCTACCAGATGAGCCGCCCCGGCTCCGGCTTCATCCTCGACGCCGGGACCGGCTCGAACGGCGTGCTGCGGTCCTGGCTGTACTACGACACCGTCCTGCCCCTCGGCGGGCTGGCCGGCGCCGTCCTGCTGCTGGCCACCCTTCGCTGGTCCGTCACTGCCCGCGCGCTCGCCGGCCCCGCGCTCGCCGCCGTCATCCTCGCCGCCGTCGCGATGCGGCCCTCCGGCTACCTCCCGGCGATGTACGTGATCCAGGCGCTGCCGTTCCTCGCCCTCGTCCTCGCCGGGGGCGCGGCGAGCATCACGCACGCCGTGCTGCGCCGCCGCCGCGGCCCGGGGGAGCGCAGGGCGCAGGTGTGGGCGCGCCGGGCGCTGCTCGGCGTACTCGCCGTGTCCGCCGCGGTGTACGTGCTGCCGCGCTGGTACGACGGCAACCGCACGGCCCTCACGGTCGACGCGAACGCCCCGTACCGGCAGGCCGCGGCCTGGCTCGGCAACGAGGTCGAGGATCCGGCGCGGACCCGGGTGCTGCTCGACGACGCGCTCTGGCTGGACGCCGTGCACCACGGCTTCGAGCCGGGTCCGGGCGCCATCTGGTTCTACAAGGCCGACCTCGACCCCGCCGTCACCAAGACCCTGCCGCGCGGCTGGCAGGACATCGACTACGTGGTCTCCTCGCCCACGGTGCGCCGCGACGCGGTGGACCTGCCGACCGTGAAGGCCGCGCTGGAGCACTCGAGCGTGGTGGCCGTCTTCGGGTCGGGCGAGGACCGCATCGAGATCCGCCGCACCGACCGGACTGCCGGCGCCGACGACGCCGCCGACGCCACCGGGACCGCCCGCGCCGACCGCACGAGTGGGAGCTGAGTCACCATGAGCGAGGACCTGTGGTCCCTCCATGCCCCGATCGATGCGGAGCTCGCCGCTCCGCGGACCCTGAGCGGCAGCGTCACCCTCATCATCCCCACCTTCAACGAGTCCGGGAACGTGGCCGAGTTGCTGCGCCGGCTCGGTGACGCGCTCCCCGGCCACCTGCCCTGCGCGGTGCTGTTCGTGGACGACTCCACGGACGACACCCCCGCCGTCATCGAGAAGGCCGCCGCCGACCACCCCTTCCCGGTGTCGGTCCTGCACCGGGAGGTGGCCGAGGGCGGTCTCGGCGGCGCCGTCGTCGAAGGGGTGAACCGGGCGGACACCGACTGGATCGTCGTCATGGACGCCGACCTCCAGCACCCGCCCCACCTGGTGCCCGAGCTCGTCGGCGAGGGCGAGCGCACCGGCGCCGACCTCGTGGTCGCCTCCCGCTACATCAGCGGCGGCAGCCGGGCCGGACTCGCCGGGAGCTACCGCATCGCCGTCTCCCGCGGCGCGACCTGGCTGACCAAGGGGCTCTTCCCGCGGGCGCTGCGCGGGATCAGCGACCCGATGAGCGGCTTCTTCGCGATGCGCCGCTCGGCCGTCACGGCGGACGCGCTGAAGCCGCTGGGCTACAAGATCCTGCTGGAGCTGGCGGTGCGCTGCCGCCCCGGCAAGGTCGCCGAGGTGCCGTTCGTCTTCCAGGACCGCTTCTCGGGGGAGTCCAAGTCGACCGCGCGCGAGGGCATGCGCTTCCTCGCCCACCTCGCCTCGCTGCGCTCCGCGACCCCGCTGGCCCGCATGATCGGTTTCGGGCTGATCGGGCTCTCCGGTTTCGTCCCGAACCTGGGCGCGCTGTGGCTGCTCACGCGCGCCGGGATGCACTACCTCCCCGCCGAGATCGTCGCCAACCAGGCGGGGGTCCTGTGGAACTTCCTCCTCATCGAGACCCTGCTCTTCCGTGACCGCCGCCGGCACCGCCACTGGGCGGACCGGGTCGGGCGCTTCGCCCTGCTGGCCAATGCCGATCTGCTGCTGCGCATCCCGCTGATCGCGGTGTTCGTCGCACGGTTCGGGATGGAGGTGCTGCCCGCCACCGCGCTCGCGCTGGTCACCACCTTCGTGCTGCGCTTCGCCGCCACCGAGGCCCTCGTCTATCTGCCGCGCAGGTCGCGCGGCTCGCGCACGCCGGGCCAGTCGCGCACCCCGGGCGCCCCGCCCAAGGCGGGCCGCCACTCCAGGAGTTGAGCCGCACAGAAGGGATCCTTTCCATGCGTCTGACGATCCGGCGGAGGGCCGGGCGGCGGGCCGCCCTGCTCGCCGTCGGGGCGATGACCGCGGGCCTGCTGCTCACCGCACCGCAGCAGGCCACGGCCGGTCCGCCCAATCTGCTCTCCAATCCCGGCTTCGAGACGGCCGGTCCGGCCGGCGCCGACATGCCGTCCTGCTGGTCCAAGTCCGGCTGGGGCGACAACGACTTCTCCTTCGCCACCGTGGCCGAGGCGCACACCGGCACCAAGGCGATGAAGGTCTCCCTCACGCGCCGCGTGGACGGCGACCGCAAGGCCCTGGTCACCGAGAACAGCACCTGCGCCCCGACCGTCACGCCGGGGAAGCAGTACGACCTGTCCGCCTGGTACAAGTCGGACACCCCGGACGTGTCGGTGACGGTGTTCCGCCGCGACACGACAGCGGGCTGGCAGTACTGGACCGACCTGCAGAATCCGCCCGTCAGCGCCGCCTGGGCGCGCACGGAGGTCCGTACGCCGGCCGTGCCGCCCAACACCGACAAGATCGCGTGGGGCCTGTCGGTCTACGGGGTGGGCACGCTCACCACCGACGACTACGTGCTGGAGGAGGTGGGCGCGGTGCCGCCGCAGCCGGCCTGCTCGGGTACGGCGGAGGAGTGCGCCAAGGGCAAGTGGGAGGTGATCCCGGCCAAGAACCCGGTGCGTTCGATGCACGCCGTCGTCCTGAAGAACGGCAAGGTGCTGCTGATCGCCGGCTCGGGCAACGACATCGCCCAGTTCAACGCGGGCACCTTCACCTCGGCCGTCTACAACCCGGCGAACGGCACCTTCAAGACGGTCCCGACGCCGGTGGACATGTTCTGCGCGGGCCACGTACAGCTCGCGGACGGCCGGGTGCTGGTGATGAGCGGCAACAAGGGGTACCCGTCCGCCGACGGCAAGATCGGCTACCAGGGGCTGAAGGACAGCTACGTCTTCGACCCGGCGACCGAGGCCTACACGAAGACGAACGACATGAACGGCGGGCACTGGTACCCGTCGGCGACGATCCTCGGCAACGGTGACGTGATCTCCTTCGGCGGGCTGAAGGAGGACTCCACGGGCAACGTGACCGCGGAGAAGTTCTCGGCGGCGCAGAACAAGTGGCTGCCGATGAACGAGGTCAACCAGACCTGGTCGTACTGGGGCCTGTACCCGTCGATGATCCTCATGCAGGACGGGCGGCTCTTCTACTCGGGCAGCCACACCTTCGGCAACGGCACCCCGGGCACCGGCGCCTCGATCTACGACTACGGCGCCAACACCATCACCGACGTGCCGGGCCTGCGGAACAAGGACCAGCGCGACGAGTCGGCCAGCGTGCTGCTGCCCCCGGCGCAGGACCAGCGGGTCCTGACCATCGGCGGTGGCAACAACGAGACCAACCCGGCCGCGAACCGGATCACCGACATCATCGACCTGAAGAAGCCGAGCCCCGGCTACACGGCCGGCCCGGACCTCCCGCAGGGGCTGGTCGACACCGGCACGGGCAAGCGGCCGCAGACCGGGGCCGAGGGCAAGATGTACGTGTCGGCGGTGCTGCTGCCGGACGGCAAGGTGCTGGAGACCGGCGGCGGGCTGCACGACCGGGCCGACCCCGTCTTCGAGGCCTCCTTCTTCGACCCGACGACCAACACCTACCAGGCGGGCCTGGCCACCGACCCGATCCCGCGGACCTACCACTCGGCGTCGTTCCTGATGCCGGACGGCCGGGTCATGTCGGTCGGCGACAACCCGGGCAACGGCACCTACAACCACAACGTGTCGATCTACACCCCGCCCTACCTGTTCAAGGGCGCCCGCCCGCAGATCACCTCGGTGATCGACACGCAGTGGGTGTACGGGGACACGCAGCGGATCACCGTCAACCGGCCGATCGCCAAGGCGGAGCTGATCCGTCCGGCGGCGGTCACCCACTCCTCGGACCCCAACCAGCGGTTCGTGGACCTGCCGATGACCGTCAACGGGAACAACATCGACCTCAACGTGACGAGCAACCCCAACCTGGCGCCGCCCGGCTGGTACATGCTCTTCGCGGTCGACGCGAACGGCGTCCCGTCGATCGCGACCTGGGTGCACCTGGGCGGCCCGTCGGCCCTGGCGGCCACCCAGGAGCAGCCCTCCGCGCACGAGCACTCCTTCGCGGACAAGCTGGGGCCCGCCAAGCAGAACCCGGCCAAGCGGGACTCCGTACCGGTCGCGCCCAGCGTGGCCGGCTGCGACCGGCACTACGGGACGGCCAACGTGTGCGTGCCGACCCGCTTCCCGGCCGAGGTGAAGGAGACGTCCAGGGCCCGCTGTGACTGGCTGGCCTCGCACCAGTACCCGAAGCGGCTGAAGGTCAATGGCAGCGACCCGCTGCGCCTCGACCCCGACCGGGACGGCTACGCCTGCTGAAACCCGAAACGAAGGGGCCCGGCCGCACGCCGACGGCCGGGCCCCTTCCCCGGGCTCAGTGCTGGTACGCGGCCAGGGAGATGCCGACGTAGTGGGCGACGAAGGCGGCCAGGGTCAGGGAGTGGAAGACCTCGTGGAAGCCGAAGAAGCGGGGGGACGGGTTGGGCCGCTTCATGCCGTAGATGACCCCGCCCACGCTGTAGAGGAGGCCGCCGACGATCACCAGGACCAGAACGGCGATGCCGCCGGTGCGCATGAAGTCGGGCAGGAAGAAGACCGCGGCCCAGCCCATGGCGATGTAGCACGGGGTGTAGAGCCAGCGCGGGGCGCCGACCCAGAAGACGCGGAACGCGATGCCGGCGGCGGCAGCGATCCACACCGCCCACAGCAGGGTCCGCCCGGTGGAGGGCGGGAGCAGCAGGACGGTCAGCGGGGTGTAGGTGCCCGCGATGATCAGGAAGATGTTGGCGTGGTCGAGCCGGCGCAGGATGGCCTCGCCGCGCGGCCCCCAGGTGCCCCGGTGGTAGACGGCGCTCACGCCGAAGAGCAGGCAGGCCGTGAGGATGTAGACCCCGCACGCCACCCGTGCCCGGGTCGAGTCGGTGAAGGCCATGAGCGCCAGGCCGGCGATGACCACGGCGGGGAACATCCCGGTGTGCAGCCAGCCGCGCATGAGCGGTTTGGCCTCCGGGGCTACCGGTGCGGCCTCGGCGTCCGGGACGGCGGCGGCGTCAGAAGTCATGGGCGCCATGCTACCTACGGGTCCGTAGGTTTCCGTCAGTCGCCTTTACGGAAGATTGACGGACGTGGCAATGCTCACGTGAGAGGCCCTCTGGACATATGCGCACATCCACCGGATGATCAGATGAGTGCGGTCGGCACCGGATGAGCGGAGCGCGAAGCATCCGGGTCGCAGCCCCCACGGGGCAAACACCAAACACACCCCTCAACAAGGAGCAATCGTGGCGCGCGACAACGCGGCTCCCACCATCCCGACGAATCACCAGGAGCTGATCTCCTGGGTGGACGAGATCGCAGCCCTCACCCAGCCGGACCGCGTCGTCTGGTGCGACGGCAGCGAGGGCGAGTACGAGCGCCTGTGCGAGGAGCTCGTCGCCAAGGGAACGTTCAAGAAGCTCGACGAGACGAAGCGCCCGAACTCGTACTACGCCGCCTCCGACCCCTCCGACGTCGCGCGCGTCGAGGACCGGACCTTCATCTGCTCCGAGAAGGAGGAGGACGCGGGCCCGACCAACCACTGGAAGGCTCCTTCCGAGATGAAGGAGATGTTCGCGGGGCAGGAAGGTATCTTCCGCGGCTCCATGAAGGGCCGGACGATGTACGTCGTCCCGTTCTGCATGGGCCCCCTCGGCTCCGAGCTCTCCGCGATCGGCGTCGAGATCACCGACTCCGCCTACGTCGCCGTCGCCATGCGCACCATGACCCGCATGGGCAAGCCCGTCCTGGACGAGCTCGGCACCGACGGGTTCTTCGTCAAGGCCGTCCACACCCTCGGCGCTCCGCTCGCCGAGGGCCAGGCGGACGTGCCGTGGCCGTGCAACACCACCAAGTACATCTCGCACTTCCCGGAGACCCGCGAGATCTGGTCCTACGGATCCGGCTACGGCGGCAACGCCCTGCTCGGCAAGAAGTGCTACGCCCTGCGCATCGCGTCCGTCATGGCCCGCGACGAGGGCTGGCTCGCCGAGCACATGCTGATCCTCAAGCTCACCCCGCCGCAGGGCGAGGCCAAGTACGTCGCGGCGGCGTTCCCGAGCGCCTGTGGCAAGACCAACCTGGCCATGCTGGAGCCCACGATCCCCGGCTGGACCGTCGAGACCATCGGCGACGACATCGCCTGGATGCGCTTCGGCGAGGACGGTCGCCTCTACGCGATCAACCCCGAGGCCGGCTTCTTCGGCGTCGCGCCCGGCACCGGCGAGCACACCAACGCCAACGCCATGAAGACCATGTACGCGAACACCGTCTTCACCAACGTCGCGCTCACCGACGACGGCGACGTGTGGTGGGAGGGCATGACCGAAGAGGCGCCCAAGCACCTCATCGACTGGAAGGGCAACGACTGGACTCCGGAATCGGAGACCCCGGCCGCCCACCCCAACGCCCGCTTCGCCGTCCCGGCCTCCCAGTGCCCGACGATCGCCCCCGAGTGGGAGGACCCCAAGGGCGTCCCGATCTCCGCGATCCTCTTCGGCGGCCGCCGCGCTTCCGCCGTGCCGCTGGTCACCGAGTCCTTCGACTGGAACCACGGCGTCTTCATCGGCTCGAACATCGCCTCCGAGAAGACCGCCGCCGCCGAGGGCAAGGTCGGCGAGCTGCGCCGCGACCCCTTCGCCATGCTGCCGTTCTGCGGCTACAACATGGGCGACTACATGGCCCACTGGGTCAAGGTCGCCGCAGACAAGGACCAGGCCAAGCTCCCGAAGATCTACTACGTGAACTGGTTCCGCAAGAACGACGCGGGCAAGTTCGTGTGGCCCGGCTTCGGCGAGAACAGCCGCGTCCTGAAGTGGATCGTCGAGCGCCTCGACGGCACCGCCGAGGGCGTCGAGACCCCCATCGGCATCCTGCCGACCAAGGACTCCCTCGACCTCGACGGCCTGGACCTCCCGGCCGCGGACCTCGACTTCCTCCTCACGGTCGACAAGGAGGTCTGGCGCGAGGAGGCCGCCCTGGTCCCCGAGCACCTGAACACCTACGGCGACCACACGCCGAAGGAACTGTGGGACCAGTACCACGCGCTCGTAGAGCGCCTGGGCTGAGCCCGAGCCCGATAACGGGCCAATGAACGTGGGAGCCCCCGACCAAGCGGCGCCCACCGCTGTGGGAGCCCCCGACCAAGCGGTTCCCACCGCTGCACCGGCCTGTCTTCAGGAGCGTCCGCGCTCCTCCAGATAGGCCGTGTGCGTCTGCTGACGGCGGGCCTCTGCTTCGCGGAGGTCCGCCGTCACGCTTTCCGCCTCCTCGAACAGCAGGTCCAGCTGCCGCTCCAGGTGCCGCTCCGGGGACTCCCCGCCCGGCGTCAGCCGGTTCCACCAGCGGGTCCGGTTGTACGTGTCCACGCACTCGGGCACGTCCCGCCGGATCGCCCGGGACAGCGCGTGCACCGCCTCCGGCTCGGTGACCAGGACCTCGGCCACCCACCCCGGCTCCAGCAGCGCCCCGTACAGCTCCAGCAGCCCGGCCCGCCGGCTCCCGGCCGCCTCCGGCAGCTCCACCTCGCCCAGGTACTCCCGCAGCCGCGCGAAGTCCTCGCGCAGCACGTCGAGTTCCTCGCTCGGATCGAACGGCGGCGGCGCCACCCGCTCCGGCGGGGCGATCAGCGCGCCCGCCCCGTACAGCCCGGCCACCACCACAGGCCAGTACGCGCCGGCCACCCCGGCGAGGGTGAGGCCGAGGCCCACCACGCCGCAGGCGGAGCCGGTCAGGTTCTTCCTCGACTCCAGGTAGCCGAGCACCCGCCCGGCCACACCGCCGCCCCCGCGGCCGCCCCTACTGGTAGCCACGGATCTCCTCGAAGGCTCCGGCCAGCGAACCGGTGCCGCCGGTGGCGTCGAAGAGCCGCCCGCCGGTCAGTTCGGTGATGTGGGTGAGCTCCTTGCGGTCCGAGTCCCCGAACAGCACCGCGAAGACCGGCGTCTGCTTCTGCGCCTCGGGCAGGGCCGCGTAGAAGGAGTCGAAGTGCTTGGCCCCGACGCCCTCGGTGTTCTCCCCGTCCGTCATCAGCACGATCGAGGTGAACGCGTCCGCGCCGCCCTTGCCGAGGTGCTGGTAGGCCGCCTCCAGACTGCCGTAGACCGCCGTGCCACCGTCCGGCTCCAGCGACTTCACGTCGCCGCGGATCGCGTCCAGGGCCGGCCCCGGATTGCCGGGCTCGACGACGTGCGTGCGCACCTTCTTCACCTTGGACCCGAAGGGCAGCAACGTCACCTCCTCACGGTCCCGGAACCGCTGCCCCGTACCCGAGGTCCCGCTGCCCGTCAGATCGGTGAGCGCCGACTTCAGCCGCCCGATGCGGTCCTCCTCGCTCATCGAACCCGAGGTGTCCAGCACGTACACCGTCCGCGAGGGCCGGCGCAGCTCGTTCTCGTACGAGGCCAGCAGCCCGTCCGCGACCGAACGCGAGCCCGGGAAGGGCAGCTCGTGCCGCTTCTCCGGGTCCAGCCCGGCGGCCGGCGACACCCCGGCCGCGACCGGCCGGCGGAAGGTCTGCTCGGTGATCGCCTTCTGTGCCTCGGGGCCGCGCAGGTAGTCCGTCAGCGCCCGCCCCGCGTCGCGGGCCCCCTCCGGGGCGGAGGTCAGCAGGGTCAGCGGGTAGTGCGCGGTGACCACGCCGTCGCGCGGCCGGATCACCGTCAGCGGCGCCTTCACGTCCTTCGCGTCCCGGTTCATGGACAGCAGCACCGACTCGTAGTTCACCAGCGCGTCCACGTCCCCGCGCTTGCCGTACGCGGTGGCCAGCCAGCCGGAGGAACCCGAGGTCAGCTTCTGCCCGGCGAAGAACTCCTTCAGCTTGGGCTGCGCCGTCCGCACGTCGGCGTCGCTCAGCGCCGCCTGGGCGCCCGACAGCCCCGAAGCCACCGAGACCAGGGCGGAGAAACCGGAGTTGGAGCGCACCGGGTCGGTCATCCCGTACGTCAGCTTCCCGCCGGCCACCGCCTCGTGCACCGCCGACCAGGTCACCTCGCCGGGCTTCCAGCCCAGCCGGGCCAGCGCCTCCGGCTTCACGCCGATGGCCACCGGCGAGGACATCACCGGGGTCTCGCTGGACAGCTTCCCGGCGGCCTCCGGCCGCAGCCGCAGGTAGTCGTTGGAGGACAGCCAGATCGCGTCGTACTTCCCGTCGGCCTTCCCCGAGGCGATCTGCTCGACCGCGTCGAGGGTCCCGGACGCGGTCAGGTCGACCGTGACCCCGGTGGCCGCCTTCGCCGCCTTCAGCACGGCCTCCATGTCGGAGAGCTCACTGGAGGCCAGCACCCGCAGGTGGCCGTCCCTGTACGTCGGCTCCGCGGGCCCCGGCGGGCCGTCCGAGGTGCAGGCCGTCGCCGTGGCGAGCGTGGCGAGTGCGACCAGCGCACCGATCCAGCCCCGCCTCACCGGGCACCGCCTTCGAGCGCACTGGCGGTACGGGTACGGGCCAGGTACGCCGAGGCGGTCTGCAGCTCCCCGGCCAGCGACTCCACGGTCGCGGCCATGTTCTCCGTGGCCTGCACCTTGAAGGTGTCGATCGCTTCGAGCGTCTTGTAGATCTGGGCGAAGGCCGTCCGCAGCGTCTCCGCCCCCACCGCCGGATCCGCCGCGATCCGCTGGATCTCGCCGCTCTGCGTGGACAGCATCTCCGCGTTGCCCCGGATCAGCTCCTCGGTGGTCCCCTTCAGGGCGTTGACCTGCTCGATCACCTTGCGCTGGTTGTCGAGGGCCGCGGCCAGCATGACCGCGATCCGCAGCGCCGAGACGGTGGTGGTGGCGGCCCGGTCCACGCCCTTGATCAGCTCGTCGTTGTTGCGCCGGACCACGTCCATCGCCAGGTAGCCCTGCGCGCAGACGGCCAGCTGCGTCAGCAGGTCCTGGTGCTTCTGCCGGACCGGGAAGAGCACGTCCGCGCGCAGTGCGTCGGCCGCCTGCGGGTCGGCGCGCTCCGCCTCGGCGATCCGCTGCCCGACGGCCCCGTCCAGGGCCTCGGTGAGGACGGCGTACTCCTGGAGCTTGCCCATGGTCTCCCACAGGCGGGCCCGCTCGGTGTGCAGCGCCGCGTTGTCGCGGCGCAGCTCGTCCTGGCCGCTGCGCAGCGCGCCCACGATCTTGTTGAGGGTGGCCTGCGAGGAGGCGTACTTCGCCACGTGGTCGCGGAACCTGTTGCCGCCGGGCAGCTTCGCCAGCAGCTTGCCGAGCCCCTTGCCGGGGGTGTCCCGCGGGTCGAGGTCCTCGACGGTGCGGCGCAGTTCGACGAGGGAGCCGGAGACGCGGGCCTGGGCGTCGCCGCCGCCGTCCGCGCCGAGGGAGCGCACGGCCCGCTCCAGCATCCGGTTGGACTGCTGGGCGGCGCTGCGCATGTCGGCCGCGCCGAGCCCGGCGATCTCGCCGATGCGGTGCGCGAACTCGGGGGAGCGGGTGTCGATCCCGGCGAGCGAGCCGACGTACTCGCCGGCCCGGCGGGCCATCTCGTCGCGTACGTCGTCCTGCAGCGGGACCAGCCCGGCGGCCTGCTCGCGGCGGACGGGCGGGACCGGCTCGGGCGCGCTGAGGACGAAGGTGCCGTCCTCGGGGGGTGTCAGTGTCATGGTGTGGGCCCCTAACCCTTGGCGCGCTGGGCGAGCGCCATGAGGATCTTGACGGTGGGTGTGCCGACCTGGCGGATCCCGGTCAGCCCAGGGTTGAGGTAGCCGGCGTGCGGTGCGGTCGCGGCGGTGAACTCGGGCACGCCGTCCTGCGGGCGGAACCCGCGTTGCACGGCCAGCTCGCGCAGCCTCGGATCGGTGGCGAGGAGGGTGCCCAGCTCCCTCGCCCGCTCGGTGAGCGGGACGAAGGTGTGCGCCGTGTTGACGGTGGTGTCCGGGTAGAGCACGACCATGTCGCCGGGGTCCTGGTGCTGGAGCAGCAGGGAGGCCACCTGGGACTCGTACACCAGGATCAGCGGTTCGCCGCTGCCGCTGATGAAGGCCCGGAACGGGTCGTCGGTGCTCTGTTCGAGGGCGCCCTGGACGGAGATCAGCTTGCGCATCAGCGGTGCGGTGCGCTCGATCCCGGCGTCGTCGGCGACCACGCTGTTGGCGTTCGCGACGTTGGAGGTGGCCGCGAGGAAGAGGGCCCCGGAGTTGGAGGAGGCCGGGTCGGTGGTCTTGATGAACAGCGTGCCGGTCAGCTCGGTGTGGGTGGAGGAGCCGGGCAGCTGCTGCCAGGTGCGGTCCTCGGCGGCGGCCTTGAGGAAGGGGCCCATGAGCAGGGTCCCGAGGTTCTTGCCGGTCATCTTGGCGAGGCCGTTGTCGGCCAGCACCTTGGCGGCGTTGGCGCGGGCGATGACCACGAGCGGGGAGTAGAAGGGCTTGGTCTCCTGGGCGCCCTTGACCCCGGCGGCGGCCGCGACCTCCTTGGCGGGTTCACTGCTGCTGGGGAAGGCGAAGTCGAACTCCTTGAGGGCGAGTTGGTCCATCGCCCAGGAGCCCGAGGTCTCCGTCTTCACGGTATAGCCCTTGGCTGCAAGGGCCCTGACGACGTCGGGGTCGCGGAAGAATTCGGACTTCTCCGAGCCGATGACGCCACGCACGGTCTTCGTTGCCGTGGTTTCTGGGTGATCCTGCCCCTGGAAGGCGACGACGTAGAGCACGCCGCCGATCAGGAGGAGGCCCAGGACGATTCCTAGGATGCGTCTCACGGGTGCAGCGTGCTCGCGGAAACCCACATTCCGCGATGAGTTGAATGAACGTCAGGTGGCCAGGCGGTCCCACTTCGAAATGCTGTGTGGGCCCGTGGGTGCTGGTGGGCGGGGCGGTGGCCCGGGAGGATCGGGGCATGGGCGTGAGCGCGTTGAAGTGGCAGGGCTGGCTGGTCGGCCTGGTGACGCTGGCCGGGCTGCTGGTGTTCGCCCCGCTGGGCCTGTACGTGTGGGCGAGCGGCGGCGAACCCCCCGGGGCGCCGCCCCGGGCGGCCCTGGAGGACGTACGGGTCACCGGGTGCCGAATCGATCCGGCGAGCCGGCGGGTGGTGGCCGCGGTGGAGGCGGCGGGACGGGCCGAGGGCGCCGGCGCGTACGTCGTCACGGTGGAGTTCCGCGACGGCGCCGAACCGGACCCGGAGGGCCGGGCCGCCCAGGCGCTGCTGCGGATCCCGGGCGTGGCCCCGGGCGCGACCGAGCACGGTGAGGCGGTCGGCCCGGTGTGGCCGGTGGCGACGGTGCCGTGGTGCGGGGTCGCGGGCGCCGAGTTCGCGCTGACGCCCGACACGCCTGACGGGCCGTGAACCGCCCCTGAAGGCGCCGCGATCAGCCCGTGTCACCGACGTGCGTCACCGGCCCGCGCCGGGCGGCGCGGGCCGGTGTGCGCGCTCAAGGGGTCACTTGACCTTGACGACGACGGTGCCGCACACCTTGTCGGCGAAGGTCTGCTTCTTGGCGTCCCACAGCGGCCACAGCCAGCCGATGTAGCACGGGAGGCCGTCCAGGATGTGCGCCAGCTTGCGCACGAAGGCCATGCCGAAGCCGAGGGTCGCGCCGTCGGCCTCCTTGTGGAGGCTGATGCCGACGACCTTCTTGCCGATCGTCTGGCCGGTCGTGCCCTCCTTGTAGAGCTGGAAGAAGAACATGAAGAGGGCGTACACCATGCCGATGAGGCCGAGCACACCGGCCGCCGCGGAGTCGGAGTCGCCGCCGGCGACGGCCGCGCCGATGCCGGCCAGCGCGTACATCGGGCCGGCGATGATGAGCGCGTCGAGCAGGTACGCGCCGACGCGCAGACCCCAGTGGGCCAGCGGCGGCATGCCCGCGCCCGGCATCCCGGGCATCCCCGGCATGCCCGGCTGCTGCGGGTAGCCGTAGGCCGGCGGCGGGGGCGTCTGCTGCGGGTAGCCGTACTGCGGAGCCGCGCCCTGCGGGGGCTGCTGCGGGTAGCCGTACTGCGGGGGGACGCCCTGCGGGGCCTGCTGCGGGTAGCCGGGCTGGCCCTGCGGGGGCTGCTGGCCGTAGGGGTTGTTCGGGTCGCCGAAGCTCATCGGTGAAGTCTCTCCAGGCTGCTGAAACGGGGACGGAGCGGCATGGAGGAGATGGACCTTGTGAGCGGCCTCCCCCGTGCTGCCGCGAACTTTCAGCCCTCATCGTGTTCGGAGCACCGGATTCTGTCCAATTCCCGCCCCTGCAGCGGTCCGCGCAAGGAGCCGCGGTGATGCCGCGCGAGGGCGGTCGGCACCGGGCTGTGGCACCCGGTCCGGAGCCTCCGCGGCCCCGGACCGGGGCCGTCTAGAGGGCGCCGGCCAAGTCCGCGGACTTCAGGGCGGCGGCGTGCGCGTCCATGCGCTCGGCGGCGAGGATCGCGACGGTGGTGTCGGCGCGGGAGGCTGCGACGAGGAGCGCGCGGGCGGCGAGGTCGTGCGCGCGCCGGTGCAGCGCGGCGGCGTCCGCGGCGGGGCGACGCCGCGCCCGCGCCGGCTGGGACCCGCGCAGCCGGGTGACCTGGACGGCGATCTCGGCGGCGGCCCCGTCGAGCCCGAGCTCGTCGGTGACGGCGAGCAGGGCCGCGAGGTGGCCGGCGAGCTGGATGTCCAGCGCTTCGCCGCGGCTGCTGTGCGGGTAGTCGGACGGGGCGGCGCCCATGCGGTGGACGACCGACTTGGTGCGGATCGGCTCGTACATGAGGTGGCCTCCTGCGTGGTCAGGAGACCATCCTACATTGGATTGGTTCTAAAGTTGAGCTGGATCCTGTTGTTGGTCGTCGTGTCCGCCGCTAGGGCTGGCTGTAGCCGTCGAGGAAGTTCCCGATCCGGGTCACGGCATCGGCCAGATCCGTGGCGTTCGGCAGGGTCACGATCCGGAAGTGGTCGGGCTCGGGCCAGTTGAAGCCCGTACCGTGCACGACCATGATCTTCTCGGCCCGCAGCAGGTCGAGGACCATCTGCCGGTCGTCCTTGATCTTGTAGACGGACGGGTCCAGCCGCGGGAAGGCGTACAGCGCGCCCTTCGGCTTCACGCAGGTGACGCCCGGGATCTGGGTGAGCAGGTCGTGCGCGACGTTGCGCTGCTCCAGGATCCGCCCGCCGGGCAGGACCAGGTCCTCGATCGACTGCCGGCCGCCGAGCGCGGTGGCCACGGCGTGCTGCGAGGGCATGTTCGCGCACAGGCGCATGTTCGCGAGGATCGTGAGGCCCTCGATGTAGCAGGTGGCGTGCTTCTTGGGGCCGCAGACCGCCATCCAGCCGGCCCGGTAGCCGGCGACGCGGTAGTTCTTCGACAGCCCGTTGAAGGTCAGCGTCAGCAGGTCGGGGGCGATGGCGGCGGTGTTGTGGTGCACGGCGCCGTCGTAGAGGATCCGGTCGTAGATCTCGTCCGAGCAGACGACCAGGTTGTGGCGGCGGGCGATGTCCGTCAGCCCGCGCAGCATCTCCTCGTCGTAGACCGCGCCGGTCGGGTTGTTCGGGTTGATGATCACGATCGCCTTGGTGCGGTCGGTGACCTTGCGCTCGATGTCGGCGAGGTCCGGCATCCAGTCGGCCTGCTCGTCGCAGCGGTAGTGCACGGCCGTGCCGCCGGCGAGGGAGACGGACGCGGTCCACAGCGGGTAGTCCGGCGCGGGGACCAGCACCTCGTCGCCGTCGTCGAGCAGGGCCTGCATCGACATCTGGATCAGCTCGGAGACGCCGTTGCCGAGGTAGATGTCCTCGACGTCCAGCTCGATGCCCTTGGTCTGGTAGTGCTGCATGACTGCGCGGCGCGCGGAGAGCAGCCCCTTCGCGTCGCCGTAACCGTGGGCGTTGCCCAGGTTGCGGAGCATGTCCTCAAGGATCTCCGGCGGGCAGTCGAAGCCGAAGGCCGCGGGGTTGCCGGTGTTGAGCTTGAGGATGCGATGACCTGCCGCTTCGAGCCGCATGGCCTCTTCGAGCACGGGCCCGCGGATCTCGTAGCAGACATTGGCGAGTTTGGTTGACTGGATCACCTGCATGACGGGAGCTTACGGGCCCGGGAGCAGGCGTGACGCGCCTTTTCGGGGAGAGACCCGAAGGGTGAAATGTCCCATTTCAGGCAATCGGTGGGTGGTGGCGTGGTCCCCCCTTGGAATCCGGGGCCGCGCCCGCGTTCCGGCCTGCGGAATGGGTGGGTGCGGGCCGCGCCGAAGTGGCGGATGTTGTGCTCGTCACCTCGGGAAACGGCGGGGAACCGAGGGTGACTGAGTACGCCGCATGAGTACGCGCACTCATGCGGCGGGACGCGGGTGCCGTGAGGCTGGGCGCATGAACCAGGGCGAGTGGAAGCCGGCGGATTACCGCCGGGGCGCGGAACGCGTGGGCACGGTGATCGTGGCCGTCGCGGGCGCACTCATGGCGGCAGGGGCGGTCCTGTGGGCCCTGCTCTTCCTGGTGTACCTGAACAGCGGCTATTGAGGGGCGCGAGCAGTGGAGTTCGTAGTCGGAGACATGGCGATCACCACGGTCGGCACGGACGGCGACGACCGGGCGATCGAGTTCCTGGTCGGACCGGAAGGAGCCGCGCAGGACGGACACTTCGCGATCTTCCGCGAGCACGACGAGGGCTGGGAGTCCGCCCGGATCACCATCGCCCCGGAGTCGGCCGCGATCCCGGTGGCAGCGGTGGAGTGGGCGGTGGAATTCGCCCGCGAGTACCTGTGAGGGCCGGCGGGGCGGCGGGATGGCCCGGCCCGCGTTGTCAGTGGTCCCGCGTAGCGTTCGGGGGATGAAGCCGCTCAGGATCATTGCCGGGGACGCGACGAGTCCCCAGGCCAAGGGCCCCAAGGTCATCGCCCACGTCTGCAACGACCTCGGCGGGTGGGGGAAGGGCTTCGTGCTGGCCGTCTCGAAGCGGTGGCCCGAGCCCGAGGCGGCGTACCGGGCCTGGCACCGGGGGCGCAGCGGGAACGACTTCGGGCTCGGCGCCGTGCAGGTGGTGCGGGTGAAGCCCGACGTGTGGCTGGCCAACATGGTCGGGCAGCACGGGATGCGCACCGGGAGCGCGGGGCCGCCGATCCGGTACGACGCCGTTCGGCGCTGCCTCGGCGCGCTGGCCGACCACGCCGTCGAGCTGGGGGCCAGCGTCCACATGCCGCGCATCGGGTGCGGGCTCGCGGGCGGCACCTGGTCGCGCATCGAGCCGCTGATCACCGACGCGTTGTGCGCGCGGGACGTGGAGGTGACCGTCTATGACCACGGGTGACGCGGGGGCGTGGCCGGGGGCGGGGGCGGTGCACGAGGATCTCCTCGCGGCGAAGGCGCTGGTCTACGACCGGTGCGGGTTCACGTGCTCCCGGCCGGTCGCCGAGCCGGAGAGCGCCGAGTACGGGGCGTACGAGTTCACGCTGGACGGGCTGCGCGTGACCTTCCGCGCGGCCAGGACGACCCCGACGAAGGCCGGGCAGTTCGTCACGGTGTGGAAGCGGTCCGAGGCCGGGCCGATCCGGCCGTTCGACATGGCGGACCCGGTCGACCTCGTCGTGGTCAGTGCCAGGGACGCGGACGGCTTCGGGCAGTTCGTCTTCCCCCGCGAGGTGCTCCGCGAGCGCGGCATCCTGTCCGTGAACGGGACCGGCGGGAAGCGCGCCTTCCGGGTGTACCCGCCGTGGGTCACGGTGGAGAGCAGGCAGGCCCGCGGAACACAGGCATGGCAGGCCGCGTGCTTCCTGGACGTGGGTACGGGCGCCACGACCGACCTCGCCCGCGCCCGAACCCTGCACCACCCGGCCTAGGGGCCGGTGTCGGCGACGGGGCCGGGTGGGGGGTGCGTGGCACGATCGCGGGATGGAGTACCGGTACGCCACCGAGGCCGACGCGCCCGCCATGGCCGAGCTCTTCGCCGCCAACCACCGTGACGCCCTGACCGAGCGGCAACGGGCGGAGCAGGGCTTCGTGCAGGGCGGCTTCGACGCCGGTGTCCTGCGGGCGATGGCCCGGGCCGGGGAGCTGCTGGTCGCGGACGACCGCGGCCGGGTCGCCGGCCTGCTCGCCCTGTCGGTCGCCGCGGACCTGGCCGATCCGCCGCCGCCGGTCGCGGGGCTGCTCCGAGCCCAGGACACCCTGGAGTGGGACGGGCACCCGCTCGCAGAGGCGCGGTGGCTGCTCTACGGGCCGGTCGTGGTCGATGCCGAGTACCGCGGGCGCGGCGTGGCCCGGGCCCTGTTCACCATGGCCGTGGCGGCGGCTTCGGAGCGGGCCGACGCGGTGGTGGCGTTCATCGAAGCCGGCAACGCGCCGTCCTGGAAGGTGCACGTCGACGGCTTCGGCATGACCCCCCTGGGCGACTACGTCGCGGACGGCCGCACGTACAGCGCGGTCGCCGCGCCGACCACCTAGCCCGCCTCCGCAGGCTGTGCCGGGGCGGGTGTGTGCCGGGGTGATCCCCGCAGGGCGTCGAACGCAAGGTGCCCCGGCCCGCCGACCCCTCGACACGTTCGGCGCCCGAGGAGACGCCCCGGCGCGCGCACGCCCCCCCCACGAGCGGCGCAGCCACACCACACGAGCGGCGCAGCCACACCGCACGAGCGGCGCAGCCACACCGCGCCACGCCGAGCGATCTTGAAGGATCGATTCCTCCCGTTCCGTCCTCCTAGGGTCGTGCCCGCACGCTCCCAGCCCCTCGGAAGGGATTCCTCTCCATGAAGCTCCGCAACGCCGCGGCCGCCGCCCTGGCCGCGTTCGCCCTGGCCCTGTCGCTGCCCGGATCGGCGCTGGCCGCCACCGGCGACTTCTCGTACAAGTACGTCGACGGCCTCGGCCACGAGCAGAAGATCGTGCTGCACGACCCGCACAGCGGCAAGTGCATCAACCTGTACGCCGTCGGCGACGACGAGGAGCTGCCCGGCTACGGTCCGCACAACCGGACCGACAGCCCGGTGATCGTCTACAAGGGGGCGAACTGCACGGGCTCCGAGTACCGGCTGCGGGCGAACGGCAACCCGGCACGCGACGACCTCGAAGTCCGCTCGGTGAAGTTCGACGCCGCGGCCTAGGAGCCGTCGGGATCCGGCTCCGCAACCGCGCTACCCCTCCAGGATCACCAGCGGGATCTCGCGCGGCCGGGCGGCCCTCTGGTCGTCCTCGAACGGGGGCCAGAGGGCCGTCATCATGTCCCAGTACATCTCCCGCTCCTCCGGCGTGGCCGTGCGCGCCGTCGCCTTCACGGTGGCGGCCCCGACCTGTAGGCGGACCTCCGGGTGGGCCGTGAGGTTCCGGTACCAGTGCGGGTGGTCGGCGGCCCCGTGGCCGGCGGCCAGGACGATGAACCGGCCCGCGTCCTCGCCGTAGATCAGCGGGGTGCGGACGGTGCGGCCGCTGGCGCGGTCCACCGTGGTGAGCAGCAGGGTGGGAACGCCGTGCCACAGGTGCCCGTCGGCGCCCGCGGTGCTCACGTAGGCGCGGACGTGGTCGAGCCGTGGTCCGGGTCGCGGGTCCGTGGGGTGGTCCCAGTCGACATCGAGTGCGTGCATTTACCTGTCCTTAGGGTTGCGGCCCCCTGGCGGCTAACGAGCATTAACGATTCTGGATGCGCACGACCCGTAGCGCACCCCTGCAGGTCTGGACCAAGCTCGTCGCATGGATCTGGAGCTGAGGCACCTCAAGATCGTCAGGGCCGTCGCCGACGCCGGGAGTCTGACCCGGGCCGCCACCGTCCTCGGCCTCGCGCAGCCCGCGCTCAGCACGCAGCTGAAGCGGATCGAGCGGGCCCTGGGCGGGACGCTGTTCGTGCGCGGGCGCGAGGGCGTTCGGGCCACCGCGCTCGGGGAGCTCGTACTGGAGCGGGCGCGGGTGCTGCTGCCCGCGGTGTGCGAGCTCCAGGAGGAAGCCCAGCGGTTCGCCCGGCAGGGGGCGGCGCACGGACACCGGCTCGGCGGGACGCACGGGCCGCTGCTCGGCGGGCTCGTGGACCGGCTCGCCCGCGAGGCACCCGGGGTGCCGGTGTCCACGTACACCTCCTGGTCCGAGCGCGAGGTCGCCGGGAGCGTCGCCGACGGGCGCCTGGACTTCGCGCTGGTCGGGGTCTGCGGGGAGAGCGCCCCGCCCGAGCCGGGGCGCCTCGCCTGGATGGAGGTGGCGCGGGACCCGGTGGACGTGATGCTGGCCGAGGACCATCCGCTGGCCCTCGCCCCGCGCGGGGAGATCGAGCTGGCCGAGTTGGCCGCGGAGGCGTGGGCGGACGTACCGGGCGACGGCTGCTTCGGGGACTGCTTCGCCGCCGCCTGTGTGCGGGCCGGGTTCACGCCCGCCTGCGTCTACGAGACCGACACCGCGTCGTGCGTGCACCTGGTGCAGGTCGGGCGGGCGGTCGGGCTGTGCCGGGCGACCTTCCCGGCGACCCCGGGGGTGGTCACGCGGCCGCTGGCCGGGACGCCGCTGGTGTGGCGGCACCTGCTGGGCTGGCATCCCGCCGGGCGGGCTGCCGCCCGGGCCGCGGATGTGCTGGAGCAGGCTCGGGGGGCACATGCCGAAGCATTGGCCCGGGCCGGGGGGCTGCGGCCGGCTGTGCCGTGGTCTGCCGCCTAGGCCGCTGCCGGCTGCGGCGCCGTCTCCCGGGGCTCCGCCCCAGAACCCCGCGCCTCAAACGCCGGCGGGGCTGGATTGGTGCGGCGGGGCTGGATGGTGCGGCGGGGCTGGGTGGTGCGGCTGGGCTGGGTTTGGCGGGCTGGAGCGTTGGGGCGCCCCCGGGATTAACCGGGGGCGGTGGGCAGCCTTGGGGCGGTCTGCGTTACGGCAGGTAGCGCTCGATGACCTGGGGGCCCTCCTTCTCGATCAGTTCGCGTGCCTTCGCGACCCGCTCCGGAGTCGGGTCGTGGCCGGTCACCATCACGAGGTCCTCGGGGTCGTACGGCCGTTCCCCGCCCGTGAAGAGCCGGTCCGACCGTGTGGGCTGCTCGTCGGGTTCACTGACCATCGCGTACCTCCTACGGTTTCCCCTGGCCCCATGGTCCGGCCACCGGCCCATGAACGCACTTCGGCCGCCGCGGCGCCGCGGCCATAACACCGGGGGAGGGGCCAACCGGCAGCTCCCGCAGGCCTGTTCGGATTTCTACGGTTTCCGCAGACGCCACCGGAAACCGAGGAGATCCCCCATGCTCAAGCGACACGCCCGCGCGGCGTGTACCGCCCTGGCCGCCGCCGGGCTGCTGCTGGCCGGGACGAGCGGCGCCACCGCCGACTCCGCCCCCGCCGCCCCCTCGGCGGCGACCACCCTGCGCACCGCCGACGCCCCGCCCGAGCTGCTCGCCGCCATGCAGCGCGACCTCGGCCTGACCCCCACACAGGCCAAGGCGCGGCTCGCGCACGAGGCCGAGGCGGGGGCCACCGCCGCCCGGCTGCGGATGCGGCTCGGCGCCGCCTTCGCCGGGGCCTGGGTGGACGGGGCCGACGCCGCCACCCTCACCGTCGCCACCACCCGCGCCGCCGACACCGCCGCGATACGGGCCACCGGGGCCAGGGCGAAGCTCGTCACCCGCACCCTGGCCGACCTGGACTCCGCCAAGGCCGCCCTGGACGGGGCGGCCACCGCCGGGACCCCCGTGCGGTACGTCGACCCGCGCTCCAACACCCTCGTCGTCGAGGAGGCCGAGCCGGGAGCGGCCGCGCGGCTGCTGGCCGCCACCGGGACCGACTCGGCCCTGGTCACGGTGGTCCGTACCGCCGAGGCCCCGCGGCCCCTCTACGACCTGCGCGGTGGGGACGCCTACTACATGAACGGCAGCGGCCGCTGCTCCGTGGGCTTCCCGGTCACCAGGGGGACCACCAACGGCTTCGCCACCGCCGGGCACTGCGGGCGCGCCGGCACCACCACCAGCGGCTTCAACCAGGTCGCGCAGGGTTCCTTCCAGGCCTCGGTCTTCCCCGGCAACGACATGGCCTGGGTGGCCGCCAACGCCCAGTGGACCTCGACGCCCTACGTGAAGGGCAGCGGGGGCGCGAACGTGCAGGTCACAGGCTCGGTGCTGCAGCCCGTCGGGGCCTCGGTGTGCCGTTCCGGCTCGACCACCGGATGGCACTGCGGCACGATCCAGCAGCACAACACCAGCGTCACCTACCCCGAGGGCACCATCTCCGGGGTGACCCGTACGACGGTCTGCGCCGAGCCGGGCGACTCCGGCGGCTCCTACATCTCCGGGAGCCAGGCCCAGGGCGTGACCTCGGGCGGTTCCGGCAACTGCTCCAGCGGCGGGACCACCTTCTTCCAGCCGCTGAACCCGATCCTGTCCGCGTACGGACTGACCCTCAAGGTCACCGGCGGCGACCCGGGTCCCGGCCCCGGTGAGCCCGAGCCGGGCGGCACCTGGAAGGCGGGCACCGTCTACGCGGCCGGCGCCACCGTCACCCACGGCGGCGCGAGCTACCGCTGCATCCAGGGGCACCAGGCGCAGACGGGCTGGGAGCCGCCGAACGTCCCGGCGCTCTGGCAGCGTCTGTAGCGAAACGGGAGAGTGCCGGTGCCGTGGCTGCCAAGGGGGGAGTCACGGCACCTCCGCGTGCCCGGGCCGGGCGGACGGGGTCAGACGAGGACCGCCGCGAGCGTGCCGAGCGCGCCGAGCACGGTCAGCAGGCCGCAGATTCCCAGGTTCACCGTGCGGTGCTCCCAGAAGACCGCGACGAACTCCCGGATCGTGGCGCTCGGCCAGTAGTACTTCGCGGTGGGGGAGCCCAGCACCTGCCCGTTGACGCCGGTCTTGCGGGCCAGCATCGCCGCCCGGAAGGCGTGGAAGTTGTTGGTGACCACCACGCACCGGTAGGCAGGATCGTGCGCCTCCATGATCTCCCGGCTGAAGCGCATGTTCTCCTCGGTCGTGGTGGACCGGTCCTCCAGCACGATGTGCTCCGCCGGCACGCCCTCCGCGATCAGCCAGTCCGCCATCGCCCGGGCCTCCGCGACCTTCTCGTCCGAGCCCTTGCCGCCCGACACGAGCAGCACCGGCGGCCGGCCGGACCGGGCCAGCTGGCCCTCGTAGATCTGCTGTCCCTTGCGCAGGCGCGAGGCCAGCAGCGGCGGCACGCGGTCCCCGCCGATCAGGCCCGAGCCCAGCATGACCACGTGGTCGACGTCGCCGCGCACCTTGATCCGCCCGTAGAGGAAGGCGTAGCCGAGGAAGCAGAAGAAGACGAAGGAGACGTAGCCGGCCACCACGGTGAGCGTTCCGGCGATGCCGCCGAGGACGGGGGAGCCGACCACGCCGACGAGGACCAGTAGCGCGATCAGCGCGAAGATCGCGAGGCCCGCGAGCATCGACAGCAGGTTGGCCGGCCGCAGGCCCTCCTTGCGGACCATGGTCACGCCGTTGCGGACGAGGAAGACGCCCAGCGCCAGGGTGCCGAACGCGGGTGAGGCGAAGGCGAGCACGACGACCGTGACGGCCGCCCAGGTGGGCAGCTTGCCCACCTGGAGGAACAGGGCGGAGCAGGCGCTGAGGAAGGTCAGCCCCAGCAGCACGGCGTTGCTGAAGCGGCGCCGGTCCTGCCGGACGCTTATGCAGAACGCGAGGAAGAGCAGGGCGGCGAGGGCGAAGGCGACCATGCCGCCCATCGTAGGTGCCGGATTTACCGAAGATCGCGTGCGGTGCGGCGCACGGAACGCCCGGCCAGCACGTCCGTCCGGCGCCCGTCGCGCAGGACGAACCGCCCGTCGATCAGGACGTGCGGGATGCCGGCCGGCAGCACCCGCGGCTGCTCGTACGTGGACCCGGCCGCGACCGTGCCGGGGTCAAAAAGGACGAGGTCGGCGCGGTACCCCACGCGGACCAGGCCCCGGTCGGGCAGGCGCAGGCGCGCCGCGGGGCGGCCGGCCAGGTGCGCCACGCACTCTTCCAGGGAGAGCAGGCCGAGTTCGCGGACGTAGTGGCCGAGGTAGTGCGGGAAGGTGCCGTAGGCGCGCGGGTGCGGTTTCGCGCCCTGGAGGATGCCGTCGGAGCCGCCGGTGTGGACGCGGTGGCGCATGATCGCCCGCACGTTCTCCTCGTGGCCGACGTGCTGGAGGACGGTCGGCGCGAGGCGGTCGTCCAGCAGCAGCCGGCGGGCGGTCTCCCAGCCGTCCAGGCGCGTGCCGACGTACGCGCCGAGGGCGGGATCGGCGACGCCCGAGATCTCGACCGTGGACCAGTCGACGGGCACCCCGTGGCAGCCGTCCGCGCCCTCCACCTCCAGCGCGTGGCGGATCCGCCCGGCCTCGGCGTCGTCGCGCAGGTGGGCCAGGACCGCCTCCGGTCCGCCCTCGTTCGCCCAACTGGGCAGGAGCGCCACGAGGGTGGTGCAGCCGGGGGTGTACGGGTAGCTGTCGAGGGTGATGTCGGCGCCCGCGTCCAGGGCCGCGTCGAGCAGGGCCAGCAGCTCGGGGGCGCGGCCCTCGTTCTCGCCGAAGTTCATGGTGGCGTGGGCCAGGTGCAGGGCGCAGCCGGCCTCCCGGGTCAGCGCGACCATCTCGGCGTAGGCGGCCAGTGCGCCGTGGCCGTACGAGCGGTGGTGCGGGCAGTAGTAGCCGCCGTACCGCGCCACCACCCGGCACAGCTCGGTCAGTTCGGCGCCGGAGGCGTACATGCCGGGCGTGTAGGTGAGGCCGGAGGACATGCCGACGGCGCCCTGCGCCAGCCCGTCGGAGACGAGCGAGCGCATCCGGTCCAGCTCGGCCGCGGTCGCGGGGCGGTCGTCCCAGCCGAGGGCGTGGGCGCGGACGGTGCCCTGCGGGACGAGGTAGGCGGCGTTGACGGCGATGCCCTGTCCGCCGTGCGCGCGGTCCAGGCGGTCGAGGTAGCCGCCGACCGTGCGCCAGTCGAAGTCCACGTCGTCGCCGGGCCCGTTCCAGCCGGCTATGGCGGCCCGCACCTCGCCGAGCGTGCGCTCGTCGGCGGGCGCGTACGACAGGCCGTCCTGGCCGAGGACTTCGAGGGTCACCCCCTGGGCGGCCTTCGCGCTGTGGTCCGGGTCGCGGAGCAGGGCGAGGTCGCTGTGGGCGTGCATGTCGACGAAGCCGGGCGCGAGGGCGAGGCCGTGCGCGTCGAGGGTCCTGCGGCCCCCGGGGAGCGAGCCGATCTCGGCGATCCGGCCCTCGTGGACGCCGACGTCCGCGGTGTACGAGGGCCCGCCCGTGCCGTCGACGACGCGGGCCCCCCGGATGACCAGGTCCACCGGTCCGCCCCTAGAAGAAGGTGCGGACGTAGTCGGTGACGGTGCCGTCGGCCTCCACGACCGGGATCAGCGGCCACTTCTCGAAGATCGTGCAGGGGTGCGACATGCCGAGTGCCACCAGGTCGCCGACCTGGATGTCGTCGGCCGAGTCGGTCTCCAGCCAGGCGTGCTGGTCGGACAGTTTGACCACGCGGACGCCGGTGGCCGGGCGTTCGACGCCGGTGAGGGCGTCGCGGACCAGCTCGGCCTCGGGCAGCCCCAGGTCGTAGGCGATGTCGCGCTTGCCCGCGTTGACGAAGGCCTGGGTGGGGGAGGGCCGGGAGACGACCTGGGTCCACAGCCGGAACGCCGGGCGCAGGCCGCCCTCTTCGGGGTGGCGGTTGAAGGGGGTGAGGCGGGTGTACCAGCCGTGGTCGTGGGAGACGTACGCACCGGAACGGAGCAGCTTGAGCGTGGGGCGGGACAGCTCCGGGAGCTCGGCGAACACGTCGGCCACGGCGTCGAACCAGGCGGAGCCGCCGGCGCTGACGACGATCTCCTCCAGGTCGGGGGCGAACCGGCCCGCCTTGTCGAACTCGACGGCCAGGGCGGTGAGCCGGCGCAGATAGGCGTGGACCCGCTCCGGGTCGGCGTCGGGCACCTCGGCCTCGTAGCCGCCCATGCCGACCAGGCGCAGGGTGGCGGTGGCGGCGACCGCGTCGGCGACCACGCGGCAGTCCTCCTCGGTACGGGCCCCCGTACGGGCACCCTCGCCGGCGCCGAGTTCGACGACGACGTCGACGACGGCGGGCGCGTCGCGCAGGGCGCGGTCCATGAGGTGGACCCCGCGCACGGAGTCGACGTAGCAGACGAAGCGGAAGTCGGGGTCGGCGGCGAGCTCGCCGGCGACCCAGCGCAGGGCGGCCGGATCGACGAGCTCGTTGGCGAGGAAGATCCGCTGGATGCCGAAGGCGCGGTAGACGCGGGCCTGGTGGGGGACGGCCGCGGTGATGCCCCACGCGCCGTGGTCCAGCTGGCGGCGGAACAGCTGCGGGGACATGCAGGTCTTGCCGTGCGGGGCGAAGGCGAGGTCGTGGCGGGCGGCGTAGGCGCCGAGCGCCGCGAGGTTGTGCTCCAGCGCGTCGGCGTCGAGCGTCAGGACGGGCGTGGTGAAACCGCCGGTGTGGAGGTCCCGGCGCTGGGCGGCGAGCTGCCCGACGGTGAGGCCCTGCGTCTGGGCGTCCGGCGGGAGCCCCTTGAACCGGTGGTCGACCGGCTCGTCGGCGAGGTCCTGGACGGGGTCGCTGTCGCTGGCCATGCGGGTGCCTCCCGGGGTTGCGTGGTATGCAACGGTCGTTGCGTATGCCGCTGCATGCTGTCTAACATCCCGGGTGACGACGGGTCAACGCGCGCCGCCGCACATCCAGCCCCGCCGGCGTTTGAGGCGCGGGTCCGGGCGGAGCCCGGTGCCCGGCGGAGCCGGGTTGGTCTGGACGGGTAGGGAAGGGGACGAGCAATGAGCCAGTCCGTGGCACGGGCACTCGCGGTGCTGCCGCTGCTCGCGAACGGCCCGGCCTCCCTGGGGGCAGTCGCCGACGAGCTCGGCGTGCACAAGAGCACCGCCCTCCGCCTCCTGCGCACACTGGACGAGCACGGCTTCGTCTACCGCCAGCCCGACGGCCGCTACCGACTGGGATCGAAGCTCTTCGCGCTCGCCGCCGAGGCCATGGAGAACCTCGACGTCAGGGAGATCGCCCACCCCCACCTCGTCGAGCTCAACCGGGCCACCGGGCACACCGTTCACCTCGCCCTGCACCAGGACGACGAGGTCGTGTACGTCGACAAGGTTGACAGCCGCTACCCCGTCCGCATGTACTCCCGCATCGGCAGGCCCGTGCCCCTCACCGTCGCCGCCGTCGCCAAGCTGCTCCTCGCCGACCTCCCCGAGGCCGAGCGCCGCGCCCTCGCCGAGCGGATCGAGTACCCCCGTTACACCCCCCGCTCCACCCCGGACGCCGCCGCCTTCCTCCGCGAGCTGGACCTCGTGCGCGCGCAGGGCTGGGCCACCGACCTCGGCGGGCACGAGGAGTCCGTCAACTGCCTCGGCGCGCCCGTGCGCGGGCCGGACGGGCGGGTCGTCGCCGCGCTGTCCGTCTCCGCGCCCGGTGTGGTCGTCCCCGCGGAGGGGCTCCTCGAACTTCTGCCGCAGGTACTGCGGACCGCCGATGCCATCAGCCAGGACTATTCAGGAACACAGGAGAGACCGTGACCGAGAAGACCGCGATCACCCCCGACACCCACACCGTTCCGCCCGCGAGGTTCTCGCACGGCGTGCGCAAGGGGAACATCCTCCAGGTCGCCGGCCAGGTCGGATACCTCCCGCACGTCGACGGACAGCCGCCCACCCCCGCGGGGCCGACGCTGCGCGAGCAGACCCTGCAGACGCTGGAGAACGTCCGCTCCGTGCTGGAGGCGGGCGGCGCCAGCTGGGACGACGTGATGATGATCCGCGTCTACCTCACGGACACCGCGCACTTCGCCGAGATGAACGGGATCTACAACACCTACTTCGAGGAGCAGGGCCTGAAGGAGGCCCCCGCCGGCCGCACCACCGTGTACGTGGGCCTGCCGGCCGGGCTGCTCGTCGAGATCGACGCCCTCGCCGTCCTCGGCTGAGCGGCGGCCTGCGGCCTGCGACCGGCGACTGGCAGCCGGCCGGCCCGGACGTGCGGGTGGGGCGCCCCCCTGGCGGCGGGGCGCCCCGTTCACGGTCCTCCTACGAGCAGTACTGCGCTTCCTTGCCGATCGAGCGGTACATGCAGTCCGCGTTCTCCAGCAACTGGAGCACCGCGTCCTTGTTCCGCGCGGTCTCGCGGTCGATCACCTCGTCCGGCGGGTAGAACCCGCCGCCGCCGCTCTCCGGATACATCTCGAAGGTGTAGGCGAAGATCTTCTGGTTGCCCCACAGCCAGTCGTCGATCGTGCCGTCGGTGATGTAGAGGTCGCTCGACTGCTCCGGCGTGTAGCCGTTGCTCGTCGCCATGCCCGTGCCGATCTTCTTGTAGACGGCGAGGTCGTCGGCGGTCAGTCCGGGCGCGGTGTCGTTGTAGGTGTAGCCGAAGGGCCACAGGACGAGCTCGCTGTACGTGTGGAAGTCGATCGCGGCCTTGATCTGCTGCTTGCCGCCGATGACGCGGCTGCGGACGAAGTCCGAGACGGCCTTCACCTCGGGCGTCGACTCGGCGGCCGCGCCCCGGTAGGTCTCGGAGCTCTTGCTGCTGCTGGAGCCGCCGCAGCAGCCCCACTTGTAGTTCCAGTTCCGGTTCTCGTCCGTGCCGACGTACGAGGATCCGCTGTTGGGCTGGCGGTTCTTGCGCCAGGAGCGGTAGGAGCCGGTGGCGATGTCGTACTCGCCGCCGTCCGGGTTGAGGTCCGGGACGATCCAGATCTCGCGGCCGTTGACGGCGTTGGTGACCCGGGAGTCGGTGCCGTACTTGGAGCCGAACTCCTTGAGCAGGTAGAGCGCCATCTCGACGGTCAGGTGCTCGCGGGCGTGCTGGTGGTGGGTGAAGAGCACCTCGGGTTCGGCCTCGTCGGTCGCGACGTTGTCGCTGATCTTGATGGCGATGAGGTCGCGGCCCTGGTACGACTTCCCGATCACCCGCTTGCTCATGATGGCGGGGTACTGGGCGATGCGCTGGTCGATCTCCGCGTTCATCTCGGCGTAGTTGTGGTACTTCGAGTCAGCGGAGGGGAAGTCCATCGGGCTGGCCGCGATGCCGGGCAGGGAGCGGTCCGGCGGTCCGGGCAGCGCGGTGAGCCGGTAGCCGAGCGCGCGCAGGTTCTTGGCCTGCATGGTGTCCGCGCTGACCACGACCGTGTGGTCGTCCACCTCGTCGATCGAGACGCCCGTACGGAGCAGGGCGGTGCGGTCGGCGGGGGTGGAGGGGCCGTGGATCCGGTACTGGACGATGGCCTCGTCCTGGGTGGCGGTGGACGGGGTGGGCGGTGGCGATGCCGTGGCGCTCAGGCCGTAGGCGGGTGCGCCCAGAGCGAGCGCCAGCAGGGCCGCCGTGACGGCGGCCCTCCGGCGGGTATGGAGCCGCATGCGTTCTCCTGGGTGGGAGTGTGGGGGTAGCCGTGCGGACGCGCACAGCGTGCTCTCATGGCATGTCCCGGTCAAGGACCCGCCGTGCGGGCCGAACCGATCCGGCCACCAGGTTTGAGCGAGGGCGTTCGGGCGGAGTGGGCATGATCGGACTCGCCGTTGAGTCCGGTCGGTATGACCTCGGAGCCGCGGACGCGCCATGCATGATCACTTCGTATCGGTTCAGGCGCGGATCGGTGAAGGCGGCGTGCCGGTACCGCATCACGAAATTCGACCCGGATATGCATACGAATGAAGATCCCACTTTCTGTCGGCTGAATTGTTCTCACGCCTGGTTGTGCCCCCATTGGAGTACGGTCGCGTCCATGCAGCTTCGCTACCAGTTCCGCGCCTACCCGACGCTCAGTCAGCAGACATGTGCAGCACGGGTGTTCGGGTGCCGGCGTGTGATCTGGAACGATGCGTTGGCGCGGATCAAACCGGTGAAAGAATCGAACAAACTGCTCGGGAATCCCAAGGCCCGGTCTGCTGAAGGTCCGTACCTGCAGGTGCCGAAGAACACAGACCTGGCGAAGATGCTGATCACCCAGGCGAAGAAGACGACCACGCGCGCATTCCTGTCGGATGCCCCAGTCGGTGTGCTCCAGCAGGCCTTGCGGGATCTGGATGCGGCGTGGAAGGCGCACGAGGACTCCAAGACTGGTAAGCGAAAAGGGCCGAAGGTCGCACCTCCGAGATTCAAGTCCCGCAAGGACAACCGGCAGACTGCCCGGTTCACCCGCTCCGACTGGTGGTCGATCACCAAGGCCGGCAAACTGAGGTTGCCGAAGATCGGCGACCTCAAGGTGAAGTGGACCGTGAACTGCCCTCGGACCCCAGCTCGGTGACGCTGGTCAAGGACCGGTCCGGACGGTACTTCGTCTCGTTCGTCGTGGAGACCGACCCCGCAGTCGACCTGTTTCCGCCCACCGATGGGGACCAGGGCATCGACCTGGGCCTCACTCGGTTTGCGGTGCTGGCTGACGGCTCGCACATCGCCTCGCCGAAGTATCTGCGGCGGGCGGAGAAGAAGCTGAAGAAGCGACAGCGGGAATTGTCGCGGAAGAAGAAGGGCAGTAACAACCGGGAAAAAGCACGGATCAAGGTAGCCCGGGGACATGCCTCCGTGGCGGATGCCCGCCGCAACTTTCACCACCAGTGGTCTCACAAGCTGACGAGCGAGAACCAAGCCGTCTACACCGAGACCCTGAACGTGCGAGGACTGGCGCGTACCCGGTTGGCCAAGGGCGTGCACGACGCGGGCTGGACACAGTTCGTGACGATGCTGGAGTACAAGGCGATCCGCCGCGGACGCGACTTTGCGAAGGTGGACCGCCTGTTTCCGTCGTCCCAGATCTGCTCCGCCTGTGGGCACCGGGACGGGCCCAAGCCGCTGCGCGTCCGGCATTGGACGTGCCCGAACTGTAGTACCCGGCACGACCGCGACTGGAACGCAGGACGCAACGTCCGTCTCGAAGGCCGCCGTATCGTCGCGCCGGCAGAACCATCCACCCCAGGACCTGGGGCCCGACGCCGGTAACGGCAGCGGTAAACGCCTGCGGAGTGCACGTAAGACCAGGCCGAGCCCGGCAGCGCGCACAACCCCCACACCGCGTGGGGAGGAACCAGGAACCCACCCGGAGCGGGTGGCCCTCATCCACGAGGACCACCCACCGACGGAGAATCCCCGCCCCTAAGGGCGACGGAGGAGGTCAAACGTACCGCCTACGGGAGCCCGTGGACCTTGGGACCCACCGAGTTCGACCAAGCACTACCCGCCTTGGCGTCCCAGTTGGTCGACCAGGTCATCGCACCGCGCAGTCCCGGGTAGGTCTTCGACGGCTTGAAGGAGCCGCAGCTCGTGCCCCTGGTCAGGCAGTCCAGGGCGTTGTTGACGATGGTCGGGGAGACGTAGCCGCTGCCCGCGCCGCTCGGTGAGGCCGGGACGCCGATGCCCACCTGGGAGGGGTCGAGGCCGCCCTCCAGCTGGATGCAGGCGAGGGCGGTGAGGAAGTCCACCGAGCCCTGGGAGTAGACCTTGCCGTCGCAGCCGTTCATCGAGCCGCTGTTGTAGTACTGCATGTTGACGACGGTGAGGATGTCCTTGATGTTGAGCGCCGTCTTGAAGTAGCCGCCCTGCGTGGACTGCATGTCGATCGTCTGCGGGGCCATGGTGATGACCAGCGACGGGCCGGCCTTCGCGGACAGCGAGCGCAGTGCCTGCGTCATGTAGGTGGGGTTGAGGCCGTTCTCCAGGTCGATGTCGATGCCGGTGAAGCCGTACTCCTGCATCAGGGCGTACGCGGAGTTCGCGAGGTTGTTCGCGGAGGCCGAGTCGTTGACCGAGATGGTCCCCTTCTCGCCGCCGATGGAGAGGATGACCGACTTCCCGGCCGCCTTCTTCGCGGCGATGTCGGCCTTGAACTGGGCGACGGTGTAGCCGCCGAGGCCGGCCGAGTCGAGGTTGAAGGCGATGGCGCCGGGCGTGGTGGTGGCGTCGGCGAAGGAGACGGCGATGATGTCGTACTGCGCGGAGACGTCGGAGATCTTCTGGACGGTCGCGCCGTTGTTGAAGTTCTGCCAGTAGCCGGTCAGGGCGTGCTTGGGGACGGCCGGGCCGGGGCCCGGACCGGGGCCGGTGCCGGTCGTGGTGCCGGTGACCGGAGCGGACTTGGCGCCCTCGCCCGCGGCGTTGTACGCGCTCACCTGGAAGGAGTACGAGGTCGAGGCGGCGAGCCCGGTGATCTGCGTGGAGGCGCCCGAGGTGACGGTCTGGACGCGGACGCCGTCCTGATAGACGTAATAGCCGGCGGCCCCGCCGACCGCGTTCCACGAAAGGGTGAGAGCGCTCGCGCTCTGTCCGGAAACGGCGGTCCCGGCGGGGGCTCCGGGGATGCTCGGGCCGGGGTCGGTGCCGCCTCCGCCGTCCGGGCCGAAGACGCTGAACTCGTCGACGACGTAGGCCGGCTGGCCGTACCAGCCGTGCGTGTAGACGGTGACCTGGGTGGTGCTCGGGCCGGTGGTGAAGGTGGTGGAGAGCTTCTGCCAGCCGGCGCCCGAGCCGGGGGTCCAGGTGGACACGTCCTGGGTGCCGGTCCCGGTCGCGCCGAGGTAGACGTAGCTGCCCTGGACCTGCGTACTGAGGGTGTAGGTCGAGTTCGGCTTGACCGTGACGGTCTGACTGCAGCGGGCGTTGTCCTGCCCGGCCGGGGTGGCCTTCAGGGCGCCGGCTCCGGCGTAGACGGGCGAGGAGACGGAGACGCCGGTTCCGCCGGTGCAGGACCAGTTGGCGAGACCCGACTCGAAGCCGCCGTTGCGGGCGACGTTGACGTCCGCGGCCTGTGCGGTACCGGCGGCGAGGGCGGTCAGGGTGCCTGCGGCGAGGGTGGCGGCGAGGGGAAGGGCGAAGGAGCGTATGCGGTTCACGTGGGCTCCGGTGGGGGGGAGGAAGGGGAACGTGGGGGCAAGTGGGGTGCCCCGGAGCCAAGTTGGTCCAGACCAATCTCCGTGTCAAGACTCTTTGCCATGTGGCTTGAAATGTCCGATCGCGCGATCCCTGTTGTCCGGGTTTCCGATCAGCTGTGACGCGTGCTCACAGCACGGGAATCGGCAAGCGCCTGCCCTGCCAGCGGTGACGCGGATATGGTGCTGAGGCAAGGGGGAAGAGCGTCGATCGTTTGCGGTCGCGCAGTGTGCACGCGTACGCGGTGAGCGGGCGCCGGGCACACGAACGTATGTGGCGCACGGGGTGAACGGGGGAATTCGCGTGCCGACCGCCATCGCTGTCACCAGCGCAGATCTGGTCCTTCCGGCCCCTGACCGGCACACGCCCGGGGCCGCCGTGCTGCACCCGCCCGAGCAGCTCGACCTGGAGGGCTCGCTCGCCGAGACCGGCGCCCTGCTGGAGCGGCACGGCCACCTCGTGGCCCTCGTACCGCCCTGGCTCCCGCGCGCCACCGTCCAGCGGCTGCACACCGTACGGGCCATCCTGGAAACCGACCGGATAGCGCTCCTCGGCATCGATCTGCCGCCGCTGGGAACGGCCCTGCTGGTCCGTCAGCTGCGCCAGCTCAGCGTTTGCGACTTCAGCCCCGGAATCATCGCCTCCGCGGCCCGGCTGCTGTCCCACTACATCTACGCGGGCGCCCTGCTGGGCTCCGTCGCCAAGCTCGACCGGGTCCGCGTGCCGGTCGGGCTGGGCGCGCACGCCAGGTCCTGGTCGCCGAGCGCGCAGTTCGCCGTACTCGCCCACCCGACCCCGCACCTGGCCAAACTCGGGGCCGCCGGGGCGCAGGCGTCGGCGGCGGTGCCCGCCGGTCCCGGGTTCGCCACGCAGCTCACCTTCGCCCGCGGCCAGCTCACCTCCGACTGGGTCACCGCCGAACTCGCCCCCGCCTGGCAGGTGCAGGGCGTCATGGAGAACCCGCTGCCGGCCGGTTCGCCCGGCTGGTGGGGCACCCAGAAGCTCGTCGAGTTCGCCGCCGGCATCCCCGACCTGTCCGTGCTCTACCAACTGGTCGCCTCGGTCCGCCGCGAGCAGTGCCGCTGGTGCGGACTCGAACTCATCGGCGACCGCTGCGGCTTCTGCGCCGCCCCGCTCACGGCCGAGCCCGCCGCGCCACCGCCCCCGGCGAGCACCGCCCGATCCAGACCCTGACCGACCGACTCCTGCGAACGAACGAAGAACGGCGAGGTAGGAAGACCGATGAACTCACGCCAGCGCCGCGGCGTCATCCTGCTGCTCCTGTCGGTCCTGTGTGCCCTGGGGGCCTTCGCCGGAGTCCTCGTGGTGATCGGCGACGTCAACTCCAAGGTGGGGGCCGAGGTCGTCGCCTACCGCGCCAAGGGCGACATAGCGCCGTACAGCCCCCTCGCGGCCGGGCAGTTCGAGGAGGTCAGGATCCCCAAGCGCTGGCTGTCCGACACCGCCGTCACCGATCTCGGCGCGCTCAAGGACAAGATCGCGCTCACCACCCTGAAGAAGGGCTCGCTGCTGCAGGCGGACATGTTCGTCGACCGTCCGCAGCTCCAGCCCGGCGAGCAGGAGATCGCCATCATGATCGACGCGGCGACGGGCGTGGCCGGCAAGATCACCTCCGGCGCCAAGGTCAACATCATCGCCACCTTCAAGGGCGCCAAGGACACCGACCCCTCGCGGTCCGTGATCATCGTCGCCAACGCCCGGGTCCTGGGCGTCGGCCGGCTCACCGCCCTCGACACCAAGGACAGCGACCGCAAGGGCCCCGCCGAGGCGGTCCCGATCACCTTCGCCCTGAACACCAAGGACACCCAGCGCGTCGCGTACGCCGAGTCCTTCGCGGAACACGTCCGCCTGGCGCTCGTGGCCCCCGGCACCGACTCGGCACCCGCCCCGGGCGACCGTACGTACACCCTCGACGGGGACAAGTGAGGCATCACGGATGACCACCCGAATCCTCCCCGCGGTCGGCGACCCGGACGCCGCGCGCGCCATCTCCACCCTCCTCAGCCAGCTCCCGTCCGCGGAGCCGGCCGCGCCGGTCCCCGACTCCACCTCGCTGCTGGACACCCTCGCCCGGATGGCCGTCGACTCCATCGACGAACTGCCCGAGGTCGTCCTCGTCCACGAGCGCATCGGCCCGGTGCCCGCACTGGAACTGATCCGCGAAGTCGCCCTGCGCTTCCCCGCGGTGGGCGTCGTCCTCATCTCCTCCGACGCCGGACCGGCGCTCTTCTCCGCCGCGATGGACTCGGGCGCGCGCGGCCTGATCGGCCTCCCGCTCTCCTACGAGGAACTCGCCGCCCGCGTCCAGGCCGCCGCCCAGTGGTCCGTGGGCGTACGCCGCCACCTGGGCAAGGGCGCCGCCGCCGACGTCTTCACGGGACCGGGCGGCCGCGTGGTCACGGTCACCGGAGCCAAGGGCGGCGTGGGCACCACCTTCACCGCCGTGCAGTTCGCACTCGCCGCGGCCGCCTCCGGACGGCGTACCGCACTGGTCGACATGGACCTCCAGGCGGGCGACGTGGGCTCGTACCTCGACGTGCAGTTCCGCCGCTCCATCGCCGACCTCGCCGGGATCCAGGACATCTCGCCGCGTGTCCTCCAGGACGCGGTCTACGACGACCGCACGGGTCTGGCGCTGCTGCTGGCCCCGGCCGACGGGGAGCGGGGCGAGGAGGTAGACGACCGGGCCGCCCGGCACATCGTCGGAGCCCTGCGCAGCCGCTACGAACTCGTCGTCGTCGACTGCGGCACGCAGGTGACCGGCGCGAACGCCGCCGCCGTGGAAATGGCGGACGTGGCGGTGCTGGTCACCACCCCGGACGTGGTCGCGGTACGGGCGGCGAAGCGCATGGTCCGGATGTGGGAACGCCTCCAGGTGCGCAAGGCCGAGGACACGGCGATGGTCGTCAACCGCTGGAGCAAGCACACGGAGATCCAGCCCGCCCTGATCGAGAAGATCACCAAGACCCGCGCCACCCGCACCCCGGTCCCGGCCGCCTTCAAGGAACTCCAGGCGGTGGTGGACGCGGGCCGGGTCCAGGACCTCGACAACCGCTCGACGGTGAAGCAGGCCCTGTGGACGCTGGCGGGCGAACTCGGCCTCCTCCAGGCCCCGGACACCGCCACCGCCCCCACCACCCCGGGCGCGACGGTCGCGGTCCGCGCGGCCGGCCCGGTCTCCCGCCTGCGCCGCGGCCGGGAGGGCTGACGAATGCCCGCCCGCAGACCGGGACGCGGAGACCGGGGCCAGGTGGCGATCGAGTTCGTCGGCATGGTCCCGCTGATCCTGCTGCTCGTGGCGGCGGTGTGGGAGTGCGTACTGATCGGCTACGCGTTCTCCCTGGCGGGCAACGCGGCGGACGAGGGGGCGCGGGCGGGGGCGGTGAGCGGGGAATCCAGCCTTTGCGAGGCGGCAGCGAAGGAGCACATCGGGGACGCGTGGAAGCCCCGGGTGAAGTGTGAGAAGTCCGGGGACATCTACCGGGCGAGAGTCACCCTGGGGGTCCCGGTCTTCTTCCCGGGCCTCGACTTCGGCGAGATCGACGGCACCGGCGGCGCGGCGTTGGAGAAGGAGGCGAAGTGACATGAGAAGGCGACGCATCCGTTCCGACCGGGGGCAAGTGGCCTTGGAGTACATCGGCTTCGTGCCCATCCTGCTGTTCGTCGCGCTGTGCGGAATCCAGCTGGGCTGGGTCGCGTACGTCCACGAGCAGGCGGACACGGCGGCCCGTACGGCGGCGCGCGTGGAGGCCCGGTACCCGGGACGGGGGGAGGCCGCGGGCTACGCCGCCATACGCGAAGGGCTCCCGGCGACCGTCAGTGTGCCCCCGGGGGGCGACGCGGTGACCGCGACCGTGACCATCCGGATCAACTCGATCATCCCCGGGCTGTCACTCGAACCGGCCAGGGCCACGGCGATCATGCCCAACGACGACCCGAAGGTGACCGGACCATGAGCCTGCGTTCCCGGGTCAACACCCCCGACGACCGCCACAGCCCCCGCGAGGACGGCCGGCTGGTCTCCTCCTACCGCGCCAAGCTGCTGGAGGAGATCGACCTCGCCGAGATGTCCGCCCTCGCGCCCGCCGAGCGCCGGGCGCGCCTGGAACGCGTACTCGGCCACATCATCAGCCGCGAAGGTCCCGTACTCTCCACCGTCGAGCGCGCGCAGCTGATCCGCCGGGTCGTCGACGAGGCCCTCGGGCTCGGTGTGCTCGAACCGCTCCTCGAAGACGCCTCGATCTCCGAGATCATGGTCAACGGCCCCGACCAGATCTTCGTCGAGCGCGCCGGCCGCGTAGAGCAGCTCCCGCTCCGTTTCGCCTCGCACGAGCAGCTGATGCAGACCATCGAGCGCATCGTCTCCACCGTCAACCGCCGTGTGGACGAGGCCAATCCGATGGTCGACGCCCGCCTGCCCAGCGGCGAACGCGTCAACGTCATCATCCCGCCGCTCTCCCTGACCGGCGCGACCCTCACGATCCGCCGCTTCCCGCGGGCCTTCACCCTGCACGAGATGATCGCGCTCGGCTCGCTCGACGAGCAGATGCTGCTCCTGCTGTCCGGCCTCGTCGCGGCGAAGATGAACGTGATCGTCTCCGGCGCCACCGGTACCGGCAAGACCACCCTCCTCAACGCGCTCTCCGGCCTGATCCCGGAGGGCGAGCGCATCATCACCATCGAGGACTCGGCCGAACTCCAGCTCCAGCAGGCGCACGTGATCCGCCTCGAATCCCGCCCGGCGAACGTGGAGGGCAAGGGCCAGATCACCATCCGCGACCTCGTACGCAACTCCCTGCGCATGCGCCCCGACCGCATCATCGTCGGCGAGGTCCGCGGCGGCGAGACCCTCGACATGCTCCAGGCGATGTCGACGGGCCACGACGGCTCCCTCGCCACCGTGCACGCCAACAGCTCCTCGGACGCGCTCATGCGCCTGCAGACCCTCGCCTCCATGTCGGAGGTGGAGATCCCCTTCGAGGCCCTTCAGGACCAGATCAACAGCGCCGTCAACGTCATCGTCCAGCTGACCCGCTTCGGCGACGGCTCACGCCGCATCACGGAGATCTCCATCCTGGAGTCCCACGGCCGCGAACCCTTCCGGATCACGACGGTCTGCCGCTTCGCCGCCCAGCCGATGGGGGCGGACGGACGCGTGCACGGCTACTTCGAGTACTACCCGCTGCCGCGCCGGATCGCCGAGCGCCTCTACATGAACAACCAGCCCATCCCGCAGGCCTTCGGGGTCGCCCTGCCCGACGACCCCCTGACCGCCCCGCTCGCCACCCCGCACATTCCCCGGACCGCCCTGTGAACCCACTGATCCTCCTCACCCTCGGCGCCACGCTCCTCGCGTGCGTGCTCGTCGTCGCGGGCCTCCAGGCGTACGTCGCCGGGCGCGCCCAGCGCGCCGCACTGATCGAGCGCCTCTCGTCGAGCGGGATGCCGGAGCCCCTCGGGCGGCGGCGCCGCTTCCGGGGCGTCGACCGGCGGCTGCGCAAGACCAGGCTGGGCCGGCGCATCGAGGTGAAGCTGGCGACCACCGGCCTGGACCTCACCCCGGGCGAGTTCTTCGTCTACATGCTGGGTTCGATCGCGGGCGTCTGGCTCGTCGCGTCCTCCCTCCTCGCGCCGTTCTTCGGCCCGGTGGCGGGCGTGATCGGCATCTGGGCGGCGAACGCCTTCCTGAACTGGCAGCGGGCGCGGCGCACCGAGCGGTTCATCAACCAGCTCCCCGACCTGGCCCGCATCCTCGCCAACGCCACCCAGGCCGGGCTGGCCCTCCGTACGGCCATCGGCATCGCGGCCGAGGAGCTGGAGGCACCGGCGGGCGAGGAACTCTCGCGCGTCGCCGACCGCCTGGCCGTGGGCCACTCCATCGAGGAGTCCCTGGGCGAACTCACCGAACGCCTCCCCTCACGGGAACTGGTCGTCCTCGTCTCCACGCTCGTCCTGTCGGCCCGCGCGGGCGGCGCCATCGTGGACAGCCTGCGCAACCTGACGGTGACGCTGGAGCAGCGCAAGGAGACCCGTCGCGAGATCCGTACCCAGCTGTCCCAGGTGACGGTGACGGCGTACCTCGTCCCGTCGATCGGACTCGGCTCGCTGCTGCTGGTCGACATGATGATGCCGGGCGCGCTGGACCGGATGACGGGCGCGTTCCTCGGCCAGACGGCCGTCCTCATCGCCCTCGGTCTCTTCGCCCTGGGCTTCCTGCTCATCCGCCGCCTGTCGAAGATCGACGTCTGAGGGGGCGACAGGACGATGACCGGACTTCTTCTCGCACTCGCCGTGGCCCTTTCCGTCCTCGGCGCCTTCCACGGCATCCGCCTCTACCGCGCGGACGTGAAACTGCCGACGGACCTCGCGCTGGCCCTGGAGGTCGGAGCCACCCGCACGACGGCCGTCGGCTCCCTCGTCGACCGCATGGGCATCCGCTGGGCACCGCTCGTACTGAGCGCCATGGGCCCGGCCCGCGTCGCCCGCAAGCGCCGCCAGATCGACATGGCGGGCAACCCGGCCGGCCTGACGATCGACCGCTACGCGGCGCGGCGCGCGGTGTACGGGGCCCTGGGCGCCCTCGGCGCCTTCTCGATGCTCATCAACGGCCAGCTGGTCGCCGCCCTGCTCATGGTCGCCTTCGGGCTCTTCTGGATCGAGGCCGGCCTGTGGTCGGCCATCAGGGTCCGCCGCGACCACATCGAGCGGACCCTGCCCGACTTCCTCGACGTGCTCGCCGTGGTGGTGAGCGCGGGGCTGGGCTTCCGGCAGGCGCTGGCCCGGGTGGCGGACAAGTACGAGGGCCCGTGGGCGGACGAGATCCGCATCACGCTCCAGCAGATGGACATGGGCGTCAGCCGCCGCCAGGCCTTCGACGAACTGCGCCGCCGCAACGACAGCGAACAGGTCGCGCAGTTCGTGACGGCCCTCCAGCAGGGCGAGGAACTCGGCTCCCCGATCGTCGACACCCTGATCGCGATCGCCGAGGACATGCGCCGTACGGATGCCCAGAACGCCCGCCGCCGCGCGGCCCGGGCCGTCCCGAAGGCGACGTTCGCGGTGACCATGTTCATGCTCCCGGGCACGCTGATCCTCCTCGTCTGCGGCTTCGTCTACGGCGCGAACGTCGACTTCGGCGCGCTGTTCGGGGGTGGCTGAGCCATGGCACGGCTGAGCGTGCTCATCGCCGACGGCAACCCGGTCATCAGGGCGGGTCTGGCGGCCATCCTGTGCGCGGCCGAGGACCTCGACGTGACGGCCCAGGCGGAGGACGGCCGCGAGGCACTGAGCCTGACCCGCCGGCACGCCCCGGACGTGATCCTGCTGGACGTCCGGATGCCGGGCGTGGACGGCATCTCGGCCCTCCCCCACCTCGTACAGCTCGCGCCCGTACTGATGCTGACGTACAGCAGGGAAGCCGAAATCATCTGCGAGGCCCTGTCGTTGGGCGCCGGGGGCTACCTCGTGCACGGCGAGTTCACGACGGACGAGCTGCTGAGGGCGGTACGGGACGCCCCACTGGGCCGCCCCCACTTCACCCCGACGGCCGCGAGCGCCCTGCTGGCGGAACTCCGGGCCTCTTCGCATCCGCAACGAGCTGTGGCACAGTCTTCTGAGCGGATGCACAACTCTGTTGTCTTCGGGCTGAGTTCCCGGGAGGTGGAGATCATGGATCTGATCGCTTCCGGGATGAGCAATCAGCAGATCGCGGCCGCCTGCTTCATCAGCGAGAAGACGGTCAAGAACCACATCAACCGCATCTTCGCGAAGCTCCAGAGCGCCACGCGCAGCGAGGCGATAGCCCGCTGGCTGGGAACCGCCCGTCCAGGAGTGACCGGTCATGGGTAGACAGAGTGCGCAGTGGGTCCGTAATTGGGTCCCGGGACCCTTGGTGACGACTGGTGACTCGCCGTACCGTCCGCAGATCGACACCGGTACCGGCCCGGGAGGGAACCCCCATGTCACAGAACACGCTGCTGAAGGCCGCCGTGGAGGCACGGATCAGGGTGAACGGCTGGGCGTCCACGGCCACCACCAGGCTCCGCAAGCGCCACGCAAACCTCGACCGCGGCCAGACCGCGTTCGAATACCTGGGCATCATCCTGGTGGTCATCGTGATCGTTGGAGCGATCGTCGGTTCCGGAGTCGGATCGGAGATCACGAAGCGGATCAAGCAGGCGGTGACGGACATCAAAGCCGGCTAGTGGATGCCAGGGGGAAGCCTGGGCGTGACGGGGGGCAGGCGTTTCCCATCTATGTGGTGGTAGTGGCGGGCTTGCTCTTCGCCGCACTCGCCTTCTTCGTCATCGGGCAGGCGTCGGTCACGCGAAGCAATGCCCAGGGGGCCGCGGACGCTGCGGCCTTGGCTGCTGGGCGTGAGGCCAGGGACACGGTGCTGCTCGGTCTCGACCTCGCCGCATTGAAGCCTGCGGACTGGCAGAAGATCGTCGATGGGGACCTCTTCAAAGCTGGCGAAGCCTGCATGGCGGCCGAAGACTTCGCGGCGAAGAACGACGCTGAGGCGACGCGGTGTGATGCCTCCCTCCTCCCGAAACTGACCGTCACGGTGAAGACGAACGGAACAGTGGGAGAGTCGGTGATTCCGGAGACCGGCAGCATGCACGGCACTGCAACGGCCACGGCTTTGATCGAGCCGAAGTGCCGACTCGGCGCCGTTGCCACCCCGGCTCCTTCCCCGACCTCGACGGCTGGGGGTGAGTCGCCTGCTCCTACGCCTACTCCGCAAACGGTGAACCTCACCTGCAAGGGGGAGCCGGTCGAACTGGATCCGTTGAAGCCGGGCTCGCTCAGTGCATTGACCAAAAAACTGTTCAGCGTGCGACTCGTCGGCTGACAGGGAACGAGAGACAAGGAAGCGTTCATAGATGAGCATTCGGCGCATGGTGAAGGTCCGTGGGGGAATGGCCGTTGTAAGTGCGGCGGTCATGGCCCTCACGCTGGCCGGGTGTGGTGGCGATGGCGACAGCAACAAGCCGAAGGACCCGCAGAAGTCCTCGACGCCGCAGTCTCAGGGTTCGGGCACTCAGAACCCGGCACCGAGTGCTAGCCAGGGCTCGGAGCCGACCGAGGTCATCGCCACGCTGAACGGACAGGAGGGCATGACCCTGCTGATCAACTCCGCACGTCGCGATCCCGGCGGCTTCCTCACCGTGTCCGGACAGATCAAGAACACGGGTAGCCAGTCGTACAAGGACACCGTTGCCTGGCGTGGGATCGAACTCAAGGGAACCGGAGAATCGGTCGCCGGTGCGACGCTGGTCGACAAGGTCGGCAAGAAGCGCTACTACGTGCTTCGAGACACGGAGTCCAGGTGCTTGTGCACAACTGGGGTCTCCAGCGTCGATGCCGGCCAGGTGATCCCCTTCTTTGCCCAGTTCCCGGCACCGCCGGCTTCTACCACCGAGGTGGAATTCAGCCTCCCGACCTTCGCCACGGCCGCTGTCAAAATCTCTGGGTGACCCCATGACTACACGTCATCAAGTAGCTGCAACTGTCATAGTCTCTGCACTCGTTATCGCTGGAGCGCATCTCGTCGGAGCCACTGCGGCTTATGCCGATGACGTGAAGCCCTCCGTGCCACCTGGCACCGAGCCATCCGCCTCTGCGCCCGTGGCGATCGACTCCAACTCGCCCGGGCTGAAGATCCCGCAGGGCGGCACGCTCGCCCCCGTCAAGGTGCTGGACATCGCCGAGGTCGTCGAAGACCTCGGCGGAGAGCAGCGGCGGCAGGAGACGAATCAGACCGTCATGATGGCGCTGCAGTCCGAGGTGCTGTTCCCGGAGAACAGCGCCGTCTTCAACGCGCAGGCCGCCGCCCGCATCCAGGCCATCGCCGCCGAAATCAACACCCAGAAGGCCACCCGCGTAAGGGTCTTCGGCTTCACCGACGACCAAGGCAGCTACGAGCACGGCAAGGAGCTGTCCAAGCAGCGTGCCGACGCCGTGCAGGCCGAGCTGGCCAAGACCGTCACCAACCCCGGCGTCGTCTTCGACGTCCGCGGTTACAGCGAGGACTACCCGATCGCCGACAACGGCACCGAGGAAGGCCGCAAGAAGAACCGCCGCGTCGAGATCACCTTCCCCCGCAGCGCGGGCTAGACGGCCGGCCCACGGTCGGCCGGGAGGCGGCCTGCCGTGCCCGCACGCCGGCGAAGGGCCCGCAGCACGCGCGTGCCGCCGCACGGGCCTCCCACTGCAGGGGCCTGTCGTGAGTACCCGTACCCAGGACGTGCACCGAGCGGTGCGCGCGGTCCGGCCCCTCCCCTGTCGGGGCCGGACGCGTGGGCGCGATCAGCCGAACTGGCCCGGCTGGTAGTCGCCCGCCGGCTGCTGGACGATCACGTTCATCCGGTTGTACGCGTTGATCAGTGCGATGAGGCTGACCAGCGCTGCCAGCTGGTCCTCGTCGTAGTGCTTCGCGGCGTCGGCCCATGCCTCGTCCGTGACGCCGCCGGCCGCGTCGGCGATGCGGGTGCCCTGCTCGGTCAGTTCCAGGGCCGCCCGCTCGGCGTCGGTGAACACCTTCGCCTCGCGCCAGGCCGCGACCAGGTTCAGCCGCACCGGGTCCTCCCCGGCGTGCGAGGCGTCCTTGAAGTGCATGTCGGTGCAGAATCCGCAGCCGTTGATCTGGCTGGCCCGGAGCTTCACCAGCTCCTGCGTGGCGTGCGGCAGGGTCGAGTCCGAGATGACCTTGCCCGCGGAGTTGATGTACCGGGCGAACTTGGTCGCGACCGCGTTGCCGTAGAAGTTGAGACGCGCTTCCATCGTGATCTCTCCTTGCCGTGTCGACCGTTACACAGCTCTGACGGAAAACGCGGCCCGGATGTGACAGTCCGACGGACCGTTCGATTGTGACCTGCGTCACTCCTTCAGGAGGAGCTCGGCGATCTCCCGGGCCCGGTGGGCCGGCTCCGGGCCGGGGGTGAGGGCGGCCACCGCCGTCGCCCCCTCGGTCAGGATCAGGAGCCGGTCGGCGAGGGCGGGGTCGGCGGTCAGGTCGGCCAGCAGGGCGTGGAGTTCCGCCTTGTGGATGCGGACGATCTCCGGGGCCGCCGCGCCCAGTTCCCCGTACGCGTTGAGGAACGCGCAGCCGCGGAAGTCGGGCTCCGAGAACCACTGCGCCAGCCAGTCGAAGACGGCGAGGGCCGGGTCCGGGGCGCCCGTCACCGCCTTGCGGAGGTCGGCCATCCAGCGCCGGTCGCGGCGTTCCAGATAGGCCGTGACCAGGGCTTCCTTGGCCGGGAAGGTCCGGTAGAGGCGCTTGAGGGGGACCCCGGAGGCAGCGCGGATGCGGTCCATGCCGACGGCCTGGATGCCGTGCCGGTAGAACAGCTCCTCCGCCGCGTCGAGCAGTCGGGTCCGTGCCTCTTCGTCGTCCATGAGGGCAGGGTAGCCCGTTTCCCCTTGCGGTGAGAACGTTCGTTCTCGTACCGTGGCGACGAAGAGAACGATCGTTCTCGTGCCTGCCCTTCTCTCCTCCGGAGGATCTGTCGTGACGCGTCCGCCCCTGCCGCCCTTCACCGAAGAGTCCGCCCGCGCCAAGGTCCAGGCCGCCGAGGACGCCTGGAACAGCCGGGATCCCGAGCGCGTCGCCCTCGCGTACACGGAGGACTCGGTCTGGCGCAACCGCGACCGCTTCCTCACCGGCCGCGCCGAGATCCGCGAGTTCCTCGCCGCGAAGTGGGAGCGCGAGCTCGACTACCGCCTCCGCAAGGAGCTTTGGGCCTTCACCGGCAACCGCATCTCGGTCCGCTTCGAGTACGAGTGGCACGACGGCGCCGGCCAGTGGTTCCGCAGCCACGGCAACGAGCAGTGGGAGTTCGACGACGACGGCCTGATGAGGCGGCGCGAGGCGAGCATCAACGACGTGCCGATCAGTGCCGAGGACCGCCGCCTGCCCTGATCCGCCCGCACCCCGGCGCCGGGCCCGGTGGGTGCTCCGACTCAGGCGCCGGGCCTGGATCTGAGTACGTCCGCCCCTTGCCCGCCCCGGCCCCGGCTGCTACATCACCGCAGGTCAATGCCCGCATCGCCGCCATCTGAACTTGCGTTCGAGAGGTGAGTGTTGGTTGTGTACGAGGCGTAGGCGCGGGGAGCGCCTCGGAGGATCGGGCACAGCACATGAGTACACAGGCGGTTCTGCCGGCGCGCTGGCAGGAGTTGTTCGGCGATCCGGCGGCGATGCGGCTCGCTTCGGCGGACGCCCCCGGCGGTGGCGGTGGCGGCGGCGAGGACCTGGCCCACTCCGGCGGGCCCTGGTCCAAGGCCGCGGCCGCGGCCGGCGAGTTGCGCATCACCACCGCGGAGGGCCTGGGCAAGATGGCCGCCGCCCACGAGGGCATCGAGGCCGGTACGGCGGGACTCTCCGCCACCGCCGCGCTGGCCGCCGTCCGCGCCTCCTGGGAGAAGCGGGTGGCCGCCGTACGCGACGAGTGCGGGTCGGTCCGGTCCGCCCTGCTGAACGTCGCGCGGGAGATCGGCGAGATCGACGAGAACAACGGGGTCAGGTTCTCGTACCTCGTCACGCATCAGGATGCGTCGAAGTGACCCTGACCTGGCAGCAGTTGCGTGATCTGAAGACCCAGGAGTTCACCGAGGCGGCAGCGGCGTGGGCCGATGTCAGCGCCCGGGCGGACGCGGGGCGCGACCGGATCAGCGTAGGGATGATCAAGTCGCTGGAGGACCAGAAGGGCGTGTCGGCGGCAGCGGCGCGCGACCGGCTGAGTCGGGTCGACCGGAACTTCGACTTCATCCACACCGAATGCGGCCTCGTCCGCACCACGCTCAACTCCCTGGCCCACGAGCTCGCCGAGGAGCAGGTGCGCCTCAGGGCGGCACTGGAGGACGCGTCGGCCCGCGGCTTCACCGTGCATCCGGACGGATCGGTGCAGTACCCGCCCGGGGGCGAGAACTTCCTGACCAAGGAACCCGCGCCGGGCGGCTCCGTACGGGGCGTCGACAAGCCGCTGTACCTCCAGGGCGCGGACACCCACCCGCTGGGCAAGGCGCCGTTCCCCACCAACGCGAACCCCAACCAAGGCCTCGCCCAGGAGATCGCCACCCGCATCCTGGACGTGGTGAAAGCGGCCCAGGACGTGGACGCCCGCTTCACCCAGGCGCTGAACCGCCTCAAGGCCCCGGAAGGGCTCGACGTCACGGAGGCCACCTGGGCCGACGCGGCGGGCGACGCGGCGGTCGTCCGGAAGGAGGCGGGGGACTACCTGCGCGACACCATCCCGGCGGACAGCTCCCCGGCGGACCGCCGCAGCTGGTGGCAGGGCCTGAGCGAAGACCAGCGGGCCGAGCTCCTGGCCACCTATCCCGATGTGATCGGCAACCTGGACGGCGTCCCGTCCGAGGTCCGGGACGAGGCGAACCGGGACAACCTGCAGCTGCTGATCGGCAAGCTGTCGGAGCAGAGCGACGAGAAGTCCCAGACCCAGCTGGCGGGCATGCGCTCGATCGACGACCAGCTGCGGAACCCGGGGCCCAAGGACCCCCCGATGTACCTGCTGGGCATCGGCGACCAGGGCGGAGGCCGGGCCATCGTGGCCTACGGCAACCCCGACACGTCGCGGAACGTATCTGCGTACATACCCGGGCTGGGCACGGCGCTGGATGCGGAGTTCGCGCGCAACGACCTCACCCGCGCCCGCGACACCGCCGCGGGCGCCCGGGAGAAAGACAAAAGCTCCGCGTCGATCGTCTGGCTCGGCTACGACGCGCCGCAGCTGCCCGCCGAGAACTGGTACGACAACGCGGACGTCATGTCCGAGGAGCACGCCGAGAAGGGCGCGCCCGCGTACAACCAGTTCATGGCCGGGATCAGCGCCACCAATCAGAACCCCGATCCCCACATCACTGCCATCGGTCACTCGTACGGGTCGCTGACCGTGGGCCAGGCGGCGCTGCAGAGCGGCGGGATCCCGGGTGTCGATGACATCGTCCTGGTGGGGAGCCCCGGCACAGGAGCTCAGCACGCCGACCAGCTGGGTGTGGGCAAGGAGCACGTGTACGTGGGGGCTTCCGACCACGACCCGGTGTCCATGGCCCCGAGCAAGGTGGAGTCAGGGGCGATGCTGGGTGGTGCAGGAGCGGGCGCCATCGCCGGCGGAGTGGTGGGGTCGGCCCTCGGTCCCCTCGGTACCGTGGGCGGGGCCATCGTCGGAGGCGTCGTAGGCGGTGCCCACGGCTTCCTCGTGGCCGACGCGGTCACCGATGACAGCCAGATCTACTTCGGCAGGGATCCGGCACACCAGGACTTCGGCGCCAACCGTTTCCTGGTCGACGACGGCCCGCTCCCCGTCGTCCAGGGCAGCGGCCCGATGGACGCCCATTCCAATTACTTCAACCCGAATAGGGATTCTGTGTCCGCCGAGAACATCGCGCTGATCGTCTCGGGCAATGCCGACGAGATCAAGACCGAGGACCACCGACGATGAGGCCGATCCAACGACACACGCCGACGATGCGAGCCTTGCGCGCGGCAGTCTCACTGCTCGCGCTCACCGTCCTCGCCGCCGGCTGTGGGTTTGGCGGTAACGGACAGTCCGACAGGAAGAGCACCATGAACTTGCAGCAGGGCGCCGAGCGCGCCGACGCCATCCTTCAGGAGACTCTGGCCGCCGTGCAGCCGGAACTGAAGTGGAACCACGGCCCGGGCAGCGACGCCGGCTGCACCAAGGGAGTGGCGGGCGCGGCCACCGGTACCGGGTCTGCGAAGCGGCTCATCAGCATCTTGACCATCGTCTCCGAGCAGCGCCGCGGCGCCCTGCTGGGAGTGATCGAGCGTGACTGGAAGAGCCGCGGCTACACGATCACGAATGTCAATGAGAGCCAGAAATTCCCGGCCATCTACGCCAGCACCCCGGACGGCTACATCCTCACGGTGAAGGTCGGCGGTGAGGGTCAGTTCTTCCTTAACGCGGCCACCCCCTGCCTGACCGACTCCGGCGTTCAGCAACCCACCAGCAAGCCGAACACCCCCGACCGAAAGGGTGAGTACCCCGTGCGCCCGGACGTGCAGGACGAGTTCTGGTCCGCGACCACGCCCGTCCCGTCGGGCAGCTGACGGCTACCGAGGAGCATCGATGATGCCGAGCCCACGACACACCCCGACGACGCGAACCCTGCGTGCGGCTGCCTCCCTGCTCGCGCTCTCCGGGCTCGCCACCGGCTGTGGGTTCGGCGGTATCGGACAGGCCGACAAGAAGCCCACCCTGCAGATTCAGCAGGGTGCCGAGCGCGCCGACGCCATCCTTCAGGAGACTCTGGCCGCTGTGCAGCCTGAACTGAAGTGGAACCACGGCCCGTACGGCGACGCCGGCTGCACCAAGGGAATCGCGGGTGCGGCCACCGGCACCGCGTCCACCGACCGGTCCATCAGCATCTTGACCATCGTCTCCGAGCAGCGCCGCGGCGCCCTCCTGGGAGTGATCGAACGCGACTGGAAGGACCGCGGATACAAGATCACCAGCAGGAACACGAGCTCGACGGTCCCCGCCATTTACGCCAGAACACCCGACGATTACACCCTCACGGTGAAGGTAGGCGGTGAGGGGCAGTTCTTCCTGAAGGCCGCCACGCCGTGCCTGGACGACACCGGCGTACAGGGGCCCGCCATCAAACCGAACACCCCGGACCGAAAGGGCGAGTACCCCGTGCGCCCGGACGTGCAGGACGAGTTCTGGTCCGCCACGACCCCGCCGGCGGCGGGCGGCTGAGACCGCCGCCCGCCGGAACCGGTCCGTCTGTGGCGACCCGGTGGGCCGTTACGCCTCGTGGTGGGCCTGGGTGATGAGGTCCGTGGCGACCGCCAGGGCCGCCAGGCGGGTCTCCTCCGGGTCGCCCTCCACGTGCTGCAGGAACATCATTCCGGCGTGCAGGGTGAACAGCGCGCTGACGCAGCGGACCTGGTCCTCCAGCGGGCCGTCCTGCGTGCGGAGGAGTTCCACCAGGGCGAAGAGCCGCTTCTTGACCGTCTCGCCGATGCTCAGCTCGCGCGTGGTCGCCTGGTTCTCCTGCATGAACCGGTACAGCGCCGCGCCCGCCGCCATCGCCTCGCTGTAGCGCCGCAGCACCTCGCGCTTGGTCTCCAGGGTGCGCGGCTGCCCCTCCGCCCACGTGATCAGCTCGTCGATGGGCCGCGTCAGGTCCTCGAAGAGGCTGATGATGATGTCTTCCTTGGTCTTGAAGTGGTAGTACAGCGCCGCCTTCGTGACCTCCAGTCGCTCCGCGATCTCGCGCAGCGACGTCTTCTCGTACCCCTGCTCGACGAAGAGCTCCAGTGCGACGTCCTGGATGCGCTGACGCGTGTCGCCACGGCGGCGCTGCGGACTGCTGCTGGACATGACTCTCCCCAATTACTTACTTGACGCCCGGCTAGTTACGGGTCTACCGTCCCCAGTGTAGTGAACTAGCCGGGCGGCAAGTAAGTGCCGGTGCGGGACGAAGACCAGTGCTCAGTATGAGAAGTAGTGCCAGGGGAGTGGACATGGTGGACACAGTCAAGCCTGCGGGGACCTCGGAGGAGGTGAAGCCGCGCAGCGTACGGGTCGTCCTCATGGCACTCATGATCGCGATGCTGCTCGCGATGCTCGACAACATGATCATCGGCACCGCGATGCCCACGATCGTCGGCGAGCTGGGCGGGCTGGAGCACCTCTCGTGGGTGGTCACCGCGTACACGCTGGCCACCGCCGCCTCCACTCCCATCTGGGGCAAGATCGGCGACATGTACGGGCGGAAGGGTTCCTTCCTCACCTCGATCGTCATCTTCCTGATCGGCTCCGCGCTCAGCGGCATGGCCCAGGACATGGGCCAGCTGATCGGCTTCCGCGCGATCCAGGGCCTCGGCGCCGGCGGTCTGATGGTCGGCGTCATGGCGATCATCGGCGACCTGATCCCGCCCCGTGAGCGCGGCAAGTACCAGGGCATGATGGCCGGCGTGATGGCCCTCGCCATGATCGGCGGCCCGCTCGTCGGCGGCACCATCACCGACCACATGGGCTGGCGCTGGTCCTTCTACATCAACCTGCCGCTCGGCGCCGTGGCGCTCGCCATGGTGACGGCGGTGCTGCACCTGCCCAAGAAGACGGAGCCGGGGGTCCGCCCGAAGATCGACTACCTCGGCGCGGCGCTGCTGACCCTCGCCATCACCTCCACCGTGCTCGTCACGACGTGGGGCGGCACCGAGTACGCCTGGGGCTCCGGCCAGATCATCGGCCTGATCATCGTCGGCGTGCTGTCGACCGCCGCCTTCCTCTACGCCGAGACCAAGGCCGAAGAGCCGGTCATGCCGCTGCACATCTTCCGCAGCCGCAACTTCACCCTCATGTCCGTGATCGGCTTCCTGGTCGGCTTCGCGATGTTCGGCGGCGTGCTGTACCTGCCGCTGTTCCAGCAGTCGGTGCAGGGTGCCTCCGCCACCAACTCGGGCCTGCTCCTGCTGCCGATGCTGCTCTCGATGATGGTCGTCTCGCTGATCGCGGGCCGGGTCACCACCAACAGCGGCAAGTACAAGATCTTCCCGATCGTCGGTGGCGCGCTGATGGTCGTCGGGCTGTTCCTGCTCGCGACGATGGACACCGACACCACCCGGCTCATGTCGGGCGTGTACATGGCCGTCCTCGGTGCCGGGCTCGGCTTCCTGATGCAGATCACCATGCTGGTCGCGCAGAACAGCGTCGAGATGAAGGACATGGGCGTCGCCTCGTCCTCGGCGACCCTGTTCCGTACGCTCGGCGGATCCTTCGGCGTCGCGCTGATGGGCTCCCTCTTCACCAGCCGGGTCACGGACACCATGTCCGAGCGGCTGGGGCCGGAGGCGGCCGGGGCCGCGGGGTCCGCGCAGCTGGACGCGGCGAGCCTGGCGAAGCTGCCGGAGGTCGTGCGGGACGCCTATCAGCACGCGGTGGCCGCGGGTACGCACTCGGCGTTCCTGCTCGGCGCGGGGATCGCCGTACTGGGGTTCGCGGCGGCCTGGTTCGTGAAGGAGGTCCCGCTCCGCGGGGCGGGGCCGGCGCCGGCGGCCGACGACGCGCCCAAGGGTGACGGGGCCGCCGCCGCTCCCGCGGCGCAGGAGTCCGTCGCCCGCTGAACGAAGCCCACAGGCGGTACCACCGGAAGGGTCGGTGGTGCCGCCTGTTGGTGCGTCCGGGCCCGGTGGCCGGGTGGCCTGGCCGGGGCCGGTGGCCTTGCCGGCCGGGGTGCGATGTGGAGGCTGACGGATCGGTGCGGCCTGGGCCGGGCCGGTTGGCTGCGCCGCTCGGGCCGGGCCGGGCCGGGGCGGGCCGGCTGCGCCGGTGCGGGTGGGGTCGGGTGTGTTCCGGGGCGTCTCCTCGGGCGTCGAACGTGTCGGGGGGTCGGAGGGCCGGGGCACCTTGTGTTCGACGCCCTGCGGGGAGCGCCCCTGCATACACCCGTCCCCTGCCGGAGCCTCCCTGGGGGTGGGGGGCCGGGCCGTGTTGCGTTCGGCCTCCTGCGGGGAGTGCCCCTGCACGCACCCGGCCCCGGCTGGGGCGTCGGCGTGCGTTATCTGGGGTCTTCGGTGTTCCAGGGGTGGTCGAAGAGGGCGGGGTGGAGGTGCCACGTGGTGAGGGTGGTGGTGAGGTCCTGTTCGTTTGTTGCGGTGGCGGACTTGATGAGGGTCGCGCCGATGTCGTAGTCGAAGCCCTCGATGCGCTCGCCGTCGTATTCCCAGTGGGTCAGGCGGTAGCTGGAGTTCGCGGGGGTGATGTCCACGAAGGCGCGGCGGTCCGGGCGGGAGGCCGGGACTTCCGTGACCAGCCTCCTGCCGAGGCGGAGTGCGGTCAGTTTGGCCACCGGCCACTTCGGTCCGTCGTTCATGGAGAGTCATTGTGGCCGGGTCCGGCGGGAGTTGGGATTCGGGGCTAAAGTCCCATCAGTCACTTTGGTGTCATTACATGGAATTTAAGGCCCAATTGGCTGGAACTCCTCGGCGGTGACGGACGTCCTGATCCACGGAACGCTCACACAGCGGATGGGGAGTGGACACTTCATGAGGTTCTTGACGGGAGAGAGCAAGCGGGGCATTCGGGCCGGTGTCGTCGTCGTGGCTTCGGCCACCGCCGTCGCGGCGACCGTGTGGGGGGTGGCGACCCTGGTGGAGCCGGGCAAGGCCGCCACGCAGCAGAACGTGTCCCGGCCGGCGGAGTCCGGTGGGGCCGGCGGGGCGCAGCCGCAGGCGATACCCGAGGGCATAGCCCACGCGTCGGAGGCCGGTGGGAACGCCGTCAACATCACCATCGACGACGGCCCCGACCCCCGATGGACCCCGAAGGTGCTGGAGGTCCTCCAGCGGCACGACGTCAAGGCGACCTTCTGCATGGTCGGGCCGCAGGCCAAGGCCCACCCCGACCTCGTCAAGAAGGTGGTCGCGGCCGGACACCGGCTCTGCGACCACACCATGGACCACGACACCGCCATGGACAAGAAGCCCGTCGCCTACCAGGAGCAGCAGATCCTGGACGCGAAGAAGCTGATCGAGGAAGCCGCGGGCAGCGGCGCGAAGGTGGAGTACTACCGGGCCCCCGGCGGCGCGTTCACCCCGGACAGCCGGCGCATCGCCGCCGCGCACGGCATGCGGCCGCTCGGCTGGAACGTCGACACGAAGGACTTCGGGAAGCCCGGCACGGCCGCCATCGTCGACGCCGTGAAGCGCGAGATCGGCAACGGTCCGACGGTGCTCTTCCACGACGGCGGCGGCAACCGCGCGCAGACCGTCGACGCCCTCGACCAGGTGCTGGACTGGCTGGAGGAGCAGGGCCGGCCGACCGGTTTCCCGGTCCGCACCGCCCCCTGACACGCCGTCCGCCCGGCGAACGGGTGAGGGTCGGCCGCACGGACCCACCCGCGTTGTTCCCTGGTCGGACGCACGTACGCACCCTCAGGAGGCTCCTGTGGCCATCGCCCCCGGCAAACTGTCCGACCCCGCGGTCGGCGCCCTCGTCGCCGCCGTCAACGCACACGACAAGGACGCCTTCCTCGCGCTCCTGACCCCCGACGCGACCATGTCCGACGACGGTTCCGACCGCGACCTCCACGAGTGGATCGACCGGGAGATCTTCGACTCCGGCGGCCACATGGACGTCCAGTCCGAGTCCGACGGCGGCCGCTCCCTCCTCGTCAGCTACCGCAACGACACCTGGGGCGAGATGCGCACCGCCTGGCGCTTCACGGTCACCCAGGGCGGCATGATCAGCCGTTTCGAGACCGGCCAGGCCTGAGGTCCGGCTCCCGTACGGGTGAAAGGGGGCCCGGCGTCGTTCCGGCCCGGCGCAGGGCCCCGTTGGGCCGGGCATGAAGCGCACCCGCATCGCCGCTCTCGCCCTCGCCACCGCCGCGGCGGCCCTAGCCCCCGTCCTCGGCCAGCCGGCCACCGCCGCGGAGACGCCGTACCTGCAAGACCCGGCGGGCGGCGAGAAGGACATGAAGTCGATGTGGACCAAGGACGAGATGCACAAGGTGGAGGGGCAGTTCCGCTTCTATCCCGGGGTCCAGTACAAGACGGTCACCCGCCCCGGCCCCTCGGGCGCACCGGATTACGAGCGCCAGGCGGCCGACCCCAAGACGCTGGCGTGGCTGCCCTCCTACGAGTTCGCCTGGTCGGTGTCGGACTCGAAGGTGCTGAAGAAGGCGCTGACGGTCAAGGAGGGCGCGCACCCGATCGTGGTGCGCGCCGTGCTGCGGACGGCCAAGGGAGCCGAAGTGGCGCAGGTGCGCAGGGAACTGACGGGGAAGCCGGCGACCGGGCGGGAGAAGGTCGAGGGAGCCAAGCGCATCGCGTGCGACACCGGTGAGTACGCGGTGGAGTGGTCGGTCACGCGCTCGGGCTACGGGACGCTCACGGGCACCCTGCGCTGGAACTCCAGCTGCGAGCAGTACCGGACGGCGTTCGCTCCGCACCACGGACCGCAGCGCTGACGGATGGGGTCCGGCCGCCCCGCGCACCTTGTGGGTGCTCGGCGGGCGACTGGGCCGCGGCCTTGGATCAAGTGCCGTAGTGGCCATGGTGCCGCACGGGGTGCTCTGCGGCAGGAGTCGAAGGTCCCGTGTCGGGGATCTTTCAGTGCTTCTTGGCGGCCTGGTTCGCCTGGGCGGCGATGTCCTCGAGGACGGCCTTCGGGTCGCCGGTCGGTTCGACGGCACGGCCGATGTTGCGCTTGATGGTGTCGCTGACGGTCAGCCAGGACGGATCGTTGACCGGATAGAGCTGGGCGCCGCGCAGCGCGTCCAGGAACTGCTGGTCGTTCTTGTCCAGACCGCCGCCGGCCGGAGTGCGCGATGCGGTGATCGTGGACGGCAGCAGGTGGTACCGGTTGGCGAATTCCGACAGGTTCTTGTCCTGGTAGATGAAGTCCAGGAACTTGGCGATCTCCGCGCGCTTCCCGTTCTGCTTGAAGGCCATCATCCAGTCGGCCACGCCGACGGCCGGCGGGTTCTCCCCGACGCCGAGGTCGTCCGAGACGGGCATGGCGATGGTGCCGACGCCGATGCCCTTGGCGCGCGCCTCGTGGGCGAGCGACGGGTAGCCGTTGAGCATGCCGACGTCGCCGTTCAGGAAGGCGGCGAAGGCGTCGGCGCGGTTGAGCTTGGAGGGCGGGGTCGGGCCGGTCAGGCCGGGGGCGACCAGCTGCGTCTTCACCCAGTTCCACGTCTTGATGTTCTGGTCGGAGGCCAGGGCGTAGTTGCCGGCGCTGTCGGCGTAGCCGCCGCCGTTGCTCAGCTCCCAGATCATCGCCTCGGCGTGGGCCTCTTCCGGGCCGAGGGGCAGGGCGTACGGGTACGCCACGCCCTTGTCCTTGAGCGCCTTCGCGGCGGTCTTGAGGTCGGACCAGGTCTTCGGTTCCTTGGCGCCGGCCTTGGCGAAGAGCGCCTGGTTGTAGAAGAGGAGGCGGCTGCTCGCCACGAAGGGCAGGCCGTAGAGGGTGTTGCCGATGGAGCCGGCGTCGGCGAGCGGCTGGAGGAAATTCGCCTCGGCGGTGACCGAGAGGAGTTCGTTCGCGGGATAGAGCTGGCCTTGGGCCGCGAAGTCGGAGTAAGAGCCCATGAGCGCGACATCCGGCGCCTTGCCGGCCTTGACCATACGGGAGACTTCGCGGTCGATGTCGGCCCACGGCAGGAGCTTGACGTCCACCTTGATTCCGGGGTTGGCCGCGGTGAAAGCCTCCGCCATCTTGTCCCAGTAGGGCTTGGAACTGGTGGCCGGGCTGTCGCCGTATTCGGCGGCGACCAGGTGCAAAGTACCGCCGTCACCTGCGCTGTCTCCGGAGCCACCACATCCGGCCAGAGGTATCAACAGGCCGAGCACGACCGTGGTGGCGGTCGTGCCGAAGATTCTTCGTCGCACGGGTGTATTCCCCTGATTTTCTTTTGAAGCTCGTTGTTACTTATGAGTTGCTCCGGGCTGAGGTGTATCTGGATGTGCCCGTTGGCCGGAATTCTCTCCCGACGAAGGGGTGGTTGATTGCATTGGGGGCGCAGTTGTGGTCAATGCTCCAAGTGCGGCTTTTCCGGCTGGTGTTTTCCGATATGTGATCAACAAATCGGACGCGCGTAGACCTGCCGAAAAGCCCGTTTCCGGTCGCGGAAACGGGCTGCGGGTGGGTGGGGCTCCGAAACGCCGTGGGGCGCCCCGAGGGGTTCAGTCGGCGAACTCGCCGGCGTACGGGTCGGGCTCGCCCGTCTCCGGATTGCGGCCCTCCTGCCAGCGCCGCTGGGCCTTGCGCCAGTGCACGAAGCTGAGGTGGCCGCCGTCCCAGAAGGTGATGCTGACGGGGCTCACGTCGAACTCGTCGGAGCAGAGCCGGTACAGGAACTCGGCCATGCCGTACGGATACACCGCGAAGGAGTCGGCGGTGTGCCGCCCGCAGACCAGGACCGGCCACCGGTCCGGATCGGGGTCGGAAGTGAGCCAGCACAGGATGTCCGAGCCGCCGGTGACGCCCCAGGCGATGATCGCCTCCGGGTTCACGTCGAAGGCGGCGCGACCGCCCTCCGCCTCCCAGGACTGCCGGGCGTTCTCGGTCTCCTCGGCCATCTCGGCCGGATCCCACTGGAGCCCGGGCTTGGGTAGCGGCAGCAGGATGCTCGCCTCACCGTTGATGGAACCCGCGCCGAAACGGCCCATGAACGCGATGAAATCGGCCGGGAACCGGGTCCCCCAGGCGGCCTCGGCCGCCGGCCAGTCGATGTCCTCGTCGGCGCCGTGCGTCGCCGGCATGATCTGCTCCAGCGCCTTGATCCGCGCGTTCTCCGTCATGCCGCTCCCCTGATGCCCCAGCTCAACCGCCCCAACCTACTGCCGCGGAGGGGTGCCGCCTAGCCGCGCGTGAGACGCCCCGGTACGTCCACCTTGACGATGGTGCCGGCCCGCAGCCCCCAGCCGGCCATGGCGCCGGCCGCCGCCTCGAGGACGTGCCGGGCCCGGAGGCGGGGCAGGCCGAGGCGGCCGGGGAGCATGGTGACCACGGCGAGCACGCGGAGGTTCCGGTCGAGGTAGGCCACGTCGATCGCGAACCGCATCCGAAACGTGTGCACGCTGGCCGCCGGGGTCAGCAGCATGGCGCCGTCGATCCCGTCCCGTCCGAGCAGGCCGCGGGTTCTTGCGCCGTACGAGACGGCGACCTGCAGGGGGATCGCCGTCGGGTCCGCGCCGACCAGCAGGGTGCCGTTGCCGTCACGCCAGTTCGCCATGGCGGCCAGCCTAGGGTGCGGGTGCCGCTGCGCGGAGCCGTTCCCTGGGGCTCCGCCCCAGACCCCGCACCTCAAACGCCGGCGGGGCTTCAAGACCGGGGCTCCGCCCCGAACCCCGCGCCTCAAACGCCGGCGGGGCTTCAAGACCGGGGCTCCGCCCCAGACCCCGCGCCTCAAACGCCGGCGGGGCTTCAAGACCGGGGCTCCGACCCGAACCCCGCGCCTCAAACGCCGGCGGGGCTGGATATTCCAGCCCCGCCGGCGTTTGAGGCGATCTTTCAGCCTGTCCGGCGTTTGAGGACCGGGGTCTGGGGCGGAGCCCCAGGAGCTCCGCGCCGCGGGGGACGGCGGGGCTACCGTCGCCGGATGGGGGTCGTTCTGATCGTTCTTGCCGGTGGCTACGGCGCCACCGCCGGGTGGCTGCTGCCGCGGGCCGCGTACCGGTTCTCCGTCGAGCCGGGGGAGCCTTGGCGGGGCCGCTGCCCGCAGGGGCACCGGGTGCGCGGCTGGCTCGGGCAGGCCCGCTGCCAGGGCCCCGGGTCCACGGCGCCGCACGCCTACGGGAGGCCCGCCGGCCCCCTCGCCGCCCTCGCCGGGGCGCTCTGCGCCGTGCTCGCGGCGGCCGTCGGGCTGCGGCCCGAGGCGGTGGTCCTCGTGGGGCTCGCCCCGGTGGCCGTGCTGCTCGCGCTCGTGGACCGCGCCGTGCACCGGCTGCCCGACGCGCTGACCCTGCCGCTCGCCGCCGCGCTCGCCGCCGGCCTCGGTGCGGCCGCCCTCCTGCCCCGCGCCGGAGGCGACTGGCGGCTCGCGCTGTCCGGTGGCTGCGCGCTCGGAGCCGCGTACCTGTTGCTCCACCTGATCAACCCCGCCGGCATGGGCTTCGGCGACGTCAAGCTGGCGCTCCCGCTGGGGGTCGCTCTTGGGTGGTACGGGTGGGGGGTATGGGCGGCAGGGGCCTTCCTGGGCCTCCTCTACGGGGCCCTCTACGGCCTCACCCTGCTGTTGCGCGGCTCGGGGACCCGCGACCAGGGCTTCGCGTTCGGCCCCTTCATGACGGCCGGAGCACTCACCGGATTGCTGCTGGGCGGTTTCGGAGCGTAATCGTGGCGTGCCAATGCACGCAGCATGCTTTACGAAGGGTTATGGTGGAACCCCCCCCTCGGGCCGGTCCGTATCCCCCCCACGGACCGGCCCGTTTTTCGTTTCTCCGCCGTTCCACCGGGCGGCGAGACGAATGCGCAGGTCAGCCGCGCTGGGCCCAGATGTTGGTGCCGGGGGTGGACACCGCGAAGGAGTCGATCTCCTTCAACTCGGCCTCGGAGAGCGGCGCGGACGCCAGCGCGGCCACGTTCTCCTCCAGCTGCTTCACGCTGGAAGCGCCGATCAGCGCCGAGGTCATCCGGTCGTCGCGCAGCACCCACTTGAGTGCCAGCTGGGCCAGGGACTGGCCGCGGCGGGCCGCGATCTCGTTCAGCCCGGACAGCCGGCGCAGCACCTCGTCCGACAGCAGGTCCGGGTTGAGGGACTTGCCCTGGGCGGCGCGCGAGTCCGCCGGGATGCCCTTCAGGTACTTGCCGGTCAGCATCCCCTGCGCGAGCGGCGCGAAGGAGATGCACCCCATCCCGGAGTCCTCCAGGGTGTCCAGCAGCCCGTCCTCCTCCGTCCAGCGGTTGATCATGGAGTACGAGGGCTGGTGGATGAGGGGGCGCACGCCCATGCCGCGCAGGATCCGCACGGCCTCCGCCGTCTGCTCCGCCGTGTACGAGGAGACGCCCACGTACAGCGCCTTGCCCTGCTGGACCGCGGACGCGAGGGCGCCCATGGTCTCCTCCAGCGGGGTCTCCGGGTCGAAGCGGTGCGAGTAGAAGATGTCGACGTAGTCCACGCCCATCCGCTTCAGCGAGGCGTCGAGCGAGCTGAGCAGGTACTTCCGGCTGCCCCACTCGCCGTACGGCCCCTCGTGCATGAAGTAGCCGGCCTTGGTGGAGAGGATCAGCTGGTCGCGGTAGGACGCGAAGTCCTGCGCGAAGATCTTGCCGAAGTTCAGCTCGGCCGAGCCGGGCGGCGGTCCGTAGTTGTTCGCCAGGTCGAAGTGGGTGACGCCGAGGTCGAAGGCGCGGCGCAGGATCCCCCGCTGGGACTCCAGGGACTTGTCGTCGCCGAAGTTGTGCCAGAGGCCGAGGGAGATCGCGGGGAGCTTGAGGCCGCTGTGGCCGGTGCGCCGGTACTCCATGGAGTCGTAGCGCGAGGGCTCTGCCCGATAGGGATTGGTATCAGTCACGTTGTCCTCCCTATCACGGACTTGTGACAGACCGAGTTGGGTACCCCGTCCCACCGCGCAGTAATGTGGCCGCCTCGGGGGAGACCGCACATGGCACGGGGGCATTGCACGGAGGGGCTGGAAGATCGTGAAGCTGCGCGACCTGGTGTACAGGCTTTACGCACGCCGGGTGGAAGGCCGCCTCGACCACGACGCGGCGCCCAAGCACATCGGCGTCATCCTGGACGGGAACAGGCGCTGGGCCAAGGCCTCGGGGAGCTCCACGGTGCAGGGCCATCAGGCCGGCGCCGACAAGATCTCCGAGATGCTCGGCTGGTGCACCGAGACGGACGTCGAGGTCGTCACCCTGTGGATGCTGTCCACCGACAACCTGGACCGGCCCGAGGTCGAGCTCCGCCCACTGCTCAACATCATCGAGAACACCGTGCGGGGCCTCGCCGCGGACGGCCGCTGGCGCGTCCACCATGTCGGCAACCTCGACATCCTGCCCGCCGGGACGCAGACGGTGCTCAAGGAGGCCGAGCAGGCCACCCACGACGTCGACGGCATACTCGTCAACGTCGCCGTCGGCTACGGCGGCCGGCAGGAGATCGCGGACGCGGTCCGCTCGCTGCTCCTGGAGCACGCGCGGAAGGGCACCTCCTTCGAGGAGCTCGCCGAGATCCTCGACATCGACCACATCGCCGAGCACCTCTACACGCGCGGCCAGCCCGACCCGGACCTCGTGATCCGCACCAGCGGCGAGCAGCGGCTGTCCGGATTCATGCTGTGGCAGAGCGCGCACTCCGAGTACTACTTCTGCGAAGTCTTCTGGCCGGCCTTCCGCAAGGTCGACTTCCTGCGGGCCCTGCGCGACTACGCGGCCCGCCACCGGCGCTACGGCACCTGAGCCCCGCAGTACCCCGCGGGCAGTCGCAGCTCCCCCTCGGCCCCCTCCCGGAACCCTTCACCAGGGATTCACCGAGCGTCCGTCATATGCCATGGCATGGCCTGGCCTGATCGGGGAATATCCCTTTCAGGTCGATGCCCGATCCACGGGTGTCGAGTCTCAGCGGACGGCATGGGGTCGTCCGCCCGGGAGGCCCTTTGCACCAGGACGCACGTGCGGTTCGCACGGACGGAGTGGGAGGGCCGGAAATCGGCCCCGGCATGGGTGCCGATGACCGGTCCGGTCTTCATGGCCCGACCTCTTCCGAGGGGGTACGTCCTTCCGTGGTGACCAGCACAAAGCGCCGCCTGCCCGACAGGCGGACCTACGTCCTCGACACCAGCGTCCTGCTGGCAGACCCCAACGCGATCTCCCGCTTCGACGAGCACGAGGTCGTGCTCCCGATCGTGGTGATCACCGAGCTGGAGGCAAAGAGGCACCATCCCGAACTCGGCTACTTCGCGCGCCAGGCCCTGCGCCTGCTCGACGACTTCCGGGTCCGGAACGGCCGCCTCGACGCCCCCATCCCGCTGGGCGATCTGGGCGGCACCCTGCGTGTCGAGCTCAACCACTCCGACCCGGGTGTCCTGCCCGCCGGCTTCCGACTGGGGGACAACGACTCGCGGATCCTCGCCGTCGCCCGCAATCTGCAGGCCGAGGGCTACGACGTCACGGTGGTCTCGAAGGATCTCCCGCTGCGCATCAAGGCCTCCTCCGTCGGGCTGATCGCGGAGGAGTACCGGGCGGAGCTCGCGATCACCGATGCCGGCTGGACGGGCATGAGCGAAGTCGCCCTCTCCGGAGAGCAGGTGGACCTCCTCTACTCGGAAGAGCGGCTCTACGTCCCGGAGGTCGCCGAACTGCCCGTGCACACCGGACTGGTCCTGCAGTCCGAGCGCGGCAAGGCGCTCGGCCGGGTCACCGCGGACGGCAACGTGAAGCTCGTACGGGGCGACCGCGAAGCCTTCGGGCTGCACGGCCGCAGCGCCGAGCAGCGCATCGCGCTCGACCTCCTCCTCGACCCCGAGATCGGGATCATCTCGATGGGAGGCCGGGCCGGCACCGGAAAGTCCGCGCTGGCCCTGTGCGCCGGCCTGGAGGCGGTGCTGGAGCGGAGGCAGCATCAGAAGGTGATGGTCTTCCGGCCGCTGTACGCGGTGGGCGGCCAGGACCTCGGCTACCTGCCCGGGGACGCCTCCGAGAAGATGAGCCCCTGGGCGCAGGCGGTCTTCGACACCCTCTCGGCGGTCGCCGGGCGCGAGGTCATCGAGGAGGTGCTGAACCGCGGGATGCTGGAGGTCCTGCCGCTCACGCACATCCGCGGCCGTTCGCTGCACGACGCCTTCGTGATCGTGGACGAGGCGCAGTCGCTGGAGCGGAACGTCCTGCTGACCGTTCTGTCCCGGATCGGGGCGAATTCGCGGGTTGTTCTGACCCACGACGTGGCTCAGCGGGACAACCTGCGGGTGGGCCGGTACGACGGAGTCGTCGCCGTGGTCGAGAAGTTGAAGGGACATCCGCTCTTCGCGCACGTCACGCTCACGCGGTCCGAGCGCTCCCCGATCGCCGCCCTGGTCACCGAGATGCTCGAAACCCTCTGACCCCGGCGGCCCCCTCCAGGGCCGTCGAAACGGTCAAAAACCTCATAGCGGGAAGGTGAGTTGGCGCCGCCCGGCAAAGGCCCGAGAGCCTAGCCGGGCGGCGTCGTGCTGCACAGCCCTTTGGCGAAATCGACGGCGACATGCCAGGTGTGACCTTTCCCACGCATCGGAGAATTGCCTTGCGGTGTCGCGTTCCGGCAGAGTCTGGTTTCCGTCAGGCCCCGCATACGGCACATCTGTATCTCCCTTGAGGTACACGCAGCACCACAACTCCACAGTCGAATGCCGTATGCCGCCCGGAGTTTCACGGAGCAGCCCCCGCGAGGGAGTTGCCCACGGGCCCGCGCCTCCAGTGACCGTAGAACCACGGAGGCCAGTGTCGAGGGGCACTTTTGCGCCCGCGCGGTCACTGCGGACGCTGCTGGAAGGACACCGTGTGAGCCGGATCTCGGTCCGGGGGTTCGCCGTGGCTTCGGCCACCGCGGTCACCACCGTCGGCGCAGTCGTGGGCGTTGCCACCGGCGACCCCACGAACGATCTCGAGACGACCGCTTCCGGCGCGACTCTCCTTGCCGAAATCCCGGTCGGCGATCAGGCGCAGGTCCAGAGCGCGTCCCTGACGCAGCAGGCCGACACCATCGCCCACGCCGCCGACGCCGACGCCAAGCGCTCGGCCGAGGAGGCAGCCCGCCTGCAGGCCGCCGAGGACGCCAAGTCCAAGAAGGCCGAAGCGCAGAAGGCCGCGGACGAGAAGGCGAAGAAGGAGCGCGAGGCGAAGGAAGAGGTCGCCAGCCGCTCCGCCGCCCGCGACGCCGGCGACTTCGCCCCGCAGAGCTCCTACACGGTCGCCCAGGTCAAGGCCATCGCCCAGCAGATGGTCCCGGCCGGCCAGTTCCAGTGCTTCTCGAAGATCATCAACCAGGAATCCACCTGGAACTACCTGGCCGTGAACAAGTCCTCCGGGGCCTACGGTCTGGTCCAGGCGCTGCCCGGTTCGAAGATGGCCTCGGCCGGCGCGGACTGGCGCACCAACCCCGCCACGCAGATCAAGTGGGGCCTGAACTACATGGAAGACCGCTACGGCAGCCCCTGTGCCGCATGGACCTTCCACCAGGCCAACGGCTGGTACTAGAGCACGCTCAACCCCGGGGAGCCCCGCACCGTCCTACGGTGCGGGGCTCCTCGCGTGTACGGTCTTCGGGGTGCGCCCGTAGACGGGGGCGGGGGAAGGAAGTGACATGGCGAAGCGGGAAGGCTGGCTCGGCCGGCTCGGGAACAAGCTGAACCGGATGGAGGCGCGGCTCAACGAGCGGCGCGCCGAGGTCGAGGCCGAGACCACCGGGGACCCGCGGCGTGCCGCCGCGCCCGGGCCGGCCGCCCCCGAGCCGCCCGCCACCGCGACGGCCGCGCCCGCGCCGCCCGTTGCCGCCCCGCCGGCCCCCGCGTCCCACCCGGCCGCGCCGGCCGTCCCCGAGCGCCCCGACCCGGCGAGCGTGGTCCCGTGGGGGATGCGCGTCGCCGCCGAGGCCAGCTGGCGGCTGCTGCTGCTCGCCGGGATGCTCTGGGTGCTGATGAAGGTGATCAGTGAAGTCCGCCTGGTCGTCCTCGCCTTCGCCGCCGCCATGCTCGTCACCGCGATGCTCCAGCCCTTCGTCGTCCGGCTGCGCCGGCTGGGCCTGCCGCGGGGGCTGGCCACGGCCGTCACGGCGATCCTCGGCTTCGTCGTCATCGGGCTCGTCGGCTGGTTCGTGGTCTGGCAGGTCATGGAGAACCTCGACGACCTCTCCGACCGGGTCCGCGACGGCATCAACGAGCTCAAGCTCTGGGCACTGGACAGTCCGTTCCACGTGACCGAGAAGCAGATCAACGACATCGCGAAGAACCTCAGCGAGACCATCGGCACGAACACCGAGCAGATCACCTCCGCCGGACTGCAGGGCGTGACGGTCCTCGTCGAGGTCCTCACCGGCATCCTGCTCGCGATGTTCTCGACGCTCTTCCTGCTCTACGACGGCAAGCGCATCTGGAACTGGGCCCTGGGCCTCGTCCCGGCCGCCGCCCGGGCCGGTGTCGCCGGGGCCGGTCCGCGGGCCTGGCGCACGCTGACCGCGTACGTGCGCGGCACGGTCATCGTCGCCCTCATCGACGCCATCTTCATCGGCCTCGGCATCTACTTCCTGGACGTGCCGATGGCGGTGCCGCTGGCCGTCTTCATCTTCCTGTTCGCCTTCATCCCGCTGGTCGGCGCGGTGGTCTCGGGGGCCCTCGCGGTGGTCGTGGCGCTCGTCACCCAGGGCGTGTTCACCGCCCTGATGGTGCTGCTCGTGGTGCTGGCGGTGCAGCAGATCGAGGGGCACGTGCTGCAGCCCTTCATCCTCGGCCGGGCGGTACGGGTGCACCCGCTCGCGGTGGTGCTCGCGGTGGCCGCCGGCGGCATGATCGCGGGCATCGGCGGTGCGGTGGTCGCCGTTCCGCTGGTGGCGGTCACCAACACGGTGGTCGGATACCTGAAGGCGTACTCGCGCGAGCAGCTCCACCACGGAGCCGGCATGGTCGGCCCGGCCCCGCACGGCTCGACGGCCCTGGGCGTCGTGCCCGACAGCACGGACCGCAGGTCCTAGCCCGTCCCGGTCGAAGGCCGAAGAACGACCGACTCGCCACTCACGCCACCGCGGTCCGGGCGGCGATGATCAAGGACGTGCGCGAGCTCACGGCTGCGCTGAGGACTGGGGGAACGGGATGATCACAGAGCCCGAACTGGACGGGGAGTGGGAGTCGGCGCGGCCGGCCGAGGTCGCGCAGGACACCGTGGTGCGCGAGGCGCGGGGGCCCCGCCCGCCGTGGTGGTGGGTGCCGGCGGCCGTGGTGGTCACCTCCGCGCTGTGGGCGGGCGGGCTGTACGCCTACGGGGACCGGCTGGAGGAGCCGGAGATCCGCTACCGGGTCACGGACAACCTGTGCGGCCAGTTCAAGGCGCCGGCCCTGTCCGACGGGCTGGGCGGGTTCGCGAACTCCGATCCGCGCAAGGGCGGCCGGCATCCGGCCATGGACTGGGCCTCCTGCAGCCATAACAGTGACCGTTCGGCCGCCGCCGGGGAGTTCTTCGTCGTCGCCGTGGTCGAGCTGCACAAGAAGACGGATCCGGGGCCCGAGTTCGAGCTCGGCGCCCGGTACGACCGGACCATCGACGGCACCGGTGCCGACCAGTGGGAGGCGGTCCCCGGTCTGGGGGAGCAGGCTCTCCTCAGTACCCCCGGGGCCGGCGACGGCCTCCAGTTGCGGGTCCGTGACGGCGGCGCGGTGTTCATCGTCGAGGTGATGTTCTTCGGCCAGCTCGAGGACGGTCCGGAGTCGCAGCCGAAGCCCTCGGTACGGCCCGACCGGGACGTGCTGGCAGCGGCTGCGGTCGAGGACGCGCGGGCGCTGATGGCCGCACTCAGGAAGTGAACGCGCAGGGCCCCCGCGGCCGGAGACGGCTGCGGGGGCCCTGACGGTCGTACGCGTGCCTACTCGGCGGCGAGGACGGCCTCGGCGTCGAGGGTGACCGCGACGGCCTGGATCACCGAGGCGATCTTGAAGGCCTCCTGGATCGTCTCGCGGTCGACGCCGGCCTTGCGCAGGACCTGCTCGTGCGAGTCCAGGCACTGGCCGCAGCCGTTGACCGCGGAGACCGCGAGCGACCACAGCTCGAAGTCGACCTTCTCCACGCCCGGGTTGCCGATGACGTTCATCCGCAGGCCCGCGCGCAGCGTGCCGTACTCCGGGTCGGAGAGCAGGTGCCGCGTGCGGTAGAAGACGTTGTTCATCGCCATGATCGCGGCGGCGGACTTGGCGGCGGTGTACGCCTCCGGGGAGAGGTTCGCCTTCGCCTCGGGCTCCAGCTCACGCAGGACGCGCGGGGAACGGGCGGCGATCGCGCAGGACAGGACGGTGCCCCACAGCTGCTGCTGCGGGAGGTCGCTGTTGCCGATGACCGAACCGAGGTTCAGCTTCAGGTCCTTGGCGAAGTCCGGTATGGCCGACTTCAGGGAGTCCAGGGACATCCGTCACTCACCGGCCAGCAGCGCGCCGGCGTCGATGGTGGCCTCGCCCTTGTTCCAGTTGCAGGGGCACAGCTCGTCGGTCTGCAGGGCGTCGAGGACCCGCAGGACCTCCTTGGGGTTACGGCCCACGGAACCGGCGGTCACCATCGAGAACTGGATCTCGTTGTTCGGGTCCACGATGAAGACGGCGCGCATCGGGAGGCCGTCCTCGCCGAGGATGCCCAGCTCGGCCGACAGCTCGCGCTTGATGTCGGACATCATCGGGAAGGGCAGGTCACGCAGGTCGGCGTGGTCCTTGCGCCAGGCGTGGTGGACGTACTCGGAGTCCAGGGAGAAGCCGAGGACCTGCGCGTCGCGGTCGGCGAACTCGTCGTTCAGCTTGCCGAAGGCGGCGATCTCGGTCGGGCACACGAAGGTGAAGTCGAGCGGCCAGGCGAAGACGACCTTCCACTTGCCCTCGTAGGTCTTGTGGTCGATCTGCGCGAACTCGGCTCCGGCCTCGAGCGAGACACAGGCGGTCAGGTCGAAGGCGGGGAACTTGTCACCAACAGTGAGCACGCGCTCTCCTTGAGAAAAGGAAAATAGCCCCTTTTGGGGGTTTTCCGATGGGGTTGGACGTATCTCACATGCTGACACACCTGCATTGATTGTAGAAATAGCTAGTCTTGTGGCGGGTGATCGGAGGTACCTATCAGTGGCCGTTGGTAATAGGGGAGCGAAGCAGGCGACCCTCGCACAGTTGCGCGCCTTCGCGGCCGTCGCCGAGCACCTGCACTTCCGGGACGCCGCGGCGGCCATCGGGATGAGCCAGCCGGCGCTCTCCGGAGCCGTCTCCGCGCTGGAGGAGGCCCTCGGCGTGCAGCTGCTGGAGCGCACCACCCGCAAGGTGCTGCTCTCCCCGGCGGGCGAGCGGATCGCGGCCCGGGCGCAGGTGGTGCTCGACGCGATGGGCGGGCTGCTGGAGGAGGCCGAGGCGGTACGGGCCCCCTTCACCGGGATCCTGCGGTTCGGGGTGATCCCCACCGTGGCCCCGTACCTGTTGCCGACCGTGCTCGGGCTGTTCCACCGGCGCTACCCCCGGATGGACCTCCAGGTGCACGAGGAGCAGACCGCCACCCTGCTGGAGGGGCTGGCCACCGGACGCCTGGACCTGCTCCTGCTGGCGGTGCCGCTGGGGGTCCCGGGGGTCACCGAACTGCCCGTGTTCGACGAGGACTTCGTGCTGCTCGCGCCCAGGGAGCACGCGCTGGCCGGGCGCCGGGACATCCCGCTGGAGGAACTGCGGGGGCTGCAGCTGCTGTTGCTGGACGAAGGGCACTGTCTGCGGGACCAGGCCCTCGACATCTGCCGGGAGGCGGGGCGCACCACCGGGGCGGACGTGACGACGACCGCCGCCGGGCTCTCCACCCTCGTCCAGCTGGTCGCCGGGGGGCTGGGCGTGACGCTGCTGCCGCGCTCCGCGCTGCGCCTGGAGACCGCCCGCAACGAGTACCTGTCCACCGGGTACTTCGCCGAGCCCGCGCCCTCGCGGCGGATCGCCCTGGCCATGCGCACCGGGACCGCCCGCCAGGAGGAGTTCCGGACGATCGCCGCCGCGCTGCGCGAAGCCGTACGCCCGCTCCCGGTGTGGCCCACCGACTAGGGGGAGTCGCGGGGGTCACCGGGAACGGGCGTACGGGATCAGGGGCGTTCGGCGTCAGGTGCGTACGGGGTCACTCCGTGCGCAGGCCGTCCGGACGCATCAGCCGCAGCAGCGGCGGCAGGCTGAGCAGGGTCACCACGACCACCACGCCCGCGCCGGCCGCCGTCATCCCGAGCACCGACGCCCAGTCGATCCGGACCGGCTGGGCGGCCATGCTCATCAGGACGGCGCCCAGCCCCACGCCCGCCCCGGCCGCCAGCACCAGGCCCAGCACGATCGGCACGGCCGTCTGCCACAGCACCGACAGGCTCAGCGTGGAGCGCTTGGTGCCGAAGGCGACCAGGGAGGAGAGCAGCCGCCGGCGCTCGCGCAACTGCTCCAGCTGGGAGACGAGCAGGCTTCCGCCGATCAGGACCAGTACGGCGGTGGCGCCGAAGAACAGCCCCGTGCGGATCGAGGAGTAGCCGGCGACCTCCGTGCTGTGCCGCAGGGTCATCGCCGTGACGAACGGGTCCGCCTTGAAGACGGCGGTGCGCGCCCGGTCCAGGGCGTCCGGGCCGGATTCGTCGACCTGGACGAAGATCCGCGCGTTCGGGTAGTCACCGGTCTCCTTGGGCGCGGCCGACGGGGTGACCAGCAGGCCGCCGCGCAGCTCCCCGGTGGGGTCCTCCCGGCTGGGGACCGTACGGGCGTCCGCGGGGACCTTCCACTTCGCCGGAGCGGGGCGGTCGGCCTTCACGGATCCGTACGCGTACCCCCTGACGTCGCCGACGAACACCTCGTCGCCGGGCTTCGCCGTGGCTCCGTAGACGGCGTCCTTCGTGGGGGAGCCGGTCAGGACGAAGGAGTCGCCCTCCTTGCAGGAGTCGAGCGTCGCGACCTCGCCGAGCGCGTCGCAGGTGCCGATGGTCACCTGGACCGTCTCCTCGGCGGGCACCTGGTGGGCGACCTGCGTGGTGGTCAGCGGGACGGCGCGGGTGACGCCCGGCACGGCGGAGATCCGCTGCGCGAGGTCGTCCAGGCGCGCCTCCGAACCGCGGTTGAGGATGACCGCGACGGCGGCCCTGCCGGGATCCTGGCCGGTCGGCTTGGTGTAGTCGCCCTCGACGCCCGCGAAGAGCATCTGGAGGGCGATGGCGCCCGCGACGGCCACGGCGATGCCGTTGACGAGGCGGGCGGCGGCGCCGCTGTTGACCTGGAGCCGGCGCACGGCCAGCTGCCAGGAGACCGGGCCGGCGGACATCCTCGCGACGAAACGTTCCAGCAGCCAGGGGAGCAGCACGGTGATCCCGACCAGCAGCAGCACCACCCCTCCGGAGACCTGCCACTGGTTGAACCTGCCGTGGTTGTTTCCGCGGCCGCCCATGGGCACGAGCAGGCCGAGCCCGATCAGCGGGAGCAGCAGCCGCCACCAGATGCGGCGCCGGGCGGGCTTGGCCGTACGGACGACGCCCAGCGGCTCGATGACCACGCCGCGCAGTGCGAACAGGGTCACGGCCACCGCCGCCGCCGGCACCGCGAGGGAGACCAGGACGGCGAGCCAGGGGGCCGGGTCGAGGTCGGCGGGGAAGACGCTGCGCTGCCGGAGACTGACGCTGCCGACCAGGGAGCGGCCCACGGCGAAGAAGCCGGTACCCAGCACCAGTCCGACCAGCGAGCCGGCCAGCGCCTCGCCGGCCGCGATCCGGCGCACCATCCTGCTGTCGGCGCCCACCAGCCGCAGCGCGGCGAGCCGCCGGTCGCGCCGGTCGCCGCCGAATCGGACGGCGGTGGCGATGAAGACGGCGACGGGCATCAGCAGGGCGACGAACGTCAGGACGACCATCAGCATGAGCACGGGGTCCAGGCCCTCGCGCTCCGCGTCGTAGCCGAAGCTGGTGACGCGCTCGACGCGGTGGTCCTCGGGGCCGTTCTGCCGGAGGGTGTCGCTGCCCAGGTAGAAGAGCAGTTCGCCGGGGCCGACCAGCCCCGGGTCGCCGACGATCTCGCTGACCCGCGCGTCGAGCCGCTCGCGCAGCAGGGCGCCGTCGGAGGACTTCAGCAACGCGTCGAGGGCGGGGGAGAGGGCCATCTCGCCCGGGCCGGGGATCCGCTTCAGGCCGGGCGGCACCGGGGCGTCCGGGCCCTCGGCCCGGACCATGTGCCCCTCGATGTCCTTCCGGTGGTACGTCTGGCGGAGGCCGGCGATCAGCAGGGTGTCGGGGCCGGGCGCGTCGGCCCGCTCGGAGCTCATCGTCGACCGTGCGTCGCCGCGCTCGTAGCGCGCGGAGAGGGCGCCGGGGATCGCGGTGCTGATCAGCAGCAGCGCGACGCCGAGACCGACGCCGACACCGGTGAGCAGGGTGCGGATCCATCCCTCGCGGCCGCCGCCGAAGGCGAAGCGGGTGCCCATGCCGAGATCGCGGGCCCAGACCCGGAGCCGGCTCATACGATCCGCTCCATGTCGCGGGACTTCCCGTCGCGCACGACGATCTCGCGGTCGGAGTAGGCGGCCACGCGCGTCTCGTGCGTGACGAGCACGACGGCGGCGTTCGCGGACCGGGCGGTCTCCGTGAGCAGCTGCATGACGAGTTCGCCGTTGAGGGAGTCGAGGGCTCCGGTGGGCTCGTCGGCGAAGATCACCCGGGGGCGGGTGACCAGGGCGCGGGCGACCGCCACGCGCTGCCCCTGGCCGCCGGATATCTCGCCGGGCCGCTTGGCCCCGAGGTCCTCCACCTGGAGCTGCTCCATCCAGTGCAGGGCGGTGCGTTCGGCCTCCTTGCGCTTGACGCCGGTCAGGCGCAGCGGGAGGGCGACGTTCTCCACACAGGTCAACTCCGGTACGAGCTGCCCGAACTGGAAGACGAAGCCGAACTCGGTGCGGCGCAGCTCGCTGCGCTCGGCATCGTTCATGGAGGTGAGCTCGCGTCCGGCGTAGGCGATGGAGCCGGAGTCGGGCGGGACGATGCCCGCGAGGCAGTGCAGCAGCGTCGACTTGCCGGACCCGGAGGGGCCCATGACGGCGACGACCTCGCCCGGGTGGATGGAGAACTCGGCGCCGTCCAGGGCCTTGGTGGTTCCGAACGCCTTGCGCAGGTCCGTCGCGGCGAGGAGGGAACCGGCCGGGGTCATCATCGGCGGACCTCCCGCGCGAGCTGGTCGAGGCGGGCCGCGGTGAGCTCCAGCCACCGCAGGTCCGCCTCCAGGTGGAAGAGGGCGTGGTCGCAGACGAGCTGGTCGGCGATGTCGCCCTTGCGCTTGCGCTGGGTGAGGATGCGCATGAGGCGCAGGTGCTCGGCGCGCTGGGTGTCCAGCAGCTCGTCGGCGCGGCGGCCGGTGAGCAGGGCGAGGACGACCTTGGTGTAGAGGGTCGAGTGGAGGTAGGGCTCGGGCTTCTCGGGCTGGGAGAGCCAGGCCTCGACGTCGGTGATCCCGGCGTCGGTGATGGCGTACCGCTTGCGTTCGGGCCCGCCGCCGCTCTCTATGCCGTCGACCTCGACGAGGCCGTTCTTCAGGAGGCGGGACATGGTCGAGTAGACCTGTCCGTAGGCGAGGGGGCGGTCGTGACCGAATTTCTCGTCGAAGGCGCGCTTGAGGTCGTAGCCGTGGCGCGGGCCGGCCTCGAGGAGGCCCAGGAGCGTGTGACCGATGGACATGCCGGCGACTCTACACTGTGTGTATACGCGGAGTGTATAGAGGGCGGGAAAACGGGGCCGGACTGCGCCGCGCGCGGTCCGGCCCCCGGACGGGTCAGTCCGCGGACTTCGGGGGGCGGCCCCGGCGGGGAAGGGGGCCGGGGCTGGAGGGGAGGCGGCCGGCCTCGGCGAGGGCGCGGCGGAGCAGGAACTCGATCTGCGCGTTCGCGCTGCGCAGCTCCTCGCCGGCCCAGCGGGCCAGCGCCTCGTACACCTGCGGATCGAGCCGCAGCAGTACCTGCTTGCGCGCCTGCCGGCCCGCCGCGGGGCTCTGCTCGCCGCCCGGGGTCACTGGTAGAGGGTTCCCGTGTTGACCACCGGCTGGGCCGCGCGGTCGCCGCAGAGGACGACCATCAGGTTCGAGACCATGGCCGCCTTGCGTTCCGGGTCCAGCTCCACGATGTCCTGCTCCGCCAGCCGGGTCAGCGCCAGCTCGACCATGCCCACCGCACCCTCCACGATCTGCTTGCGCGCCGCCACGACCGCGCCCGCCTGCTGGCGCTGGAGCATCGCGGAGGCGATCTCCGGAGCGTACGCGAGATGCGTGAAGCGGGACTCGATGATGTGCACGCCGGCCGCGTCGACGCGCGCGTGCAGTTCGACCGCCAGCTTCTCGGTGATCTCCTCGGCGTTCCCGCGCAGCGACAGGCCGCCCTCGTCGTGCGAGTCGTACGGGTACTCGATCGCGATGTGCCGGACCGCCGCCTCGGTCTGGGTCTCGACGAACTCCGTGAAGTCGTCGACCTCGAAGGTGGCCCGCGCGGTGTCCTCCACCCGCCACACCACGACCGCCGCCAGCTCGATCGGGTTGCCGTAGGCGTCGTTGACCTTCAGGACGGCCGTCTCGTGGTTGCGCACCCGGGTGGAGATCTTCTCGCGCGAGGTGAGCGGGTTGACCCAGCGCAGTCCGTCGGCGCGGATCGTGCCCCGGTAGCGGCCGAAGAGCTGCACGACCCGGGCCTCGCCCGGCGCCACGGTGTTCAGGCCGCTCATCGCTATGACGGAGCCGAGGATCGTGAGGAAGCCGAGGGCGATCAGCGTCGCCTTGGCCGCGACGGCCGTCGCCGCCGCGCCCGCCGCGATGAGGCCCCCGCCCGCCAACAGGCCCGCCAGTCCGAGGAGTAGGGCCAGACCGCCGCCCACGCTGCGCGCGGTGAACTCCCGTACCCCGTCCGGTGTGGCGATTTGGTTCGTCATCATTTGCCCCGTTTCTCTGGTCACGGCCGCTCGGACCGTCTAGCAAATTGATATCACTTTTTTGCGTTGCGGCAACCCTTCGGCTTAGGTGAGCGTCGGTTCCAGTGATGTGGGTGCTCATTCTCACGTCCGGATTGACCGGTATTGGTAAGGGTTGACCATCCTTTGTCACAGCCTGCGGTGTTAGCTTTCTGAGCTGACGTCGGGGGGGTAATCGAGCGGAGCGGGAGCGATGGGCCGAGCAGAAGTGCGTAAGGCGCAGCAGCGCGGTGCGGGGCGTGCGCCAAGCAGCCGCGCGGGCGGCGCCAAGGGCAAGGGCGGCGCCGGCAAACGCAGCGGCATACGTCGCCTCTTCACGTGGAAGAAGATCCTCGGGACGTTCCTCGGGATGATCCTCCTCCTCATGGCCGCGGCGATCGTCCTCTACTTCTCGGTGGACGAACCCTCCGACCCGAACAAGCAGGCCACGCTCCAGAGCAACACCTACCGGTACTCCGACGGCTCGATCATGGCCCGCACCGGTGACACGAACCGCGAGATCGTGCCGATCGACAAGATTCCCGAGGACGTCCGCACCGCGTTCATCGCCATCGAGAACAAGTCCTTCTACAGCGACCGCGGCATCGACGTGATGGGCGTGGCGCGGGGCCTGTTCAACACGGCCACCGGCAAGGGCAAGGCCGGCGGTTCGACGATCACCCAGCAGTACGTCAAGAACTACTACCTGACGCAGGACCAGTCGGCGACGCGCAAGCTCCGGGAGCTGATCATCTCCCTCAAGGTCGACCAGCGCATGGAGAAGGACGACGTCCTCGTCGGCTACCTGAACACGAACTTCTACGGCCGCAACGCGTACGGCATCCAGGCCGCGGCCCAGGCCTTCTACGGGGTCGACTCCGACAAGCTCACCCTGGAGCAGGGCGCCTACCTCGCCGCCGTCATCCAGGCCCCCAGCCAGTACGACCTGGCGACGGCCGGCCCGAACGGCACGCGGCTGGTCAACATCCGCTTCAACGCCGTCCTCGACAACATGGTCGAGATGGGCAAGCTGGACCCGGCCAAGCGCAAGACCATGACGCTGCCGCCGCCGATCAAGCCCAAGCCCCGCCCGGGCATGGACGGCCAGAAGGGCTACCTGGTCCAGGCCGCCAACGACGAGCTGAACAAGCAGAACATCAACGACGCGCAGATCGCGGCCGGCGGCTGGACCATCACGCTCAACGTCGACAAGACGAAGCAGGCGGCGCTGGAGAAGGCCGTCGACGACGAGCTGGAGTCGAAGCTCGACCGCAAGGACACCAAGGGCCGGCCCCAGGACCAGAGCGTCCAGGCCGGCGCGACCTCCGTGGACGCGAAGACCGGTGCCATCGTCGCCATGTACGGCGGCCAGGGCCTGCAGGAGAAGTCCGAGAGCAACGCCCTGCGCAAGGACTACCAGCCGGGCTCGACCTTCAAGCCGGTCGTGCTCGCCTCCGCCCTGGAGAACGGGTCGAAGACCCAGGACGGCAAGCCGATCACGCCGAACTCGCTCTACGACGGCACCAGCAAGCGCCAGGTTCTCGGCAGCAAGATCCCGTTCAACCCGCAGAACCAGGACAACAAGAACTACGGCGACCCGATGATGACGGTCCAGGAAGCCACCAACTTCTCGGTGAACTCCGTCTACGCCCAGATGATCGTGGACGTGAAGCCGCCCAACGTGAAGAAGACGGCCCTGGCCCTCGGCATGGTGGACCGCGATGGCTGGCCCGACGACAGGCCGGCCATGGCGCTCGGCACGATGACCGCGAGCACCCTGGAGATGGCCGGCGTCTACGCCAGCTTCGACAACCACGGCAAGAAGGTCACGCCGACGATCATCAAGAGCGCCAGCCACAAGGAACGCGAGTTCACCCCGCAGCAGGCCATCGGCAGCCAGGCCATCAGCCGCAAGACCGCCGACACCGTCACCAAGGTGCTCCAGGGCGTGGTCAACGACGAGGGCGGCTCCGGCAACAAGGTCCGCAGCAGCTCCTACGAGGCGGCCGGCAAGACCGGTACCAGTGAGTCGAACTTCTCCGGCTGGTTCACCGGTTACACGCCCGAGCTGGTCACCGTCGTCGCGATGTTCGGCGAGGAGCCGGGCTCGCACAACCAGGTCACCCTGACCGGCACCGCCGGCCTGGGACGCGCGGGCGGCTCCAGCTTCCCCGCCTCGATCTGGAAGGCGTACACGCTGGCCGCGCTCAAGGGCGCGGACACGGGCAAGTTCGACACCTCGGACGCGGAGATGGGCGCCGTGCAGACGCCGTCCCGCAGCGCCTCGCCGACGCCCACGACGAGCCAGTCCTCCAGCCCGCCGGCGACCAGCAGCAGCCCGGCGCAGTCCCCGACGGCGCCGGTGAGCCCCACGCCGACGAAGACCGGCGCGACGCCGACGACCACGCCGACGGCGACGCCGACGACGACGCCGACCAAGACCGGCGGTCCCAAGCCGCCGGACCCGCCGATCTTCGGGAACGAGGACCGCTGACAGACCGCCGCCCCGCAGCCATCAGGCTGCGGGGCGGCGGCTTTTCGGCAGGGGCTCCTGCCCGTGCGGTTCGTCGTGCGGTCAGCGCCGCTCCTGGGCCCCCGGCAACGGGAGCTCGAACCAGACCACCTTGCCACTGCTCAGACGGGTCGCACCCCAGCGGCGGGCCATCCGGTTGACCAGGAACAGGCCGCGGCCGCCCTCGTCCGTGTCCCGCGCCCGGCGCTGGCGGGGCAGTTGCGGGGAGTCGTCGCCGACCTCGCAGCGCAGCACGTCCGTCCGCAGCAGACGCAGCGTCACGGGCCGCTCCGCGTACCGGACGGCATTGGTGACCACCTCGCTGACCAACAGCTCCAGCGAGTCGCTCAGCTCCTCCAGACCCCACCGGGTCAGCGCGCGGCGGGCGAACCGGCGGGCCCGGCCCGGAGCGGTCTCCTCCGGGTCCAGGAACCAGTACGCGACGTCACTGGGCGCGATCCCGTCGAAACGAGCCGCCAGCAGGGCGATGTCGTCGTCCCGGTCGCCCGGACCGAGCATGTCCAGCACGTCGTCGCACAGGGCCTCCAGCGGCGGCGGGTGGTCCAGGCCCGTCAGCTGGGCGGTGGTGGCCAGCCGCTCCCGCAGCTGCTCGATGCCGGTCCACACGTCCCGCAGGCGCGACTCCACCAGGCCGTCGGTGTAGAGCAGCAGGGTGGCCCCGGCGGGCGCGTCCAGCTCCACGGCCTCGAAGTCCACGCCGCCGACGCCGATGGGCGCGCCGGGCGGCACGCGGAGCACCTCGGCGCGGCCGCCCAGGTGCAGCAGCACCGGCGGCGGGTGACCGGCGTTGGCGATGGTGATCCGGTGCGCGACCGGATCGTAGACGGCGTACAGGCAGGTGGCCATGCGGTCGGAGCCCAGGCGCTGCGCCTGCTCGTCCAGGTGGTGCAGGACCTCGGCGGGCGGCAGGTCCAGCTGCGCGAGGGTCTGCGCCGTGGTCCGGAGCTGGCCCATGATCGCGGCGGAGGTCATGGAGTGGCCCATGACGTCGCCGACGACGAGCGCGACCCGGCTGCCGGGCAGCGGTATGGCGTCGTACCAGTCGCCGCCGACCCGCGCCGTCTCGGCGGCGGGCAGGTAGCGGGAGGCCAGCCGCACCCCGGTGGGCTGCGGCAGGCTGTCGGGCAGCATCGTGCGCTGCAGCTCGTCCGCGATGTACGCCTCACGGCCGTACAGGACGGCCTTGTCGATGCCCAGCGCGGTGTGGGTGGCCAGCTGGGCGGCGACCAGGAGGTCGTTCTGCTCGAAGGCGGGACGCTCCGGGCTGCGCAGGAAGACGGCGGCGCCGATCACCCGCCGGCGGCCGCGCAGGGGCGCGAGCACGGCCCGGTTGCCGCGCGGCAGCGGATGGTCCACGCCGAGCAGCTCGGGCAGTGCCGCCCGGGCGGCGGCGGAGGACCCGAAGACGGGCCGTACGCCGCGCAGCACTTCGGCGAGCGCGCCGCCGGGCCGGATCTCGCACAGCTCGGCCGCGGGCAGGTCACCCTGCGGGCCGACCAGCGGCAGCTGGCTGAAGTCGAGCTCGCCGGTGGCCCCCGCGGCCCCGGCGAGGTCCATCCCCGCGCCGATGGTGCTGCTGATGTCCGTCAGGTCGTCGATCGGCCGGAGCCGGTCGGTGCGCCGGAGCCTTAAAACGACCGGGCCGACGGGCCGCTCGTCGCCGACCGGGAGCGGATCGCGCAGGTAGACGAGGATGGCGTCCGAGAAGGTGGGCACGGTGGCCCGGCACAGGCCGAGCACGATCTCGTCCAGGTCGATGCCGCGGGCGATGCGCCGGGTGGCGGCGCCCACGAAACGCAGCCGGTCGCCTTCGCGGCGCGCGGCCGTCGCCTCCCCGGTGCCTGCGACCGGTATGCCGCTCCCGCCGCCGTGGTGGCCGCTGTTCTGACCGGAGGTCTCGTCGGCACCGGCCGCGGCGGCGGGGCCGTCACCGCGCGGGCGGGGCGGCTCGGAGGGTCCGCCGTGTCCGGCGGTGGCGCCCGCGGCGTTGCGGGCGGCCGCGCCGTCCCGCAGCCGGACGCCGTCCTGGTCCTGCCCCTGGACCGGGTCCGGGGCGGCCGGGCCGCCGGACTCGCCCGGCGCGGGAGCCTTGCGGCGGGGCCGGGGAAGTCCGGCGGCCCCGCCCGCGCCCGCCGCGGAGCGGGCCGAGCGCGCGTCGGAAGCCGCCGCGGCCGCGCCGCCGCCCGGCTCTGCGGCATGCCCGGCGCCCGCGCTCGGCGCATGCGTGCGTACGGCCTCGGCGGCGGCGATGGGCGCCTTGCCGTGGCCGGCCTCGTCCGTACCTCCGCCGGAGGCGACGGGCTGCGGGCCCTCCTGGGAGGTGGGGTACTCCGTCACGCGTGGAATTCCGTCCGTTTGCGCTCGATGTGCGCTGCACTCAACTCGGTCAGTCGCGGTATACCCGCTCAGCGGCCCGGGCACCATCGCCCCGAGGTTCCTCTTTGCCTCCCGCCCCCGCGCCGACCTCCCGTCAGGTTCCGCGTGCGGCGCGACACTTGTGGATGCACGGCCCGAACGCACCGCCCCGCGCGCGCGACCTCGCGGAGCACGATCCTACGTTTGAACCCCGGGGGCGCATCAAGGGTCTCATGAGGTCATATGCGCCGGGGTGCGGTCCCAGTCCTCCGGAAGGGCCGGAATTCTCCAGGCGGGATCCGGCCGCCAGTCCTGCCAGCCGTCGGAGAACGGAGCTCCCCATTCCTCGATCAGCGAGACCGCCGCGCGACCGGCGTGCCGGACCCGCAGCGCCTGCTCCCGGTCCATCAGGCCGGACCGCTGCGCCTGGGCGAACTCGTCCTCGTCCAGCCACTTCCAGCTGCGGTCGGGGTAGACGGCGATGTCGAGGAAGTGGTCCACGGAATCCACTCCGCCGGCCCATCGCGACCGGGGCTCCTCCAGGTTCACGTACCAGTTCTTGAACCGCCAGCCGTTCCCCCAGAACAGCCACACCGACCACGGGTCCCCGGGCCGGGCCAGCTTCAGCACCCCGCCGCCGAACCAGCGCGAGCGCACGGTCGTGCGCGGCGCGGTGTAGCGGGTGGCGAGCGGTTCCTCGTGGACGGAGGTGCCGTCGGCCAGGACCGGCTTGACGCACTCGGTGCCCGGGGCCATCCAGACGGCCAGCAGCTCGTCCGTGTCCTGAACCACCGTCACCGGGCGGCAGATGTGCACCGGGCCCTTCAGACCCGGGGCGTGGTCGCGGTAGCGCCAGAGGATCTGCTCCCCGGGCGCCCAGCGCGTGCCCTGCGCGGGGCCCTGCGGCGCGTCCTGCGCCGAGCCGCTCCCGGGCTTGAAAGTACCTGTCATGCGGAGATCTTAGGGCGGGGGCCCGCGCCCCCGCTGCGGTGCAGGTCACTGGGGGGTTGGCGGACGGGAATCGACCGGATCCGGCCCCCGCCCGGGGGCCGGGTCCCGCGGGTCACGGGTGCGTCATGCGCAGCACGTCCAGGGCCTCGTCGAGCTGCTCCAGGGTCAGGGCGCCGCGTTCCACGTAGCCGGACTCCAGGACGACCTCCCTGATCGTCTTCCGCTCGGCGAGGGACCTCTTGGCCACCTTGGCGGCCTCCTCGTAGCCGATGTAGCGATTGAGCGGGGTCACCACGGAGGGCGAGGACTCGGCGTATTCCCTGGCCCGCGCCTCGTTGGCGGTGATCCCGTCGACCGTGCGGTCGGCCAGCAGCCGGCTCGCGCTGCCGAGCAGCCGGATCGATTCGAGGAGGTTCCTGGCCATCACCGGGAGCATCACATTGAGCTCGAAGTTGCCTGCCGCGCCCGCCACCGCGACGGTGGCGTCGTTCCCCATGACCTGGGCGGCGACCATCAGGACGGCCTCCGGGACCACCGGATTGACCTTTCCGGGCATGATCGAGGAGCCGGGCTGGAGATCCGGGAGATTGATTTCGGCCAATCCGGTGCGCGGCCCGGACGCCATCCAGCGCAGGTCGTTGGAGATCTTGGTGAGCGAGACGGCGACCGTGCGGAGCATCCCGGAGGTCTCCACCAGCGCGTCCCGCGCCCCCTGGGCCTCGAAGTGGTCGCGGGCCTCGGTCAGCGGCAGCCCGGTGGCGGCGGCCACCTCGGCGATCACGGCGGCGGAGAACCCGGGCGGGGTGTTGATGCCGGTGCCCACCGCGGTGCCGCCCAGCGGCAGCTCGGCGAGGCGGGGGAGGGCCGCGCGCAGCCGCTCGACGCCGTAGCGGATCTGGGCCGCGTATCCGCCGAACTCCTGGCCCAGGGTGACCGGGGTGGCGTCCATCAGGTGGGTCCGCCCCGCCTTGACCACCTGCGCGAACTCGGCCGCCTTGCGCTCCAGCGCGGCGGCGAGGTGCTCCAGGGCCGGGATCAGCTCGCCGCTGACGGCGGCGGTGGCGGCGATGTGGATGGACGACGGGAAGACGTCGTTGGAGCTCTGCGAGGCGTTGACGTGGTCGTTGGGGTGCACCTCCCGGCCCAGCCGCTCGGTGGCGAGGGTGGCGATCACCTCGTTGGTGTTCATGTTGGACGAGGTCCCGGAGCCGGTCTGGAAGACGTCCACGGGGAAGTGCTCGTCCCAGCGGCCGTCCGCGACCTCGGCGGCGGCGGACCGGATCGCGTCGGCGACGTCCTCGCCGACGACGCCCAGCCGCGCGTTCACCACGGCGGCCGCGGCCTTGATGCGGGCGAGGGCCTCGATGTGGGCGCGTTCCAACCGCTGCCCGGACACGGGGAAGTTCTCCACCGCGCGCTGGGTCTGGGCGCGCCACTTGGCGTGCAGGGGCACCCGTACGTCGCCCATGGAGTCGTGCTCGATCCGGAACGCTTCGGCCTGCTGATGTTCGGTCATTTTCCTGGCCTCCTCAAAAACTTGAGCAATTGTCTTGTTCGAAGTGTTCCCAACTCACTTACCGGCCAGTAAATACCGTGGGTAACACTGACATCCGGGGAGGCGTTCATGGCACGTGCACGTACGAAACCCATGCTCAGATCTACCTTCGCCGCCGTCGCGGCGATCGCGGCCGCCCTGGGCGGCGTCACCGCCATCACCCCCATGGCCCAGGCGGCGACCCCCGCAGCGGCCGTCACCCCCCTCTCGCCCGAGCTGGAGGCGATCCGGGCGGCGGAAGCCGTCAAGATCTACGGCGACGCCGCCGTCCGCCCGCTGAACGAGCGCAAGACCGGCCTGATCTCGCTGGGCGACAGCGAGATATCGGGCGAGGGCGTGGGCAACTACGACCCCGCGACCAACACGCCGAACAACCAGTGCCACCGCTCGCCCGACTCGGCGATCCACCGCACCGGCATCCCGGCCGACCTCACCTTCAACGTCGCCTGCTCCGGCGGCTACACGGGCAACATCAGGATCGGCGGCAGCAAGCAGTACGCCGACGAGCTGGTGCAGAGCGACAGCCTGGCCATCAAGGCCCGCAACACGAAGATCAAGATGGTCCTGCTGGTCGCCGGCGCCAACGACGACCTGCAGTTCGGCCCCGTCATGACCGACTGCGTGACCCGCTGGATCCTCAGCCAGGGCACCTGCGAGCCCAAGTACGCCCCCGGCTGGCAGGGGCGCGTCGACGGCCTGAAGCCCAAGGTGGAGGCCACGGTCGCGGACCTCAAGACGGTCATGCGCGACGCCGGTTACGCCGACTCCGACTACAAGCTGGTCGTGATGGGCTACCCCAGCCCCATCGGGCCCGACTTCTACGACAACCCGAACTTCCCCGGCAAGCTGCCCGGCGGCTGCGCCGGCTACGACTCCGACGCCACCTGGGGCCGCAACTACGCGGTGCCCACCTTCGAGAAGGGCATGCGCGCGGCGGCCCTCGCCTCCGGCGCCACCTACCTGGACAACTCGCGGCTCTTCCACGGGCACGAGGTGTGCATGGAGGACACCTGGGCCCGCGGGCTCTACCTGGACCTCGGGGACCACTTCCCGTGGGACGAGAACACCGCCCGCCAGTCCTTCCACCCCAACTACCGCGGCCACGGCGCCTTCGCGTCCTGTCTGACCCAGCTCTACAACTCGGGCCTGCGCGAGGCCTCCTGCGCCGACCCGGCGAGCACCGGGACGCCCGTCCTGCAGGCCGGGGCCTGGGACGACAAGTTCAAGCCCCTGAAGAACGAGGCGACCGGCAACTGCCTCGACTCCTTCGGCGGCTCCAGCGCCAACGAGACGAAGATCGTGGGCTGGGACTGCCACGGCGGCCGGAACCAGGGCTGGTGGTACGACGCCGCCCGCAAGTCCGTCCACATCGAGCTGACCCAGGACCGCTGCCTCGACGCCCCCGGCGCCAACTACGGCTCCGGCACCGGCCTGATCATCTGGAACTGCCACGGCGGAGCGAACCAGCAGTTCGTCCGCGACGGCGCCACCCTGCGCCCCGCCGCCGCCCCGGGCCAGTGCCTCACGGTGGCCGCCGCCCACGAGCCGCTGCGCCTGCAGCCCTGCAACGGTTCCGCGAACCAGCGCTTCGTGTAATCCCGCCCCGATCCGCCCCTACGACCCCCCACGCCCGGCCGGCGCACCCCGGCCGGGTGTCACATGTCGCGCAGCAGCTTGCGCACCTCGCGCGGCCGGTTGGTGATCAGCGTGTCGACGCCGAGGCGCAGGCACAGCTCCACGTCCTCCGGCTCGTCCACGGTCCACACCCGTACGGACAGCCCCTTGGCCTTCAGCCGGGCCACCAGCCCCGGGTCCCGGCGCACGAGATCGATGCCCGGGCCCGCGTGCGTCGCGTACGGGGGCCGGACCGGGCGCAGCCGCCGCTCGATCAGGTAGACGGCGGGCAGGCCGGGCGCGAGCCGGTGCAGCCGGGTCAGCGCGCTCCGCGAGAAGCTCATCACCTCGACACGGCCGCTCGCTCCGTCGGCCAGCCCGTACTCCCGGAGCATCCGCACCAGTTCCGTCTCCAGGCGGCCGCCCGCGCGCGTCGGATGCTTGGTCTCGACGGCCAGCCCCACGGGCCGGGGTGCGGCCAGCGCCTCCCGGAGCAGGTCCTCGAAGAGGAGCACCCGGGCCCCGCGGTGCTCCTCGCCCTTCCACCCGCCGAAGTCGAGGGCGCGCAGTTCCTCGTACGTCATCTCCGAGACGACCCCGCGCCCGTCGGAGGTCCGCTCGACGCGCCGGTCGTGCACGCACACCAGCCGCTGATCGGCGGTGAGCCGCACATCGCACTCCAGCGCGTCGGCCCCGTCGGCGATGGCCTGCCGGTAGGCGGCGAGGGTGTGCTCGGGGTGCTCGTGGGAGGCCCCGCGATGGGCGATGACGCGCACGTCGCGGGCGGTGGGGGGCTGCATCTGCGTCATGCCCCAGACGTTATCCGGATGCGCGGGACGCCCCGGCACCGCATCCTGCCCTGATGGCCGAACAGCAGGTGTACGCGACCCTTCACTGCGAGCCGTGCGAGGAGTGCGTCCGGGAGGACTGGCAGTTCATCCGGGACGGCGAGCTGCAGTGGGCTGGGTTCTACCACTGTCCGCGGTACGAGATCTACGCCTGCGACGAAGGACGGGGCGTACCGCCGCCGTCGGTCCGGGAGCGCATCGTGGCCCGGGAGGGCACGGTCCACCTGCCGGTCGGCGGGCCCGACGGGGTGCCGATCGCGCTGCTGCGCCGGGTGTACCGGCTGACCATCGCCGAGGTGGCGGCCGCGCGGAAGACGGGGTACCGGGCCACCCCCGTTGAGGCCCGGTACCTGTTGTCTCCGACGCCGTGACTACGACTTCGGTTGCGGGGACAGCGGGGCGGGATTGACCTTGAAGCCGCCCTTGGTGACCTCCGTGAAGGGGGCCGGGGCCATGCAGGTGCCCACCGTGCCCTCGGCGACCGTGCCGTCCGGCTTCACGTCGACGTTGGCGATGTCCCAGGAGAACCCGACGCGGTCCGGCTCGCCGCGCCGGCCGTCCTGGACGCTGATGCCGATCCGCTTGCCGTCCCAGCCGACGTTCGAGCTCTTGACCACGGCGGTGAGCGTGGCGGTCTTGCCACCCGTGACCAGGCAGTCCACCTCCGCCTCGCCGGTCGCGGTGAAGTCGGTCTCCGTGTAGTGGTGGGAGATGGTCACCCGGCCCCGGGCGTCCGTCGGCAGGCCCTTCTCGCCTCCCGGGGCCGGGAACGGCCTGGTCCACGGGGTGGACTCGGCATCGACGGTGAAGCGGATGTCGTCCTTGGCGGAGTAGGGGTAGAAGATCGTGCCGCCCCCGTGCACGGAGGCGAGCTTCGGCGCGGCCGCAGGCGCGGCCGGGGCCGGAGCCGCAGCGATCAGCGTGGCCGCGAGGGCGGCGGCGGTTCCGGCGAGGATGAGGGCGCGCCTGCGGTTCTTCATCGTGAACTCCCGTGTTCCAAAGGCTGTTTGGTTACGGGGAAAGCCTCGCCGGGAGCCCGCCGTCCTGCCATCTGCCGATGGGCGGAGCTGCGCGAGGGCCCCTCCCCCGAACGGGGGAGGGGCCCTCGGTCGCACGCGCTACAGGCCCGGGCCGCGGACCGGGATGTGGGTGAACGTCGGCTCCGGGGCCGGGTTCTGGAAGAAGTCGTTGCCCTTGTCGTCGACGACGATGAAGGCCGGGAAGTCCTCGACCTCGATCTTCCAGACCGCCTCCATGCCGAGCTCCTCGTACTCCAGGACCTCGACCTTCTTGATGCAGTCCTGGGCCAGGCGCGCCGCCGGGCCGCCGATCGAGCCCAGGTAGAAGCCGCCGTGCGTGCCGCACGCGTCCGTCACCTGCTGGGAGCGGTTGCCCTTGGCCAGCATGACCTTGGAGCCGCCCGCCGCCTGGAACTGCTCCACGTAGGAGTCCATGCGGCCGGCCGTGGTCGGGCCGAAGGAACCGGAGGCGTAGCCCTCGGGGGTCTTCGCCGGGCCGGCGTAGTACACCGGGTGGTCCTTCAGGTACTGCGGCATCGGCGCGCCCGAGTCCAGCAGCTCCTTGATCTTGGCGTGCGCGATGTCGCGCGCCACGACCAGCGGGCCGGTCAGCGAGAGGCGGGTCTTGACCGGGTGCTTGGTCAGGGTCGCCAGGATCTCGTCCATCGGCTGGTTCAGGTCGATGGAGACCACGTCCGCGGACTCGTCGAGGTGCGAGTCCGTGGTGTCCGGCAGGAAGCGCGCCGGGTCCGTCTCCAGCTGCTCCAGGAAGACGCCCTCTGCGGTGATCTTCGCGGTCGCCTGGCGGTCGGCCGAGCAGGACACGGCGATCGCGACGGGCAGCGAGGCGCCGTGGCGGGGCAGGCGGACCACGCGGACGTCGTGGCAGAAGTACTTGCCGCCGAACTGCGCGCCGATGCCGATCTTCTGGGTCAGCTCGAAGACCTGCTGCTCCAGGGCCTCGTCGCGGAAGCCGTGGCCCAGCGGGGAGCCCTCGCGGGGCAGCTCGTCCAGGTAGTGCGCCGAGGCGTACTTGGCGGTCTTCAGCGCGTGCTCGGCGGAGGTGCCGCCGACGACGATCGCCAGGTGGTAGGGCGGGCAGGCCGCCGTACCGAGCGAGCGGATCTTCTCCTCCAGGAACTTCATCATGGAGGCCTCGTTGAGGACCGCCTTGGTCTCCTGGTAGAGGAAGGACTTGTTGGCGGAGCCGCCGCCCTTGGCCATGAAGAGGAACTTGTACGAGCCGCCGTCGGTCGCGTACAGCTCGATCTGCGCGGGCAGGTTCGAGCCGGTGTTCTTCTCTTCCCACATGGTGATGGGGGCCATCTGCGAGTAGCGCAGGTTCAGGCGGGTGTACGCGTCGTAGATGCCGCGCGACAGCGCCGCCTCGTCGCCGCCCTCGGTGAGCACGTTCTGGCCGCGCTTGCCCATCACGATCGCCGTGCCCGTGTCCTGGCACATCGGCAGGACGCCGGCCGCCGCGATGTTCGCGTTCTTGAGCAGGTCGAGCGCGACGAACTTGTCGTTCGAGGAGGCCTCGGGGTCGTCGATGATGCGGCGCAGCTGCGCGAGGTGCGCGGGGCGCAGGAAGTGCTGGATGTCGTGGATGGCCTCTTCGGCGAGCTTGCGCAGCGCCTCGGGCTCGACCTTGAGGAACGTACGGCCGTCCGCCTCGAAGGTGGACACGCCCTCGGCGGTCACCAGCCGGTACGGCGTGGTGTCCTCGCCCAGGGGCAGCAGGTCGGTGTAGGCGAACTCCGGCATCGTGTGGCCAATCCTCACTCGGCAGACAGCGCTGGCGACCATTTGGCAGCGCAGTCCTCCAGCGTAGAACCTCCCGCCGGGGACGTGTCTGTGAGGTAAGGCTCACTCGGTAGTATCGCGATCTATCGTGTCTCGCTATGCTGGGCCCGTGGACCTGGAAAAGCAACCCGCCGCCCCCGCAGCCGCAGCCTCTCCCGCCGAGCTGCGCGCCTCCGATGCCGACCGGGACCGGATCGCGCAGATCCTCGGCGACGCCCTCGCCGAAGGCCGGCTGACCTCCGACGAGCACTCCGAGCGCCTGGACTCGCTGTACGCCTTCAAGACGGTCGGCGAGCTGGAAGGCCTCGTACGGGATCTGCCCGCACCCGGCGGCTCCCATGCCCCGTTCGCGCCGGCGGGCCCCACCGGCCCGGCCGGCGCGGGGGTGCCCGCCGAGACGATCGTCGCCGTGTGCAGCAGCTCCGCCCGCAAGGGCCGCTGGCGGCCGGGCGCGCACACCCGCGCGGTCTCCGTGATGGGCGACATCAACATCGACCTCACCGAGGCCGTCTTCGAGCAGCAGGTCACCGAGATCAACGTGACCTGCGTCCTCGGCAACGTCGAGGTCCTGGTCCCGGAGAACGTCACCCTGCGCGGCTACGGCAGCGGGGTCCTCGGCAACTTCGAGGTGCGCGGCGAGGGCCGCGGGGAGAGCGACCCGCAGGCGCCGGTGGTGATCGTCCGGGGCTTCGCCCTGCTCGGCAACATCGAGGCACGGCCCAAGATGGGCGCCCGCCTGGTCGATCTGGCACGCAAACTGCGCAAGCGCCTGGACGGCTGAAAGCCGCTCACGGCGGGGGTCGCGTTTCGGACGAACCCCCGGCGCCCGGTGGCACCCGGTGCATAGGGGCGCGTGCAGCGGGTAGGGACAGGTGCATCGTCTCTCGCTCGCGTACCCGTCGTCAGGAGTAGACCGTGCCGCATCCGCCGCATCAGTCCCTGAAGGTTGCCGCCGTGCCGAAGCCGCGGGTGCCGGCGAGGGCTGAGGACGGCCCATGGCATGCGGAGGCGGTGTGCCGCAGGGACGAGGCGGGGCTGTTCTTCGCGCCCTCCAAAGAGCCCACGGCGGCCCGGCTCTCCCGCGAGGAGGCCGCCAAGCGCGTCTGTGCCCGCTGCCCGGTCATGGTCGCCTGCCGGGAGCACGCACTCCTCCAGCCCGAGCCGTACGGGGTCTGGGGCGGCCTCACCGCCGCCGAGCGCCGGGTGGTCCTGGCGCGCATGCGCCGCAGGTCGGCCGAGCTGCGCCAGGCTCCGGCGGCCGGCCCCGTCGCGGCCGCGGGCTAGCTCCCGCCTGCGGCCGGCCGGGGGCGCGCGCAGCCCCGTACGAGCCGCGTGGACACGGCAGGGCCGGCCGTGTGGACGCAGCGAGAGGGGCGGTCACCGCCGCACACGGTGACTGCCCCTCTCGCTGTGGACGCGCGCTTCGGCCTGCTGCAGGCCTACTGCGCGCGGTCGAAGTCGATCGCGCTGTACGCGCGCAGCTTCGACAGGCGGTGCGTGGAGTCGATCCGCCGGATCGTGCCCGACTTCGAGCGCATGACCAGCGAGGACGTCGTCGCGGTCTCCGAGCGGTAGTGGACGCCGCGCAGCAGCTCGCCGTCCGTGATGCCGGTGGCGACGAAGAAGACGTTCTCGCCGGACACCAGGTCGTTGGTGTGCAGGACGCGGTCCAGGTCGTGACCCGCGTCGATGGCCTTCTGGCGCTCGGCCTCGTCCTTCGGCCACAGCTTGCCCTGGATGGTGCCGCCGAGGCACTTTATGGCGCAGGCCGAGATGATGCCCTCGGGGGTGCCGCCGATGCCGAGGAGCAGGTCCACGCCGGTGCCCTCGCGCACCGCCATGACCGAGCCCGCGACGTCGCCGTCGGAGATGAACTTGATCCGGGCGCCGGTCTCGCGGATCTCCTTGACGATGCCCTCGTGGCGGGGGCGGTCCAGGATGATCACGGTGACGTCCTCGACGGCCATGTTCTTGGCCTTGGCGACGCGCCGGATGTTGACCGAAACGGGGGCGTTGATGTCGACGAAGTCGGCGGCCTCGGGACCGGTGACCAGCTTCTCCATGTAGAAGACCGCGGACGGGTCGAACATGGTGCCGCGGTCGGCGGCGGCGAGCACGGCGATGGCGTTCGGCATGCCCTTGGCGTTCAGGGTGGTGCCGTCGATCGGGTCCACGGCGATGTCGACCTCGGCACCGGTGCCGTCACCGACCCGCTCGCCGTTGAAGAGCATCGGGGCTTCGTCCTTCTCGCCCTCGCCGATGACGACGACGCCGTTCATCGAGACGGTGGAGATCAGGGTCCGCATCGCGTTGACCGCGGCGCCGTCGGCGCCGAGCTTGTCGCCGCGCCCGACCCACCGGCCCGCGGCCATGGCGGCGGCCTCGGTGACCCGGACGAGTTCCAGGGCGAGGTTGCGGTCGGGGGCCTCCGGAGAGACTTCGAGCTGGGGCGGCAGGTTGTGCTCGGTCATCGGAGCGCACCTTTCTGTACGGCGACGGCCGGGAAGTGAGGGTGCTGGAACTCTATCGGTACGTCGACATATTGAGCAGGGCGGGTCACGTATGAGCGGTATATCGGTCAGGCGTTTGTCCTGAGCGGACACCTTGCGGGCCCCGGTGGAATCTCCAGCGTCCGCCGTGCGGCGCGCCGGCGCGACCCCGGCGGTGATCGCCCCCCTGTCATGCGGGACGATGGGTGCCGTGGCAGGTATGAAAGGCAAGCAGACGGTCTGGGACATGGTCCGGTCGCTCGGGGTGATCGGCATCGTCGTCGCCGGGATCTACCTCTTCGTCCCCCATGACGAGGACGCCGATCCGATCCGCGCGGTCGACTACCGGGTGGAGACGATCACGGCCCGGCGCGCGGCCCCGTATCCGGTGGCGGCCCCCGTGGGGCTCCCGGAGCAGTGGCGGGCGACCTCGGTGACGTACGAGCGCAAGAAGGACAACGCCTGGCACCTGGGCTTCCTCGACCCGGAGAAGCAGTACGTGGCGGTGGAGCAGTCCACGGACACCTCGCCCAAGTACCTCGCCCGGGTCACCCAGCAGGCGGCGGCCACCGGGCAGACCCAGCAGGTCGGGGACACGGCCTGGGAGCGCTGGGACGGCGAGAAGTACGACGCCCTCGTCCGCCAGGGGCAGGGCCACGTCACGGTGGTGACGGGGACGGCCTCCTTCGAGCAGCTCGGCGCGATGGCGGCGGCGCTGGAGTTCAAGCAGGGCGCGTAGCGCTCCCGCCGGTCGGCTGCGCCGCTTGGGCGGGGCGCCGGGGTCGGGCGCACAGTCCAGCCTCGCCGGCGTTTGAGGCGCGGGGTCCGGGGCGGAGCCCCGATCTTTGAGTCGCACCCTCCAGCCGTGCCGCACCACAGCCGAAGGGCCGTGCCCCCGGGATTCCGGGGGCACGGCCCTTCTCGCGTGCGCGGCCTGCTCAGACCGTGGTGACGACCTCGTCGAACGCCAGGCGCGGGGAGCGCGGGAAGGCGGCGTCCTCGCCCGGCTTGCCGATGTTGACGACCATCAGCGGGGTGTGGTCGGCGTCCAGGAACTCCTTCTGGATGCCGCCGAAGTCGGCGCCGGTCATCGGGCCCGCGGCCAGACCGGCGGCGCGGACGCCGACGATGAAGTAGGCGGCCTGCAGGGCGGCGTTCAGCAGCGCGGACTGCTCGCGGACCGGGCGCTCGGCGAAGAACATGTCCTTGGCCTGCGGGAAGTGCGGCAGCAGCTGCGGGAGCTCCTCGTGGAACTCGTTGTCCGCGGAGAGGATCGCGACCAGCGGCGCGGTGGCGGTCTTCGCCGCGTTGCCCTCGGCCATGTGCTTGACGAGGCGCTCGCGGGCCTCGGGGGAGCGGACCAGGGTGATGCGCAGCGGCGTCTGGTTGAACGCGGTGGGGCCGAACTTCACCAGGTCGTAGATCGCCTGGACCTGCTCCTCGGTGACCGGCTCGTCCGAGAACGAGTTGGCCGTGCGGGCCTCGCGGAACAGCAGGTCCTGCGCGGCGGAGTCAAGAACGAGAGACATCGGAAAGCCTTCTTCCATACGGAGGTGAAGCGATGTCCCCGACTCTACGGCCGAAGTAGATGAATTTTCAACTAAATCCCCCTGGTGGTGACCGGGATCACTCCTCCTCGGCCGGCTCGCGCGCCGCCAGCGCGGAGTCCAGGCGGGCCCGGGCTCCCTCCAGCCAGTGCCGGCAGACCTTCGCCAGCTCCTCGCCGCGCTCCCAGAGCGCCAGCGAGTCCTCCAGCGAGGTGCCGCCCGCCTCCAGCTTGCGGACGACCTCGATGAGCTCGTCGCGGGCCTGCTCGTATCCCAGCGCGGTCTCGGCCTCTGCCATTCCCTTTTCCACCCTATGTGTGTAGTGCAACCAGTTGGTTGCGGCCGTGTGTCGTGTTTCCGGGCGCCGCTGCCCGCTGCCTGCCTGCCTGCCCGCTACTCGGGCGGAGCGACCCGTACGGAGAAGGTGCCCTCCGCCACCCGTGCGCGCAGCACCTCGTCCGCCGCGAGACCCTCCGGCGAACGCACCACGTGGCCGTCGGCCCGCTGCAGTACGGCGTACCCGCGCTCCAGGGTCGCGGCCGGGGACAGCGCCACCACCCGGGCGAGCGTGTGGGCGAGCTCCGAGTCGGCCCGGTCCAGCAGGTGCCCGAGCGTGCGCCGGCCGCGTGCCAGCAGCGCGTCCAGCTCGTCCTCCCGGATCTCCACCATCCGCTGCGGGTGGACGAAGACCGGCCGGCCGAGGGCGTGCGCGAGCCCCCGCTCCTCCCGGTCGAGCAGACCGGTCACCGCGCGCAGCCCCCGGGCCTGCAGCTGGCGCACGCGCTCCAGCTCCTCGCCCACGTCCGGGACCACCTTCTTCGCCGCGTCCGTGGGCGTGGAGGCCCGCACGTCCGCGACCAGGTCCAGCAGCGGGGAGTCGGGCTCGTGGCCGATCGCCGAGACCACGGGCGTACGGGCCGCCGCGACCGTGCGGACGACCTCCTCGTCGGAGAAGGGCAGCAGGTCCTCCACGCTGCCGCCGCCGCGCGCCACGATGATCACGTCGACCTCGTCCAGGGCGTCGAGCTCCTTGACCGCCTGGACCACCTGGGGCACCGCGTGCACCCCCTGGACGGCGACGTTGCGCACCTCGAAGCGGACGGCCGGCCAGCGGCGCCGGGCGTTCTCCAGTACGTCGCGCTCGGCCGCCGAGGCCCGCCCGACCACCAGCCCGATCAGCTGCGGCAGGAACGGCAGCGGCTTCTTGCGGTCCAGCGCGAAGAGCCCCTCGGCGGCGAGGGACCGCTTGAGCTTCTCCAGCCGGGCGAGGAGCTCGCCGATGCCGACGGGCCGTATCTCGGTGGCCCGCAGGGACAGCTGCCCGCGCGGGGCGTACCACTCCGGCTTGGCCAGCAGGACGACCCGCGCGCCCTCCGAGACCACGTCCGCGACCTCGTCGAAGACCTGGCGGAAGCAGGTCACGCTGACCGAGATGTCGTGCGAGGGGTCGCGCAGCGTCAGGAAGACCACCCCCGCCCCCGGCCGCCGCGAGAGCTGCGTGATCTGCCCTTCCACCCACACCTGACCGAGCCGCTCGATCCAGCCCCCGATGAGCCGGGACACCTGGCCTACCGGCAGCGGCGCCTCGGCCGACGTATTCAGACCCATGCACGCAGGCTAACGGGCTCCGCTGACAGCGTCTCAGGCTCCGGGTCGGGTGTCGGGCCCCGGGGCTCCTGAATCCGCGGGTCCGCCCGGTGCGGACGAGGTGCCGGGTGGGGGCGAGGCGCCGGGTGCGGGCGAGGCGTCGGGTGCGGGCGAGGCACCGGGGGTACGCGAGGCGCCGGGGGCGGGCGCGGCTCCAGGTGTACGCGGAGCGCCCGTACGCGCGGCCCCGGGTGCGCGGGAGGCCCCGGGTCTGCCGGGGGCGTCGGGTGCGGGCGAGGCCCCGGGTGCCGGCGAGGCTCCGGGGGCGGGCGAGGTTCCGGGGGCGGGCGAGGTTCCGGGGGTACGCGAGGCGCCCGTGCGCGAGGTGCCCGGTGCGCGCGAGGCTCCGGGGGCGGGCGCGGCTCTAGATGTACGCGGAGCGCCCGTACGCGCGGCCCCCGGTGCGCGCGAGGCCCCCGGTGCGCGCGAGGCTCCAGGTGTGCGCGGAGCGCCCGTACGCGAGGCCCCGGGTGTGCGCGAGGCGTCGGGGGTGCCGGGTGAGCCCGGTCCGTCGGGTGCGCCCGGGCCGTCCGGGCCGTCGGGCCGGCCGCGTTGGGCGAGGAGGACGCACAGGCCCACCGCCAGCCACACCGCCCCCACCACCTGGGCCGTCCAGGAGGCCTCCACGATCACCGCGACGGTCACCGCCGCGCCGAGCACCGGCATCACCAGGTGTTTCCACCAGACCGGCGGACCCTCCCGCCGCTTCACCACGAACCACCCCACCACCGACGCGTGCAGCAGGGTGAAGGCCACCAGTGCCCCGACGTCCACGACGGACACCAGGTGGTCCAGCCCGTCGTCGCGCCGGGCCGCCCACACGGCGGCGACCAGCGTGATGCCGGCCGCCACCAGCAGGGCGAGCCGCGGGGTGCCGTCCGAGGTCCGCGCGAGCGCCCGCGGCAGCCGCCGCTCCCGGGCCATCGCGAACACCAGCCGCCCGGCCGCCGCCTGCCCCGCCAGCGCCGCGAAGGCCGCCCCGATCGCCTTGCTGACCGCCACCAGGTCGTGCAGCCAGGTGCCGACCGAGGACTCCACCGCGTCGTAGAAGGCCGGCCCCTGCAGCCCAGGATCGGCCGCCAGTTCCGCCGCGGACACGGGCATGAGCAGCGCCGCCAGATAGCTCTGCACGACGAACAGCAGCCCGGCCAGCGCCAGGCAGAAGAGCACCGCCCGCGCCACGCGCTCCGAGCCGCCCGTCACCTCCTCGGCGAAGGAGGCGATCGCGTCGAAGCCGAGGTACGACAGCACCGCCACCGACACCGCGCCCAGCACCGCGGCCGTGCTGAAGCCGAGCGAGCCGTCACCGGTCAGCGGCGAGAGCCAGCCGCGCCGCGCCCCGCCCTGGGCCAGCACGGTCACCGCGGCGACCAGGAAGACGAGCAGGACGAGGATCTCCAGGGCCAGCACGGCGAAGCCCACGCGCGCGGCCGCCCGTACGCCCCACAGGTTGAGGAGGGTGGTGATCACGACGGCCAGCGCCGTCCACACCCACCGGGAGACCTCCGGCACCAGCGCGTTCATCGCGATCCCCGAGAAGAGGTACGCGACCGCCGGGATCAGCAGGTAGTCGAGCATCGCCATCCACCCGGCGATCAGCCCGGGCCCCTCGCCCAGGCCCTTGCGGGCGTACGTGAAGACCGAGCCGGCCTGCGGGGCGACCCGGACCATCTGGGCGTAGGAGAAGGCCGTGAAGGCCATCGCGACGGTCGCGGCGAGGTAGACGAGGGCGACCGCGCCGTGCGACTTGGCGTCCAGGGTGCCGAAGACCCCGACCGGGGCCATGGGGGCGATGAAGAGCAGCCCGTAGACGACCAGGTCCCGGAAGCCGAGGCTCCGCCGGAGCGGGCCGGCCGGGGCCCGCTCGGGTACCGGGGCCGCCGTACTGGGATCCGTACCCGACACCATCGGCCCTCCGAGGGATGCTGTGCACACGCTTGCGATCAAGTGTGGGACGGACGGGGGACGAACGGCCTGCTGGGGACCCCCGTACGATGGAGGGCATGACTGCTGCCGCTTCCCGCCGTGTCCTGCTCGCCGCCCCTCGCGGCTACTGCGCGGGCGTCGACCGAGCCGTGATCGCTGTCGAGAAGGCTCTCGAGCAGTACGGCGCGCCGGTCTACGTCCGCCACGAGATCGTGCACAACAAGTACGTCGTCCAGACGCTGGAGAAGAAGGGCGCCATCTTCGTCGAGCGGACGGAGGAGGTGCCCGAGGGCTCCATCGTGATGTTCTCCGCGCACGGCGTGGCGCCGGTGGTGCACGAGGAGGCGGCGCGCGGTAAGCTCGCGACGATCGACGCCACCTGCCCGCTGGTCACCAAGGTGCACAAGGAAGCCATCCGGTACGCGAACGAGGACTTCGACATCCTCCTCATCGGCCACGAGGGCCACGAGGAGGTCATCGGCACCTTCGGCGAGGCCCCGGACCACATCACGATCGTCGACGGCCCGGACGACGTCGCCAACGTCGAGGTGCGGGACGAGTCGAAGGTCGTCTGGCTGTCGCAGACCACCCTCTCGGTCGACGAGACGATGGAGACGGTCGACGCGCTGAAGACCAAGTTCCCGCTGCTGGTCTCGCCGCCCAGCGACGACATCTGCTACGCCACCTCGAACCGGCAGGCCGCCGTCAAGGTGATGGGCGCCGACTCCGACCTGGTCATCGTGGTCGGTTCCAAGAACTCCTCGAACTCCATCCGCCTCGTCGAGGTCGCGCTGGACGCCGGCGCGGGCGCCGCGCACCTCGTCGACTTCGCGAGCGAGATCGACGAGGCCTGGCTGGAGGGCGTCACCACCGTCGGCCTCACCTCGGGCGCCTCGGTGCCGGAGGTCCTGGTCGAGGAGGTCCTGGAGTGGCTCGCGGCGCGCGGTTACGCGGACGTGGAGATCGTCAAGACCGCCGAGGAGTCGATCGTCTTCTCGCTGCCCAAGGAACTCCGCCGGGACCTGCGCGCGGAGGCCGCCGAACTGGTCGCCGACAAGTAACTCCTTTCGTACGGTATGTCCATGCAGATCTTCGGCGTGGACATCGGCGGATCCGGGATCAAGGGCGCTCCCGTGGACCTGGACCGTGGCGACCTGGCGCAAGAGCGCCACAAAGTACTGACACCGCAGCCGGCCACCCCCGACGGGGTGGCCGGCTGCGTCGTCGAGGTGGTGCGCCACTTCGACTGGGACGGCCCGGTGGGGGTCACCTTCCCCGGGGTGGTCACCGGCGGCGTCACCCGTACGGCGGCCAACATGGACAAGGCGTGGATCGGCGTCGACACGGCGGACCTGCTGTCGGGGCGGCTGGGCGGCAGGCCGGTCACGGTCCTCAACGACGCGGACGCGGCGGGGATCGCGGAGATGACGTACGGGGCCGGGAAGGGGCGGGACGGCACGGTCCTCCTGCTCACGCTGGGCACGGGCATCGGGAGCGCCCTGTTCCGGGACGGGCGGCTGGTCCCGAACACGGAGCTCGGCCACCTGGAGCTGAAGGGCCACGACGCGGAGACGCGGGCCTCGGTGAAGGCCAAGGAGGACCACGGGCTCACTTGGGAGCGCTGGGCGCACCGGGTGCAGAGGTACCTGGAGCACGTGGAGATGCTCTTCTCCCCGGACCTCTTCATCATCGGCGGCGGCGTCAGCCGCAAGCCGGAGAAGTTCCTTCCGCTGATCGAGGGCGTCCGGGCCGAGATCGTGCCGGCGAAGCTGCAGAACAACGCGGGGATCGTGGGCGCGGCAATGGCGGCGAAGGGGCCCGCCGGGGGCTAGGAGGTCGAGGCGGTCCGGCGGGGGAGCCGCCTCTTCCCGATCAGCACCGCCTTGCGCACGATGACGATCAGCGCGGCGACCAGCGTGCCCGCGTACAGCCAGCCGGCGTGCAGGGACAGGGCGGACACCAGCCCCATCAGCTGCCCGCCGAAGCCGCCGGAGCCGCCCGAGATGGGCCACACCCCGGCGGCGAAGGCGATGGGGGCGCTGATCGGCGCGGTGATCAGGTCGGCGGGCCGTACCCAGAGCGCGGCGGCGGCCGCGACGGGCACGAAGAGCAGCCCGTAGACGAAGAGCGAGGAACCGAAGAGCAGCCAGCAGATCCCGGCGACGAGCACCATGCCGGCGCACGCGAAAAGCCCGCCGCCGAGCCCGGTCAGCCGGGGCCTGGGCATCCGCCGCGCCGGCACGGGCCGCGGGGCGCCGCCCTGGGCGGGCACGCCCGTCGGCGGCCGCCGACGCTGGGCCGGAGGTCGCTGCGGGTGAGGGGCCGGTCGCGTGCTGTATTGCTCCACCCCACCAAACTAGGCGGGGAGGCGGCCGGATCGGGCCCCGGACACGCGTACATCCACCGCCACTCATCGGAAAGTAAACTGTCCGGTGGCCCACCTCCGGGCCGCCGCCCCCTCCAGCTACGGGAAGTCGCCAACGTGTCGCTCACGATCGGAATCGTCGGCCTGCCGAATGTCGGCAAGTCGACCCTGTTCAACGCCCTGACCAAGAACGACGTGCTGGCGGCCAACTACCCGTTCGCCACGATCGAGCCGAACGTCGGCGTCGTCGGCGTCCCGGACCAGCGCCTCGGCGTGCTGGCCGGCATCTTCGGCTCGCAGCGCGTCCTCCCGGCGACGGTCGACTTCGTCGACATCGCGGGCATCGTCCGCGGCGCCTCCGAGGGCGAGGGCCTGGGCAACAAGTTCCTCGCGAACATCCGCGAGTCGGACGCCATCTGCCAGGTCATCCGCGCCTTCAAGGACGAGAACGTCGTCCACGTCGACGGCAAGGTCTCGCCGAAGGACGACATCGAGACGATCAACACCGAGCTGATCCTCGCCGACCTCCAGTCCATCGAGAAGGCGGTGCCGCGCCTGACGAAGGAGTCCCGCCTCCAGAAGGAGAAGGTCGCGGTCCTGGCCGCCGTCGAGAAGGCCCAGAAGATCCTGGAGGAGGGGCACACCCTCTTCTCCCGCGGCATCACCAAGGGCACGGAGCAGGGCGACCTCCTCCACGAGCTCCACCTCCTCACGACGAAGCCCTTCCTCTACGTCTTCAACGTGGACGAGGACGAGCTGACGGACGACGCGTTCAAGGCGGAGCAGTCCGCGCTGGTCGCCCCGGCGGAGGCGATCTTCCTGAACGCCAAGCTGGAGGCGGACCTGGTCGAGCTGGACGACGAGGAGGCCCTCGAACTCCTCCAGTCGGTCGGCCAGGACGAGCCGGGCATGGCCACCCTGGGCCGCGTCGGCTTCGCCACCCTGGGCCTGCAGACCTACCTGACGGCCGGCCCGAAGGAAACCCGCGCCTGGACCATCAAGCAGGGCGCCACCGCCCCCGAGGCCGCCGGCGTGATCCACACCGACTTCCAGCGCGGCTTCATCAAGGCCGAGGTCATCTCCTTCGCAGACCTGGTCGACTGCGGCTCGGTCGCCGAAGCCCGCTCCAAGGGCAAGGCCCGCATGGAGGGCAAGGACTACGTCATGCAGGACGGCGACGTGGTCGAGTTCCGCTTCAACGTCTGATCGCGTATCCAGATGCGGCCTGACCTGCGAGGATGCAGGTCAGGCCCTTCTGCTGTCCGCAACAGTCCGCAGAACCGGGAGCAGCTACGTCTCGTAGGCCGTGGAGCGGTGTCCGACGTGTACGACCCACACCACCAGCTCCCCGTTGTCGATCGTGTAGACGACACGGTAGTCGCCGACCCGTAGGCGGCGGCGCTCAGGCTGGGATACGAGTGCCGTGGTGTTGAAGCCGAAGGGGTCGCTCTCCAGCTCTGTCAGTTTGGCCAGGATGCGAAGCGCCATGTCACGCGGGATCTTGCGCAGCTCGGCCTGGGCCTCGGGCCGGAACACCGTGCGGTAGTCACTCACTGCGTGCCAGTGTCTCCCTCATCACGTCCTCGATCGGGACGCCGGCGGCCGGGCTCGCCATGCGCTCGTCGATGATGCGGTTGATCTCGCGCTCTTCCCACTCCTGGTACTTGCGCAGGACCTCGATGGAGACGACGGCGGCGACCTGCTTGCCGCGACGGGTGATGACGGTGGGCACGTCGTCGCGGTCGGCCCGTTCGACGACTTCGGCCAAGTGAGCGCGTACGTCGCGGATGGACTCTATGGGCAGCGGCTGAGTCATGCCTCAAGGGTACCGAGTGTGCCATGTGTACACAATCGGGGTTGCATGCACTCTTTGGGATGAGCCTCCGATTGGGTGGCTGATTCCGGGGACAGAGATCCCGCGGCCCTGCGGCGTGCAGGGGCCCCCGCGTACGAGCCACGCCCCCGGCCGATGGACTAATTGCGCAAGCATGCAGGTCAGAAGGGGCCGGATTCGTCGAGTTCGACCCGTTCTGCATGCTCATGCCGACTTGGTGCTGACTCGCGATCGCGGAACCGGAGGCAGGGTCAGGCCTGGGGTACCGCCGTGGCGAGGACCACCTCGAATTCCTCGAGGCTGCGGGTGGTTGCGCGAGCCTTCGCCGTGGCCTCTCCGCGGACCGCCGCGACGGCGCCACGGGATGCCACGAGTGCGTCGCGGTCGGCGTAGAGCGCGCCGACGGCGGCTCTGCCGCGGTCGCGATCGATGAGCAGGGAGATGCCGGCCAGTCCGGGAACCTTCTGGACCCTGGGCAGTGAGGTGTCGCGGAACGTGTCCACCAGCAGGTCGACGTCGGCCGGCTCGACGTCCATGTGGACCAGCCGGAACCCCGCGCCCGGCGCGAGTTCCTCGGCGCGCCGGGCGACCGCCGCTTCCCAGTTGTCGACCGTCACGGTCTGCGCGAAGGGCGCCATCATCTCGGCCCGCCGCTTGCTCAGGTTCTCGTAGCTGGCCTGTCGGGAGGCCTCGTCCTCCCACCACGATCCCACCAGGAGCTTGCCGAGCTCGCGGTCGGCGAACAGCCCCATCCCGCGAAAGCCCGGTTGCGCCGACAGCAGCGCACGCCCGTCGGTCCGGAGCGCCTCGGCGACCCCGTCGAGCTCGGCCGGATCACCCGTTGCATAGATGCTGCGAACGTACATAGCGCCCTTCCTGTCTTCCGGTGGCCCCGCGCGGGCTCGTGCTCCCACTCCATGCGATGACCGGGGCGGATGGGGGGCGACGCGGCAGGGGCATTCAGGTGAAGAGGTGAGCTGTTGGCCCCTGCTGTTTCCCGTGCTGGGATGGCGCTGGGGCATCTGATCATCCATCAGCCGTTCGGCCCGCCTGAAGGGCGCCGGTGCGCGGTCCAGCGGGGCGAGGAGACCGTGACGCTTCACGGTGCTGAGCCTGGCGCGCTACGGTCGAGTTCCTGGAGAGGGCTCTGAGGGAGACATTCCCGAACCCACGTTGCGCGGTGGCTCCGGGACTCCTTCGTGCCCGCACCGCACCTCGTCTGGTTCGCGAGCGGCCTCGCCGTGGCGAACGGCGAGCAGGACCCGTGGCCGCTGCCGGCCGAGGGTGGCGACGAAGACATCGCGGCCGAGCTGCGCAGGCACCTCGACTCCGTCGAGACCCCGTAGCCAGTCCGCAGACAGTCCGCAGGACACCCGTAAGCGACCGGCGGGCCCCAACGCACGCCAACAGGGAAATGCCTGGTCAGGGCGACGTGTGCGGCTCAGCCGCAGGTACAGGATCGGGCCGCAGACATTCCGCTTCAACGTCTGAGCACGTGAACTAGCGCCACGTTGCCCACCGGGCAAACCTGCAGGTCAGGCGGGCCCACCTCCTCGGAGGTGGGCCCTTGGCTTTTTCCCGTGCTGGGATGGCGCTGGCATGAGTGGCAGCCCGTCAGGCGCTTCTCCCTCCCGGGCGACGTTGAGAGTGGTACGTTATTAGGTACCACTTGAGGGGAGAGGTCAGGTCATGTCCATAACCGCGAGCGAAGCCCGCAAGGAACTCTTTCCGCTGATCAAGAAGGTCAACGAGAACCACGAGGCCATCGAGATCGTCTCGAAGCACGGCAATGCCGTGCTCGTCTCGGCCGAGGACTACTCGGCTCTGCGCGAGGGCTCGTACCTGCTGCGCTCTCCGGCGAACGCCCGTCGGCTGCTCAAGGCGTACGAGAACGCCCTGGCAAACATCAACGTGTCGGAGCGCGAGCTGATCGATCCGGACTCGGCGGGCGCGGGTGCGGGTGCCGCGTGAGGCTTGTCTTTGAGGATCAGGGCTGGGAGGACTACACGTCCTGGCTCAAGAACGACCGCAAGGTGCTCGCCCGGATCAACAAGCTCATCGAGGACGTCAGACGTGACCCGTTCTCAGGGATCGGCAAGCCCGAACCTTTGAAGTACCACCTGCCCGGCGCGTGGTCGCGGCGGATCGACGACGAGCACCGCCTCGTCTACTTGGTGACGGACAAGGAGGTCATCATCCTCGCAGCCCGGTACCACTACTGATCGGTGAGTGTTCGGTGTGTGCTGGGACGCCTCTCCCATGCTGCGATGACCTCCTCGAAACCTTCGTTTCCGCAGGTGGGAGCTCTGTGCTGACTGTTTCGCTTCAACGTGTAGTCGGCGGCGATCAGGTGTTGTGAACGGTGGGCCGGTGTCCCTCGTGAACGACCCGGACGACAAGTTCCCCGTTGTCGATCGTGTAGGCGACGCGGTAGTCGCCCACCCGCAGCCGGCGACGGTCTGGCGGGACACGCTCGGTGTGGTGGGGTGCCTCGGGGAGGCGGTCGAGGTCCTCCGCGAGGCACCCTTCCGCGCGCGGCGGGCGCATCCAGTCGGGCAGTGCGGCCATGGCTTCACGGTAGCGGCCCGCGGCTCAAGCCGGAGAGCCAACGAACGGCGAAGCCGCCCGGCCGAACTCGTCGATTTGAATGGGCGGTTCGATACTCCCGCCCGGCTCGACCCCCGGCCTGGTTGCGGGGCCTGCCGGAGGGGTGACGCATCGTCAATTTGTTGTCTTTCGGCCGAAAATCATCTCCGGGGATGCCTCGACATCGGTTGCGGTGATCGGGAATGCTTGGCGCAATGATCAGAATCGACGACACGCCGCCCGCGTGGGACGAGCGTGCCCAGCTCACCACGTTCCTCGACTACACCCGTGGCACCGCCCGCGCCAAGTGCGACGGCGTCTCCGCGGAGAACGCGCGCAAGGCGCTCCTGCCGGGCTCGCCGCTGATGACCATGAGCGGGCTGATCAACCACCTGCGCTGGGTCGAGTACTACTGGTTCCAGGTGGTCTTCCTCGGCGAGGAGGAGCAGGGGCCCTGGACCGAGGAGGACCCCGACCGCGAGATGCGCATCGCCGTCGACTTCCCGCTCGCGCAGTTGCTCGACGAGTACGCCGAACAAAGCGCCCGCTACCGCGAGCTGGTCGCCGGGAACAGCCTGGACACCCAGGCCAAGCGAGCCATCCGTGACGGCCTCCACGTCGACCTGCGCTGGATCCTCCTCCACCTCACCGAGGAGACCGCCCGCCACAACGGCCACCTGGACATCCTGCGCGAGATGCTCGACGGCGCGACCGGCGCCTAGATCCCGCCGCCGCAACCGGGCCTTGGCGAGGCCGTGACAGCGGCATCGCCAAGGCCGTCCTCGTCTCCTCAGGGGCGGGAGGGCGGGACCCGCAGCGTCGGTGCGTTGGGGCCGCCCTGGGCGTCGAAGACCTTGAAGCCGGGGTCGGCCGCGATCCGTTCCAGCAGGTCCCGGTAGTCGGCGGCGATGTCCCGTACGCGCTCAGGAGTGAAGGCGTCGGTCCGGTAGGTCACGATGACATGGGTGCCGGCGGTGCCGTGCGTGACCCGGAGCGTGAAGTCGCGCTCCGCCCGCCGCCAGGGCGGATCGGCGATCATTTCGGTGCGCAGGGCCGTCACGCCCTGGGGCGGGAGGCCCGGGTCGCTCTCCTCGGTGAACAGCGAGCGCAGCAGGGAGTGCGTGCCGGCCGTGGGCTCGTGGCCGAGCTCCGCCGTGAGTTCCCCGATCGGCAGCTCGTGGTGCTCGAAGTCCGCCGCGGTCCGCTCGCGGACCCGGCCCAGTACCTCCGTGAAGGTGGGGTCCCCGGACAGGTCCGCGCGCAGCACCAGGTAGTTCATGAACGCGCCGGCCAGGGAGTCGATCTCCGGCCGGTCCCGGTAGGTGTACGGAGAGGCGACCGCGCCGTCGCGCACCCCGGTGTACCAGGAGAGCAGCGTGTGGCAGGCGGCCAGCGTCACCATGAACAGGGTCGCATTGTGGGCGCTGCCCACGTTCCGCAGTGCCTGTACCGTCTCGGCGGGCACGGGGAGCTGGTAGGTGCGCCCCCAGGAGCCGGGCGCCGGCCGGGGCGGGGCATCCGTCGGCGGCACCACCCCGGTCGCCCCCTGCAGCGCCGGGAGCCAGTAGTCCAGCAGCCGCCGGCGGGATCCGCTCAGTCGCTGGTTCTGCCAGACGGCCACGTCCGCGACCTGGACGGGGAGCGGAGGCAGGGGAGAAGGGAGCCCGGCGGCGAAGGCGGCGTACAGCACTGCCAGCTCCGCGATGATGATCTCCATCGTGCGGCCGTCACTGACGATGTGATGCACCACGAGCAGCATGTGGTGTTCCTGCGGGCCCAGCCGCAGCACGTGCAGCCGGACCAGCAGGTCCTTTTCGAGGTCGAACGGCTCGTCGAGGATCGTGGCCATCGCCGCATCGGCGCCGTCCGGCGTCACTTCGGTGACCGGTACGGAGAGGAGGGCGGCGGCGGGTCGTACGGCCTGCACGGGATCGCCGTGCTCATCGGTGCCGAAGGACGTGCGCAGCGCCTCGTGCCGCTCGGTCACGGCGGTGAACGCCTGCTCGAGGACCGGGATGTCCAGCGGGCCGTACAGGCGGACGCCGCCGAGGGTCACCCAGGTGCCGCCGGCCGGGGAGTGGTGGTGGAGGTCCCACATCAGCCGCTGGGTGTGGGAGAGGGGGAACGTGTCCCCGCCTTCGGTCCTGGGAAGCCGCGGGATGCCGGTGGCCTTCTTCCTGGACCGGCGACGGGCCAGCAGGGCGGCCTCCAGCCTGGCCCGGGCGGCCAGATCCGCTTGTGTGGACGTCATGCCGACTCCTCTTCCGTGGCGGCCGCGTCCGGGTCCTGCGTTCCGTCATCGGCGAGCAGCATCTCGAAGACGTACTGCCCCACCGCGGCCACGGTGGGCTCGATCGTGAACAGCACCCGCAGGGGAACCTGCACGCCGAGTTCCTCGCTCACCTCGGAGAGCATGCGTACGGCGATCAGGGAGTGGCCGCCCAGATCGAAGAAGTTGTCGTGGACGCCGACCCGGTCGACGCCCAGCATGTCGGACCAGATCCGGGCGAGTTCTTCCTCGACGGGGGTGCGGGGAGCGGTGTACCCGGTGGACGTGGAGACCGCGGAGACCTCGGGCAGGGCGGCGCGGTCCACCTTTCCGTTCGCCGTCAGCGGCAGCTCCGGCAGCGGGACGTAGTGGCTGGGGACCATCCATTCGGGCAGCCTGCCGGCGAGGAACGCACGCAGCTGAGCGGGGTCTGCCGCGCCGTCCTCGGCGGGTACGAAATAGGCCACCAGCCGCATGGCGTTCAACGCGTCGGCCCGGGCCACCACGGCGCCGCCGGAGAGCCCGGGGTGCTGGGTGAGAACGGCTTCGACCTCCCCCGGCTCCACCCGGTAGCCCCGGATCTTGACCTGCTGATCGGCCCGCCCGACGAACTGCAGGGTGCCGTCCGTGCGGCGGCACACCACGTCTCCGGTGCGGTAGAGGCGGGCGCCGGGGGTCGTCGCGTACGGGTCGGGCAGGAAGCGTTCGGCGGTCAGTCCGGGGCGTGCGTGGTAGCCGCGGGCCACGGACGGGCCGCCCAGGTACAGCTCGGCGGCCACTCCCGCGGGCACGGGCTCCAGCCATTCGTCGAGTACGTACGCCCGGCAGTGCGGCAGCGGATGGCCGAGCGGCACGACGGCCTCCGCGATTCCGTCGTAGTCGACCGGCGCCACGATGGAGGTACAGGCGGCCTCGGTGACCCCGTAGACCTGCAGGAGCCGGCCCGGCCACTGCCGCCACGGCAGAAGACGGCCCAGCGCGGGAGCCGCCTCGCTCCCGAAGAGCAGGGTGCGCAAGGTGGGCGGCAGCGCGGCGCGTTCGGCCTCCGTGATGGCACTCAGCCGGGACGGGGTGGTCGACAGTGTCGTCGCGCCCGTCTCCCGCACGAGGTCCCACAGCTCATCGATGGCGATCGGCGGCTTGCCGTCGGGCAGCGCGACCGATCCGCCCGTCAGCAGGTGGGGGAACACCTCCTCCGCGACCACGTCGAAGCCCAGCGGCGCCAGTTGCAGGGCCCGGTCCTCGCTCGTGAGCCCGAGTGCGCCGGACATCGCGTGGGCGAAGCCGGCGACTCCGGCGTGGGTGTTCATCGCGCCCTTGGGATGCCCGGTCGAGCCGGAGGTGTAGATGAGGTACGCGAGGTGGTCCGGCGTGGTCCTGTCCGGCGGCGGGCCCATGTGCGAGGCCGGGCCGGCGGCGTCGAGGAGGACCGGCTCGCGGTCGCGCACGGCCGGCAGGGCGGCGTACTCGTCCGTGGTCACGACGTAGGACACACCGGAGTCGGACAGCATGTAGTCCAGGCGCTCGGCCGGATAGTCGGGGTCGAGCGGGAGGTAGTAGCCGCCGGCCTTGAGCACGCCGAGGTAGGCGGTGATCAGCTCGGGAGAGCGGGGGAGGAGGATGGCGACGGGTGTTTCGAGGTCGACGCCGCGCTCGCGCAACTGCCAGGCGAGCCGGTTCGCCGCGCCGTCCAGCTCTGCGTAACTGAGACTCCGGCTGCCGCAGACCACGGCGGTCGCCTCCGGCGTGGCAGCCGCCCGTCGGGCGAACTCCCGGTGCAGGCAGTCGGGTTGTCCGGTGGCCGTCGCGGCAGGCTGAGCGGTGGAGGCCAGCAGCTCCTCGCGCTCGTCGTCCTCCAGCAGCCGCAGCCGGGAGATCGGCGTGTGCGCGCTGGTGGCGATCGCGTCGAGCAGCGTCACGAGGTGACGGGCCATCCGCTCGATGGTGGCGGCGTCGAACAGCTCGGTGCTGTACTCGAGGGTGCCGTAGGAGACCTCCGGCCCGGGGATGATCTCCAGGGACAGGTCGAACTTGGCGGTGCGCGTGGCCACGGGCATCGCTTCGAAGGTCAGCCCGCCGGCGGACCAGCCGTCCTGCGGCAGGTTCTGCAGCGACAGCATCACCTGGGCCAGCGGTCCCCCCAGGCCCGCGTAGCGCGGCGGCCTGAGCTCCTCCACCAGCTTTTCGTACGGCAGGTCCTGGTGCGCGTACGCACCGAGGCAGACCTCGCGGCAGCGGGCGAGGAGCTCGATGAAGGTCGGGTCTCCGGAGCTGTCCACCCGCAGGGCCAGCGTGTTGACGAAGAACCCGATCAGGCCGGCCAGTTCGGAGCGGTTGCGCCCGGCGACCGGTGAGGCGACCGAGATGTCATGACTGCCGGAGTAGCGGGAGAGCAGCACGTTGAAGGCCGCGAGGAAGGTCATGAACGGCGTCACCTCGTGCTCCCGGGAGAGCCGGTCCAGCCGGGTGACGAGCGCCGTCGGGATGGTGAACGCGTGCACGGCTCCGGCCGACGAAGGTTCGGCGGGTCGTGGCCGGTCGGCGGGCAGCTGGAGCGGCTCGAGGCCGGTCAGCCGCTCGCGCCAGTAGTCGACCAGGCGGGACAGCCCCTCGCCCTGCAGCGTCTCGCGCTGCCAGATCGCGTAGTCCACGTACTGGAGGGGGAGCGGCTCCAGCTGCGCCTGCCGGCCGGCCGCGTGGGCCTCGTAGTGCAGCGAGAGCTCCCGCAGGAAGATGCCGGACGACCAGCCGTCCGTCACGATGTGATGCATGGTCAGGACGGCGATGTGCTCCTCGTCGGAGCGCCTCAGCAGCCGCATGCGTACCAGCGGCCCGGTCGTCAGGGAGAAGGGCCGCTCGACCTCGGCCAGGATGAGCTCGTCGACGTCCCGGTCCCCGATCTCGTCGACCGGCACTTCCATGCGCAGCTCGGGCAGAACGACCTGGAGGGGTACCACTCCGTCGAAGTGGAAGACCGTGCGCAGTGCTTCGTGCCGCTCGACGACACTGTCGAGTGCCCGGCGCAGTGCGGAGTGGTCCAGCCGCCCTCCGATGCGCACGGCTGCGAGCACGTTGTACGTGGGCTGCCCGGGGTCCGCCTGGTCCAGCAGCCACATGCTCTGCTGGGTGAAGGAGGTGTCGGCCATGAAGGAGTCGTCGTCGGTCATCTCATCGTCCGTTTCCGCGGGTCCGGGCTTCGGTACGGCGCCCATCACGTGTTCCCTGCTGCGTTCGGCTCCGTCCGGCGTCCGGACGGGAGCAAGGCGAGACGGCTGTCGGCCCGTGCCGGTTCACCGGCGCACGGGCCGACAGCTCCCGGGGCCCCTGTTCCCGAGGTCCCTCAGGTGGTGTCAGGTGTTCTCGGGGCCACCGGGTCCGGGGATCCCGGTTTCCCAGGTCCTCAGACCAGCGCTCGCCCGTGCGAGCCGTAGCGGCGGTCCTCGGAGTCCCGCAGGTTCGCCGTCACGTTGATGCGGCGCAGCCAGCGGTCCGTACCGTCGTAGCGGGCCTTGAACGGCTTGCGGCCGTGCACCGCACGCTTGTTGTCGATGATCAGCAGCTCGCCGGGGGTGATCACGACGTCACGGAGCCGGTTGTCGATGGCGTCGATGACGATCTCCAGCGCCTTCTCCGCGGCCGGGTCGTTCAGGGCCCGCTTCATGAACGCCGGGTCGAGCCGTACGAAGGGAGCCTCCTGCTTCCCGCTGAGGATCGAGGTGGGCCGCGGGCTGCTGTTCATCTCCGCGATCTGCTGGAACGCCTTGTCGGCCCACGCGTTGGTCTCGACACCGGTGGTCGTCTCGTTGAAGGCCGCGGTGTGGGACTCGTCCGGCAGGATGATGAACCGCTCTTCGAACAGGATCCGGCGTGTCGCCTCGTCCAGCTCGAGGTCCTGAACCGGCGCGAAGGTGGTCGGCACCTTGTCCGAGTTGCGCAGGCAGAACAGCATGATCCAGTCGGCGCGCATCGGGTGGAACGCGTCCTCGTTGTGCCATTCCAGGTTCACGGTCGAACTCGAACCCAGCTGGGAGTCCTCGTGGCCGCGTACCGGGAAGACGTCCAGCACGAGCCGACCGCGCTGCTGGGTCAGGTAGGAGATCGGGTCACCCATCAGGGAACCCATCAGGAGCAGAACGGCCGCCGCCCGGTCGGTCTCGCGGCTCTTCGGCTCGTCGGTGTAGCTCATCGGCGTCGGGCCGAGCGTGTCCTCGTCGACCGGGAGGTTGGACAGCACCAGGCCGCCGTACGGCCGGCCGGTGAGCCGGAAGTCCGTCAGGTGCTTGCGCACCCGTACGGGCATCTCGTGGGCCCGCACCGACAGCCGGCCGAGCTGGTCGTCGAGGGGGCGCTCCGGGTCCTCGTCGAGGAGGTCATCGGTGAGCTGACGGACCGCTGCGTTCTCGTCCCGGGTCAGCTCCAAGCACGGTACACCGTCAGACACTCGTATCCCGAGGCCTTCGGCTTCTTCAACATCCGCCAATCCCACGTTCAACCTCCTCTGAGAACAGCCTGAGCCAGACCGTTTGGGCACGAGGCTGACAGCCGTTCTCCTGCATCAGGCAGTCGGGGACTCCCCTGACAGGCCTTCGGCCACCTCGTGCCCGCCGGCCCGCAGGGCGGCGAAGGCACCGGCACGACGGGCCCCGGGCACCGGTACGGCGGGGCCGGGGCACCGGCACCGGATCGCTGTCGCGCATCACGGTGAGCCGCGCGGACGGCCGGGACGCCCACCGGCCGGTCCGCCGTCCGCTCGGTGGCATGGGGGATTCCCCCGACTCCTGTCCGGTGCGCTCCGCTGCCACCATCGGGGTGCTCTTTCGGCCTCAGGAAGGAGGCACCCGAGGTGGCCAAACCGACCATCGCTGCGACATCGCCGCGCCGCTTCGGGGCCGGATTCCTGCAACTGTGGTCTGCGACCTCGATGTCCGGGCTCGGGGACGGTGTCCGGATCATCGCGCTCTCCGTGTACGCCGCCACGGTCAGCAGCGATCCGGTCGCCGTATCGCTGGTCGCGGTGGCCGGGCAACTGCCCTGGGTCCTCGTCGGTCCGCTCACCGGCACGTTGATCGACCATCTCGACCGCTGGCGGATGCTGTGGATCTGCGACGTGGCCAGGGCCGTCGTACTGGCCTGCTTCGTCGCGGTGATCCTCGCGGACCGGGTCGGGATAGCCGCCCTGGCGATCACCGCGTTCCTGCTGAGCTCCATCGAGACGATGGCGGACAACCTGTCCCAGGCCGTCGTGCCCGATGTGGCCGGCTCCAGCTCGCTGGACTCGGCCAACAGCAGACTGCTGACCGGGCGCCTGATCACCATGGAGTTCCTGGGTGCTCCCGTGGGCACGGCGCTGTTCGCCGTCGCCCACGTGCTGCCCTTCGGTCTGGCGACGGTCTGCTTCGCGCTCTCCGCCCTGCTGATCTACGGCGTACGGGGCGTCGGCACCCGGACGCCCGGGCAGGGCCGCCCCCTCGACCTGCGGATGCTCACGGCCCAGACGGGTGAAGGGATCGCCTGGCTGTGGCGGCACCGGCTGCTGCGCACGGTCTGCCTGATGACGGGGATGCTCAACTTCGCGGTGCTCGCCGTGATGGGCGTCGCCGTGCTCTACGCCCTGCACGTTCTTCACGTCAGCGAGACGGAGTACGGCCTGCTCCTCCTCGTGATCGCGGGCGGCGGGCTGCTGGGCCTGATGCTCGCGCCCCGGCTCATCGCGGTGATGGGGCGCGGGGCGGTGCTCCAGCTCTCCTTCGCCTTGTGCCCGCTGGCCTTCGCCCTCGGCGGGGCAGCCGTACAGGCGCTGACCGCGGCGTTCGCCTTCGCCTTCGTGGGGATCAGCGTCGCGCTGGTCAACGTGGTCACCACCACGCTGCGCCAGGAGATCATTCCGCCGGACCGGTTCGGCAGCATCAACGGCGCGTACCGGCTGGTCATCAACGGCCTGGCGCCCTTGGGCGGCTTCTCCGGCGGGTTGATCGCCGACCACTTCACTCTGCGCGCCCCCTTCTTCCTCGCGGCCGGACTGCTCGCCGTGGTCACGCTCGTCTCGCTGCCGTTGCTGTCGAACCGCAGCATCGGGCAGCTGTCGGAGCAGTGCGACGTCTCACCGCACGCGGGCGCCGGGACAACGACCACCAGCACAGGAACGGCTGACCAGTGACCCTTCGCGAGAGCGTGACCCCCGATACGCCCACTCGGCCGCCGGCCGAGCCACCCGCGGTGCGGCGGCGCCTTCCCGGGCTGCTCCTGCTCGCCGTCGTCGCCCTGATCGCCGTGGCGGCGACCGTGACCAGCGCGGTGGCACCCCTCGACCCGCTGCCCGGCGATGCGCCCGCGAAGGAGTTCTCGGCCACCCGCGCACATGCCCACGTCGAGAAGATCGCCACCGAGCCGCACCCCATCGGAACGGCCTCGCACGACCGGGTCCGCGACTGGCTGCTGGGTGAGCTCACCCGGCTGGGACTCGAGCCCAAGACCGGCGAGTCGGTCGGTGTCGACCGCACCCCCGGCCACAACATGGCGGCACGGGTGCAGAACATCCAGGCCACCGTGCGCGGTACGGACCCGACCGGCCGGGTTCTGGTCGTGGCCCACTACGACTCCATAGAGAACGGCCCCGGCGCCACCGACGACGCACACGGCGTCGCGGTCCTGTTGGAGACCATCCGGGCCCTGCGCGAGGGGCCCGCGCCGCGCAACGACATCACCTTCCTGTTCTCGGACGGTGAGGAGCCCGGAACGATGGGGGCCCGCGCGTTCGCCGCCTCCGGCGTGGTGGGTGACGTGGACCGGACCGTCGTGCTCAACCTGGAGGCCAGGGGGACGTCCGGACGTGCCGTGATGTTCGAGACGGGTGCGCACAACGGGGCGCTCGTACCGGCGCTCGGTGACCACGTCCCGGTCACCACGTCGCTCGCGTACGAGGTGTACCGGCTGCTGCCCAACACCACCGACTTCACGGTCTTCCGCGAGGCAGGCCTGACCGGGATGAACTTCGCCAACATCGGCACGTCGGCGAATTACGACACCGCTCAGGACAACCTGGCCAACTCCAGCCGCGCCTCCCTGCAGGACATGGGCTCCACGGTGCTGGCCGCGACCCGGAAGCTCGCCGCCGCCGACATCCCGGCGATCTCGAAGAGCTCGAACGCCACCTACTTCTCCCTCGGCGGCCTGCTGCTGCGCTACCCGGGCGGCCTGGTCCTGCCCCTGGCCGGTCTTTCGGTGGCGGCCATCACGGCCGCCGTGTGGTTCGCGGTGCGCCGCCGGGCCGTCAGGGGCCGCTCGGTGGCGGTCGTGGCCGCGACCGTTCCGGCGCCGCTGCTCGCGGCGGTCGCCGTCGGCTGGACGGGCTGGCAGCTCATGACGCTCGTCCGTCCGCACTACACGGGCTTCGCCTTCGGGGACCCGTACCGGCCGGGGCCCGCCGCGTTCGGCCTGGCGGTGCTCACGGCGGTGGCGGTCTGGATCTGGGCCTCGCTGCTGCGGCGCCGGCACGGGGCTCTGGAACTGGGCGCGGCGGTCACCTGCTGGCTGACCGCGCTGGCCGTCCTCACCGCCGCCCTGGTACCCGGCGCCTCCTACCTCTTCGTGTGGCCCGCGCTGGCCGGCTCGGCGGGCCTGGCGCTCGCGGCCCGGCTGCCGCGGAGCTCGGCATGGCGGGAGCCGTTGTCGGCGCTGGCCGTGGTGCCCGGGGCCGCGTTGCTGGTCCCCATCGCGGCGCTGTTCTTCGACGCGCTGGGACTGGTCCTGGCCATGGTGCCGCTCGTCGTCGTGGCCCTCTTCGCGGCCCCGCTCGTGGCGCCGTTCGCCGGCCGCCTCCGCCGTCGGTCCTTCGTCGTGTGGACGTCCGTGGCGGCACTGGTCGGGACCGCCGTGTGCGGGTTCGGCCTGGCACGGGACGGCGTGGACAGCCGGCACCCCGCCCATGTCAGCCTCTTGTACGTGGTCGACGGGGACCGGAACAAGGCCAGCTGGGTGAGCGGGTTCGGCGTCCACCCCTGGATCGAACAGTACGTCGGCGACGACATGATGACCGTGGCCACGCAGTTCCCCTACTTGAAGGTGCCGGACGAATGGCGTTCGGGCCCCGCGCCGCTCGTCGACGCCCCGACGCCGGAGCTGCGGGTGCTGTCGGCCCAGAGCGGCGCCGGATCGAGGGAAGTCGTGGTGCGCATCAACGCCGTCGGCGCGGCCGCCAGCCAGCTGATGCTGTACGCCGACACGCAGGGCGGTTCCTCCGTGCAGGCCCTGACGATCGGCGGCGACAAGCTGCCCGGTGGCCACAACAGGCCAGGAGTCAAGGGCCGTTGGGGGTGGGGGTTCACCTATGCCGCACCACCGGCCGAGGGCGTCGAGCTGAAGCTGACGGTCCAAGGCGATGGACCGCTGAACCTGCGCCTGCTGGCGAAGTCCACCGGGTTCCCCGGCGGAGCGCTCAAAGACGAGCGCCCCGCGAACGTCACCTGGGCGTCATGGGACGCCGGATTCACCCTTGTCTCGAAGGAGTTCACCATCTGATGGCTGTACGCCAGGTGCCGCTGCCGCTCCGGCGGCCGGCGCCGGGGCGGCAATCGGCACACCGCACAGCAGGTCCGCGCACACACCGGCGCCCTTTCGAAGGCGCACCGATCGGGAGGTTCGTTATGGCAGAGACGCAGGAATTCCACGTAGTCGTCAACACCGAGGAGCAGTACTCAATCTGGCGGGCGGGCCGCGAGATCCCGGCCGGCTGGCGGGGGGAGGGCTTCAGCGGTTCCAAGGAGGACTGCCTGGCCCACATCGATGCCACCTGGACGGACATGCGTCCCGCCAGCGCTCGCTGACCGGTGAGCCACAGAGTCGCCGAGGGCCTGTCCCCCGCCCTGTCGAGGCGGGAGGCAGGCCCTCGGCGATTGCGCAGCCCTCGTCAGGCGCTCGCGTCTATGGCGATCCACAGGGCCGAGGCGTGGGCGAGCAGCCGGCCCTCGGCCGCGTCGTAGAGCGCGGTGAGATTGGTCGTCGTGCGCTCCTCGGTGTGCACCAGTCTGCCGACCACCACGTACTCCCGCCCGGCCACCGGGAGTTCGTCGATCTGGGCGGACATCCGTCCCAGCAGCCGGGGGCGCCGCACCGGATCGGTCGTCCAGCCGCCGGGGCAGTCCAGGGCGCTCCAGACGATCTCGGGGAGCACCACGCCCTGTTCATCGGCCAGCCCGGGCCCCGGAGTCCACAGGCAGGCGACCGTGTCCGGCTTGCCCTCGACCGCACCCGGCCGCAGGGCCAGACCGCCCTCGGCCCGCTCAGGGCCGCAGACGAAGCACGTGGGGAAGGGATGCCCGACGCCGGTGAAGGAGTCCTGCGCCGCCTTCGCCTCCGCCGCCGTCACCGGCTCCAGTACGGGAGGGGGACCGCTGCCCGCGGTGACGGAGGCGACCACGTCCTCACCGTGCCAGGCGTGCCCGCGCTTCCCGGCCGGCTGGTAGGAGAGCGGGGTGTCCAGGGGGACCGGGAGGTGCAGGGAGACGGCGACGGGGGCGGTCAGCTGCCCGCCGGCCGTGGCCAGCTCGGCCAGCCTGCCGCACGCGTAGCCGCCGTTGGCGCTGGTGGGGGGCCCGTTGAAGGCGCCGGCGATGGAGAAGGTGGATGTCGCGGTCAAGGAGGCTCCTCGGCAGGGCGAAGGGTCGTGTCAGCGACCTATGAACGTACCGACGACCGGCCTGCTCTTCGGCCGCCCGGATGTCAGGAGTGTTCCCGACTGTCAGTGCAGTTGCCGGGATTGCCAGTCTCTTCCAGGAACCACGGGTGTGACTTCGCAGCGCCCTCGGACAACAGGGGGTGGCGATGACCCGGATTCGCCCCGTGGCGGGGAGCAGGGCCGATCTGCACGCCGATGCCGCCGCCGGACGGGACCACGATCCGGCCGCGGAGCTGTCCGCCCCCCGGAACCTGCCCGCCGACACCGTCCACGTGTGGTGCCTGGACCTTGACGAGCTGGTGCTGCCGGACGGCGGCGACTGCCTGGATGCGCAGGAGCGACAGCGCGCCGCCCGGCTGCAGCACGCGGCGGACCGTCGGCGCCACCGGGCCGCGCACTGCGCGCTGCGGCACATCCTCGCCGGCTGTACGGGGCAGGAACCGGCAGCGCTGCGGACCGAGCGGCGCTGTCCGCGCTGCGGGCCGTCGCCGCACGGCAAGCCGGTATGGAGCGCAGGAGCGGGCCGGGCCGCTGTGGACGTCAACCTGAGCCACAGCGACCACATCGCGATGGTGGCCGTGGCGAGGGCGCCGCTGTCGGTGGGCATCGACGTGGAACGCGTCCGCGCCGGGATCCGATGGGCCACCGTGCTGGCCGACCCGGACGCCGGGAGCGGGCTGTCCGACCAGGACGGCACCCGGATCTGGACCCGCCTCGAAGCGGTGGGCAAGGCGGCCGGCACCGGAATGGCGGACCGGCCGGTCCTGGGCGGGGCACAGCCCGGCGGCTGGACCGCGGCGTCGGTCCCCGCTCTGGGCGGCGGCTGGTCCGTACGGGACCTCGCCGCCCCGCAGGGCTTCGTCGCCGCCCTGGCGGTCGACGCACTGCCCGCGAACCGCACGGTGACGGTGACGCTGTGCTGAGGTCGCGTGCGCGCGCCACCGGCTCGCGCCCGTCTGTCAGGAACTCCCCTGACTGCAACTCCCGGCCGCTGTCGTGAAGCTGGAATCCGGTGTCCGGCACGGCCGGACCCGCTGTGATGTGAAGGGGACTCCGATGACATGGCTGCGCGACTGGTCGCACAGCGAGCACGTCGCACTGCGGGTGCTCTGCCTCCCGGGCGCCGGGACCGCGGCCCATACGTTCCGCCGCTGGACCCGGCTGCTGCCGCCCGACATCGGGGTGGTCGCGGTGGAACTGCCCGGCCGGGGAAGCCGCTTCGGTGAGCCCGCGGTGCACTCGATGGAGGAGATCCTGCGCCCGCTCAGCGAGGAGGTGGCCGCGCTGGCCGACCGCCCGCTGGTGGTCTTCGGCCACAGCATGGGAGCCGTCGTCGGTGCCGAGCTGTGCCGCACCCTCGGCCGCGAGCGGGGCTTCACCCCCGACCTCGTGATCGCCGCGGCATGCGAGGCTCCGCGTCTGCCCCCGCGCAAGGACTACGCGCGGTGGCTCACCGATGAGGGGATCCTCCACTTCCTGCGGGAGATGGACGGCACTCCCCCCGAACTGCTCGCCGATGCGGACTACATGCGGATGCTGGTCCCCGCGGTGCGCGCGGACCTGACGGTCCTGGCGACCCGGCCGCCCGCCGAGGACAGGCCGCTGGGCTGCCCGGTGCGGGTCTACCTGGGGGACTCGGACACGGGCGTACACCCCGACCGGGCCGCGCACTGGCGCGCGGAGAGCAACGGTGATTTCGCCACCCACACCTTTGCCTCCGGGCACTTCTTCATCCAGGACAAGGTGACCGAGGTGGTGGAGCGGCTGCGCGCCGATGTGGCCGCCACGCTCGGTGCCGCCGCGCCTCCCCGGCCGGTTCACCGCCCCGAGTACCGCACACGACCGCTGTGAAGGCCGTGGGCCCGCCCCTTCCCGCGAGCGCGCCCACGGTCGTCACGGCCATCGAACCCGTCTTCTTCTCCACCGTCCCGTCACCGAAGAGTGAGGCGCCCATGCGACCGGTAACGCTGACAGCCGAACAGAGGGAACTGCTCAATCGTCTGGTGGACCTCCAGGTCCCGGCTGCCGCGAACAGCCGCATCACGACGTACGGCGGCGACCGCGATGCCATGCCGCTGTCCCCTGCCCAGCAGCGCATCTGGTTCTTCAGCCGGCTGCAGCCCGAGGCGACCCTCTACAACGTCTCGGGAGCCGCCCGGCTGCGCGGCCGGCTCGACGTGGAACTGCTGCACCGCTGCGTCGGCGAGATCGTCGGCCGGCACGAGGTGCTGCGCACCACTTACCACCAGGTCGACGGCGTGCCCGTACAGACCGTCCGCCCCTTCACCGGCATCGACCTTCCCCTGGTGGACCTGACGGACCTGCCCGCCGGAGCGCGGGAGGCGCAGGCGCAGCGTCACTGCCGGGCCGAGACCGACCGGCCCTTCGACCTCGAACGCGATCTGATGCTGCGGCCGGTCCTGCTGCGGCTGGCCGCGGACGAGCACCTGTTGCTGATCGTCCAGCACCACATCGCCACCGACGGCTGGTCGCTCGACGTCCTGATCCGCGAGCTGGGGGAGCGGTACGGCGCACATCTGCGCGGCGTCGCCCCGGAGCTGCCCGAACTCCCGATCCAGTACGGCGACTTCGCCGCCTGGCAGCGCGCGTGGATGGACGAGCCGGCCGTGCAGCGCCAGCTCGACTACTGGCGCGAGCAACTCGCCGCCACCCGGCTCGTGGACATCGCCACCGGCCTGCCCCGGCCGACCGAACTGACCTTCAAGGGCGGCACGCTCCAGTACCGGATTTCCCCGGAGATCGTCCGTCGGATCACGGACCTGGCCGACGCCGAGCGCGCCACCCCGTACATGGCGCTGATCGCGGCCCATTCGGTGGTGCTCTCGCGCTGGAGCGGCCAGGACGACATCATCATCGGCTGTGCCGTCGCGGGGCGCAGGCGTGCCGAGCTGGACAACCTCGTGGGCTGCTTCGTCAACGAGGTCGCCATGCGCATGGACACCTCCGGGGCGCCGACCTACCGCGAGCTGGTCCGGCAGGCCCGGAACGTGTGCCTGGGCGCCTACGACCACCAGGACGTGCCCTTCGAGCGGGTCGTCGAGGTCGTCGTCCCCGAGCGCGACACGCTCGCCAAGGTCCCTCTCGTCCGCCACCAGCTCGGCTTCCACAATGAGCGGCGTTCGAGCATCGAGTTGCCCGAACTCACCTTCTCCGTAGAGCCTTTGAGCACGAACACCGCGCGCTTCGACCTCGAAGTGGACCTCTCGCCCGACAGTGACGGCGGCATCAGCGGCACCGTGTACTTCTCCACCGACGTCTTCACCGAAGACATCGTGCTGCGCATGCTGGACTCCCTGCGCACGGTCCTCGACGGGGCGGGCAAGGAGCCGGACGTGCCCGTCACCGGCCTGCCGGTCCTCGGTGAGCGCGAGCTGGCCCTGCTGGCGGACGACAGCGGTGTGCGCCCGGCGCCGGCGGAGCCCCGCGCCACGGCTGTGGCGCTCGTGGAGGAACAGGCACGGCTGCGCCCCGACGCGCCCGCCGTCCGCCACCACAACGGCGGTCTCACCTTCCGGGAGCTCGACGAACGCGCCAACCGGCTCTCCTGGTGGCTGAAGGACCTGGGCGTGACCCCGGGGCAGCCCGTCGCGGTCTGCATGGCGCCCTCGGCCCACCTCGTCGTCTCCCTGCTCGCCGTGCTCAAGGCCGGCGCCCTGGCCGTACCCGTCAACCCCGGCTATCCGGTCGCCGACATCAACGAGGTGTTGCTGGACTGCTCCACCGGACTCGTCCTTCTCGACGGCGAGGGCCCGGCCGGGCTGGACTTCATGGTCAGCCCCGTCGATGTCACCGCGGATCTGGCGCAGTGGCCCGCCGACGGCCCGGCGGCCGTCCCGGCGCCGGAGCAGGGCGCCTTCGTCAACTACCTCCACACGCCGGACGCCACCCCGCGAGGCCTGGTCAACACCCATGCGGGCGTCGCCCACCGGCTCCGCTGGGCCGCCGCCACCTATCTGGACGGGGCGGGCGCGGACGGCGCGGAGCACACCGTGCTGTCCACCGGAGCCGGATTCGACCTCTCTCCGTGGGAGTTCCTGTGGGCCCCGGCGGCCGGGGCGTGCCTGGCCATCGGCGACGGCGGCGAGCCCGCCGTGCCGGCCGGGACCCCGTCCTTCGAAGGCGTCACCGTTCTGCGGTGCACCCCTTCGGAACTCGCCGCGCTGCTCGACGCCGGCGAGGTCCCCGCCGGCCTGCGCCAGGTCGTCCTGCAGGGCGAGCGCCCCTGGCCCGCCCTCACCGCCCGGTTGCGCGAGGCCGCCCCCGATTGCCGCCTGCACCTCCAGTACGGCCCCGCCCAGGCGGCGCTGGACGTCATCGCCCAGCGGTTCGTCGCCGAGAGCCGCTCCGAGGCCCTCACCTCGGCGGCCGGTGCGCCCGAGTCCGGCGCCACGCTGCGCATCCTGGACGCGGCGGGCCTGCCGGTACCGATCGGCGTTCCGGGTGAACTGTGGCTGGGCGGTGCCCCGCTGCCCGAGGGGTACCTCGGCAGGCCGCACGAGAACCGCTCGCTGCTGGCCGACGACCCGCTGGGCGAGGGCGACGCCCGCCTGGTGCGCACCCACCAGCGCGTCCGCCGTCTTCCCGACGGCACCCTGGACCCGCTCGGCGAGGACGTCCGCGTACGGACCCACCGCGTCGAGGCGAGCGAGGTCGAGGCGGCGCTGCACGGCGTGTCCGGCATCGAGCGGGCCATGCTGACCGCCCGCCCGGGCGACGAGGACCCCGACCTGATCGCCCACGTGTCCCTGCGCGCGGAGGACGACCTCGACGGCGCCGCCACGGACCGCGCGAGGTTCGCGGAGATCTACTCGACGCGCGCCGCCGAGGACGATCCGACGCTCAACGCGGGCGGCTGGAACAGCCCGCAGACCGGCGAGTACCTCACCGCCGCCGAAATGCGCGAATGGGCCGACACCACGTTCCGGCAGATCCTCGCGCTCGAGCCGGCCCACGTGCTCGAGATCGGCTGCAAGACCGGTGGGCTGCTGTTCCGGCTGGCGCCCCGCTGCGCCTCGTACACCGGTACGGACCTCTCGGCCCACGCGCTGCGCCACATCCGCGACCACCGCGACTGGCTCGCCAGCAAGGTCGACGACGTCGAGCTCCTGGAGCGTGCCGCCGACGACTACGACGGACTGGCCGAGGGCGGCTTCGACACCGTCGTGCTCAACTCGGTGATCCAGTACTTCCCCAACGCCCGCTACCTGGAGCGGGTCCTGGGCGGAGCCCTGCGGATGCTGCGCCCCGGCGGCCACATCTACCTCGGTTCCGTACGGAGCCTCCCGCTGCTGGGCGCCCTGCACCTGCCCGGACAGCTGGACCTCCTCCAAGCCGACGATCCCGCCGGCCAGCTGTCCCGGGCGGTGTCCGCCCGAGTCGGCCACGAAGAGGAACTGGCCCTGGATCCGCGGTACTTCACCGAACTGGCCGGGCGACTGCCCGGGATCGGGGCGGTGTACCTGCTCCCCAGGCTCGGACGCCACCGCAACGAACTGGGGGTGTACCGCTACGACGTGGTCCTGCGGGCCGGTGAGCCGGCGCGCCCCGGCGTCGCGGACCTCACCCTCGACTGGCAGACGGAGGGCCTGACGGCCGACGGCGTGAGCGAGCTCCTGCGCGAGCGGGCCCCCGGGCGGATGCGCCTCTCCGGCGTGCCGGACAGCCGTGTGCACAACCGGCTGCGCGCCTGCGCGGACCTGATGGCGGGACACACCACCACCGTCGCCGAGACCGCGGCGGCGCTCACGCCCCGCCGCGCGGAGCCCGGCGGGGCGGTGGACCCGTACCTGTTCACCGCACTGGCGGAGAAGGCCGGCTACACCGCCCTGGTCCTGTGCGCCGACGGCGCGGCCGACGGCGCCGTCGACGTGCTGTTCACCCGCGCGCAGGACACCGGCGCCGAGCACGCGGGCACCGCGGAGCTCCTGCCGGACGGTTTCGGCAGCGCCGTGGCGACCGCCGCGACGGCCCCGCACGGCACTCTGCACAACGACCCGCTGGCCCTCACCCGGGAACGTGCCGCGGTGACCAGGATGCGCCAGCACCTCCAGCAGCGGCTGCCCGCCCACGCGGTACCCGAGCACGTCATGGTGGTCCCCGGCTTCCCCGTCGGCCGCACGGGCGTGGCCGACCCCGCAGCCCTCCCGGACCCCGACCTCGCGGCCGTGGCGGCGGAGGCCCACCGGGAGCCCGCCACCGAGACCGAGAACAAGCTCACCATCATCTGGTCGGCGGCCCTCGGCGTGGACCGGGTCAGCGTCCACGACGACTTCTTCGCACTGGGCGGCCACTCGCTGCTCGGCTCCGAAGTCATGGACACCGTGCGCCAGGAGTACAAGGTCGACGTACCGCTCGGCCTGCTCTTCGAGTCGCCGACCATCGCCGCCGTCGCCGCTTACGTGGACGAGCAGCTGGCCAAGCCCGGCCCGTCCGCGGCCCCCATTCAGCGCGCCGACCGGTCCGCCCTGCGCCGTCGCCGTGGTGCGGCCCCGGCCGCCTCCGTCCCCGTCCCCGCCCCCGCCAAGGAGAACTCGTGACATCAATGATCGAATCGCAGGAGCGCGGGGCGAACGGTCCGCTGGGCGAAACGTTCGCCCAGGAGCCCGCGGCCGCCGTGGCGTGTGTGGTCGCGGTCCTGCACCGGTGCACGCTTCAGGAGACCGTACGGGTCGACTACCAGGACGCCGACACCGAAGGCCTGCTGTCCTTCGACCTGTCCCAGGACCCGACGCCGGCCGAGCTGACCGCCGAGGCGGTCGCGGCCCTGGCGGCGCTCGCCCGGGCCGGTGAGGACCTGGACGGTGAGGAGCCGGACCCGTCGGCCGTGGCCGACGTCCGGTTCGTATGGGACACCGAGCCCCAGGGGAGGCCGTCCGCGCTGACCGTCGAGGCGGGTGCCGCCCAGTGGCGGGTCACCGCGGGCCCCGGGCGGTACACCGCGGAGGACGCCGAGCGGTTGACCGGGATGCTGCGGACCGCGCACCGGGCCGCGTCCGCGGACTCGGCGGACGCGCCGCTGTCGGTCCTCCCGCTGGCCGGCGCCGAGGACCTGGCCCTGCTCGCCGCCCACGCCGGTACGGGCCGCGCTCCCGTGCCCGCCCGTCCGCTGCACCTGATGATCCAGGAGCAGGCGGAGCGTACGCCGGAAGCGGTCGCCGTCAGCTGCGCCGGAGCGGAGCTGACGTATCGCGGGCTCACCGCACGCGCCGACCGGCTCGCCCTGCGCCTCCAGGAGGAGGGCGCGGGCCCGGACCGGGTCGTCGGAGTCCTCGCCGAGCGGTCGCCCGAACTCATCGTCGCGCTGCTGGCCATCCTCAAGTGCGGCGCCGCCTACGCCGCGTTCGAGCCGGACCTCCCGGCCCAGCGGCTGCGCCAGCTGCTGGCCGACGCAGGGGTCGGCCACGTGCTGGCGCAGGACAGGTACGCCGGCTCGGTGCCGGCGGGCATCACCGTGCTGCCGCTGACGGCGGCCGAGCCGGAGGGCCCGGTGCCCACGGTCGGAGTCGAGGTGGCGCCCACCGCGGTGGCCTACGTCAGCTTCACCTCCGGATCGACCGGGGCCCCCAAGGGCGTCCGCGTTCCGCACGCCGCCGTCTCCCGGCTCGTCGTCGAGCCCGACTGGGCCGAGTTCGGCCCGGACGACGTCTTCCTGCAGCTCGCCCCGGTGGCCTTCGACGCCTCGACCCTCGAACTGTGGGCCCCGCTGGTCAACGGGGGGCGCCTGGTCGTCCACCCGCCGGGTCCGCTCTCCACCGAGCAGCTCGCCGCCACGCTCGTGGACGAGAAGGTGACCGTCGCCTGGATGACCGCGGGTCTCTTCCACCAGATGGTCAACCAGCACCTGGACGCGTTCGCCGGTCTGCGGCACGTGGTGGCCGGCGGTGACGTGCTCTCCGCAACGCACGTGAGGCGTCTGCTGACCGCCCGTCCGGGGCTCGTGTTCACCAACGGCTACGGGCCCACGGAGAACACCACCTTCACCACCTGCTGGACCTCCAGCGAGCCCCCGGCCGGGAACTTCGTCCCGCTGGGGAAGCCGATCAGCGGCACCCGGGCCCTGGTACTGGACCCGGATCTGTGGCCGGTGCCGGTCGGTGTGCCCGGCGAGCTGTACGCGGGCGGCGAGGGACTGGCCCACGGGTACGCGGGCCGGCCGGGTGCCACCGCGGAGCGCTTCGTGCCCGACCCGTTCGCGTCCGACCCCGGTGCGCGCCTGTACCGCACCGGTGACCTGGTGTCCCGCCGGCCCGACGGCACCCTGGAGTTCCTGGGCCGGGCCGACCGGCAGATCAAGGTGCAGGGCTACCGGGTGGAGCCGGGCGAGATCGAGGCCGTGCTCGACCGGCACGAGGACGTGCGCCAGTCCGTCGTCGTGGCCCAGAGCGACGGCGCGGTCGGCAAGCGGCTGCTCGCCTACATCACCGCCGAGCGGCCCGAGGACGACAGCCCGGCCGCGCTGGGACAGCGGCTGCGGGAGTGGCTGCGCGGCGAGCTGCCCGGCTACATGGTCCCGTGGGCGATCCTCACGCTGCCCGAGCTTCCCTTGAACCGCAACGGCAAGGTGGACCGGGCCGCGCTGCCCACCGCCCGCCGGACCGCCCGGTCGCTCGCCACCGAGTACGTGGCCGCGCGTACGGCCACGGAGACCGCCGTGGCCGAGGAGTGGGCCGACCTGCTGGGGGTCGAACCGGTGGGTGTGGACGACGACTTCTTCGAACTGGGCGGCCACTCGCTCATCGCGGCCGACCTGCTGGGGCGCCTCCAGGACCGCTTCGACGTGGAGCTGTCCGCACGCACGCTCTACCTGCGCCCCACCGTCGCCGAACTGGCCGAAGAGCTCGACAGCCAGACGACCGCCTGAATTGTCGTTGAGACAGGGAGACCATCCGAAATGAAGCTCAGCCAGCCAGTGGCCCCGGAGCTGATCGACCTCGATTCCGTCGATCTGACCGATGCCGTGCTGTACGGGGAGGGCGACCCCCACTCCATCTGGACCAACATGCGACAGCGCGACCCCGTGCGCTGGCAGCAGGTCGACGACACGCTCGGGTTCTGGTCGGTGACCAAGTTCGACGACGCCGACCTCGTGCTGCGCGACCACACGCTGTTCACCTCCCAGCGCGGCACCATGCTCTACCTGCTGGGCAAGGACGACCCGGCGCGCGGTCGGCAGATGGCCGCCACCGACCCGCCGCGGCACACCCGTATGCGCGTCCCCATGCAGCGGGCCCTGTCGGCCAAGCAGGTGGAGAAGTACCGGGAAGCGGTCACCAACGAGGTGCACCGGCTCCTGGAGCCCGCCCTGAGCGGGGAGCAGTTCGACTTCGCCGAGGCGATGATGTCGCTGCCGATGGCCACGGCCGGCACCATGATGGGCCTGCCGCGTGAGGACTGGACCCGGCTGACCCAGCTGACGACGATGTCGATCGCCCCGGACGACCCGGAGTTCGCGGGCCCCAACGGTGCCGAAGAGACGCTCCAGACGGCTCACCGGGAGCTGTTCGCCTACTTCCACGACATCCTGCGGGAGCGGCGCGGCAACCTGGGCGACGACCTCATCAGCCTGCTGCTGGGCATGGAGATCGACGGCCGGAGCCTGGAGACCGGTGCGGTCCTCTCCAACTGCTACAGCCTGATCCTCGGCGCCAACGTCACCACTCCGTTCGTCCCGACCGGCGCGATGGCCGAGATCGTCGGCACCCCGGTGCTGCACGAATGGCGCCAGGACCCCAAGCTGCTGAACACGGGGGTGGACGAGGCGCTGCGCTGGTCCTCGCCGACGAACCACTTCATGCGCTACGCCCTGCAGGACATCGAGCTGCGCGGCAAGAAGATCCGGGCGGGCGACGCGGTCGTGGTCTGGCTGGGCTCGGCCAACCGTGACGAGGAGGTCTTCGAGAACTCCTTCACCTTCGACATCCGGCGCAAGCCCAACCGCCACCTGGCCTTCGGCAGCGGTCCGCACTACTGCGTCGGTCACACCGTGGCCCGGATGAGCATGAAGATCCTGTTCACCGAGCTCTTCGAGAACTTCGACGACTTCGAGCTCGCGGGCGAGGTGGAGCACCTGCACTCCAACTTCGTCGCCGGCATCAAGCACATGCCGATGGTGGCCAAGGCCCGTGCAGGAGCGGCCCTTTCGCGTGTGGAGGCGGTCAAGTGAGCACCTCGAAGTGGTTCCTGCGCGAGCCGTCGCCGGAAAGCGCCTCGCGCCTGTTCTGCCTGCCCTACTCCGGGTGCGGGGCGAGCATGTACCGCAAGTGGCCGCGGTTCCTCGGTGACATGGAGATCGTCCCGGTCCAGCTCCCCGGGCGGGAGAACCGCTTCCGCGAGGAGGCGTACCAGACGTACGAGGCCCTCGCCGATGATCTCGTCGAGGTGCTGCACCCGTACCTGGACCGCCCGTTCGGGCTCTTCGGCCACTGCGGCTCCGCGCTGCCGGGCTACGAGACCGCGGTCCGGCTGCTGGAGCGGGGATACCCCACCCCGGCGCGGCTGTTCGTCTCCTCGCAGGTCGCTCCGCACCGTGGTCCGCACGGCCGTTTCCTGGAGATGTCCGACGCCGAACTGGCCGACGAGGTGCACGCGCTGATCGTGCAGCTGGGCGGCAAGCCGCGCCCCGACCTGGTCGATCTGAGCCTGGAGATCCTGCGGGCGGACGTGGAGACCAACAAGCGCTACCACCCGGACGAGCCCGTCCGTCTGCCCTGCCCCATCACCGCGCTGGGATGGGACCAGGACGTGGAGGTCGACTACCGGCTGATGGACTCCTGGGCGGACTGCGGCGAGACCACCTTCCGGGTCCTGGAAGGACCGCACTACCGGTTCATGGACGCGCCGGACGACCTGATGGACGCCTTCCTCGCGGATCTGAGCGCCTGACCCGGGACGAAGACGCGCGGTGACGAAGAAGCCCTGCCGGGGATCCCGGCAGGGCTTCCGCGTTTCCCCGGGCGGACGGTCACGGAAGGCTCCCGGCCGCGAGGGCGGATGATGCCCGCGGCCGCCGGCGGCCCCTGCCACGGGCGGCCCCTGCCACGGGCGGGCGCTGCTGCGGGCGGGCGCTGCCCCGCGCGGGTGTGCCACCCCCGGAACGGGCGAACCCACCGGCCCGGCCGTGTGGCACGACCAGCCCGGTGGGTTCGCCACCGCCTCCGACTTCCGGCGCCGGGAGGTTGTGCCCCCCTAGGACACGCCCTCACCGCCCGGCTCCTTGGCGAGCAACGCGGTGACCTCCTCGTCCGAGAGCCCGGACAGCCACCCGAGTACGTCGTCCACCTCGCCGTCGCCCGCCTCGGAAAGCTGCCTGCTCTGCACCATTGCCGCCATCCGCTCGATGGTCAGTGACCCGCTGAGCAGCTCACCGGCGGACAGGGTGACTCCGAACGCGTAGCGCACGCGCATCGCGACCCGGGTGGCCATCAGCGAGTGACCACCGAGCTGGAAGAAGTCGGCGGTGACCGACGGATCCGCTATCCCGAGCACCTCGCTCCAGATCTCGGCCACCTTGTGCTCCACGGGGTTGCGCGGCGGGACCATCTCCTCGGCTGCGGGCGTCCACAGCGTCGGATCCGGCAGCGCCCCGCGGTCGAGCTTGCCGTGCGGACTCACCGGGAGCTCCGCCATGACGGTCACCGCGTCCGGGACCAGGCCCGCCGGCAGTGCCTGTTCGAGGTGGTCGCGCAGCATCTCGGGGGAGGGGGACTCCGCCCCCGCGGGCACGACCCAGGCCAGCAGCCGCGGCCGGCCCGAGGTGTCGGGCCGTGCCTCCACGACCGCGACGCGCACGAGCGGATGCCGGTTCAGCACCGCCTCGATCTCGCCGGGCTCCACCCGCTGGCCGCGGATCTTGAGCTGGCGGTCGAGCCGGCCCAGGTACTCGAACGTCCCGTCGGGGTGCATCCGGGCCCGGTCACCGGTCCGGTACAGCCGTTCGCCGGAGTGGTAGGGGTCGGGCACGAACCGCTCGGCGGTCAGGCCGGGGCGGCCGAGGTAGCCGCGTGCCAGGGCGATCCCGCCGATGCAGAGCTCTCCCGGGGCCAGCGGCGGGGCGATCCCGCCCGATGAGTCGAGAACGTAGAGACGGGTGCCCGCGATCGCGCGCCCGATGGGAACGCGGAGCAGGCCCGCCTCCTTGGGGCCGACCTCCTGGGCCGTGACGTCGATCGCCGCCTCCGTCGGCCCGTACAGGTTGTGCAGCTCTACGCCGGGCAGCACCTCGGCGAAGCGCTCGGCCGACGAGGGGGGCAGCTCCTCGCCGATGGTCACGACCCGACGGAGCACGCGCGCGGTGAGCGCGGCATCGGGCTCCTCCAGGAAGGTCTGGAGCATCGACGGGACGAAGTGGCAGGTGGTGACGGAGTGCCGGACGATTACGTGGGCGAGGTAGTGCGGGTCGCGGTGCCCCTCCGGCCGGGCGAGGACCACCGTGGCCCCGGCGATGAGCGGCGCCAGCAGCTCCAGGCCGGCGACGTCGAAGCTCACCGGGGTCTTGAGCAGCACCGATTCCCCGGCTCCCAGGCCGTAAGAGCGCTGGAACCACACGAACTGGTTCACCAGGGAGGCGTGGGTCGTCATGACGGCCTTGGGCTCGCCCGTCGAGCCCGAGGTGAACAGGATGTTGGCGAGGTGGTCGGGCAGGACCTGCGCGGGCGTGAACGGGCCGGGCCCGCTCTCCTCGGGATCGACCAGCACGGTGCCCTCGGGAGGCGTGAGCCCCGGCGCGGATCCGATGAGGATCCGGGCCTGCGAGGCCGCGATCTGCCGCGTGAGGCGGTCCACCGGGTGAGCGGTGTCGAGGGGCAGGTAGGCGCCTCCGGCGAGGAGCACGGCGTACGCCGCGATGACCAGCTCGGGCGAGCGCGGCAGACAGATGGCGACCGGCTCGTCCTGGGTCACACCGAGCTCGTTCAGCCGGGCCGCCAGCCCCCGTGCCCGTGCGTCGAGGTCGCCGTAGGTGAGCGAACCGCCGTCCCATGCCACGGCCGTCGCATCGGGGGTCGACCGGGCGACGCGCTCGATGAGGTGGTGGACCAGCAGGTCGTCGAACGCCGCCGGGCCTCCGTCCGCGACGGTGCGCGCGATGCGCTCCGCCTCGGCGGGAGACAGCGTCGGCAGGTCGGCGACGGCGGTGGCCGGATCGGCGAGCGCCGCATCGAGCAGGACGGGCAGTCCGGCCAGCAGGGCGGCGACGGTCTGCTCCTCGAACAGGTCGGCCGCGTAGACGGCGTGGCCCGTCAGGGAGCCGTCGACCTCCGGACCGAGGTGCACGGCCAGTTCGAACTGTGCGCCGGGCGCCGGCAGTTCGAAGGGCTCGGCGCGTACGCCCCCGGCCTCCCAGGGCTCGGTCGGAAGGTTCTGGAGCGCCAGGAGGGCACGGACCAGCGGAGCGCGACCGTCGGCGGGCCGCTCGGTGGTCGCACGGACGATCTCCTCGAACGGAGGCCGCTCGTGGTCATAGGCCGCGAGGCACTGGGCCCGGACATCGTCGACGACGGCCGCGAAACTGGCCGAACGGGTCCGCACGCGCAGCGGCATGGTGTCGGCGAGCATCCCGATGGCGGTTTCCGTGCCGGGCTGGTCCCGGCCCGCCGCCACGGTGCCGACCATCAGGTCGTCCTGGCCGCTCCACCGGCCGAGGAGCACGCCGAAGGCCGCCATCAGCACCATGAAGGGGGTGGCTCCCCGGTCCGCGGCCACGGTCTGCAGTCTTGCGACCATGTCCGCGGGGATCCGTACGGGCAGGGACGCGCCGTGCCAGGTCGGCGCGGCCGGAACGGGAAGGTCGGTGTGGAGCTCCAGCGCCTGCGCCCCGTCGAGCCGGTCGCGCCAGGAGGTGAGGGCCTCCTCGGTCCACGGCGCGCGGGCCGGGATCGCCGACGGTACGGGCTCGACCTTCCCGTCCTTCCGGTAGGCGTCGCCGAGCCGCTGCAGCAGCAGGCCCATCGACCAGCCGTCGAGCACGGCGTGGTGCGCGGCGATGCCGAGCACCCAGTCCTGCGCGCTCCGCCGCAGCAGGAGCAGGCGTACGAGCGGGCCGGAGCCGAGATCGAACGGTTCGGCGGCCAGCGCGCGCAGCTCCTCGTCCACGCGGTCCTCGCCGGGCGCCGACACGTCGCGCAGCGGCAGCCGGAACACGTCGGCGGTGGGCAGGACGGACAGGGTCAGGGTGTCGTCCGCTCCGCGCAGGAACACCGAGCGCAGGAGCGGGACTTCGTCGAAGAGGCCGATGAGGCACCGCTCCAGCAGCCCCTGGTCGAGCGGACCGTGCAACCGGAGCCCGCCGGCGACGTGATAGGCGTCGCCCGCGCCCATCTGGTCGAGCAGCCACATCCGCTCCTGCTCGGGGCTGACGACCGGCGGCCCCTGGGGTGCGGCGCCGGCCGGCCGCGCGGGTTCGCCCGCCGGGAGCGCGGCGAGGTCCAGCGGTGTGAGGCCGTCCAGGAACCGGGTGAGCGGGACATCCACGCCGCGCGCGTCGAGGAGCGCCGCCTTGAGCCGGACGGCGCGCAGCGAGTCGAGCCCCTGGCCGACCAGCGGTGCGTCCGCGACGAGTGCGGAGGGGTCGGTGTCCAGTGCGGCGGCGACGAGCTCGGCCAGCTCGGCGGGGATCGCCGACGCCGGGCGGGCCCGCTCGGCCTTCGCCACCGGCTCGAGCGCTCCGGCGAGCCAGCGCGCGCGGGTCTCCGTACGCCGGACCTTGCCGCTGCTGGTGCGCGGGACCTTGCCGACCCGGACGAGGACGACGTCCGAGAGCGCGAGCCCGTGCTCGGCCGCCACGGCCTCGCGCACGGCCGCGACGACGAGGGGCGCGTCCTCCTCCCGGAACGTCCGGACCACCTCGTGCACGAGCACGACCTGCTCCGACGTCCCGTCGTCGACCGCGAACGCGGCGCCCCGGCCCGGGTTGAGGAGCGGGTGGGACCGCTCGGCCGTCAACTCGATGTCCGGCGGGTAGAGGTTGCGGCCGCGGACGATGATCAGGTCCTTGATCCGGCCGGTCACGTACAGTTCCGCTCCCTGCCGGAAGCCCAGGTCCCCGGTGCGCAGGAAGGCGTGTCCCGGGTGGCCCTGCGCCACGGCGTTGAAGGCGGCGGCCGTCTGCTCGGGCCGGTTCCAGTAGCCGTGGGCGACGGTCGGGCCGCTGACCCAGACCTCGCCGACGACGCCCGGGGGCAGCGGCTCGCCCGTGGCGGGATCGACGATCAGGGTGAGGTCTTCGTGGTGGGCCCAGCCGCAGCCGGTCAGCTCGGCGGCGGCCTCGTCGGGCGCGGCCGGGACCGCCCGGCCCGCGTCCAGGTCCGACCGCCGTACGCGCAGGACGGGGGGCTCGGCCGCCGGGTCGGCCCTGCCGGTGACGAACAGGGTGGCCTCGGCCATGCCGTAGCACGGGTAGAACACCGAGCGGCGGAAGCCCGCCGCGCGGAAGCCGTCGGTGAACGCGTCCATCGTGGCACCGCGCACCGGTTCCGCGCCGACGAGCGCGTGCCGCAGCGCCGACAGGTCGAGCTCGTCGCGCTCCTCGGCCTTGGAGCGGCGCAGCACCTCGGCGTAGGCGAAGTCGGGGGCGGCGGTGATGGTCGCCCGGGTCCGGCTGAGGGCCCGCAGCCAGCGCATCGGCTCGTGGATGAAGGTCAGCGGCGAGAGGAGCGTGCAGGGGAAGCCCGTGTGCACCGGCTGCAGGATGCCGCCGATCAGTCCCATGTCGTGGTAGGGCGGCAGCCAGCTGACACCGCGGCTGTTCTCGTCCAGACCGAGCGAGCGCCCGATCGTCGACGAGTTGTGCACGAGGTTGGCGTGGCTGAGCATGACGCCCTTCGGCGTCCCGGTGGAGCCCGATGTGTACTGGAGGAACGCCAGGTCGTCCGGGGACAGTTCCGGCTCCTGCCAGTCCTCCGGGGCCGTGGGTGCGTCGTCGGTGGTCGCCCACTCCAGGGCGGAGCCCAGTTCGAGCCGGTTGCCGCGGTCGTCGATCATGGCGAGCGTGTCGGTGTCGACCAGGGCCAGCACGGCGCCGGAGTCGGAGGCGATGGCCCGCACCCGCTCGAGGCCGTTCGCGCCGAGCGGCGGATAGACGGGGACGGCGACCGTCCCGGAGTACAGGCAGCCGAAGAACGCCGTCACGTAGTCGGGGCCGGGCTGGTGCAGGAGCAGGACCCGGTCGCCCCGGTCGGTGTGCTTCTGGATCAGCGCGGCGACCGCCCTGGCGCCCCGGTCGAGTTCGGCGTAGTCCAGTCCGCGGATCTCGGTCTCCGAGATCTCGAACTCCAGTGCAAGGCGATGAGGAGTGGTCTCGGCCCGCCGGCGGAGGGTCTCGATGAAGGTGGGGTCCATGTGAACTCCTCGAACGAAGGTCGGTCAGCAGTAGCGGACCAAGAGGTCGTGGAAGCGGCCGGCGCCGAAGCGCACGGCCTCGGCGGTGCCCGCTCGCTGTCGGCGTGCATCGCGTCGGGTGGCGGCTGCCCGCAGGGAGCGGCACCGGTACCCGGACGCAGCGGGGCGGTGCCGGGCCCGGCGAAGAGCCGGGCGCCGGCGGACGCCGGGGTGATCACGGGTGGCGGCAGCCCGGGGGCGCCGCGCACTACGGCGGTGATCGCGTCGAAAGGGCCACCGGAGGCCGGGGGCTGCTCCGGGCCGCCGTCCGGCAGGGACGGCGGCCCGTGATGCAGCCGGTACGACCGGGTCCCGACCGCCGTACGTCGCCGGTACCGCCCGCACGGCATGCGCAGTACCGGCGACGGCGGCCGCAACCCGGTCGTCGTTCACGATGACGGCGTGGCCGTCACCGGCTCATTCGGCGAGCTTCTCGGACACCTGGTCCGCATCCATGGCGCTCACCTGGAGGATCAGATCCGCCATGCGGTCGACGTCCACACCCGCTTCGGCCGCGGTCGAGCGGAGCCGGCCGGCCAGCCCGAGCACCGTGCCCGCGCCCATGAAGTCGCGGATCGAGAGGTCCACCCGGAACAGGTCGCGGATCTGGGAGACCGCCTGCGTCACGAGCAACGAGTGCCCGCCGAGGTCGAAGAAGTCGTCGGCCGCCCCCACCCGGTCCAGTTCGAGCACCTCGGCCCAGATTCCGGCGAGCACCCACTCCAGCGGGGTGCCGGGCTCGACGTAACTGCCCGACAGCTCGGGCCGGTCCGTGGCGGGATCGGGCAGTGCGGACCGGTCGAGCTTGCCGCTCGGCTGCAGGGGGAATTCCTCCAGCAGGACGAAGGCCGAGGGCACCATGTGGTCGGGCAGCCGGTCCAGCAGGTGCCGCCGCAGCTCGCCGACGCTCGGCGGCAGGGGGCCACGGGTGGTGAGGTAGGCCACCAGGCGCTGGTCGGAGCCCGCGCCGCGCAGGAGCACGACGCTGCGCTTGACGTCCTCGTGGGAGTTCAGCGCGGCCTCGATCTCACCCGGCTCGATCCGCAAGCCGCGCAGCTTCACCTGGTGGTCGAGCCTGCCCAGGAACTCCAGCTCGCCCGAGGAGCGCCAGCGCGCGCCGTCACCGGTGCGGTAGAGCCGGCCGGAGGGGTCGCTGTCGAACGGGTCGGGCACGAACCGCTCCGCCGACAGGCCCGGCCGCCGCCAATAGCCACGCCGCACGCCCGCGCCGCCGATGAAGAGCTCGCCCCGCACGCCGACGGGGACGGGTTCGCCGTGCGCGTCGAGGACGTACAGACGCTGGTTGGGCAGGGGTCGGCCCCACGGAATGCTGCCGGGGATCGGCTCGGGCCGTCGCACCAGGTGGTAGGTCGAGCAGTACGAGACCTCCGTCATGCCGGCGAGGTTGTAGAGCTGCAGGTCGGGCAGCAGCCCGCCGAGCCGCTCGGCGAGCCCCGGCGACGGCCGGTCGCCGCCGAGGACGGCCATGCGCAGCGCGGCGCCGTCGAGGCCGGGGCCGCCGTGGGCGTGGTTGACCAGGAGTTCGAGCAGCGCAGGCGCCGAACTCCACGTGGTGACCCGGGTGTCGATGAGGAGCCGGCGCAGCTGTTCCGGATCGGTGACTTCGAGGTCGGCGGGCGGGACGACCACGCAGGCGCCCGCGATCAGGCTGCCGAGGATCTCGTAGACCGACATGTCGTAGTTGAGGCTGGACACCGCCAGCATCCGGTCCGTCGGCTGGAGGCCGAGGGTCAGGTTGAGCCCGCCGAGCGTGTTCACCACGCCGCCGTGCTCGTTGGCCGAGCCCTTCGGCCGGCCGGTGGAGCCCGAGGTGTAGATGACGTATGCCAGGGTGCGCGCGTGGGCCTGCTCGGGCAGCGGTTCCACCGGGCCCTCGTCGCCGATGTCGTCCACGAGCACGAGCGTGGGGGCGGCGCCGGCATCGTCACCGTCCCCGCTTCCCCCGTTCAGCCGGCCGGTGGCGGCCACGGAGCGGTCGGTGACGATGAGCGAGACGCCCGAGTCGCGGACCATCAGATCGATCCGGCCCTGCGGATAGCCGGGGTCGAGCGGTACGTACGCCGCGCCCGCCTTGAGGATGCCGAGTACGGTCACCACCATGTCGGCCGAGCGGGGGAGGCAGACTCCGATGAGCTGCTCCGGTCCCGCACCCAGGGAGCGCAGCCGGTGCGCGAGCCGGTCGGCGCGCTCGGTCAACTCGCGGTAGGTGAGCACGGTGTCGCCGCACTCGACGGCCGGGGCGTCCGGCCGGAGCCCGGCCTGAGCCTCGACGAGGGCGTGCAGGCGGTCGGTGGCGTCGGCGGCGCTCGCGCCGCCGGTCCCGGAGAGCTCGCCGACGAGGTGGTCCCGCTCGTCCGCCGACAGCATGGGCAGCCGGTCGACGGGCTGGTCCGGGTCGGCCAGCGCGGCCTCCAGCACCTGGACGAACGCGCGGGCGATCCGCCCCGCGGTGGCCGCTTCGAAGAGGTCGGTGCTGAACTCGACCCGGGCGCGCAGCCCGCCGTCGTGCTCCGGGACCAGATCGAAGACGAGGTCGAACTTGCTGGCGTCCTGGCTCGTCGCCAGGTCCAGCTCCTCGACCTCCAGCCCGGCCAGTGCGGGCTCCTGCCCCGGCACGTCGCGCAGCGCGAGCATCACCTGCACCAGCGGCACGGGGCCGAGCGAGCGGTCCGGCCGCAGCGCCTGGACGAGCTTGCCGAAGGGGACGTCCTGATGGGCGTAGGCCTCGGTGCAGGTCTGCTTGACCTCGGAGAGCAGCGCCGCGAACGGCGACGCCGCCGGTACGTCCACGCGAAGCGGCAGGGTGTTGACGAAGAACCCGGCCAGCGGCTCCAGTTCGGGGTGGGAACGCCCGGCGAGCGGGGAGCCGATCACGACGTCCCGCTCGCCGCTCCACCGTGCGAGCACGACCGCGAACGCCGCCACCAGGACCATGTACGGGGTCGTCTTGCGCTCCTCGGCGAAGGACGCCACCCCCTTCCACAGTTCCGTGGGGAAGGCGAACGGCTCCGACGCGCCGCGCCAGGTGCGCGCCGCCGTGGGCGCGTGGTCCGCGGGCAGCTCCAGCACCGGGGCGCCGTCGAGGCGCTCCCGCCAGTAGCCGATCTGGCTGTCCAGCGGGCCGGTGGCGAGCCAGTCCCGCTGCCAGACGGCGTAGTCGGCGTACTGCGTCTCGAGCTCCGGCAGGGGCGAGGGCACACCGCGCCGGAAGGCGTCGTAGAGTGCGCCGAGCTCACCCAGGAGGACGCCGAGCGACCAGCCGTCGCCGGCGATGTGGTGGAGCCCGAGCAGGAGCACGTGGTGCTCGTCGGACAGGCGCAGCAGGCGCGCGCGCACCATGAGGTCGGACGTCAGGTCGAAGGGCGTGGTGGTCTCGTCCCGCAGCGCGGCGGCGACCTCGTCCTCGCTCCCCGCGTCCACCACGGGAAGCGGAACCGGCCGGGGCCGGCCGATCCGCTGCTCGGGGCGACCGCCCTGGTCGGGGAAGGTGGTGCGGAGCACCTCGTGCCGACGCACGATCTCGTCCAGGGCTGCGCCGAGGGCCCGTCGGTCCAGTGCGCCGCGAAGGCGCAGCGCGCCGGACATCACGTAGGCCGTAGATTCCGGGTCCGTCTGCGCCAGGAACCAGAGCCGCTCCTGCGCGTAGGAGAGCGGGAAGCTCGGCTCGGCGCCCTCGCGCGGCAGCCGGCGCGGCCTGAGCGCCGCGGCCTTGCGCCGGGCGAGCTCCAGGGTGAGCAGCGCCCTGCGCTCCTCCGAGAGTCCCTCCAGGGGGAGTTGGTTCGTCCGTCCGGCTGTCTCTCCCACCGTGCTGCTGTCCGCGTCACCTTCGTGCGCTTCGGATCTATCCGCCTTGACCATGCCTGCTCCTCCTGTTCGGCCTCGCCCACGTGCGCCTGAATCACTCACCCGGAACGCATGAGCCGGCCGCCGACCGCAGCGTTCGCGTCCTCGGCCAGCGCGGCCAGGACCGGCCCGACGGATTCCTGAACGAAGAAATGACCACCCGGGAAGCTGCGGGGCGGCTGCTCGCGCGTCGTGTGAGCGGCCCAGCCCCGCTCCGCCGGGAGTCCGTCGACCGTCGGGTCCTGCTCGCCGAGGTAGACGTGCAGCGGGCAGTCGAGCGGTGGCTGCGCGCGCTGCTCCCGGTGTGCGACGAGATCGAGATCGGCGCGCAGCGCCGGCAGCATCTCGGAGAGGAACTCCCGGCTGCCGAGCAGCTTCTCGGACGTGCCGCCGAGGTCGCGGAGCCAGGTCACCAGTTCCTCGTCCGAGGCGTCGGACGAGGTCTGCGACACCTTCCGCCGCTCGGGCGGCTCGCTCGCGGCGGCGACCAGGGCCACCGGACTCCACCCGCGCCGGGCACGCAGCTCGTAGGCGAGGTCGAGGGCGAGAACCGCCCCCATGCTGTGCCCGAAGAGCATCACCGGCCGCTCCAGCAGCGGTGTCGCAGCGTCGGCGAGCTCCGCGACGGCGTCCTCGAAGCTCGTGGCCGCGGGCTCCTCCAACCGGCCACCATGACCGGGCAGTTCGAGCGCGGCCACGCCAAGGCCCTCAGGCAGCAGCTCCGGCCAGTCCTTGAACAGCCGTGCACTGCCGCCGCCGGGTGGCAGGCAGAGCAGCCACATCCGGACCTCGTCCGCCTCCGACCACACCCGTAGCGCGTTCATGCAAGACCACACTGTTCCCGTCGAGTCAAACGATTGCTGCGAAGTTGGCTCGAGGCTCGCAGCAGGTACGGGTGCCGACCAGTCGGGGAGTTCCCTTACCCGTCGGGGGGCGGCAACTCCTCGGCCAGGGCGCTGTTTCGTGCCAGACTGCGGGACGCACCGGCATGGAGCGTGAAGGGGTGACGGTGATGGTGACCATGTGGTACGACCAGAACGGCCGGAGGTGCGACGTGCACGCCATCCTGCCCTTCGCCGAACTGCCGGACGGGGCCGCTGCCTTCCACGTCGTCGCGCTGTTCTAGCTCCTTCTCCGGGTCCGGCCGCCGGAGGTGAGCGCCCCGGCCGTGCGGCACCCGGCCGTCAGGACGGGCGCACGGGTCCGCGGTCCGGTCCGTCACACCGCCGGCTTCGCAACCGCCCTTGATTCCGCCCCGACCGGCTCCGGCCACCTCGGTGATATCGCCACGATCGCCGAATTGACCCGCCTCCATGGCACCGGCATGCCTCCGTCAGAGGCTCCGCGCATTTCGGAGCCCACGATTTTCACCGCCCCTTTCACCCAGTCCGACTGGTGTGATGAAATGCGTCCAGCTTGACCCCTGGGGGCGGCGCAGAATGGTAGTGCAGAAATCTATTGCCGAGCGATCGGCTTTGGGTCTCTGTGTTTTCCGGCTCTGTTTCAGCGTGTGTTCGGCGAAAGGTACGAAATGGAACAGCAGAATCTGAACTTCTCGCTCACAACCGAGGAGATAGAGCAGTTTCATCGCAATGGGTTCATAGGTCCGTTCGACCTGTACGAGCCCGAGGAGATGGAGAAGAACCTCCGCGCCCTGCGCCCCAAGCTGCTGAGTACGAAGAATGCCGTCTACAGCCAGGAAAAGGCTGCCTCCGGCAGCACGAACCTGGCCAACTACGACCGGCACCTCGACGTCGACTTCCTGGCGGAGCACATCGCCCGCCCCGAGATCGTCGACCGCGTCTCCAGCCTGCTGGGTCCGGACGTCCTGTGCTGGCGGAGCGAGTTCTTCCCCAAGTACCCCGGTGACGAGGGCACGGACTGGCACCAGGCCGACAACTTCTCGAACGTGGCCGGCTCCAAGCACCCGCAGATCGTCTGGCCCGAGGACGCCGAATTCGGTGGCACCATCACCGTATGGTCCGCATTCACCGAAGCGTCGGTCGAGAACGGCTGCCTGCAGTTCATCCCGGGCTCGCACAAGACGATGAACTACGACGAGTCGAAGACGATGACGTACGACGCCGACTCGATCAACCAGAAGGAAAAGGACGGTGTGCGGCGCGGCTTCTTCGGCTACGACTACCGTCAGCTGCAGAAGGACCCCGACTGGCGCCCGGACGAGGCGAAGGCCGAATCCCAGGTGATGCGACAGGGCCAGTTCATCATCTTCTGGTCGACGCTGATGCACGCGTCCCACCCGCACAGCGGTCTCACCGACCAGATGCGTCTCGGATTCGCCGGCCGGTACCTGCCGACGTCCGTGAAGGTCTACCCGCATTCCGACGCGCTCCAGGAATTCGGCGGTGCCGCGAGCCTCGACAAGTTCGGCAACGTGCTGGTCTCCGGCAAGGACGAATTCCACCACAACCGGTTCGTCGAGACCACGGTCAACGGGTACCGCTTCCCGGTCCGCTAGACCGCGCCCGGCCGGCGGACGCGCACCCGAGGCGTGTCCGCCCCCGGACCCCGGCACGTACAGGGGCCACAGCGCCCAAGCGCGAGAGGAGATGACGCAGCGATGAGCGCTTCCGACAAGCACGACGAGATCGAAAACTGGGTAGTCGAGACCTGCAAGGACATCGGACTGCCGGTCACGGACGCCGACAGTGACTTCTTCGAGGCCGGCGGTACCTCGCTGACCGCGATGAGGCTGATCGGCAAGGTGGAGGAGACCTACGGCGAGGACGCCCTTCCGCCGGACGACCTGTACGCCGAAAGCAGCCTGCGCGACATCGCGGCGTCGATCCGGCGCAACGGTTCGCTCGCGGGCGCGGCCGGCGAGAGCTAGGCGCCATGGTGCGGTCTGACAGCGACAGATGGGTGATGAAGCTCCGGGGAGCGTCCGAGGCGCCGGTCATCCGGTTGATCTGCTTCCCCTATGCGGGTGGGAGCCCCGATCTCTTCAGGGCCTGGGCGGACGGCCTGAGCCCCCACGTGGAGCTGCTCGCTGTCAGACTTCCCGGCAGGGGGCCGAGACTGGCCGACGGCCTCTACACCGAGTGGGAGCCGCTGATCGCGGACACCTACGCGGCACTGGCCCCCTACCTGAGCGAGCCCCACGCCTTCTACGGCCACAGCTTCGGGGCCCGACTCGCCTACGAACTGGCCCATGTGGCGGCAGCGGAGCACGGCGACCTCACCCGCCGGCTCTTCGTCTCCGGATCCCGCAGCCCCAACCACCCGCAACGCCGCCCGTACATGCACGAGTTGTCGCAGAGCGGGTTCCTCGACGCCCTGCGTGACATGGGCGGCACCCCGGCCGAAGTCCTGAACGACAAAGTCCTGATGAGGCTCTTCCTGCCGACGACGCGCGCCGAGATCCGGCTGGCCGAGTTGTGGGGCGACCGGCACGGCAAGGGCGTCGACGTCGCCGTCACGGCCCTGTACGGCCAGGACGACCCGATCGACGGGCACGAGTCCATGCGGGACTGGAAGCACTTCACCGAGCGGGACTGCGAGCTGCTCGACGTGGCGGGCGGGCACTTCTTCCTGGAGACGCACCGCCGGCCCTTGCTGGATGTCATCAACGCCCGATTGGGGGACGTCAGTGGAGAGTCTGGCCTGCACGGCTGAGGCGCTGTCGATCCACAAGGAGATCAACCGGACCGCCGCTCCCTTTCCCGACGGGGCCGGCGTCAAGGAACTCTTCGAGGACTGTGCGGCCCGGCACGTCGACGCGGTGGCCGTCGTCCACCGCGACCGCACGCTGACCTACGGCGAACTCAACGAACTCGCCAACGGTCTGGCGGACGTACTGCGGATGCGGGGCGTGCGCCCGGGAGACGCCGTCGGGGTCTGCATCGAGCGGTCCCCGGAACTGATCGTCGGCCTGCTCGCGGTGCTCAAGTGCGGAGCCGCCTACCTGCCCTTCGACGCCTCGTGGCCCGACGAGCGGCTGCGGATCCTGTTCGGCGAGGCGCACTGCCGCAGGGTGCTCACCGATCAGGATCCGGCACTGGCCGGGCGTTTTCCCGAGTACGAGGTCGTTCCGGCGGTGTACGCCGAGCCGCCTCGCGGCCGGACGAACCCGGACGTGCCCGTCGGACCCCTGGACATCGCCTACATCAACTTCACCTCGGGCTCCACCGGCAGGCCCAAGGGCGTCCGGATCGAGCACCGCGCGATCGCGCGGCTGGTGTTCGGTGCCGTGTACGCGCGCCTGGACGCGGACACCACGCTGCTGCAGCTGGCGCCCATCTCCTTCGACGCGGCGACGTTCGAGATCTGGGGCGCGCTGCTCCACGGGGGAACCTGCGTGCTGTACCCCGGCAAGCACGTACGCCTGTCCGAGCTGAAGCGGGTCCTGGACGATCACCGGGTCACCGTGCTGTTCTTGACCACGGCCCTGTTCAACACGGTCGTCGACGAGGCGCCCGAGACCCTCGGCGGCCTCGAGACCATTCTCACGGGCGGCGAGGCACACTCCCTCAGGCACATCGAGAAGGCGCTCCGGCACTACGGCCGGGACCGGTTGGTCAGCGTGTACGGCCCCACCGAGTGCACGACCTTCGCCACCTTCCACCCCGTCAGGGAACTGCGTCCGGAGGATCCGGCGCTCCCCATCGGCCGGCCGATCCAGAACACCCGCCTGTACGTCGTGGACGGCGACACGCTGTGCGCACCGGGCGAGACCGGCGAGGTACTGCTGGCGGGCGCGGGCCTTTCGCCGGGGTATCTGGGCATGCCCGACATCACCCGGGAGCGGTTCATCGACCGCGAGGTGGACGGGGTGCCCGAGCGCCTCTACCGCACGGGTGACCGCGCCTATCTGCGCGCCGACGGAGACCTGGTCTTCCAGGGGCGTCAGGACGACCAGGTGAAGGTCAGCGGGTTCCGCATAGAACTCGGGGAAGTGGCCCACCACATCGGAGCCCATCCCACGGTGAAGCAGAGCTACGTGACGGTCGCCGAGCGCGCGACGGGAGAGAAGGCACTCATCGCCTTCGTCGTGCCGCACGGCGAGGACATCACACCCGAGGGGCTGCGGACGCACCTCAGAGCACGGCTGCCGGGGTACATGGTTCCCTCCGGCATCCATCTCTGTACAGCGCTGCCCCTGACGGCGACCGGTAAGGTCGACCGCCGAGTACTGCTCTCATCTCACCTTCAGGCAACGGGAGTTATGCCGGTATGACCATCAGCAAGCGGGCGCAGCAGTTCCAAGAGGCCCTCCACGAGCGCGGTCTGGACCTGACCGTGGTCGAACTGCCCGACTCGACCCGCACCGCGGACGACGCGGCCAATGCCCTGGGCTGCCAGAAGTCGCAGATCGTGAAGTCCCTCGTGTTCCGCGTGGAATCGACGGGCGCGCCGGTGATGGTGCTCGCCAGCGGCCCGAACCGGGTGAACGAGAAGGCCATCGCGGCCCACGTCGGCGGGAAGATCGGCAAGGCGGACGCGGAGTTCGTCAAGCAGGCGACCGGGTACACCATCGGCGGCGTGCCGCCGCTGTGCCACCGCGAGCAGCTGACCCTGCTGGTCGACGAGGACCTGCTGGCCTTCGAGGAGACCTGGGCCGCCGCCGGCACGCCCCACGCGGTCTTCAAGATCACCGGAAAGATCACGGAGATCCTGGACGACCACACGGTGGTTTCCGTCAAGTGAGCCCGGACGCAGACTCGGCCATACGAGACCCGTACGCCTTCGCCGGGCACGGCGAGTTCAGGGAGCGGATCCGGCACCTTCTCGCGCAGTCGGTGCTGCCCCACGCGGACGACTGGGAGCGCAGTGCGCACATCCCGGCCAAGGGGTGGCGGGCGCTGGGCGAGCAGGGCCTGCTGGGGTTCGGGCACAGCGGCGAGGACTTCCTGCGCAGCGCGGTCTTCCTGGAGGAGCTGGGCCGCACCGGATACGCCGGTGTCCGGGCGGCCGTCGGGGTGCACGCCTACATGGCCGCGTCCTATCTGGAGCTGTTCGGCACCGCCGAGCAGAAGGCCGGGTACCTGCCGCAGATCCGCAGCGGGGAGCTCGTCGTCGCGCTGGCGATCAGCGAGGACAAGGCGGGCTCGGATCTGAGCAGACTCGCCACGGAGGCCCTGACGGCCGACGAGTCGGGCCGCTACGTCAACGGCTGCAAGCGGCCGGTGGCGAACGGCTCCCAGGCCGACTTGATCGTCACGCTGGTCAGGACCCGTCAGGCCACTTCGGAAAGAGGCCTGACGGGGGCCAGCCTGGTCCTCGTCGACGCCCACAGCCCCGGGGTGACCCGCCGGCCCGAGCCGATGCTCGGCATGCGCAGCGCGGATGTGTGCCGCATCGACTTCGACCAGGTCAAAGTGGGCCACGATCAGTTGCTGGGCCGCCAGGACCGCGCGCTGATGCACCTGATGAAGGCCTTGGACTTCGAGCGGCTGGTCGCCGGAATCCTCGCTGTGGGCGGCGTCCACTCCTGCCTCGCGCTGCTCGGCGCGTTCGTCCGCGAGCACCGGGTGGGAGGCGCGCCGCTCGCCGCCAAGCAGGCGGTCAAGCACCGGCTGGCGGATCTGGTGGCGGAGTTCGAGCTGGTACGGCACTTCGCCTACCGGGCGGCGTGGCGTCACAGCCAAGGCGACCTGGACAGCCAGACCGCCTCGATCCTCAAACTCAAGGCGACGGAACTGGCGGTCGAGACGGCCCAGGTCTGTGTCCAGTACCACGGTGCTCGGGGCTATGCCGAGGGTTCGGCGGCGGCCCGCCACTACCGCGACGCGATGGCGGGGACGATCGCCGCGGGCGCCAGCGAGCTGATGCGCGACATGATCTTCGAGGGCATGTCGTACGAACTCTGAGACGCCATCCGACCCTCGGCTTGGCGATCTACACAGGAAGGTCGACAGTGGGTAGGGGAGTCATGGCGTGGTTGCCTCGTTCGGATGACGAGAAGAAGCAGCGCCCCTGGGGGGCGTTACTGGTGGGGGGTGTCCTGCCCCTCGCGGTGATCGGAGTGATCGCCGCGGTGGTCTGGGGTGACGAGGCCGAAGGCGCCTCGGGCAAGACGAGCAGCCATGGTCTGGATATATCCGGACACTTCCTGCTCGCCACGGCGGTGATTCTGGCCGTGGCCCGCCTGGGCGGTCTCCTGGCCGAGTGGCTGCGTCAGCCCCGGGTCATCGGTGAGATCTGCGCGGGTCTGGCCCTGGGCCCCTCGCTGTTCGGCAGGTTCGCTCCGGATGCGGCCGAATGGCTGTTCCCGCACTCGGCGCAGCAACTGCTGAACGGGCTGGCCCAACTGGGCCTCGTACTCTTCATGTTCGGCGTGGGCCGGGAACTGTCGGGGATGCGTCTTCGCGGAGCGGCGGCGCAGCCCCTCCTGATCAGCCAGGCATCGATGCTCGTGCCCTTCGCCATGGGTACGGCGGCAGCGGTCCTGCTCCTCGGCTACGCCAAGGAAGGCGTGCACCCCCTCGCGTTCGTGCTCTTCGTGGGCTGCGCCCTGAGCATCACGGCCTTCCCCGTACTGGCGCGCATCCTCACCGACCTGGGGATCATGCGCACCCCGGTGGGGCGGCTCAGTCTCTTCGCGTCGGCGGTGGGCGACGGCGGAAGCTGGCTGTTCCTCGCGGCGATCCTGGCCGGCGCCCACGGTTCGAGCCCGGCCGGCCTGCTGCTCAACGGCCTCGCCGCGGTCGTCATCACCGTGCTCTACCTCGGCCCGCTGCGCCGGCTCCTCGTCAAGTGGCCGACGATGGAGAAGGACCGGGACGGCAGCAACACGATGGTGCTCCTGGTCGTACTGATCGCCGGAACGGCCGCGCTGACCGCGAGCATCGGACTGCACCAGCTGATCGGCGCGCTCCTCGTCGGCGTGGCCTGGCCCAAGGGCAACCGTACGGCCGTGGTGGCCGCCGAACGTCTGGTGAGTACGGCCGCGTCCGTGCTGCTGCCGTTCTTCTTCTTCGGCTTCGGGCTCACCCTCGACCTCGGCGCTCTGGAGTGGGGTGCCTCGTCGCTGCTCACCCTGGCGGGTCTCCTCGCCCTGGCCATCATCGGCAAGGTGCTCGGGCCCGGTCTGGTGGCGCGGATGACGGGAATGGCCTGGCGGCCCGCCTTCACTCTCGGGGTGCTGCTCAACGCCCGCGGTCTGACCGAACTCGTGGTCATCCAGATCGGCTACCAGGCGGGGATCATCGACCAGCGGCTCCTGGCGATCCTCACGCTCGTCGCCCTGATCACCACCGCCATGACGAGTCCGTTGCTCAGCCTGTTCGGCCTCAAGCCGGATCCGGTCCCCTCGGACGCGAAGGACGGTCCCGAGGCGTCGGAGCGCGCCGCGGAGCTGGAGCCGGCGGGTTCCGGTTCCACCGAGCGGAGCTGACTGCCGGGGCGCCGGCTCCGTCGGTGACGGTCTCGGCGCTGTGGCGGGCCAGGTCCCGCCCGCCCGGATCCTCCCGCCCCCAGGGTGGGAGGATCCGGGCTCGGCGCGTACTCCGGCACCGGTGCGGGCGAGCCGCTACGCGGTCCGGTCCGGGCCGCCGCTCACCGCCGGCCGGTCGGAGAACTGCGAGTCCGTGATCCTGGTCGACCGGCCGATCGAGGTGGCGACCTGGGCCCGCGAAACGACTTTGAGCTTCTTGAAGATCCGGCCGAGATGCGTCTCCACCGTTTTGTGACTGAGCTGGAGCGCGCGGGCGATCTGCTGATTGGTGTAGCCGTCGCTGACCAGCACTGAGATCTCCCGTTCCCGGCCACTCAGCCGGGTCAGCCGGTCGTCGACCGACTGACGGGGCCCGCTCGGGGCCAGGCCGGCCGTGCGTTCCAGATAGCCGTGTGCCCCGCATCCGTCCAGCAAGAGCCGTGCTTCGTTGAGCTGGCTGTGTGCCACCGCAGGGTCGACTACGGTCCAGGCCGCCGCAGCGGCCAGGTGTGCGCGGGCCACGTCGAGCAGCCGCCCCGCCCTGGTCAGCGTGACCACCGCACTGGACGCGAAGGCGGCGGCCGTGAGCGGATCAGCGCTCCGCTGGTGGTGCGCGCGGGCCAGCAGCGCCAGTCCGGTCGCACCCGGCAGTTGCAGTCGGCCGGCAGCCTCTTCGGCCACCGTCGCCCAGCGCCCCGCCTCTGCGTCCGAGCCACTCCACTGTGACTCCAGCCGGGCGAGGACCTCACCGACGGCCGGGACCAGCGTGATGATCGGGAACGTGGCGGCGCGCCGCACGGTCCCGAAGGACACGAGCCCCTTGCACAGTTCCTGGTCACCCGTGTCGAACGACATCTCGAGCAGCGACAGGCGCACTCGGTCCGCCCACGGCTCCCGCCACGCCTCCGCCTGCTCCGCGGCCCTGCGCGCCGTGGATCGGGCGGTCGCCTGGTCGCCGCTGATCCACAAGGCCCGGGCGAGCCCGGCACCGGCCTCGGCCATGAGGCAGTCACCCCCGATCCGGTCCGCAGCGCGTATCGCCTGGCGTCCCGACTCGATCGCGAGGTCGACTCGCCCGAGACGCAGGCAGACCTCGGCGAGCCCGGTGGCGAACTGGGGGATCAGGTACTCGAGTTCATACGCCGCTGCGATGCCGAGCCCCCGCTCGAAGTGGCGTACGGCCTCGGTGTTCCGCTCCAGTCGCGCCTCGGCCCTGGCCAGCCAGTACAGCGCGTCGAGCCGTCCGACGAGGGTGATGTCCTCCAGACCGTCGAGCAGGTCGGCCACCTCGAGGAGCCGGCCGGCAGCCTGGCCGGTGCGGCCCGAGTCCGCCTCCTGGGCGCCGAGCAGTGCCCAGGTGTACGCACGGGCCAGCGGGTCGCGCTGTCCGTCGGCCCACCGCAGCGCCGGTGGTTCACTGTCGGGCAGGTTCCCCCGTTCCAGCACGACCGCGAGCCGCGCCAGCTCCACCAGCGCCAGTGCCTCGGGTTCGTCGGCCACCTCTGCCCGCACCGTCTCGAGCAGCGACTCGGCGAGGGCGTGCCTGCCCAGCAGACGCTGGGCCCAGGCCCGCCACTCGGCCGCCTCCGCGCGAACGATGAGCGGAACATCGGTGCCGGGCCGCGAGGTCCGATCGAGTATGTCGAGAGCCTCCCTCGGCCGTCCTGCGACGACCAGGGCCTTACCCGTGCGGACACGCTGCCCGTAATGCCGGGTCTCGTCGGCAAGAAAATGGCCGGATTCTCTCGGCAGAAGTCTTGAACGGACCTGGTCGGCCACAGATGTCCGGGACGGCATTGGTTCGAGCGCCGGATAGGTGGACGGGGCAGGCAGCCGCATGAGCTGGGTGGCCGCGGAATGAGCGGCCAGCCGCCATTCGTCACCGGTGGTGTGGTAAACCGTCTCCCGCAGTATGGGATGGCGGAAGCGGTAGGCGTCCACGTCCGCTTTCCCACAAATCCGGATAATGTCCTCGCGCAGAAGCTCTGTTATGGCACTCACAAGACGTTCGGTGGGCAGCGCGGCCACGGACCGCATCTCCTGCAGAGTGAACTTGTCGCCCAGGATGGCGGCGGACTGTGCGGCGAGCCAGCCGTCGTCGGACACGGCGCGGAACTCGTCCAGGAGGCGGGTGAAGGGCGCGGGTCCCGAACCGTCCGGTGCGGTTCCCTCATAGGAGCCGGGGGAATCCGACAGGGCCAGTAGCAGTCCCGGATTGCCGCCCGCACGGGCGAGGAGGGTCTTGCGCAGAGGTCGGGCCATCCCCTTCGGTAAAAGCGCGGCGAGTTCGTGCTCGGGCAAGGGGCCGAGTCCGACCCTGTGTGATCCGGGTACGGATGCCAGTAGTCCGCGTAGGCGGAGCGACGACTGCCGGTTCCGATGGGCGACCAGGATGAGCAGGCGGACATTGGGCGGCCTGCGCACGAGGCTCTCCAGCAGGTCCAGTGAGGCCGGGTCCGCCCAGTGGATGTCGTCCAGCGCCAGCACCAGGCCGTTCGGCCCGGCCAGTTCGCGTAACGCCTGACGCAGCGCCGATCCCACGGCTCCCGCGGGTACGGTCGGCGGGGAAGGCGCGGTGCCGGGCTGGGACTTCCGCTCCAGGGCGGGGAACACCAGGCCGAGGACACGCTGGTGGGCGACCGGTACGGCCTCGAGCACGGCTTCGGCCCGTTCGGACAGGATCTCCTCGAAGGCGTCGGAGAAGAGCTGGTAGGGCGAAGAGCTCGCCGTGGGGCCCGCCGCGGCGTGGGCGACGGCCCAGCCTTGCAGTCTCGCCGTCTCGAGGACCTGCTGCAGCAGCCGGGTCTTGCCGATCCAGGGCTCGCCGTGAATCTCCACGGTTGCGGGCACGGCGCGCTTCGGATCAAGTAGGCGTATCACGTCCTCTGCTGTCAGCACGGTGCGTTCGGCTGCTGCGTTCTGCGGAGGTGAGTCGCGATCAATCATGAACGGCGGGCTCGCCCTGAATCGAGCTCTCGGCCATAACCGGAATGGTTTCTTCGGCAACCATCGCGCGGCGCAGACTCAAAGGCCGCATGTCGGTCCAGTGCGTTTCTATGTATTCCAAGCACTGCTCTTTGGGCGCCGGTTCCTGCACGGCTCGCCAGCCGGTCGGGAGTTCCCTTCCCTCGGGCCAGATTGAGTACTGCTCCTCCTCGTTGACGACAACGAGATGGCGCTCGGATCTGTCGGCGGACATACTTCCTCCTCCAATGAGCTGCAACTACGGGTAAGGGGTTGTCGGTCATCTGTACGGCGACTCAATCTAACTGAGCTCGTTCCAACTTGAAAGGGCCTTTTTGCCGGTCAGAGCCTTACTTGCTGTGCGATGGCCATCTGTCCCGTGCGACTTCCCTCCGGTTCGGTACGGGCAGCGCCGGGCTTTATGAGGGTGCGTCAGTTATTGAGGTCGGCGAAGCCTTGATCGTCCGCCACTCGCTTGCGGCTGACCACTCGGTTCGCTCCGTCCGGGCGGGTGCGGGCGGATGGCCGCGGGTCGTCCGCTTACCGGTCACGGCTGTTTTAAGAAGGCAAATGGGCCGGATTTCGACCGTCACGCAAATCCGCGGAAAGCGCACGGTGTCGAACGCGCGGGTGCGCGCGGCCGGCCGCAGCAACCGGGTGCTGCGCAGCGCCGGCCGCGCCGTCGTCGCCGCCGGGCTCAGAGGCCGCGGACCGCGGCGATCGTGAACGTGGTCGGGGTGCCCGAGCCGGGGGACATCGGACCGCCCTTGTCGAACTGGGAACGGACCACCAGCGTGCGGCCCGGGGTGTGGGCCAGGGTGGTGGGGATCTGCAGCGACGGGTCCGTGATCGTACGGGTCAGCCGGGCGCGGGTGCCGTTCGCGGAGAGCTGCCAGCGGGTCAGCGTATTGGTGGTGTTGTGCGCCACGCGCAGGGTGCCGTCGGGGGAGAGGTCGAGACCGTCGGCGGCCTTCAGGTCCCCGCCGGTGAGGGCGACCCGGCGGACGGCGCCCGTGCGCAGGTCGATCCGGAAGAGCTCGCCCTCCACCATGTCGACGGTGAGGAGGTAGCGGCCGGTCCGGTCGGAGACGATGCCGTTGAGGCTGAACCCGCCCGCCGGCCGGGGGCGCAGGACCGGGGCGAGGTCGTAGGCCTCGGTCAGGACGCCGCTGCCGGCGGCCAGCTGCTGCGGGGTCACGCGGTAGACCACGCCGCGGATGCTGTCGGTCAGGTACGCGGTGCCGTCCGGGGTGACGGCCAGGTCGTTGACGAAGCGGGCGGAGCTCCCCGCGGCCACCTCGAAGTGGGCGATCCGCGCCCCGGTGGCGGTGTCGTAGACCGCCACGCCCGCGGTGGAGTCCGTCACCCACAGGCGGCCGCGGGCGTCGACCCGCAGGCCGTTCGCCGTGTGCCGGCCGTCGGTGCCGGCGGGCAGGAACACCTCCGCCTCGGCCCGGCCGGGGCGGGCCCGGTAGACGGTGCCGTCCGCGTACGAGCCGACGTAGACGGTGCGGGTGCGGGGGTCCGTGGCGATGCCCTCGGGGTAGACCTTCGCGCCGGGCAGGGCGAAGGCCGTGGATATCCGGCCGTCGGTCGCCTGCGCGGGTGCCGCGCCCACGGTGAGGGCCGCGGCCAGAGCGGTGGTGAGCGCCAGGACCGTGGTGGGCAGGAACTTCTTCTGCGGTGCACGCATGAACAGGTGTCCTCTTCTCGATGTGTGAGATCGAAGATAAGTTAGAGCTCTAATGCATGCAAGGGCCGTAGGATGCGGGCATGACCTCCATGCCCCCCGAGGAGCGCATCGGTGCGCACATCAAGCGCGCCGAGCAGGCACTCCTCGCGGCGAAGAACGTTGCGTGCAAGCCGGCCGCAGTAACGGTTCCGCAGTACGGCGCGCTGCTCTGGCTGGCCGAGAAGCCCGGCATCTCAGCGGCCGCGCTCGCCCGGCTGTGCGGGGTGACGCCGCCGACCATGAACACCGTCCTGAAGAACCTCCAGGAGCGCGGGCTCATCGAGCGGACCCCGCACGAATGGCACCGCAACGTGCTGGAGACCCGGCTCACCGACGAAGGGCGCGCGGTGATGGAGCTGGCGGACTCCGGCGCCGTACGGGTGGAGCGGGCGCTCGCGGCCGCATTCAGTCCGCAGGAGCGGGAGTTGCTCGTCGAGCTGCTCGGGCGGTGCGCGGACGTGCTCGACGCCCAGCGCTGACGGCCCGCGGTCCACCGAGATCCCCGTCATTTTTTGCTCGGATTTGGAACTGTGCGGAGGTTCCGCGCATCAGCACTAGGGGATGCCCAGCCGTTCTGCCCCCGGGGGCAGTCAAGACCGTTCGGAGCGAAGTTCGTGCACCAGTACCCGCAACGCCCGCGGCCTGATGACCAGCCGTCGTACGAGGAGTACCCGCCCCGGGGACAGGGACAGGGACGCTACGAGCAGCCGCAGCACCAGGGGTACCAGGAGCAGCAGCCGCACACGCAGCACCACCACCCGCACCCGCACCCGCACCCGCACCCGCAGTACGGCGAGCAGCCCCCCGCCGAAGGGCCCCCGCGGCCCGGGCGCTCCCGGCGCCGAATATGGATCGGCGCGGTGGTCGCCCTCGCGCTCCTGCTCGGCGGCGGCGGTTTCGCCGCGTGGAAGCTCGACTGGTTCTCGGGCAACGGCGAGGCGGTGAGCTTCGGCAAGACCCCGCCCCCGGCCCCGGAGAAGAGCGAGCCAGGATCCCCGGCCACCCCGGCCAAGCCCTCCGGCGACCCGGACGTGCTCATGCCGACCGGCCCGAAGTCCGACTTCAAGCAGACGACCAAGCTCGACGACGGCACGATCATCGCCAAGACCCGCCTCGCGGGCGCGAAGTCCGGCTTCGAGGGCGACGTATGGGTGTGGGCGCCCAAGGAGTACGACGACCCGAAGTACGCCAAGAGCGGCTTCCCGGTGCTCATCGCGCTCCCCGGGGGCAACGGCTTCCCGGCCAACTACTGGTCCGACCGCAGCCTCGGCCTCCAGAAGGCCATCAGCGACGGCGTCCAGGCCGGCACCAGCCTGCCGTTCATCGTGATCATGCCGGTGCTCAACCCGGACGCCAAGTACTACTACGACGGCTCCGACATCCCCGGCCAGGCCAAGATGGGCACCTGGATGGCCGAGGACGTCCCGGACTTCGCCAAGGCCAACTTCCGTACGTACAAGTCCCGTGACGGCTGGGCCTTCATGGGCTCCTCCTCCGGCGCCTTCGTCGGCATGAAGACGGTCCTGCAGCACCCGGACAAGTTCAAGGCCGTGATCGCCAGCGGCGGCGAGATCGTCCCGGACTCCCCGCTGTGGAAGGGCCACCAGGCGGAGATGGACGCGAACAACCCCGAGAAGCTCGCGAAGAAGCTGATCGACACCAACGGCCCCGAGGTCTACATCAACTTCCAGATCGGCACCAAGGAGACCGGGAAGGAGCGGATGACGAAATTCGTGCAGCAGTACGGCAAGGGCCCCGTCAAGACCACCATCCGCGACATCCAGAACGGCGAGCACAACGGCTGGCACTACGTCCGGGGCATGAAGGAAGGCTCCCTGGAGTGGGTCAGCAAGGTGCTGAAGGGCCCGAAGCCCGAAGCCGGCTGAACCCCGCGCCGGCCCCGCGCCGGCCCCAGTGTCGGACCCTGCGCCGACCCCCGCGCGGGCACCGCGTGGCCGCCGTCCGGCCGCCACGTGGTGCTCACCACGTCCCGCCCGTCCCAGGCAACCCATCCGGTCGTTCATACCTCTGTAAAGGGTGTAAGGGGGACCGATCGGTCCGGCCCGCGCTCCGAGGTGAGCGCCGGAGAAGGAACGGGACAAAAACCGTGCAGCATGACCAGCAAGGCGACGGCAGCCCCATGACCAAGGGCAGCCGTCGCCCCCACCGCCTGCGCCTGATTCTGATCAGCGGCGGCCTCGCCCTCACCCTCGCCGGGGGCGGAGCGGCCGCCTACAAGTTCGGCCTCTTCTCCGACATAGGGGATCCGGTCTCCTTCGGGAAGGTCCAGGAGAAGGCCGCCGTCGCGGCCGACGTTCCGCCCGAGGTGCTCATGCCCACCGGGCCGGCGGCCCGGTTCGTCCGCACCAACCGGCTGCCGGACGGCACGCAGATCGGCCGGACCACCCTCACCGGCAAGAAGTCCGGCTTCACGGGCGACGTGTGGGTGTGGGTGCCCAAGGAGTACGACGACCCGAAGTACGCCAAGAGCGGCTTCCCGGTCCTGATCTCCCTGCCCGGCGGCCGGGGCTACCCCACGAACTACTGGGGGACCGGCCCCGGCCTCGGCCTGCAGAAGGCCGTGAGCGACGGGGCCAAGGCCGGCACCAGCCTGCCCTTCATCCTCGTCATGCCGGTGCACAACGCCGACACCAAGCACCACTTCGACGCCTCGGACATCCCCGGAGAGCCCAGGATGGGCACCTGGATGGTCGAAGACGTCCCGGATTTCGCGAAGGCCAATTTCCGGACCTTCACCTCCCGCGACGGCTGGGCCTACATGGGCTCCTCCGCCGGCGGGTTCGGCGCCTTCAAGCACGTCCTGAAGTACCCCGACCGGTTCAAGGCCGCCATCGCGAGCGGGGTCGACATCGTCCCCGATTCCCCGCTGTGGAAGGGGAACACGCAGGCCATGGACGAGAACAACCCCGAGAAGCTCGCCGAGAAGCTGATCAAGGCGGGCGGGCCGGACGTCTACATCAACTTCCAGATCGGCACCGCGGAGAGCGGCCGCGACAAGGCCGAGAAGTTCATGAGCGACTACGGGAGGGGCCCCGTGCACACCTCGCTGCAGGTGATCCAGGATGGTGAGCACAACGGAAAGTCGTACGTGCGCGGTATGAGGGAGGGCTCCCTGGAGTGGATCAGCAAGGTGATGAAGGGACCGACACCCGATCCCGCCGTGCGATGAGCACGGTGGTGAAGGGGGCCTCCGCGGCTGCCGCCGCGGGGATCGCCGCGGTGTGCGCCGTCGCGTTCCTGGAGGCGCCCGGCGACCACCCCGTGCTGCCCTTCCCCAGCGTCGGCGTCCTCATGGCGGGCGGCGAGCACTGGTGCACGGCGAGTGTCGTCGACAGCCCGAAGGGCAACGTCGTCGCCACCGCCGCGCACTGCGTGGCCCCCGCCGGCGAGGACGGCCGGCCGGGCGAGGTGGCCCACGACGGCCTCGCCATCGGCGAGCTCTCCTTCGCCCCCGCCTTCTCCGGCGAGGGCGCCGGCACCCAGCCGCTGGGGGTGTGGAAGGTCCGCTCGATCCACGTGGACGACCGCTGGACGAAGTGGGGCGAGGACACCGCCGACTTCGCCTTCCTCACCATCGCTCCGGACGAGGACGGGCGCAGCGTCCAGGACGCCGTCGGCGGCCGCGCCGAGGCCCCGAAGCCCGAATGGACCTCCGGGTACGACCGGGACGTGACCGTCGTCGGCTATCCGGAGTCCGAGCACAATCCGCAGAACAAGCCCGTCTCCTGCACGACGCAGACCCGCCACGACGACGAGGACCCCGACATGCTCTACATGAGCTGCGCCGGGTTCTGGACGGGCACCAGCGGCAGCCCCTGGATCGCCGACCGGGGCGGGGCCGACCACGCGGGACGGCTGATCGGGGTGCTGAGCGGCGGGGACACGGACGTGGACTCCACGGCCGCGCTGTTCGACGAGCACGCGAAGGCCCTCTACGAGAAGGCCGCGCGGGGCTGAGCCCGCGCCCCGTACCCGCTACTTCTTGCGCTCCGTACTGACGATCACGCCCACCGCCGCCACGACGATCGCACCGCCGACCACGATCGGCCAGGTCAGGGCCTCGCCGAGGATCAGCGCGCCGAGCGCGACGGCCACGACCGGATTGACGTACGCGTACGTGGCCACCAGCGACAGCGGCGCGGCCTGGAGCAGCCACACGTACGCGGTGAAGGCGACGAGCGAGCCGAAGAGCACCAGGTAGCCCAGGGCCAGCCAGGAGGCGGTGGAGAAGGCCGCCGGGTCCAGGCCGCGGTGCTCACCGCGCAGCAGGCCGACGACCACCCCGCCCACTCCGCCGGCGAGCATCTGGTACGCGCTGCCCGCGAACGGATTGCCCGGCAGCGGCAGCTTCGACGCCGAGAACGAGCCCAGCGACCACAGGACGGACGCCACCAGGACCAGCAGCACCCCCGACAGCCGCACCGTCCCGCTGAGGCCCGGACTGGTCAGCACCGTGAGCCCGGCCAGGCCGACGAGCACCCCGCCCAGGGTGCGCAGCGGAGGCCGGTCGCCGGTGCTCGCCCGCAGCACCACCAGCCACATCGGCACCGCCGCGACCAGCAGCGCGGCCAGGCCGGACGGGATGGAGGTCTCGGCGAGCACCACCAGGCCGTTGCCGCCGAGGATCAGCAGCAGACCCACCAGCACCGCCGAGCCCAGCTGCGCACGGGTGGCCTTGAGCGCGGCCGGACCGTACCGCCAGGCGACGGCCGCGACGAGCAGCAGGCCGGCGGTGATGAAGCGGGCTCCGGCGGAGAGGAAGGGCGGCATGGTCTCGACGACGACCCGGATGCCGAGGTAGGTCGAGCCCCAGACGACGTAGACCAGGGCGAGGGCGATCCAGACCGCGCCGGTGATCCTGCCGCGCGACGCGGACGCCGCCTTGTCCTCCACCGGAGCTGATGTGCGCATGACCGGATCCTATGGTCGTTGCCCCATGCAGGCTTCTTGATATCTCAGCCCTTGAGAAGGGCGTTCAGATCGCCGTAGGGGAGGGAGTGGGCGAGGGCTCCGTACGTGCCGTCGGAGAGCAGCTCCTCGGTGGCGCGGCGGACCACGGCGTACGCGGCTTCGGCCACCCAGGAGCCGAGGCTGACGCGGGACACGCCGAGGGCGCCGAGGGCGGCGACGGTCGGGGCGTCGGGGCCGAGGAGGATGTTGAGGGGGGCGTCGATGCCCTTGGCGAGCTCGGCGACGGTGGCCGGGTCGAGCACGCCGGGCACGAAGACGCCGGTGGCTCCGGCGCGGAGGTAGGCGGCGGCGCGGGCCAGGGTCTCGTCGAGGCGGGTGGCCGGGTCGCCGAGGCCCCTGAGGTACGTGTCGACGCGGGCGTTGATGTAGAGCGGGACCCCGGCGGCGTCGGCCGCGGCCCGGGCGGCGGCCAGGCGCTCGGCCATCTCCGCGGGGGCGCGGTGGGGGCCGTCCTCGATGTTGATGCCGACCGCGCCGGCGGCGAGCACCCCGGCGACGGTCTCGCCCACGGCGGCGGGGTCGGCGCCGAAGCCGCCCTCGATGTCGGCGGTGACGGGGACGGAGACGGCGGAGACCACGCGGGCGACGAGGTCGAGGGCCCGGTCCCGGGCGAGCGCGTCGCCGTCGGGCGAGCCGAGGGACCACGCGACGCCGGCGCTGGTCGTGGCGACGGCGGGGGCGCCGGTGGCCTCGACGACGCGGGCGCTGGCGACGTCCCAGGCGTTCGCGAGGGCGAGGGGGTGCGCGGGGGTGTGCAGGGCCGCGAACGCGGTGGCCTTGGCGGCGAGGTCAGAATTCGTGGTCATGACCCCACTCCACCAGACCGGACGCGCCCGGACTCGCGGTTTTCCGACATCAAGGCCGGGCCCAAGGGAACGGGGCTCCGCCCCGGACCCCGCGCCTCAAACGCCGGCGAGGCTGGAAAATCCAGCCTCGCCGGCGTTTGAGGCGCGGGTCTGGGCGGAGCCCAGGAGGGCGGCCCGCAGGGGCTTACGGTGCTGGGCTGCCCATTCAGCCTCGCCGGCGTTTGAGGCGCCGGTTCGGGCGGAGGCCGGCGGGCTACGGGGCCAGGCCCGATTTGGTGCCGGCGCCGCAGAGGGGGATTACCGCGGTGCGGCCCTGCAAGGGGTCGGCGGGGGCGCCCGGCCCCACCGCCGCCCAGCACGCCGCCGCCGTCGGTTCGACGAAGAGCCCGCGCCGGGCCAGGTCCCGCTGGGCCTCGCGCAGCCGGGAGTCCGGGACCGTCAGGAAGGTGCCGCCGGACTTGCGGACCGCCGCCAGGATCTGCCGGGCGCGCGGCGGCGCGGGGATCGCGATCCCCTCGGCCAGGGTCGGCAGCTGCGGAACCGGATCCGCGTCCTCGGCGCCGGCCGCGAAGGCCGTGGCCAGCGGAGCCACCGCCTCCGACTGCACCGCGATCAGCGCCGGCGGCCGCACCCCGCGCCGCGCCAGCTCCTCCACGGCCAGCGCGGCCCCCAGCAGCAGGGTCCCGTTGCCCACCGGCACGACCAGCACCTCCGGCAGCCGACCGCCCAGTTCCTCCCACACCTCGTACACGTACGTCTTGGTCCCGTGCAGGAAGTACGGGTTGAAGACGTGGCTCGCGTAGAAGACCCCGGGCGCGTCCGCCTCCGTACGGGCGGCCTGCGCCGCGGCCTCGCGCCCGCCCGGGACCACCCGCACGAGCGCCCCGTGCGCCCGCATCTGTTCCGTTTTCTTCTCCGATGTGCCCTCGGGCACATAGATTTCACAATCGAGCCCGGCCCGGGCGCAGTACGCCGCGATCGAGGTCCCCGCGTTGCCGCTGCTGTCCGCCACGACCCGTTCCGGAGCCAGCCGCCGGGCCAGCTCCACGAGCATCACCGCGCCCCGGTCCTTGAACGACAGCGTCGGCATCAGGAAGTCGAGCTTGGCGTGAACCCGCTCCGCCAGCGGAACCAGCGGAGTGTGACCCTCCGCCAGTGACAGCGAGAACGCCCCCGGCAGCGGCAGCGCCGACCCGTACCGCCACAGCGAATTCGGCCCGGCGGCCGGCTCCAGCGGCGCGGCCGGATCCGGCGTGAAATCGAGGTCCCAGGGCCCGCCGCAGACCGGGCACCCCCAAGGCGCAGTCCGGACGTCCGCGCGTGTACCGTCCTCTGAGCAGACGTAACCGGGGGTTGCGTGCGTCATGTGCGGATCGCCTTCGCTCGATCATGGCCGCTGTATGGCACGGATGTTACGCGTCCGCTGTCCTCGCGTGGGTCGCGCCGGGGCTGGGCCAACCTTTCGAAGGCGGCAGCCCGTTGGGCCATCTGCTTTGTCATGGCCACGCTTGCGCGGTACCGCTCCACCCCCCCCCGCAGTGCACCACCTATGAGGAGGACCCGTCACATGCCCGTGATGCGTCACAGGAGCCGGAAAATCGCCGGCATCAGCGCGACCGCGGTCGTGGCCCTCGCGCTCGGCTCGGCCGCCGCGCTGCCCGCCTCGGCAGCAGACATCGGCGTACGGGGCGTGATCCAGAACGCCGGAGCCCCCGGCTCGGTGCCCGGCAGCTACATCGTGACCCTGAACGACACCGCCGCCCGCTCGACCGCCCCGAGCGGCAAGGCCGTCGCCAAGCGCTACGGCGCGAAGATCGACAAGACCTACAGCGCGGCCCTCAACGGCTACTCCGTCGAGGTCTCCGAGGCGCAGGCCAAGAAGCTCGCCGCCGACCCGGCGGTCAAGTCGGTCGTGCAGAACCGGACCTTCACGGTCAGCGCCACCCAGCCCAACCCGCCGTCCTGGGGCCTGGACCGCGTCGACCAGCGCGCGCTCCCGCTCAACCAGAGCTACACGTACCCGGACCAGGCGGGCGAGGGCGTCACCGCGTACGTCATCGACACCGGTGTCCGCATCACGCACCAGGACTTCGGCGGCCGCGCCTCCTACGGCTACGACGCCATCGACAACGACAACACCGCCCAGGACGGCAACGGCCACGGCACGCACGTCGCCGGCACCGTCGCGGGCGGCGCGTACGGCGTGGCCAAGAAGGCCAAGATCGTCGGCGTGCGCGTGCTCGACAACAGCGGCTCCGGTACGACGGCCCAGGTCGTCGCGGGCATCGACTGGGTGACCCAGCACGCCGTCAAGCCGGCCGTGGCCAACATGTCGCTCGGCGGCGGCGCGGACTCCGCGCTCGACGCGGCCGTCCGCAACTCCATAGCCTCCGGCATCACCTACGCCGTGGCCGCGGGCAACGAGTCGAGCAACGCCTCCACCAAGTCCCCGGCGCGCGTCACCGAGGCCATCACGGTCGGCGCCACCACCAGCGCGGACGCCAAGGCGAGCTACTCCAACTACGGCACCGTCCTCGACATCTTCGCGCCGGGCTCCTCCATCACCTCCGCGTGGGGTACGGGCGACACCGCCGCCAACACGATCAACGGCACGTCGATGGCCACCCCGCACGTCGCGGGCGCCGCCGCCGTCTACCTCTCGCAGAACCCGGCCAGCACCCCGGCCCAGGTGGCCACGGCCCTGGTCAACTCGGCCACCCCGGACGTCGTGACCGGCCCGGGCACCGGTTCCCCGAACCGCCTGCTCCACGTCGGCGCCCAGGGCCCCGTCCCGCCGGGCAAGCGCTTCGAGAACACCGCGGACTACGCGATCAACGACCACGCGACCGTCGAGTCCCCGATCACCGTCAGCGGTGTCACCGGCAACGCCCCGTCGACGCTGAAGGTTCCGCTCGACATCAAGCACACGTACATCGGTGACCTCAAGGTGGACCTGGTGGCGCCCGACGGCACCGTCTACGTCCTGCACAACCGTGCCAACGGCGGTGCCGACAACATCGTCAGGACCTTCACCGTGAACGCCTCGGCGGAGACGGCGAACGGCGTCTGGAAGCTCCGCGTGAACGACAACGCGAGCGCCGACACCGGGAAGATCGACTCCTGGGCGCTCCAGTTCTGAGCAGCCGGGACGCCGGGCGCGTGACCCGGCCGTGAGCAACAGCGGGGGCGACCGACTTGTCGGTCGCCCCCGCTGCGTACTATTTCGCGCATTCGTTCGCGCATGCGTTCGCACCCTCCGGGGGTGGCGCCCGTGACGTCCCGCGACGCGCCTGCGATGTCCCTGCGACGCCCGATGCGATGGAGTCCGACCCCGTGAGCACCCCGCCGAGTCCTCCTTCCGGACCGGGCCACTCCTGGCCCCCGCCGTCCCCGCCGCCGGCCTGGGGACCGCCGCCCGGATACGGGCTGCAACAGCCGCCGCCGCTCAACGGTTTCGCCCTCGCCTCGTTCCTGTCCGGGCTGCTGTGCTTCGCGCCGCTCGGCATCGCCTTCGGCATCGCGGCCCTCGTGCAGATCTCGAAGAACCGAGAGCGGGGGAAGGTCCTGGCGATCGCCGGCCTGGTGCTGTCCGTGGTGATGACCGGAGGACTCTTCTTCGCCGCCGACCGGATCTCCTCGGCGGTCGGCGACCGCTTCGACGGGCTGAGCGAGTACACCGAGGTCGAGGGCGTGCTCACGGACGTCGACGAACTGCGGGCCGGCGACTGCTTCAACGTCGAGGACGGTGAACTGCTCGACGAGCACCCCCTCATGTACAAGATCGACTGCGGGGAGAAGCACCACGGCGAGGTCACCGCGGCGAAGCGGCTCGACGGGGTGGTGGACACCCCCGACTCGGACGCGGCCCGCCGCGCGTCCGAGGACGCGTGCTGGCAGGCCCAGGACGAGTACGCGATGGACACGTGGGCGCTGCCCGAGCACGCGGAGATGTTCTACTACGCGCCCTCCCGCCAGTCCTGGGGCCAGGGGGACCGGCTGCTGCTCTGCGTGATCGGCACGACCTCGACGGAGCTGCGGGGCAGCCTGCGCCAGGACACCGCAATGCTCAAGCCCGAGCAGGTGGCCTTCCTGCGGGCCGCCAACGCCGTCGAGTTCGTCATGAGCCGGCCGCCCGAGGAGGAGGTCGACGAGGCGCTGGGGAAGCACCAGGCGTGGGCGCGCCGGGTGCACGGGGCGCTGGGCGAGGAGATGAAGGTGCTCCAGGGGCACGCGGGCCGGCCGGGGCTGGAGAAGAAGGTCCCGGCGCAGCTCAAGGCGATCGATGCGGCCCGCGCGGAGTGGCTGCGCGCCTCCCAGGCGAAGACCCCGGGGGAGTTCGACAAGCAGTGGGACCGGGCCCTGGCCGCGATGTCCGTGGAGACGGAGCAGGCGCTGCGCGGTGCGTACGGGCTTTCGATGGCGATCCCGGAGTGGCTGGAGGAAGGCCAGGAGGACTCGGAGGACGCGGACGGCGGACCCGGCCGGGGGCCCTCGCGGGAGGCGGTCTGACGTCGACGGGGTAACGCGCGGTAACGGGTTTGAGTGACCTGGCTTCATCACTTCGGGTGAAACTCTGGCCCTTGCTTGCGGTCTTCAACCGTCGGTTGCCAGGGTGTGGCTGTCTGTCAACCTGATGGGAGTGGCCAGTGACTTTCGGTGAGCAGCCGGCCTATCTGCGCGTGGCCGGGGATCTTCGACGGAAGATCGTCGACGGTTCTCTGCCCCCGCACGCCCGGCTCCCCTCCCAGGCCCGCATCCGCGAGGAGTACGGGGTCTCCGACACCGTGGCCCTGGAGGCGCGCAAGGTCCTCATGGCGGAGGGGCTGGTCGAAGGCCGGTCCGGGTCCGGTACGTACGTACGGGAGCAGCCGGTCCCGCGGCGCGTGGCCCGCTCCGGCTACCGCACGGGCGGCGCGTCGACGCCGTTCCGGCAGGAGCAGGCGGACGCGGGGGCGCGCGGCACGTGGGAGTCGAACAGCGAGCAGGCGGCCGCGCCCGCCGACATCGCGAAGCGGCTCGGCATCGAGCCGGGCGAACGGGTGATGCGGACGCGGTACGTATTCCGCGACGCGGGGGAGGCGATGATGCTGTCGACCTCCTGGGAGCCGCTCGCCGTGACCGGCCGGACCCCGGTGATGCTGCCGGAGGAGGGGCCGCTGGGCGGCTCCGGGGTGGTGGACCGGATGGCCGCGATCGACGTCGTCGTGGACAACGTGGTGGAGGAGGTCGGCGCGCGGCCGGGCCTGGCGGAGGAGCTCGTGCAGCTGGGCGGGGTGCCGGGGCACGTGGTGCTGGTGATCGGCCGTACGTACTTCGCCTCCGGGCGCGCGGTGGAAACGGCCGACGTGGTGGTCCCGGCCGACCGCTACCGCCTCTCCTACCACCTCCCGGTCCGCTAACCGCCACCCCCGGGGCTCCGCCCCGAACCCCCTACGGCGCTCCGCGCCCGCGCCTCAAACGCCGGCGAGGCTGAAAGACCGGGGCTCCGCCCCGAACCCCGCGCCTCAAACGCCGGCGAGGCTGGATTTGGCCCGGCCTGTGTCCGCCGGCGAGGCTGGATCTTTCAGCCCCTCCGGCGTTTGAGGAGCGGGGGCTCGGGGGCTGGCCCCCGCAGCGGTGGCGCGCCGGAAAGCGGACAGTGGGGCACAGGGTGTAACCCTGTCGTGACGAGGGGGCCGGGGGTGTAACCGCCGGGCAACGGCCAAGAGTGACGGGGCGTCACATGGGGGATCTACCGTCCGGCGGTATGACCGATACCGCCACCACCCCCGCAACGGCGGCGCCGCCGACCCGTACCTACGCGAAGCTCGCCGCGGACGAGAGCCGCGAGGACTACTCGCTCAGATACGCGCCCCACTCCTTCCGCCGCTGGGGCCCCGGCACCGTAGCCGGCACCGCCCTCGGCGGCATCGCCTACCTCGCCGACTTCGCCATCGGCGCCTCCATCGTCTTCGCCTACGGATTCACCAGCGGCGCCGCCGCGATCCTGGCCGCCGCCGTCGTCATCTTCCTGACCGGCATCCCGATCGCGCGCGCGTGCGCCACGTACGGCCTGGACATGGACCTGGTGACGCGGGGCGCGGGCTTCGGGTACTTCGGCTCCACCCTGACCTCGCTCATCTACGCCTCCTTCACCTTCATCTTCTTCGCGCTCGAAGGCTCGATCATGGCCCAGGCCATGCACCAGGCCTTCGGCCTGCCGGTCGAGGCCGGCTACCTCGTCACCACCCTCATCGTGATCCCCATCGTCTTCCGCGGCATGGGCGCCCTCGCCAAGGTGCAGGCCTGGACCCAGCCCGTCTGGCTGATCGGACTGGTGCTGCCCTTCGTGGTGCTCGCCTTCCACGCCCCCGGCGCATGGGGCGCCTTCGCCGGCTTCGGCGGGACCGAGGGCGCCGGGTCCGGGTTCTCGTGGATCGGCTTCGGGTTCGGGACCGGCATCGCGCTCTCGCTGATCGCGCAGATCGGGGAGCAGGCCGACTACCTGCGGTTCATGCCCGCCAAGACCCCGGCCAACAGCCGCAGGTGGAACCTCGCGGTGCTCGCCGCCGGCCCCGGCTGGGTGCTCATCGGCGCGGCCAAGCAGCTCGGCGGCGCCTTCCTGGCCTTCGTCGCCCTGGAGGCGGTGGGCCGCACGCACGCCCTGGAGCCGATCGCCCCGCAGGTCGAGGCCCTGCGCCCGTGGCTCGGCGGCTTCGCGCTGCCCGCCGCGGCGCTCTTCGTGATCGTGTCCCAGATCAAGATCAACGTCACCAACGCGTACAGCGGATCGCTGTCCTGGTCGAACTTCTTCTCCCGGGTCACCCACCGCCACCCCGGCCGGGTCTGGTACATCTTCCTCAACCTCGCCATCGCGCTGACGCTGATGGAGCTGAACATGTTCGCCATGCTCGGCAAGCTGCTGGGCTTCTACTCCAACGTCGGCATCGCCTGGATCGCCGCGGTCGCCGCCGACCTCGTGATCAACAAGCGGCTCGGACTCAGCCCGCCCTACATCGAGTTCAAGCGCGCCTACCTCTACGCCGTCAATCCGGCGGGTTTCGGCTCGATGGTGATCGCCTCGACCGTTTCGATCCTCGCCTTCTTCGGGCTGTTCGGCACCTACGCGGAGGCCTTCTCCACCTTCATCGCCGCCGGACTCGCCCTCCTGCTGTGCCCGTTGATCGCCTGGATGACCAGGGGGAAGTACTACCTGGCCCGGCCCAATACGGTGACCGGCCCGGGCGTCGCCGTCGAGGACGTCACCGCCACCCACGTGTGCGCGGTCTGCGAGGCCGCGTACGAACTCCCCGACATCGCCGACTGCCCTGTCCGATCGGGGCCGATCTGTTCCCTGTGCTGCTCACTCGACGCGACCTGCGGGGACGTCTGCCGCAAGGGGGCGCAGGGGGGCGCGGTGATCCTGCCGATGCCGTCCGTGCGCCCCGTCTGAACCGGCGCGCACGGCCCACTCGTACGCGTGGCCGGATGCGTACGCCTGCGAGGTACCTCTTCGTGAAAAACCGTATCCGCTGCGTAAAGGTCGGGCGTAAGGTCGGGCATATGCGCAATGCGGTTTCCCGGGCAGGTACGTCGGCGGAGGGTGAAACGCGATGAACGACAGCGGTGCCCTGCTCCCGTGGCTGGTCATACGTCAGGACGACAACGGCAACCGCTACCGGGTGGGCCGGTACTCCACCCGGGCCGAGGCCCAGAAGGTCGTCGACAGCCTCGACGACCGAGGACACAAGCAGCTCTACTGGGTCGAGCGGATCGGTCAGACCGCCACGATGAACTGAGCATCCAGTGTTGACATAGGCTCCGCCCATGACTGTACGAGTGGTCGTGGGCGGAGCCCTTTGTCATGAGGGGCGCCTGCTGGCCGCCCGCCGCAGCGCACCGCCGGAGCTCGCCGGACGCTGGGAGCTGCCGGGCGGGAAGGCCGAACCGGGTGAGTCCGTCCCCGAGGCTCTGGTGCGCGAACTGCGCGAGGAGCTCGGCGTGGAGACCGAGCCGCTGGAGCGGATCCCGGGGGAGTGGCCGCTCAAGCCCGGTCTCGTCCTGCACGTGTGGACCGCCCGGCTGCTGTCGGGGGTGCCCGCGCCGCTGGAGGACCACGACGAGTTGCGCTGGCTCGGGCCGGAGGAGCTGGAGTCGGTGGACTGGCTCGACCAGGACCGGCCCGCGGTCGCCGAGGCCGGGCGCCGGCTGCGAGGGGGCGCGTGACGCTCGCGCGGTAGGCCGTCTGTGCCACAGTGCGCCGGTGGGCGGGGGATCGGGTGGTACGCGCCTCGAATATCGGGTATGTCGCTATTAATCCCTATCTCGTCCCTCTTTCGTACCAGACGAACCGGACTGGGGTCGCTGCTGGCCCGGGAAGTGATCGGCGTGATCGACACAGACGGTGAATGCGCCGAGTGGGCCTTTCCCGCCGAGCCCGGTGCCGTCCGCACCGCCCGCCACGCCGTGCGCGGAGCCCTGCACGCCTGGGGCCTGGAGGCCGTCGGCGATGTGACCGTCCTGCTGGTCAGCGAGCTGGTCACCAACTCCCTGAGGTACGCCTCCGGCCCCATCGGCGTCCGTCTGGAACGGCGCAATCCAGCCGCCGGCAGCCCCGCGAGCGGCTCCGCGCTGCTCGTGGAGGTTTCGGATCCGCTTCCGGATCCGCCCCGCGAACGGGTCGCCGAGCCGGACGACGAAGGGGGCCGTGGCCTGCACCTCGTCGCCGTCTCCTCGCAGCGCTGGGGGACCCGCCACGGGAAGTCGGGCAAGACAGTGTGGTTCGAATTGGCTCTTCCTGGTGAGTAACAAGGTGAACGGTGGCGGGGGATCCCCCGGCGGAACCTCCCGGTGACCACGGGGAGGAGGAGCCCGGGGGAGATCGCGCGAGATGGCTCGAAATCATCGAGACCGTGCTGTGATCGTGAACGCCGTGCCGTCCGGGGCCGTGGTGCTGAATACTGCGGTCATGGCCGGTCCGGTTGCGGTGAGCTGGAGGGGACGGTCGCGTGAGCGAAATACCTGCGCAGGCACATCAGGCCAATGTGCCTCGGGAGACATGGCACGACGCCCTGTGGCACAGCAGTCCGCCTGGCTCGATATATGACTACATAAAGGTCGCATCGTTCTCGATCGGACCCGACGGGTACATCGACCAGTGGAGTCTGCGCGCCGAGGAACTCTTCGGCCTGACCGCCGCCCAGACCGTCGGCCGCGACCCGGTCGACGCCTTCATGCCGCCCGAGCTGCGCCCCGACGCACACCGCAAGGTCGCGGAGATCCTCGACGGCAAGGAGTGGACCGGCCTGATCCCCTTCCGGATCCCGGGCGGGGACGGCGCGCACGGAGTGGCCGAGATCTATGTGATGCCCACACAGACCGAGACCGCCGAGCGGGCCGCGCTGTGCGTCGTCGTCGACGTCCGCGCGCTGCGGCGCATCGAGTCCGACCTGGCGGCCTCACAGGCCATATTCGGCCAATCTCCCTTCGGCTTCCTGCTCTTCGGCACGGACCTCACCGTGCAGCGGGCCAACCGCCGCTTCGCCACCGTCTTCGGAGGCAGCGCCGAGGAGCACCGCGGCCGCACCGTGCACGACTACCTGCCGGCGCACGAGGCCGACCGGATGGCCGAGGCCCTGCGCAGAGTGCTGGACACCGGGGACTCGGTCACCGACCTGCGGATCACCGGCGCCGCCCCCGGCAGCCGGGACAACCGCCACTGGTCCATCAACCTCTACCGCGTGCACGGCGGCACCGGCCGGCCCATCGGCGTCGCCGGCATCGGCACCGACGTCACCCGCCGCCACCTCGCCGCCCGCGAGGCCGCCGGGGTCCGGCGCAACCTCGCCCTGCTCAACGAGGCCGGGCACCGCATAGGGAACTCCCTCGACCTGGAGACCACCGCCCGGGAACTCCTCGACGTCACCGTGCCGGGCTTCTGCGACCTGGCCGCCGTCGACCTCTACCAGGGGCTGCTGCTCGGCGACGACGACCGGCCCGCCCGGCCGCAGGGCCCGGGCGTGCCCAGCCTGCCCGGCCAGGGTCCGGCCCGGACCCCGTCCGCCGCGCTGCGCCGGGTGGCCTTCGCCTCCGCCGTCTCGGACGCGCCGCTGTCCGGTCCGGGCGCGCTGGTCTCCGTAGGCGACGTCCACCGCTACCCGGCGGCGTCGCCGGGCGCGCTCGCCCTGCGCACGGCGCGGCCGCGGCTGATCGAGGGCGGCGGACCGGAGGACCTCGTGCAGTCCACACTGGTCGTGCCGATGGTCGCCCACGACACCGTGGTCGGGCTCGCGCAGTTCTCCCGTACGAAGGGCAGCGAACCCTTCGGGGAACGCGACCGGGCGGTGGCCGTGGAACTCGCCGCCCGGGCCGCCGTGTGCATCGACAACGCGCGGCTCTACCGGCGCGAGCACGAGCGGGCGTTGATACTGCAGCGGAGCCTGCTGCCCCCCGGCGACCCGGAGGCCGCGGGCCTGGACATCGCCTGCCGGTACCTGCCGGGCAACGCGGCGACGGAGGTCGGCGGCGACTGGTTCGACGTGATCGAACTGCCCGGGCACCGCACGGCGCTGGTCGTCGGCGACGTCATGGGCCGGGGGCTGCGGGCCGCCGTCGCGATGGGCGAACTGCGCACCGCCGTACGGACCCTCGCCCTGCTGGACCTCGAACCGGCGGAGGTGCTGACCGCGCTCGACGAGATCGCCCGGGGCCTCGGCGCGCCCGGCGGCTCACAGCAGGCCTCGCGGGCGGCCCTGCACTCGCGGGACGCCGACCGCTCCGAGGTCTACCTCGCCACCTGCGTCTACGCCGTCTACGACCCGGTGACGCGGCGCTGCACGATCGCCAACGCGGGCCACATGCCGCCCGTGCTGGTGGAACCGCCGGACGAGCGCGGGAAGCCGAGGCCCGCACTGCTCCTGGAGGTGCCGCCCGGGATGCCGCTGGGCGTGGGCGGCGAGCCGTTCGAGGAGGTCGAGGTCGAACTCCCCGAGGGCGCCCTGCTGGCCCTCTACACCGACGGGCTCGTGGAGTCCCGCGACCATCCGCTGGAGGAGGGCCTGCGCGGCCTGCGGGCGGCCCTCGCGGACCCGGTCCGCCCGCTGGAGGACGTCTGCGACCACGTGCTGAACACGCTGGACACCCGGCACGGAGAGGACGACATCGCCCTGCTGATGGCACGCGTGCAGGGGCTGCCGGTGGACGCGGTGGGCGACTGGCAGCTGCCGCGCGAGGCCCGGTCCGTGGGACGGGCGCGGGAACTGGCCCGGGCCAAGCTCCCGGCGTGGGGCCTGGAGGGCCTGCTGGACACCACCGAACTGCTGGTCAGCGAACTCGTCACCAACGCGCTGCGCTACGGGGAGGGCGAGATCAGGCTGCGGCTGCTGCTGGACCGGACCCTGGTCTGCGAGGTGTGGGACGCCAACCTGGTGCAGCCGCGCCGGCGGCGGGCCCGCGACACCGACGAGGGCGGCCGGGGCCTCCAGCTCGTGGGCCTGCTGTCCGCCGGCTGGGGCACCCGCCGGACCCACCGCGGCAAGACGGTCTGGTTCGAGCTCCCGCTGCCGGGAGCGGCGGCCGAGGCCGTCGCCGAGCTGTCGGCGGAGCAGCTGCTGAGCATGTACGGCTGAGTGGGGCGGCGGGCTCCTGCCCCCGGACCCGCCAGGTCCGGGGGCCTGAGCTCATTTCGGGTCGGTGTCCTTGAAGCACCGGGAGTACACGGCGAAGGAGATCAGCGGCTCGCTTCCGCTGGCGCCTTTGAGCCACGTGGCCTCAAGCTGGGTGTGCGTCGTCTCGTGTGCGGCGAAGACCTCGATCCGCTTGCTCTCAGTATTGGTGTTCGGGCCGTTCTTCACGACCTTCCAGCCGTTCTCCGGCAGCTGCGCGCCCAGACTCTGTATGCCCTTGTCGAGGGTGTCGTTGTCCACGCCGTAAACGGACCAGACATGCCGTACATAGCGGAGACCCTTTTTCTTCTCCTCGCTCGTGCCGCAGGGATAGGTCACCGGTCCCATGTCCGTCACCTTCCCCTTGACCTGGGTCAGGTCAAGGGCCCTGCTCGACAGAGCGCCGACCTCCGCCTCCACCTCCTGGTGACTGCGGGTCTGGGGGGTGTACTTGCGCTGTGTGGAGGTCTCGTCGTCCATAAAAGAGCATCCTGCTGTGAGGGTCAGGGCGCTCAGGAGCGCCAGTGCGGTGACGTTACACCTGTTCCTTCGATCCACTAGCGGGCCTTCCTCTCCAGGTCGACTTCCTCGTACTGCCCGGCTATGACGAGTGCCTGGTTCAGCAGGCTTTGAGACGGCTCGCCGCCCTCCTCGTCCCAGAAGTTTCCGTGGCCCGGGGAATCGCTCTGCATCTTGTTGGCACCGAATTCCTCGTCCGTGGGAATGACGCGGTTGTCACCGAGCCCCGTATTTCGACCACCCCAAGTGACGAAGTTGTCGTCGCCCCCGCCTTCCATGGCCCACGTGTGCTTCGGCTTGAACCCCAGGTCCGCCGCATGGTCCGCCTGCATGCCGGGGCTGCCGACCGCGATCACATCGTCGACCGGCAGGGGGTTGGACCACCAGGTGTCGGCGTAAGGACTGCGGTACTTCGCCGTGTCGCCGATCAGCGTGGTTCCGTAACTGTGGCCGATGAGCGTCGTGTGCGAGCTGTCGCCACTGGCCGACTGATGGGCCGCCTCGCTGCCGTCGAGGAACCGCCGCAGGGTCGGTGCCCCCTGCTCGGCCCACTTGTCGTGGGGGGCCTCGGTGAGGATGGTGTTCGGGGCGTCGTAGTCGAACCAGGTGATGGTCGACACCGACTGTCCGGGCGTCCGCAGTGAGGTCTCGCGCCACAGGGCGTCGCTCTTCGCGGCCTCGTCCGAGATGCTCCCGAGCGTCGTCTTCGTACCCGGCACGAAGATGGCGGTGTGGTCCGCCGTGTCCGGATTCCCGTTGGCCAGGATCACGCGTCCGTCGTTGTTCGCCTCGGCGTCGAATCCGAGCAGGTACGCCTCGGGCAGTCCCCGCTCGCCGGTGGCGTCGAAGCGCTTCTGGATGGTCTCCATGCCGAACAGGCGGTCCTTCAGGTGGTCCCTCCGGTCCCCGTGCTTGTCGTTCCAGGCCTTCCACTCGTCGGTCTCTTCGCGCATCCAGGCGCGTCCGCGCTGGACGTGGTGGTACTTAGGCTCCGGTTCCTTGGGGATTGCGTTCAGCTCCACCTGGTACGCGCCGTGCTTCTCCGCGAGGACCGTTCGGTTGGCGCTGTCGCGGATGTCCGCAGGAAGCCCGTCCAGTGCTCCGACACTCGCCGGCTGGAGGGTGATGTAGGCCTCCCGCTCCTCCTCCGACAGCCCCTTCCACCACTCGGCGTTCAACCGGGGGTCGCTGCCCTGCGGCGGCGGGGGCTTGATGTGGCTGAGGTAGTCCTTCGCGCCGCTGTTGACATCGGCGGTGTCGCTCTGGACGTCGGCCCAGTCGGACTCGGAGACCTTGAGGTCGTCGTCCGCCTTGAGCTTGCGCAGGCGGGGGGCCCACTGGGTGTCGGCCTCGGTGGCCTCGGCGACCGCCTGGGCGATCCGGTTGGCTATCTCCACCGCCTTCCCGAAGTTCGGGTTGGGGTGGATGTTCGCGGCCTGGCGTTCCAGGGCGGCGGAGAGGTCGTTGGCGTCCTTGGTGGGATCGATGACGTTCCCGGACGGCTTGCCCTTGGCGCTGCCGCTGACCGTGCCGCCCTCGGGCAGCTTGCCGTCCTTCTCCGTCCCGCCCGGCGGGAAACTCACCGAACCGTCGGCGCCGACCGAGAACTTCTGGGCCTCGGCGTCACTCACCGCCGCGTCCAGCTTCCGCTTCGCCTCGGTGAAGGAGGCGGCGAGCGCGTTGAGGGAGGTCGCGGCGAGTCCGCATTCGACCTGTGTGTAGTGGAAGTTCTGCGCGAGGCCCCGCAACTGCACCAGGGCCTCGTCCACGGCCTTCCCGCTGAGGCCGGCGCGCAGCCGGGCGGTGATCTGGCCTTCGGCGCTGCCGTAGGCGTGGTCGGCCATGGCGCTGACCGACTGGTAGCCGTCGGCGGCCTCTGTGAACTCCGACGGCTTGAGCGCCTTCAAAGTTGCGTAGTCCATGCCCGCCCTCACCGGCCCCCGTCGTTGCCGCCGGTGGCGGGCGTGTCCTTGTACGTATCGGTCATGCGGGCGAAGTCACCGCGCAGGGTCTCGTCGTTGGAGACCTGGCCCTTGCCCGCCGAGATCATCGGACCCTGCAGCGTCGTGCACTTGCCCACCAGACCGTCGAGGTACGTCTTCCACGACTGGTACAGCTCGCCCTGCGCGGCGGCGCTCTCCACGCCGGTGACGGCGGCGCCCTTCTGGCTGGTCTCGAACCCGGTGAGGGCCTTCCTGATCGCCGTCACCAGCTCGCCGACGTCCTGGCTGCCCTTCTTCCAGACCGCCATGTCGGACTTGAGGTCCTCACCGCCGGACCCGCCGCCACCGCCGTCGGGCGCGGCGCTCGCCAGCCGCATCTGCGCGTCGGATGCGGATCCTTGTTTGAGGCCCGCCCACTCAGCGTCGAAGGACGTCATGCTCACCCGGGACCCCCGTAACACTCTGCTATTGCAATGATCGGGTGATCCTAATACCTCGACAGTAGTGCTCGTCCCGAGCTGTGTTGCCGCGGCGTGCCGCCCCGACCCCCATAATGGACCGTAGCGTTCCGTAACATCACGTCCGGTTTCCCCGCGGTGGCGGTCAGGCGGCGCGCCCCTGTTTGAGCGCGGCGAGCCTGGCCTCGATCTCCGAGGACTTCCCGAGGTCCTCCAGGTACTCGAACTGGGCGTCCAGCGAGGAGGCCGCCAGCTCCTGCCTGCCCATCGCCATGGCCTCCTCCCGCCGGACCTTCTCCTCGAACCGGTTCAGGTCGCTCGTCGGGTCCATGACGTCGATGTTCTTCACCGCGTCCGTCATCGTGTTCTGCGCCTGAGCGGTCCTGGCCCGGGCCACCAGCTCATCCCGCTTGGACTGCAGCTCGGCCACCTTGCTCTTCATCGAGTCCAGACCCGACTTGAGCTTGTCTACGACCTCCGTCTGGGCGGCGATCGTCGGCTCCGCCGTCCCCGCCTCCTTCTCCGACTGCATCTGCCGGCCCAGCGCCACCTTCGCGAGGTTGTCGAACTTGTCGGCGTCCGCCGTCGCCCCCGATGCCCGCAGCTCGTCCGCCTTCCGGCTCGCCGCGAGGGCCTTGACGCCCCACTCGGAGGCCGCCTCCACGTCCTCCTTGTGGTCCGCCTCCAGCATCCGGAGGTTGCCGATCGTCGTCGCTACGGCCTGCTCCGCCTCCGAGATGTTGTTCGTGTAGTCGCGGATCAGCTGGTCCAGCATCTTCTGCGGGTCCTCCGCCTGGTCCAGCAGCGCGTTGAGGTTGGCCTTCGCGAGCTGGGTGACGCGGCCGAGGATGGTCTGCTTGCTCATGACTCGTCTCTCCTGGTGAGGGATGGGCTGTCCGTTGCGCGTTCAGAAGCGGCCGCCGCCGCCCATGCGGCCGCGGGTTCCGCCGCCGCCGAAGGAGCCGGGGCCGCTGCCGCCACCGCCCCCACCACCGAAACCGCCGCCGAAGCCCCCTCCTCCTCCGCCGAAGCCCCCGCCGCCCCGCAGGATCTCGCCGAGGATGATCCCGCCGAGCACGGCGCCGCCCTGGCCGCCGCGCCGGCCGGCGTACGGGTCCTGGTACCCCCGTACGTCCTGCTCCGCCAGCTGCTGCGCCTCCCGTGCCAGCGCGTCCGCCCGCTGGGCCTCCGCCAGCGCGCCCGACGGGTCGGCCGCCGCCAGGGATCCCGCCCGCTCCAGGTGCCGGCCGGCCTCCGCCAGCCGGGTGCGGGCCCGGCTGCCCACCGCGCCCCGGCTGGTGGTGACGTAGTCGGTCGCCGCGCCGATCGCACTGCGCGCGGAGAGCATGGCCTGGTCCAGCAGGGCCACCGCCCGCGTCCGGCCCGACTCCCGCTCCCGCGCCCCGGCCAGGGCCTCGTCGAGGGCCGCGTCGGCCTCCTCGATCCGGCGCAGGGCGTCGATCGGGTCGTACCGGCCGGACGCCTCCTCCTGCCGTACGTCGGCCAGTACGGCCTCCGCCCGGCCGATCCGCCCGCGCAGGTCCGCCGTCGAGGTGCCCTCCGCGGTGCCCGTCAGCAGCCCGCGGGCGTCCGCGAGGTCGGTCTCCGTCTCGTTCAGCGCGCCCGTCAGCTTCCCGGCCGCCTCCGCGAGCTCCTGCGCCCGCCGTTCGACCGCGTCCACCAGGGTCGCCGCCTGGTCCACCGCTCCCTCGACGGCCCGTACGTGCACGGCCGCCGGACCGTTCTGGCCGGCGTCGAGGGCCGCGTGGGCCAGGCCCAGGTGGGTCGCAGCGAACAGCAGCCGGTCCTTGGCCTGTTCGGGACCGGCGGCGACGGGCGCGGACGCGGAGTCCGCGTACCGCCGGGTCAGCGCGGTCAGGGTCGCCTCGGCGGTGGTGGCGCGCCCGGTCAGCTCCAGGTAGCGCTCCTCCACGGCCGCCAGCGCCTGCGGGGCGTTCTTCTCCAGGTCCCGCAGCCGGTCGAAGTCCGCCGACTCGGCGTCGAGCCGCCGGTTCGCCTCGGTGCAGCGGGCGACGATCTCGTCCAGCATCCGGCGCCGGGTCGCGTCGTCCTCCGGGTAGGCGTCGTCCAGCTGCTGGCGCAGCCGGAACGCGTGGGTCAGCTCGCCCTTGGCGTACTCCACGGCCCCGGTGAAGGGGACGACCGCCTCCTCGCCGAACTGCGCCGAGGCGAAGCCGAGTTCCTCCGTGCTGGTGCGGACGGCGTCATCGGTCTCCACCAGCAGGGTCCTGGCCCTGCCGTCCAGTTCCGGCAGCGGGAGCCGGTCCGGCGCGCCTTCGGGCCAGCCGGGCCCGGTGGTCGTGCCGCGACCGCCGCCGGCGGCCGTCTTCCGCTTGCGGCGGGTGTACGCGTACGCCGCGAGCGCCCCGGCCGCGCCGACCGCGACCACCGGCAGCACGAAGTCCCCGGCCCCGTTCTCGCCGCTCGCCCCGCCACCGGGATCGGCCGGGCCGGGGGTGATGGTGGGCACGGGCACGGGCTGCCCGCCGAGCACCGCGTTGTACCCGTTCGCCGCGCCGATCGCGGCGCCCGCCCAGTCGTTCTGCCTCAGGGCCGGCTCGATGGCGTCCCGGGCCACGGCCGCGAGCTTGTCTTCGGTGAAACCGGAGTCGACGGCGGCCGAATAGGCGTACTGGCGGGCCCCCGTCGCCACCGCCAGCAGGATGTCGTTCTGGCCGAGCCCGTTCTTCTCGGCGGTGGCGTCGGCCCAGCTCTGGGCGGAGCGCCCGGAGAAATCGTCCACGTACGCCACGAAGAGTTGGACCCGCCGGTCGGCGTAGAGCTCGTCGAGCGCGTCCTTGACAGCGGCCTGCCGGCCCTCCAGCGCCCCGACCCGGTCGGTGATCTGCCCCTGCCGGGACAGCGTGACGGGGTCCTCGGCCCGTGCGGGCGGGGCCTCGGCCACAGCCCAGCCACCGAGCGCCAGCAGTCCGGCGGCCAGGACGAGCCCGGCCCGTGCGCGGACCTGGCTCTTCGGCTCGCTTCTCGTCTCGCTTCTCGGCGGGATCACATTTGGGAGGGTATGAGCGGTTTCCTGGGCCCGCATCCGGAGCAATGCGCAGTGACGCGCCCCGGCCCCGGTCGTTGGCAGACCATGAAGAAGATCATGACTGCGTCCGCCCTCACCGTGGCCGTCCTCAGCCTCGCGGCCCCCGCCCACGCCGACAACGACAGCAACTTCGGCGGCGGGGTGAACGCGGCCAACAACTGGAACTTCACCGCGGCCGCCGTCTGCCTCCAGGAGGTCGCCGTGGTCCCCACGCTCGGCGACTGGGTGGGCGACCACGCCAACAACTGCTCCAACGGCAACGTCATCGACCACTCCGGGCGCTGACCGGCACGGGGCCGGGATCCCTCCGGAGAGGGGCCCGGCCCCGCCCCCTCAGCCCCGCCTGCGCCCGATCCTGTTCCCCAGCCACACCAGCGGGTCGTACTTGCGGTCCACCGCCCGCTCCTTCAGCGGGATCAGCGCGTTGTCGGTGATCTTGATGCCCTCGGGGCAGACCTCCGTGCAGCACTTGGTGATGTTGCAGTAGCCCAGCCCGTGCTCCTCCTGCGCGGTGCGCTTGCGGTCCAGGCCCGCCTCCGCCGCCGCGTCCAGGGGGTGCATGTCCAGCTCCGCGACCCGCATCAGGAAGCGCGGACCGGCGAAGACGCCCTTGTTCTCCTCGTGGTCGCGCACCACGTGGCAGGTGTCCTGGCACAGGAAGCACTCGATGCACTTGCGGAACTCCTGCGAGCGCTCCACGTCGATCTGCTGCATCCGGTACGCGCCCGGCGCCACCCCCTCCGGCGGCACGAAGGCCGGGACCTCCCGCGCCTTCTGGTAGTTGAAGGACACGTCGGTCACCAGGTCGCGGACGACCGGGAAGGCCCGCAGCGGGGTGACCGTGATCGTCTCGGACCGCTCGAAGGTGGACATCCGCGTCATGCACATCAGCCGCGGCCGGCCGTTGACCTCCGCGCTGCACGAGCCGCACTTGCCCGCCTTGCAGTTCCAGCGCACCGCGAGGTCCGAGGCCTGGGTGGCCTGCAGCCGGTGGACGATGTCCAGGACCACCTCCCCGTCGTGCACCTCGACGGTGAAGTCCTTGAGCGATCCGCCCTCCGCGTCGCCCCGCCAGATCCGGAAGCTCGCGTCGTACGTACTCATTCGTACAGCTCCTCTTCGGCGAGGTACTTGACCAGCTCTTCCTTCTCGAAGAGCGCGAGCAGGTCGGGACGGATGGGCTCGGTGCGCGTGCGTACGAGGGCGATCCGGTCGGCCGCCGGGTCCGCCGGGGGCGGGTCGACGGGGCGGCACAGCAGGTTCACCGGGCGCCAGCCGCGGTCCATCGACGGGCAGTCCTCACGGGTGTGCCCGCCCCGGCTCTCGGTGCGCTCCAGGGCCGCGCGCGCCACGCACTCGCTGACCAGCAGCATGTTCCGCAGGTCCAGGGCCAGGTGCCAGCCCGGGTTGAACTGCCGGTGCCCCTCGACCCCGGCCCGGGCGGCCCGTACGCGCAGGACCGCGAGCCTCTCCAGGGCCTCGGCCATCTCGCCCTCGCGCCGGATGATGCCGACGAGGTCGTTCATGGTCGTCTGGAGCTCCTGGTGGAGGGTGTACGGGTTCTCCGCGCCCTCGGCGGCGTGGAAGGGGGCCAGCGCCTCCGCGGCCGCCGCGTCGATCTCCGCCTGGGAGACCGCCGGGCGCTCCCCGGTGGCCGCGGCGTGCTCCGCCGCGTGCAGTCCGGCCCGCCGCCCGAAGACCAGCAGGTCGGACAGGGAGTTCCCGCCGAGCCGGTTCGAGCCGTGCATCCCGCCCGCGACCTCGCCCGCGGCGAACAGCCCCGGCACCCCGACCGTGGCCGCGGTCTCGGAGTCCACCGCGATCCCGCCCATCACGTAGTGGCAGGTCGGCCCCACCTCCATCGGCTCCGCGGTGATGTCCACGTCCGCCAGCTCCTTGAACTGGTGGTACATGGAGGGCAGCCGCCGCTTGATCCGCTCGGCCGGCATCCGCGTCGACACGTCGAGGAAGACCCCGCCGTGCGGGGAGCCGCGGCCGGCCTTCACCTCGGAGTTGATGGCCCGCGCCACCTCGTCGCGCGGCAGCAGCTCGGGCGGGCGCCGGTTGTGGTCCGGGTCCTCGTACCAGCGGTCTCCCTCCGCCTCCGACTCGGCGTACTTCTCCTTGAAGACGTCGGGGACGTAGTCGAACATGAACCGCTTGCCCTCGGAATTGCGCAGCACCCCGCCGTCGCCGCGCACCGACTCGGTGACGAGGATGCCCTTCACCGACGGGGGCCAGACCATGCCGGTCGGGTGGAACTGCACGAACTCCATGTTGAGCAGGGGCGCGCCCGCGAGCAGGGCCAGCGCGTGGCCGTCGCCGGTGTACTCCCAGGAGTTGGAGGTGGTCTTGAAGGACTTGCCGATCCCGCCCGTGGCCAGCACCACCGCCGGGGCCTCCAGGACGAAGAACCGGCCGGACTCGCGTTCGTAGCAGAAGGTCCCCGAGACCCTCTCCCCGTCCTTGAGGACCCTGGTGACCGTGCACTCCTGGAAGACCTTGAGCCGGGCCTCGTAGTCCCCGTACTCCTTGAAGTCCTCCTGCTGGAGCGCGACGATCTTCTGCTGGAGGGTGCGGATCAGCTCCAGGCCGGTGCGGTCGCCGACGTGCGCGAGGCGGGGGTACTCGTGGCCGCCGAAGTTGCGCTGGGAGATCTTCCCGTCGGGCGTCCGGTCGAAGAGCGCGCCCCAGGTCTCCAGCTCCCAGACGCGGTCCGGGGCCTCCTTCGCGTGCAGTTCAGCCATCCGCCACTGGTTGAGGAACTTGCCCCCGCGCATGGTGTCGCGGAAGTGCACCTGCCAGTTGTCGCCCTCGTTGACGTTGCCCATGGAGGCGGCGATCCCGCCCTCCGCCATCACCGTGTGGGCCTTGCCGAAGAGGGACTTGCAGATCACGGCCGTGCGCGCGCCGCGCTCGCGGGCCTCGATCGCGGCCCGCAGCCCGGCGCCCCCGGCGCCGACCACGACCACGTCCCACTGCTGCCGTTCCACTTGAGCCATGTCAGAAGAACCTCGGGTCGGTGAAGGCGCCGGTGGCGAGCAGGTACACGTAGAAGTCGCACAGGGCCACGCTGATCAGGGAGGCCCACGCCAGCTGCATGTGACGGGTGTTGAGCCGGCTGACCCAGCCCCAGAGCCGGTAGCGGACCGGGTGCTTCGAGAAGTGCTTGAGCCGGCCGCCCATGATGTGGCGGCAGGAGTGGCAGGACAGCGTGTACGCCCAGATCAGCGTGATGTTGACCAGGAACAGCAGGGTCCCGAGGCCCATGTGGCCCCACGCGTAGTGCTCGTCGCGGAAGGTCAGCACCGTGTCGTACGTGAGGATGCCCGCGACCGGGACCGCCGCGTAGAAGAAGTACCGGTGGATGTTCTGGAGGATCAGCGGGAAGCGGGTCTCGCCGGTGTACTTCGTGTGCGGCTCGGCGACGGCGCAGGCGGGCGGCGAGGCCCAGAAGCCCCGGTAGTAGGCCTTGCGGTAGTAGTAGCAGGTCAGCCGGAACCCGAGCGGGAAGATCAGGATCAGCAGGGCGGGGGAGAGGACCCACCAGCTGCCGAAGATCTCCCAGTTGGGCCCGCCCTTCATCGGGACGCAGTTCTCCGCGAGGCACGGGGAGTAGAAGGGCGAGACGTACGGGGCCGCGTAGTAGTCGGCGTTCGCGAAGGCCCGCCAGGTCGAGTAGACGATGAAGGCGAGCAGCCCGGCCGCGGTGACGGCGGGCGAGAGCCACCACCGGTCGGTCCGCAGGTGCCGGGCAGCGATCGCGGCCCGGGAGGCGTCGTGGACGCCGCCGGGCCGCTGCTGGGGTGGTTGTGTTCCTGTGGCCAAAGAGGACTCCGGGAGGAGTGATGAGGGGTGGCCCCAGGGGGCCCGGCCGCGAGCGGCCGGGCCGGATGGGGTGTACGGGGAGGTCTGTGGGGTCGCGCGCGCCGGTCAGGGCGCGCGACGGTCGCGGGCGCCGAGGCCCTCGTCGTCCGAGTCGGTCCACAGCGAGCTGTCGTACGGGGTGTCCGGGACCGTCACCATCCGGGACGGCTCCGGCGGGGACGCCGGCGTCGAGCTCCCGGGCTTCTGCCGCCCGGCCCGCTGCTCCAGCTGCTCGACCTTGCGCGTGAGCTCGTCGAGGTTCCGCCGTACGGCACTCAGATCGTCTTGCAGGGACATGATTTGCCCTCACTTCCGCCATGGTGCGGTGGCAACGCTCATGTGCGCCTGCGAGTGTCGCGCTTCCCGTCCCCCGTTGTGAAGGGACGTGCAGCGATTGCGGGCGCGCAGGCGTGAACTGTGCGCCCCTCCCTGCCCCCCATTCTCATCCCTCTCCCGGGGGAACGCTCCTTCGGCGCGCAAGCCGGATTGGTCCGCACGGGTGGGGTTCGCGGCGTGGCGAGAGGCGGCTGCGAAGGGTGCGGCGGACCGTCGATTTCAGTGGGATCCGGCAACCGGTGTGATCAGCTCCATATACCGCCGAACGTGATCATGCTTCCCCCACGCCCCGCCCCGGAGGTACCACCCATGTCCCAGCGCAGGCGCAGGTCCTTGGCGCTCCTGACCTCGGGAGTCCTCGCACTGCCGCTCCTCACGGGCTGCGGCGCGGGTGAAGACGAGGGCGGCCCCGTCGCCGCAGGACAGGACATCGCCACGACCGCCCGCGAGAAGGTCGCGGACGGGGGTGTGCTGCGCTGGGCCGTGGACACCCTGCCGGACACCCTGAACACCTTCCAGGCCGACGCGGACGCCACCACCAGCCGTATCGCCGGGGCCGTGCTGCCGCAGCTGTTCGTGCTGGACGCCAAGGGCCGGCCCGTGGCCAATCCCGACTACCTGGAGAAGGCCGAGGTCGTCGAGCGGGAGCCCAAGCAGGTCGTCGTTTACAAGCTGAACCAGAAGGCGGTCTGGAGCGACGGACGCGAGATCGGCGCCGCCGATTTCGTGGCCCAGTGGCGGGCCCTGAACGGCAAGGACTCGGCGTACTGGACGGCGCGCAACGCCGGCTACGAGCGGATCGAGAAGATCGAGAAGGGCAAGACCGACCTGGAGGTCCGGGTCACCTTCGCCAAGCCGTACGCCGACTGGCGCTCCCTGTTCAGCCCGCTCTACCCGAAGCAGGTCACCGGCACCCCCGACGCCTTCAACGAGGGCGCCCGCGGCGCCTTGAAGGTCACCGCCGGACCCTTCACCCTCGGCGCGATCGACAAGAAGACCGGCACCGCGGCCCTCAGCCGCAATCCGCGCTGGTGGGGCCGGCAGGCCAAGCTGGACACGCTGGTCCTGACGGCGGTGCCGCGGGCCGAGCGCCCGGCGGCGCTGGCCGCCGGGAAGCTCGACCTGGCCGAGATCGACCGCACCGGGGCCGACCGGATCGCCCTGGCCCGCCGGGACGCCGCCAAGGGCGCCGCCGGCAAGGGCGGCGCGGGCTCGGGCGGCGCCCCGGCGCACGGCCCGGGAGCCGCGCTGACCCCGGCGCAGGCCACGCTGTCGTGGGCGGTCGCCCATGGGACGGACGAGGACAAGGCCACGGCGGAGAAGGAGAGCCGGGACAAGCACGTCGCGGCGGTGAAACGGTACGCCGACGAACAGACGGCCCTGCGGAACTTCACCGTCCGCAAGTCCCTGGAGCCCGCCTACACCCAGCTCGCGATGAACGGGGCCGCGGGCCCGCTGGCCGACGAGCGGGTGCGCCGGGCGATCGCCCGGGCGCTGGACCGCAAGGCGCTGGCCGAGCTCGTGCTCAAGCCGCTCGGCCTGCCCGCGAAGCCGGTCGGCAGCCACGTGGCGCTCGCCGGGCAGCGGGCGTACGCCGACAACAGCGACGCCCTCGGCGGCCGGGACACCCAGGCGGCCCAGGCCCTCCTCGCGGACGCGGGCTGGCGCCGGGGCGGCAAGATCACCGAGCCGGTGGGGGCCAAGGCCGGTCCGGAGAGCGAGCCGCAGGACGACGGGAAGACCCCGTCGGGCCCGGGCACCGGAAACGACGGGCTCTACATCGTGGGCCAGGACGACGAGGCCAACGGCGACCTGCGCTCGGCCGCGGGCCGGCAGCCGCAGGCCCGTCCGGCCGCCCCCGGCGAGCGCCCCCTCGCCGCGGCCCCGGAGGGTGCGCAGGGCCGGACCTCCCCGGTGCTGGCCCCCGCCCCCTTCGGTGCCCAGCAGGAGGTGTCCCTCCTCGCCCAGGCCGCCCGGGTGGCGCCCGCCGACGACGGCAAGCGCAGCGCGGCCCGCGACGGCGACGCGGCGGATCCCGCCCAGGCCACCCCGGCCCCGGCCAAGCAGGCCAACCGCACCTCCGGCGCCATGCTCGCCAAGGACGGCAAGGCGCTCACCCTGCGCTTCGTCCTCCCGGCCGGCCCCGGCTCGGAGTCCCTGCGCACGGTCGGCGAGCGGATCGCCCAGATGCTGCGGAAGCTCGGCGTGGCCACCGAGACGACCAAGGTCACCGACGAGAGCTTCTTCAAGGACCACATCGCCTCGGGCCAGTACGACCTGGCCCTCTACTCCTGGCCCGCGACCGCCTACCCCGCCACCGACGCCCGGCCCATCTTCGCCAAGCCGGAGCCGGCCGCGGACGGCTCGCTCCTCGTCGAACAGAACTACACACGGGTCGGCACCGACCACATCGACCAGCTCTTCGACCAGGCGGTCGGCGAGCTGGACGAGGACCAGTCCCGCGAGCTGATCCGCAAGGCGGACGCCCGGATCTGGGCCGCCGCCGGCTCCATCCCGCTCTACCAGCGCCCGGAGCTGGTGGCCGTCAAGCCGGGCCTGGCCAACGCCGGCGCCTTCGGCCTCGGCACCCCCCGCTACCAGGACATCGGCTGGAAGAAGCCGCCGACCGCCAAGGACAAGAAGAAGTAGCGTGGGCGAAGAAGTGATGACAAAGGGGTGCCTGTCAGGTTGACCCGCAGGTAGCAAGCTCAGATGTGACTCAAGTCCCTTGCCCGCCGGATCTCCGGCGGGCAAGGTCGTGCCATACCCATTGACCCGGCCGTTGACCCGCATGATTACCGGCAGCATGGGCGACCGGGGCACCCCACGCAGCACTCGGCAGCGCTCATTCATCCGGCCTCTTGACAGACCCCCCGGCAGGCGGTTCCCGCCACGCGACGTACCATGGGGTAAGGCCGTGGCAGGTTTTCGCCCGGCCGAGGCGCGCGTGCCAGGCCGTACGCGACGCCATCCACGATCCCGGGAGAAGCGCCGAAGTGCCCACGCGCCACGACATCCGTAACGTCGCCATCGTCGCCCACGTCGACCATGGCAAGACGACCATCGTCGATGCCATGCTCAAGCAGGCCGGTGCCTTCGCCGCCCACCAGCACCTCGACGACCGCATGATGGACTCGAACGACCTGGAGCGTGAGAAGGGCATCACGATCCTCGCCAAGAACACGGCGGTGAAGTATCACCCCAAGGACGGCGGGGCCCCGATCACGATCAACATCATCGACACCCCCGGCCACGCCGACTTCGGTGGTGAGGTCGAGCGCGGTCTGTCGATGGTGGACGCCGTCGTTCTGCTGGTGGACGCCTCGGAGGGTCCGCTGCCCCAGACCCGCTTCGTCCTGCGCAAGGCTCTGCAGGCGAAGATGCCGGTCATCCTCTGCATCAACAAGACCGACCGTCCGGACTCCCGGATCGACGAGGTCGTCAACGAGACGTACGACCTCTTCCTCGACCTGGACGCGGACGAGGACCAGATCGAGTTCCCGATCGTCTACGCCTGCGGCCGTGACGGCGTCGCCTCGCTGACCAAGCCGGAGGACGGCACCGTCCCCGCGGACAGCGACAACCTGGAGCCGTTCTTCTCCACCATCCTGGAGCACGTCCCGGCCCCGGTGTACGACGAGGAGGCCCCCCTCCAGGCGCACGTCACCAACCTGGACGCCGACAACTTCCTCGGCCGCATCGCGCTCCTCCGCGTTGAGCAGGGCGAGCTGCGCAAGGGCCAGACCGTCACCTGGATCAAGCGTGACGGCACCCAGTCGAACGTCCGCATCACCGAGCTGATGATGACCGAGGCGCTCACCCGCAAGCCGGCCGAGGTGGCGGGCCCGGGTGACATCTGCGCGGTCGCCGGTATCCCCGACATCATGATCGGCGAGACCCTGGCCGACCCGGAGAACCCGATCGCGCTCCCGCTGATCTCGGTCGACGAGCCGGCGATCTCCATGACCATCGGCACGAACACCTCCCCGATGGTCGGCCGCGGCGGCAGCGGCAAGGGCGCGGACGCCAAGTCCGCGGTCAAGGACCGCAAGGTCACCGCCCGCCAGGTCAAGGACCGTCTGGACCGCGAGCTGGTCGGTAACGTCTCGCTCCGCGTCCTCGACACCGAGCGCCCCGACGCCTGGGAGGTCCAGGGCCGCGGTGAGCTCGCGCTCGCCATCCTGGTCGAGCAGATGCGCCGCGAGGGCTTCGAGCTGACCATCGGCAAGCCGCAGGTCGTCACGCAGGAGATCGACGGCAAGGTCCACGAGCCGGTCGAGCGCATGACGATCGACGTCCCCGAGGAGCACATGGGTGCGGTCACGCAGCTCATGGGCGTCCGCAAGGGCCGCATGGACAACATGTCGAACCACGGCTCCGGCTGGGTCCGCATGGAGTTCGTCGTCCCGTCGCGCGGTCTCATCGGCTTCCGCACCGAGTTCCTGACCGGTACGCGCGGCACCGGCATCGCCCACTCGATCCACGAGGGCCACGAGCCGTGGTTCGGCCCGCTGGTGACCCGTAACAACGGTTCGCTGGTCGCCGACCGCGCCGGCTCGGTCACGCCGTTCGCGATGATCAACCTGCAGGAGCGCGGCGTCCTGTTCACCGACCCCGGCACCGAGGTGTACGAGGGCATGATCGTCGGCGAGAACTCGCGCTCCGACGACATGGACGTGAACATCACCAAGGAGAAGAAGCTCACCAACATGCGTGCGGCTTCCGCGGACAACACGGAGAACGTGATCCCGCCCCGCAAGCTCTCCCTGGAGCAGTCCCTGGAGTTCTGCCGCGACGACGAGTGCGTCGAGGTGACCCCGGAGGCCGTCCGCATCCGCAAGGTCGTGCTGGACCAGAAGGACCGCTCGCGCACCGCTTCGCGCGCCAAGTCCGCCAAGTAGTACGGGCTTTGCGGTCGCCCATCCCGGGTTCGCCCGGGCCGGGCGACCGCGGTGGCCGCAGTTGGTCGCATTGCCGTAGAAAACGCCGCAGCCCCTCCCGTCACGGACTCCGTGACGGGAGGGGCTGTTCGCTTCTGTCAAGCGGATTTTTGTGTTCTGGTGTCCGAATACCGACCGTGACACTCCGGAAGATGAGCTAACCGTCCGTTTCGCACGTGTCTGTCTCCTATCCGTTTGTCCGGATTTCGGGTTTCTGACGCGGATCGATGTTGTGAAAACGAGACCACTTAAGTGTGGTTTACGGCCTGACCGTCCCTGAGGATGGCTCCATTGAGCTCGGGTCAATGGGTCACGCGATGTGGGGATCGCGCCGACTCACGAGCACACTATTGGGCAGGAAACCGTTCGTCGTCAGGGGTGTCGGCGAGGTTTTCATGCCCCTCAAGTCGATCAGTGGACTCATGAGGAGGAAACCCATGCGCGGTGCCAAGAGCGCCAAGTGGGTCGTGGGCGCGGTTGTCGTCGCCCTGGCCGCTACTGCCTGTGGCGGCGGTGACGGTGACAGCAAGGACAAGGGAAGTGCCGGCGGCGGCACGTTCCGGCTGGGCTCCACCGAGCCGGACACCATCGACCCGGGGCGTGCCCACGAGGCGACCGGCGTCCTGCTGGCCAACGCCCTGTTCACCGGCCTGTACGCGAACACGCCGGACGGCCTGGCCGAGCCGGCGCTCGCCGAGTCGGCGTCCTCGGACGAGGGTTGCACCTCCTGGACCTTCAAGGTCAAGCCGGACACCAAGTTCTCCAACGGCGAGGTCGTGGACGCCGAGGCGTTCGCCCGTGGTTGGGCCCGTGCCGCGCACAAGGCCGCCGCGTCCGACGTCGCGTACCACTTCGCCGGCATCAAGGGTTACGCGGAGCTGCAGGACGGCTCGGCCAAGACCTTCGCCGGTGTCACCACCCCGGACCCGAACACCATCAAGGTGGACCTGTCCAAGGCGGACTGCGAGTTCGTCCTGAAGACGGCGCACAACGCCTACAGCCCGGTCCCGAAGGCCGCCAAGGTCGGCGAAGAGGACAAGGCGTTCGGCGAGGCCCCCATCGGCAACGGTCCGTTCAAGATGGACGGCACGTGGGAGCACAACAAGGCGATCAACCTCGTCCGCAACGACGACTACTCGCTGGCCAAGGCCTCCCTCCAGAAGGTCCAGGTCACGCTGCTCAACGACAAGACCGCGCACCAGCTCGAGTACGACGGCTTCCAGGCCGGCACCTTCGACTACGCGCACATCCCGGTGCCGATGCTCAAGGTCGCCGAGGCCAAGTACAAGCCGCAGAACAAGTGGTTCGCCAAGGACACCAACGGCATGGACTTCGTCCTGCCGATCGGTGACAACGGTCCGACCAACTCCAAGGACGCCCGTCTGGCGATCTCCTACGCGATCGACCGTCAGGCCATCGCCAAGGGTGTCTTCCAGGGCTACAAGACGCCGTCGACCACCATCGTGCCGCCGGCGTTCCCGAAGGCGTACCAGAAGGACCTGTGCGTCTCCTGCATCAAGCAGGACCCCGCCAAGGCCAAGGAGCACGCCGAGAAGGCGGGCCTGAAGCCGGGCTCCGAGATCAAGTTCAGCTTCAACACCGGTGCGGGCCACGAAGAGTGGGTCCAGGCCGCCGCGAAGCAGATCGAGGACGTCCTCGGCGTCAAGGTCAAGCTGGACGGCAAGGACTTCCCGGGCATGCTCAAGGAGCAGCAGGGCACCCAGGCCTCCGGTCTGTACCGCTTCGCGTGGGGCGCGGACTACCCGACCCCGGAGAACTTCCTCTTCCCGCTCCTGCACTCGTCGGCCATGGCGAAGGACGCCGAGGGCAACGTGACCGGTGACAACCGTGCGCGTTACAACAACCCGGAGTTCGACAAGCTGATCGACACCGCCCGTGCCACCAAGGACGAGGCCACTCGCGTCGGCATGTACAAGCAGGCCGAGAAGATGGCCATGGAGGACATGGCCCTCATCCCGACCTTCAACCGTTCCCAGTTCCGCCTGATGGCGACCGACAAGTTCAACGGTCTGGACGACATCAACTTCAACGAGGACCCGATCCTCGAGAAGATCTCGCTCAAGAAGTAATCGGTTCGGACGGTATATCCGTCAGGAGCGAACGTGCCGCGGCCCCCGGGTGACCGGTGGGCCGCGGCCCCGCTCGGCAGGCCGTTTTCACTTCGGCACCCCTCACATCCGCGGGCAACCCCCGCAGGCCGAGAGCCGGCCCGTTCCTTGGGCCGGAGGCCGCTGCTCCCAGAAGCGGCCAGGTAGAGAGGCAAAACATGGGAAGGTACGTCGCCCGTCGCCTCGGGCAGATGGTCATAGTCCTCATCGGCGCGACCATGGTTCTGTTCGCGTGTCTGTTCGTACTCCCCGGCGATCCCGTGGGTTCGATCGCGGGCAGCGACAAGGCACGCGACCCCGCAGTGGTCGCGGAACTCAAGGCGCGTTACGGGCTCGACAAGTCGCTGCCCGAGCAGTACGTGAACTACGTCGCGAAGGTTGCCACCGGCGACCTCGGCGAGGACTTCGTCCAGCGCCGTGAGGTCTCCGACATCCTCGCCCCCAAGCTTCAGAACACGGCGAAGCTGGCCGTCCTGGCCATCGCGCTCGTCACCGTGTTCGGTATGGGCGTGGGCATCATCGCCGCGCTCTACAGATACAGCATTCTCGACATGGCCACGACGTTTTTTACGACGATGGCGGTCGGCTTCCCCACCTTCGTGATCGGCATGCTGCTCATGAAGTACTTCGCGGTGGAGCTCCAGTGGTTCCCGCAGTTGGGTGGCGACAAGCTCATCGGCATGGTCCTTCCCGCGATCACCCTCGCGATCACCGACATCGCCTTCGTCGCCCGCCTCACCCGCGGCACGATGCTCGAGGTGCTGCGGGCGGACTACGTGAAGACGGCCGTGGCCAAGGGGCTTCCGCGACGCCGCGTGCTGTTCAAGCACGTGCTGCGCAACTCGTCCATTCCCGTGGTCACTTACCTGGGCATTTCATTCGGCGGACTCCTCGGTGGTGCGCTCATCACTGAGGCGATCTTCAACTGGGACGGTGTCGGTCTGGCACTGGTTCAGGCGATTCAGCAGCAGAACAACCCGATCGTGATCGGTGTCGTGACCTACAGCGTCGCGATCTTCGTCGTCCTCAGCCTCATCGTGGACCTGCTGTACGCGGCCCTCGACCCGCGTATCCGCCTCAGCTGACCGCCCCCAAGGAGGATTTCCTCATGTCTGAGCTCGCAACGAGCCCGGCGATCGGGGACGAGAACCCCGTGTCGTCCGCTTCGGCCCCGGCCGAACCCGCACCCAAGCAACTCACCCAGTGGGGCGAGATCCGTCACCGCTACGTCCAGAACAAGCTGGCCGTCGTCGGTCTCGTGATCATCTCCGTGCTGTTCCTGACGGCGATCTTCGGCGACATGTTCGCCCCGTTCGACCCGACCGCCCAGGACCTCGAGAACACCCTCGCCTCACCCAACGGCACGCACTGGATGGGCACCGACGCCCTGGGCCGCGACATGTTCTCGCGCCTCATAGCCGGCACCCGCGTCGCCATGTTCGTCGGCCTCGCCTCGATCTTCTTCGCGGTGCTGATCGGTGTCGCCCTCGGCGCCATCGCCGGTTACTTCGCCGGCTTCGCCGACACCCTGGTCATGCGCGTCGCGGACGTGTTCCTCGCGTTCCCGCTCATGATCGGTGCCGTCGTCATCATCCTGGTCACCGGCCGTGGCATCACCCCGGTGGTCATCTCGCTGGCCATCTTCTCCTGGGCCACCGTCTCCAGGCTCCTGCGCAGCTCGATCCTGTCGGTGCGCGAGATGGACTACGTCCACGCGGCCAAGGCGCTCGGCGCCGGCGGCTGGCGCGTCGTCCGCACGCACATCCTGCCGAACTCGCTGACCGCCGTTCTGGTCTACGCGACCTTCAACGTCGGCACCACGATCGTCGGCGTCGCGGCGCTCTCCTTCCTCGGCGCCGGCGTCCCCGTCGACGTCCCGGAGTGGGGCAACATGCTGGCGGCCGGTCAGGCCTTCATCGGCGTCAACGACTACCTCTGGGTGTTCCCCAGCCTGTTCGTCGTCGTCACCGTGCTCGGCTTCGCCTTCGTCGGCGACGGCCTGCGTGACGCGCTCGACCCGAAGCTCCGGTAGGGCCGCGCGATGCCCCGAGACAACATCAGCAAGCAGGACGAAGGTGGCGGCGTGACGACGTCGGAGATTCTCAGCGTTGCGGAGACGGGTGGCGGGTCCGCCGTGCCGCTGCTGGAGGTGGACAACCTCCAGGTCGAGTTCAAGACCCGTGACGGGGTCGCCAAGGCCGTCAACGGCGTGAGCTACAGCGTCAACGCCGGCGAGACCCTCGCCGTGCTCGGCGAGTCCGGCTCCGGCAAGTCCGTCACCGCACAGGCGATCATGGGCATTCTCGACAGCCCGCCCGGACGGATCGCCGGCGGCGAGGTGCGCTTCCACGGCAAGGACATCCTCAAGATGTCCGACGAGGAGCGCCGCAAGCTCCGCGGCAACAAGATGGCGATGATCTTCCAGGACGCGCTGTCCTCCCTGAACCCGGTCTACTCGGTGGGCGACCAGCTCGGCGAGATGTTCCGGGTCCACCGCGGCATGTCCAAGAAGGACTCGAAGGTCAAGGCCGTCGAGCTCATGGACCGCGTGAAGATCCCCGCCGCCAAGGCGCGCGTGGGCGACTACCCGCACCAGTTCTCCGGCGGTATGCGCCAGCGCATCATGATCGCCATGGCGCTGGCCCTGGAGCCGGACCTGATCATCGCCGACGAGCCCACCACGGCCCTCGACGTGACGGTCCAGGCGCAGGTCATGGACCTGCTCGCGGAGCTCCAGCGCGAGATGAACATGGGCCTGATCCTGATCACCCACGACCTCGGCGTCGTCGCCGACGTCGCGGACAAGATCGCGGTCATGTACGCGGGCCGGATCGTCGAGACCGCTCCGGTCCACGAGATCTACAAGCGCCCGTCCCACCCGTACACCCGCGGCCTGCTCGACTCGATCCCGCGCCTGGACCAGAAGGGCCAGGAGCTCTACGCGATCAAGGGCCTGCCGCCCAACCTGCTCCGCATTCCCGCGGGCTGCGCCTTCAGCCCCCGCTGTCCCAAGGTGCAGGACATCTGCCGTACGGAGATCCCCGTACTGCACCCCGTCACCGAGCAGGACGGCACCGAGCTGCCCGGCCGCGGCAGCGCGTGCCACTTCTGGAAGGAGCAGATCCATGGCTGAGCTCACCAAGAACGCCACCGAGCGCGAGCCGATCCTCCAGGTCCGCAACCTGGTCAAGCACTTCCCGCTGACCCAGGGCATCCTGTTCAAGAAGCAGGTCGGTGCGGTCAAGGCGGTCGACGGGATCTCCTTCGACCTCTACAAGGGCGAGACCCTCGGCATCGTCGGCGAGTCCGGCTGTGGCAAGTCCACGGTCGCCAAGCTCCTGATGAACCTGGAGCGGGCCACCGCCGGCGAGGTGCTCTACAAGGGCGAGGACATCAGCCGGCTGTCCGGCAAGGCCCTCAAGGCCGTCCGCCGCAACATCCAGATGGTGTTCCAGGACCCGTACACCTCGCTGAACCCGCGCATGACGGTCGGCGACATCATCGGGGAGCCCTTCGAGATCCACCCCGAGGTGGCTCCCAAGGGCGACCGGCGCCGCAAGGTCCAGGAGCTCCTGGACGTCGTGGGCCTGAACCCGGAGTACATCAACCGGTACCCGCACCAGTTCTCCGGCGGTCAGCGCCAGCGCATCGGCATCGCCCGAGGCCTGGCCCTGCAGCCCGAGATCATCATCTGCGACGAGCCGGTCTCCGCGCTCGACGTGTCGGTGCAGGCGCAGGTCATCAACCTGATGGAGAAGCTCCAGGACGAGTTCAACCTCTCCTACCTCTTCATCGCGCACGACCTGTCGATCGTCCGGCACATCTCGGACCGCGTCGGCGTCATGTACCTGGGCAAGATGGCCGAGATCGGCTCCGACGCCCAGATCTACGAGCACCCGACGCACCCGTACACCCAGGCGCTGCTCTCCGCCGTCCCGGTCCCCGACCCGGAGGCCCGCGAGGGCCGCGAGCGCATCATCCTCACCGGTGACGTCCCGTCGCCGGCCAACCCGCCGTCGGGCTGCCGCTTCCGCACCCGCTGCTGGAAGGCCGAGGACAAGTGCTCCACCGAGGAGCCGCTCCTCGCCATCCCGGAGCGCTTCAAGGGCCAGACCGGCCCGGCCGCGCACGAGTCGGCGTGCCACTTCGCGGAGGAGAAGGCCATCCTGGCCGTCTGACCTCCGACGGACCCGTACGGTCACGGCCGGTCCCCGGTGCTTCGCGCACCGGGGACCGGCCGTTTCCGCAGGGGTCCCGGAAACCGGTTGCGGCCCCGCGAGCGCGGGACGGAGAGTGAGGCAATGACCCTCACCGTACGGCCCGCCGGGCCCGGGGACGCGGCCGACATCTGCGCCCTCCTCAACGCCGTCGACATGATCGAGATCGGCCGCCCGGAGACCGACCTGGGCACCGTCGAATCCGACTTGAACGCCCCCGACGTCGACCTGGCCACCGACTCCTGGCTCGCCTTCGAGGGCGGCCGGCTCGTGGCCTACGCCCTGGTCTGGGCGGACTCCGGCCCGGGCCGTGTCGACGGGGACCACTACGTGCTCCCCGGCCACGACGAGGCGGCCGTCCTGCTGCTGGAGCGCATGGAGGCCAGGGCCCGGGAGCTGACCGCCGGTTCCGGCGTCCTGCGGCTCCAGCTCAACGTGGCACCCACCCTCGACCTCTCCCACCTCACCGCGCGCGGCTACCGCACCATCCGCCGCTACCAGGTCATGACCCGCTCCCTGTCGCCGGCCGCCGACCTGCCGCCGGCCGTCCCGGCCGGGCTCACCCTGCGCCACTGCGCCGACGACGAGGCCGACCGCCACCGGGCCCACGCCCTGATCGAGGAGACCTTCGCGGCTCACTTCGGCCATGTGGACCGCCCGTACGAGTCCTGGCTGGACCACATCGACGGCCGCCGGCTCGACTGGTCCCTGGTCTGGATCGCGAGCCTGCCCGGCCAGGGCGACGCGGCCGTCCTGCTCAGCCGGGACGACCGGACCAGCATGGGCTGGGTGGGCCACATCGGCGTACGCAAGGAACTGCGCGGCCGCGGCCTCGGCGGCTTCCTGCTGCGCCACTGCTTCGCGGTGTACGCGGCGCGCGGCCGGGACACCGTGGGCCTCGGCGTGGACATCCACAACGAAACGGGCGCACTCGGGCTCTACGAGGCGCACGGCATGGGCCTGCACTACGCGGTCGACTCCTGGGAGCTGCCGTTGCACTCGCAGGGGTGACAGGCGCGTGACGCGCGGGTGCAATCGGTCCAACGAGGAGTGTGCGGGCCCCCACATAGGGTGACATTGGCCCCTAAGCGAGTCAGGGACCCCTAGGAGGCACTCCATGCGCGGAGCCACCCACGCCAAGTGGGCCGCATGTGCGGTGGCCGTCGCCCTCGCGGCGACGGCCTGCGGCGGCGGAAGCGACAGTGGCGGGGGCGGCGGCGAGGCCGGGATCGTCAGTTCGTCCTGGGGTGACCCGCAGAACCCGCTGGAGCCCGCCAACACCAACGAGGTGCAGGGCGGCAAGGTCCTCGACATGCTCTTCCGGGGTCTCAAGCGCTACGACCCGAAGACCGGCGAGGCGGACAACATGCTCGCCGAGAAGATCGAGACGACGGACAGTCAGAACTTCACGATCACGCTGAAGGACGGCTGGAAGTTCAGCAACGACGAGCCGGTCACCGCCCAGTCCTTCGTGGACGCCTGGAACTACGGCGCGGACGTGCGCAACAAGCAGAACAACTCGCCGTTCTTCTCCGACATCGTCGGCTACCAGGACGTGCACCCGGCCTCCGGGGAACCGACGGCGAAGACGATGTCCGGCCTGGTGGTGAAGGACCCCAAGACCTTCACCGTGGCCCTCAAGAACAAGTTCTCCACCTGGCCCGAGACCCTCGGCTACCAGGCGTTCTCCCCGCTGCCCCAGGCCTTCTTCACCGACCACACCGCCTGGCTGAACAAGCCCGTCGGCAACGGCCCGTACACGGTGGACTCGTACACCAAGGGCACCGGCATGAAGCTGCGCAAGTGGGACGCGTACCCCGGTGCGGACAAGGCGCAGAACGGCGGAGTGGACCTGAAGGTCTACACCGACAACAACACCGCCTACACCGACCTGATCTCCGGCAACCTCGACCTCGTCGACGACATCCCGGCGCAACAGCTGAAGAACGTCAAGAACGACCTCGGCGACCGGTACATCAACCAGCCGGCCCTCATCATCCAGACCCTCACCTTCCCGCTGTACGACGCGCAGTGGAGCAAGCCCGGCATGGAGAAGGTCCGCCAGGGCATCTCCCGGGCGATCAACCGCGACGAGATCACCAAGCAGATCTTCCGCGAGACCCGCACCCCCGCCAAGGACTGGACCTCGCCGGCGCTCGGCGAGAAGGGCGGCTTCTCCTCCACGGTCTGCGGCGACGCCTGCGTCTACGACCCGGTCGAGGCCAAGAAGCTCATCCAGGAGGGCGGGGGGCTCCCCGGCGGCAAGGTCACGCTGACCTCCAACGTGGACACCGGCTCGCACCGCGACTGGATGGACGCCGTCTGCAACAGCATCAACAACGCGCTGGGCGAGGGCCCGGTCTGCACGGTCAACCCGATTGGCACCTTCGCGGACTTCCGCAACCAGCAGAGCAGCTTCAAGCTGACGGGCCCCTTCCGTTCCGGCTGGCAGGCCGACTACCCGCTGATCCAGAACTTCCTCCAGCCGCTCTACTACACCGGCGCCTCCTCCAACTACGGGAAGTTCAGCAACCCGGACTTCGACAAGCTCGTCGACGAGGCGAACCAGGAGAGCGACCAGACCAAGGCCGTCGCCAAGTTCCAGGACTCCGAGAAGATCCTCGCCGAGCAGATGCCGGCCATCCCGCTCTGGTACCAGAACGGCAGCGCGGGCTACGCCGAGCGGCTCTCGGACGTGGCGCTCAACCAGTTCAGCGTCCCCGTGTACGACCAGATCAAGGTCAGCTGACCCACGTTTCGGATCGATCCTGGAGCAGTCCATGGGACGTTATGTGATCCGGCGGCTGCTCCAGATGATCCCGGTGTTCATCGGCAGCACGTTCCTGATCTTCTTCATGGTGTACGCGCTCGGCGACCCCGTCGCGGCCCTCTTCGGCGACAAGGCGCCCGACCCCGCCACCGCCGCGCGCATCCGCAAGGACCTCTACCTCGACCAGCCCCTGTGGAAGCAGTACCTCCACTACATGGGCCAGATCTTCCAGGGCGACTTCGGCACGGCCTTCAACGGCCAGCCCGTCACCGAGCTGATGGCCAGCGCCTTCCCCGTGACCCTGCGCCTGACCATGGTCGCGATCTTCTTCGAGGTCGTCATCGGCATCACCCTCGGCGTGATCAGCGGCCTGCGCCGCGGCAAGACCGTCGACACCTCCGTGCTCGTGGCCACCCTCGTGGTCATCTCGGTGCCCACCTTCGTGACCGGCTACCTGCTCCAGTACCTCTTCGGCGTCAAATGGGGCTGGGTGCGGCCCACGGTCTCCCCGGACGCCCCCCTCAACGAGCTGATCCTGCCCGGCATCGTGCTCGCGCTGGTCTCCCTCGCCTACGTCACCCGCCTGTCGCGCACCTCCATCGCCGAGAACGTCAAGGCCGACTACGTCCGCACCGCCGTCGCCAAAGGACTTCCGCGCCGCCGGGTCGTCACCCGCCACCTGCTGCGCAACTCGCTCATCCCCGTCGTCACCTTCATCGGCACCGACATCGGCGCGCTGATGGGCGGCGCCATCGTCACCGAGCGGATCTTCAACATCCACGGCGTCGGCTACCAGCTCTACCAGGGCATCCTGCGCAACAACTCCCCGACGGTGGTCGGCTTCGTGACGATCCTCGTCATCGTCTTCCTGCTGGCGAACCTGCTCGTCGACCTGCTCTACGCGGTCCTGGACCCGAGGATCCGTTATGCCTGAGCCCGAGCCCCCCGAGCGCGCCGAAGGCCCCGGCGGATACGACCCCGTCGGCCCCCGCCGGCACGAGGCGGTCTCCCCCACCGGCCAGGGAGGACCCATGGATCTCGCGCTGGAGGAGGCCGAGAGCGTCGAGGGCATCGAGAAGAGCGCCGGGCCGACCGGCCCCGGGCCGCGGGAGAAGGCCCGCTCCCTGTGGTCCGACGCCTGGCACCAGCTGCGCCGCAACCCCGTCTTCATCGTCTCCTCGCTGATGATCCTCTTCCTCGTGATCATCTCGATCTGGCCGCAGCTCATCGCGAGCGGCGACCCGCTCCAGTGCGACCTGTCCAAATCGCAGCAGGGCTCCTCCCCGGGCCACCCCTTCGGCTACGACACCCAGGGCTGCGACGTCTACACCCGCACGGTGTACGGGGCGCGCGCCTCCATCACCGTGGGCGTCTGCGCCACCCTCGGCGCCGCCCTGCTCGGCTCCGCGCTCGGCGGGCTCGCCGGCTTCTTCGGCGGCTGGGGCGACGCGCTGCTCTCCCGGGTCGCCGACATCTTCTTCGGCATCCCGGTGGTCCTCGGCGGCCTGGTGTTCCTGTCCGTCGTCACCAGCACCACCGTGTGGCCCGTGGTCGGCTTCATCGTGCTCCTCGGCTGGCCGCAGATCGCCCGCATCGCCCGCGGCTCGGTGATCACCGCAAAACAGAACGACTACGTCCAGGCCGCCCGGGCCCTCGGCGCCGGCAACGGCCGGATGATGCTGCGGCACGTGGCGCCCAACGCCGTCGCCCCGGTCATCGTCGTGGCCACGATCGCGCTCGGCACGTACATCGCCCTGGAGGCCACCCTGTCCTTCCTCGGCGTCGGCCTGCGCCCGCCCACCGTCTCCTGGGGCATCGACATCTCCAACGCGGCCTCGCAGATCCGCAACGCCCCGCACATGCTGCTCTGGCCGGCGGGCGCGCTGAGCCTGACCGTGCTCGCCTTCATCATGCTCGGCGACGCGGTGCGCGACGCCCTCGACCCCAAGCTGCGCTGAGGAGCCCCGCACATGCTGCTCGAAGTCCGCGACCTGCACGTGGAATTCAAGACGCGCGACGGAGTCGCGAAGGCGGTCAACGGTGTCGACTACTCGGTGGACGAGGGCGAGACGCTCGCCGTGCTCGGTGAGTCGGGCTCCGGTAAATCGGTGACCGCCCAGGCCGTGATGGGGATCCTCGACATGCCGCCGGGCCGGATCGCCGGCGGCGAGATCCTCTTCAAGGGCAAGGACCTCCTCACGATGAAGGAGGAGGAGCGGCGCAGGATCCGCGGCGCCGACATGGCGATGATCTTCCAGGACGCGCTCTCCTCCCTGAACCCGGTCCTGAGCGTGGGCAAGCAGCTCGGCGAGATGTACGAGGTCCACCGCGGGATGTCCCGCAAGGACGCCAGGACCAAGGCCGTCGAGCTGATGGACCGGGTGAAGATCCCGGCGGCGAAACAGCGGGTGGGGGACTTCCCGCACCAGTTCTCGGGCGGCATGCGCCAGCGCATCATGATCGCCATGGCGCTGGCCCTGGAGCCCTCGCTGATCATCGCGGACGAGCCGACGACGGCCCTGGACGTGACCGTCCAGGCCCAGGTGATGGACCTGCTGGCGGAGCTGCAGCGCGAGCTGAACATGGGCCTCATCCTGATCACCCACGACCTGGGCGTGGTCGCCGACGTGGCCGACAAGATCGCCGTCATGTACGCGGGCCGGATCGTCGAGGCGGCCCCCGTCCACGAGATCTACAAGGCGCCCGCCCACCCGTACACGCGCGGACTGCTGGATTCCATTCCGCGCCTGGACCAGAAGGGCCAGGAGCTGTACGCCATCAAGGGCCTGCCGCCGAACCTGTTGGCCATTCCGCCGGGCTGCGCCTTCAACCCGCGCTGTCCGATGGCCCAGGCCCGCTGCCGCGCCGAGGTCCCGCCGCTCGCGCAGGTGGCCGGGGAACGGACCAGCGCGTGCTTCTTCTGGAAGGAGTGCCTCCGTGGCTGAGTCCCTTCTGGAGGTGAAGGACCTGGTCAAGCACTACCCGCTGACCCAGGGCATCGTCTTCCGCAAGCAGGTCGGCGCGGTCAAGGCCGTGGACGGGGTCTCCTTCGACCTGCGCGCCGGGGAGACGCTGGGCATCGTCGGCGAGTCCGGCTGCGGGAAGTCGACCGTGGCCAAGATGCTGGTCAACCTGGAGCGGCCGACGGCGGGTTCGATCCTCTACAAGGGCGAGGACCTCACCAGGCTGTCCGGCCGCGCCCTGAAGGCCGTGCGCCGCAACATCCAGATGGTGTTCCAGGACCCGTACACCTCGCTGAACCCGCGGATGACGGTCGGCGACATCATCGGCGAGCCCTACGAGATCCACCCGGAGGTGGCTCCCAAGGGCTCGCGCCGGCAGAAGGTCCAGGACCTCCTCGACGTGGTCGGTCTCAACCCGGAGTACATCAACCGCTACCCGCACCAGTTCTCCGGCGGCCAGCGCCAGCGCATCGGCATCGCCCGCGGCCTCGCGCTCCAGCCCGAGATCATCGTGGCCGACGAGCCGGTCTCCGCGCTCGACGTCTCCGTGCAGGCGCAGGTCATCAACCTCCTGGACCGCCTCCAGAACGACTTCAGCCTGTCCTACGTCTTCATCGCGCACGACCTGTCGATCGTGCGGCACATCTCCGACCGGGTCGGCGTCATGTACCTGGGCCGGATCGTGGAGATCGGCACCGACAGCCAGATCTACGACCACCCCACCCACCCGTACACCCAGGCCCTGCTTTCGGCCGTTCCGGTGCCCGACCCGGAGGCCCGCGCCCACCGCGAGCGGATCATCCTCTCCGGCGACGTGCCGTCCCCGGCCGACCCGCCGTCGGGCTGCCCCTTCCGCACCCGGTGCTGGAAGGCCCAGCCCCGCTGCACGGCCGAGGTCCCGCTGCTGGCGGTCCCGCAGGCCTTCCCCCAGGGTCCGGCGGCCCACCCCTCGGCGTGCCATTTCGCGGCGGAGAGACAAGTGGTGCCGCCGGCGCCGCCGAAGGGCGCGCAGGACTAGCCCCCGCCCCGTCCGTCCTGTCCTGTCCGTGGGACGGCCGCCCCGCCCATCGATGATTTCCGGCCACCCGCGGGGTGTGAGGTGAGGGTGTGGCCGCCGCCCCCGCAACACGGTTTACACGGGGGCAACTTGACCGTTTCTGCCCCGAGATCTGGGGCATGCAGCCTGGGTGGCGTGCGGCCGTGCGGGTGCCGACAGCCGGCCGGGGAGGCGTACGGCCGCCCCGGCCGGCCTCCCCGTGACCCCACCCGTGCGCGCCATGCGCCCCTCGTGCTGCCGGATTTCGATCGATGCGCTGGCACGGATAGTTATGATCCGTAGCGCACGGTGGGTATGACTCTCGCCGAGCGCGAATGCGCGTACCGATGTCCGCTCGACGTGGAGGTGAAACGCCGTGGCACTCTCGATCTCCGCCGTGGTGCTGCTGGCGATCATCGTCTTCCTGCTGGTCCGGAGGGCCGGCCTGAAGGCGGGACACGCGGTCGTCTGCGTCCTGCTCGGCTTCTACCTGGCGAGCTCCACCGTCGCGCCGACCCTCAGCCAGCTCACCTCGAACGTGGCGACCATGATCAGTGGCCTCAAGTTCTAGCCCTGGCCTCGTAGGCTAGGTCCATGAACGGTCTTCCCGCCCGTCGTCTGCTCCTCGTGCACGCGCACCCGGACGACGAGTCGATCAACAACGGCGTCACCATGGCCAAGTACGCGGCCGAGGGCGCCCACGTCGCGTTGGTGACCTGCACCCTCGGCGAGGAGGGCGAGGTCATCCCGCCCGGCCTCGCCCACCTGGCGGCCGACCGCGACGACACCCTCGGCGCCCACCGCGTCGGCGAGCTCGCCGCCGCCATGGCCGAACTGGGCGTCCACGACCACCGGTTCCTCGGCGGCCCCGGCCGCTTCCGGGACTCCGGGATGATGGGCGCCCCGCAGAACCACCGCCAGGGAGCCTTCTGGTCGGCCGACGTGGACGAGGCGGCCGCGTACCTCGTGGAGGTGATCCGGGAGCTGCGCCCGCAGGTGCTCGTCACGTACGACCCGCACGGCGGCTACGGGCACCCGGACCACATCCAGGCCCACCGGGTCGCCATGCGCGCCGCCGAACTGGCCGCGGAGACCGCGTACCGGCGCGACCTCGGCGCCCCGCACGCGGTCGGGAAGATCTACTGGAACCGCGTCCCGCTCTCCGTGGTCGAGGAGGGCTTCGCCCGGCTGCGCGCCGCCGGGGACGGGAACCCGTTCCCGGGCCTGGGCTCGCCCGAGGACGTGCCGGGGGTCGTCGCCGACGAGCGGATCACCGCCGAGATCGGGGCCGAGGAGCCCATCGTGGCGGCGAAGGCGGCCGCCATGCGGGCCCACGCCACCCAGATCGCCGTGGACGGGCCCTTCTTCGCCCTCTCCAACGACCTGGCGCAGCCGCTGTTCACGCGCGAGTACTACGAACTGGTCGAGGGCCGGCCCGGCGCCCCGGAGGGGACGCGCGAGCACGACCTCTTCGCGGGGGTGCAGGCGTGACCGGCTTGCTGACGGCGGGCCGGATCGCCGGCTGCCTGGGCCTGGTGGTCGCGGGCGCGCTGACCGGCGCGGCCGGCTGGCTGGTGGTGGACCTGTGGTTCCCCGGCGGCCTGCTGCTCGGCCTGCTGGCCCTCTTCGGGCTCTTCCTCGGGGGCCGGATCGCCCTCGGGACCGCCCTCGGGGTGGGCGGGGCCGCGGCCGGCTGGTTCCTCGCGTACGTGATGCTCAGCGTCCCGCGACCCGAGGGGGACTTCCTCCTCAGTTCGTCCGGAATCGGCATGTACGTCTACCTTTTGGGTGGAACGGTGCTCGCTGTGATGTGTGCCACGATGCGCGGCCCGCTGGACCGGCCGGTTTCGGCCGCTCGGTCTGCCAAGTGACGTGGTGTCGGACCTCGTAGGGAGATCGGCGCGGGGGGGCGCGAAGGGGCTCTGGGGGCGGTTCAGGGGGGTTTGGCGGGCCTGAGGGGGAACCCCTGATTCCCGGCCGTCAGTTGCGCGCGGGCGGCGGCCAGTATGGTGGACGGGCCGCCGAGCTGCCCGCGCACGGTATGACGGGCGGCGGAGCCAACCGGGAGAACCTGCCTTGAGTCGTGAAACCGACAGTTCGTCCTCCGGGCCCAAGGGGCACGGCGGAGCCGCATACCCCTCGGGGACGCCGCCGTATGGAACCGGCCAGCACCCGTCCACGACTGTGCCGTCCGGACCTGGCGCGCCGACCGCTCCGGAGGAGAACCCTGTGACCTCGAAGCCGTCCACGCCCGAATCCGACGGGCCCAAGACCGAGACCACCCTGACGACCCGGATCCGGATCAACATCCCCGGTTCCCGGCCGATCCCGCCGGTGGTCGTGCGCAAGTCGATGGGCACCAACTCCGGCCCGGCCGCCGCCGCGCCGGAGCAGGAGCCGCAGTCCACGCCCGAGCCGCCGCTCGCCCAGCGCCCCAAGCCCCAGCCGACGCGGATCGAGGCCGAGCGGGAGCCGGAGCCGGCCCGCGCCCAGGGCCCGGCCGAAGCCGAGGAGCCGGCCGCCAGCAACTGGTTCGCCCCCCGCAAGCCGGCGGGCACCGCGCCCGCGGCCCCGGCGCCCGCCGCGCAGATGCCGCAGGCCGCGTCCGCCCCGCCGCCCCCGCTCGCGCAGCGGCCCGTACCCGGCGCCGCGCCCCGCCCGACGCCGCCCCCGCCCGTGCAGGGCGGCGGCTACGCGCCCCCGCCGCGCACCCAGGCCCCGCCGGCGGCGCCGGACAGCGCCTACGCGCCGCCGCGCACCCCGCCGCCGCCCGTGGCGGACTACGGCACCGGCTACGCCCAGCCTCCGGCGCCCGCCGCCCCCATGCCCGGCGGCCCCGGCGTCGGGTCCACCCAGGGCTTCCCCGTGTACGGGAGCGACCAGGGCGACGGCGGCCCCGTCACCGAGGCCTTCCCGGTCTACGGCGACGGGCCCGGCGGCCCCGCCGGACCCACCGGCGGTCCCGGCTTCGGCACCGGCCCGCTCGGCGGCCCCGGCGGCGGACCCCGCGCCGAGGCGCCGAGCTGGCCCGGCCCCGAGCTGGACGCTCCGGTGCCCACCCCCGTACCGGTACCGCGCCCCGTGCCCGTGCCGCCGAAGGCCGAGGCCGCCGAGCCGGCCAAGCCCGCCAAGAAGGGCCGCTCCAAGCTGGTCCTGCTCGGCGGCGGGATCGTGGCCCTGATCGGCGTGGCCTACGGCGCCGGGCTGCTCCTGAACCACTCCGACGTCCCCAAGGGCACCACCGTCCTCGACGTCGACATCAGCGGCAGCCGCGACGAGGCCGTGGGCAAGCTCCAGACGGCCTTCGGCACCCGCGCCGCCACCCCGATCCAGCTCAGCGTCGGCGGCAAGCAGGTCGAGCTGAAGCCCGACAAGGCCGGGCTGACCCTGGACAGCCAGACCACCGTCCGCAACGCGGCCGGCAGCGACTACAACCCCGTCACCGTCATCGGCTCCCTGCTCGGCAACCAGCGCGTCGCCGACCCCGTGATGCCGGTCGACGAGGAGAAGCTCCAGGTCGCGCTCCAGGAGCTCGCCGGCACGGCCGGCTCGGTCACCGAGGGCACGATCACCTTCGACACCGGCAAGGCCGTCGCCGTCCCCGGCAAGCCCGGCACCACCCTGGACGTGGACGCCTCCGTCGACCTGGTCACCAAGGCCTTCCGCGACCAGGTCGCCACCGGCAAGGCGGCCGTGCCCGAACTGCCGACCACCACCAAGGAACCGGCCGTCAACCAGGCCGAACTGGACCGGGCGATGAAGGAGTTCGCGGAGCCCGCGATGTCCGCCATCGCCACGGTCAAGGCGGGGGGCAAGTCCCTCCCCTTCGGCTCGAAGTCCCTGCCGAAGTTCCTCAGCATGCAGGCAGTGGACGGCCGCCTCACCGAGAAGTTCGACCTGGAGGCGCTCAAGGCGGTCTACGGGAACAGCTTCGACGGCGTCCTGATCACCCGCGGCACCGGCGCCAAGACGGCGGTCACCCCGCAGGACGTCGCCGGCGCCCTCGGCAAGGCCCTGCGCGGCAAGACCCCCGCCGAGCGGACCGTCGTCATCGAGACCAACGCGAGCTGACCTCCGCCGCGCCACGACGGACCAGTGCCCCCGCCCGGACCCCGGGCGGGGGCACTGCCACGTCCGCCGCATGACATCTGCGGGGCTCCTCAAACGCCGGAGGGGCTGACATTGCCCTGCGGGCAACCCGGCCCCGCTGAGCGGACGGCCTCGGCAGATCAAGCCTCGCCGGCGATTGAGGCGCGGGGTGCGGGGCAGAGCCCCGTCAGTTCAGCAGGGCGCGGGCGGAGACGGCCTCGGCGTGGATGCGGGCCGCCGCGTCGGTGTCGATCGCGGCGACGACGTCCGCGTACGCGTCCAGCGCCGCCGCCCCCTCCTGGAAGGAGCCCCGTTCCACCAGCAGCCGCGCCCGCTCGTACCGCAGCGCCGCAGGATGCGACGGCAGCAGCAGTGACAGTTCGAGCGCCCACAGGGCCACCCCGGACTGCTCCGGGCGGGTCGACGCCCACGCCCGGATGTTGGCCAGGATCCGCAGCACGATGTCCAGGGTGCCGGCCGGCGTGCGCGGCCCCGACGCCAGTTCCGCGGGCCCGGCGCCCAAGGACGCGCCGCCCGCGAAGGGGTCCACGACCACGCCCTCCTCCGGGTCCCCGAAGCCCACCACGAAGTGCCCCGGCAGCCCCAGCCCGTACACCGGCGCCCCGGCCCGCCGGGCGACCTCCAGCCACACCACCGACAGCAGGATCGGCAGGCCGCGCCGCCGCCGCAGGACCTCGTGCAGCAGCGAGGACGACAGCCGGCCGTAGTCCGCCGGGGTGCCGTGGAAGCCGAGCCGCGCGCCCAGCACTTCCGTCACGGCCGACGCCCACGCCCGGGCGCCCCGCAGTCCGTACGGCAGCATCCCGGCGAGCCGGTCCAGCTCGATCTGCGCCCAGTCCATGGCGCGTTCGTCCAGGTCCGGGTCCGCCTCCGTCGCCAGCAGCAGGCACAGCAGGGCCAGATCGGGCCGCTCCGAGCGGGCCTCCGCCGCGAACTCCTCCCGCCGGTCCGCCGGACTCACCCCGCCGCCCGGTAGTGGTGGTAGGTGTGGTGCGTCGCGAAGCCCAGCCCGTCGTACAGGGCCAGCGCCGCCGCATTGTCCGTCTCGACCTGCAGCCACGCCGCCGACGCTCCCTCCTCCAGCGCCTTGCCGGCCAGCGCGGCCATCACCGCCGTCGCCAGGCCCTCCCGCCGCTGCACGGGATCGACCGTCACGGCCGAGAAGCCGGCCCAGCGCCCGTCCACCACGCACCGCCCGACCGCCCGGCCCCCGGGCAGCGCCGCGAACCACACCGACGGGCCCTCCACCAGCAGCCGCCGGGCCACGTCCGGGTCGCCGACCTTCCCGTAGCGTCCGAGCCATTCCTCGTCCGGGACACGGGTCAGTCGTACGGATCCGGCGGCGGGCGCCGCCACGTCGGCCACCGTCGCCAGCGCCCCGATCCGTACCTCCGCCGACACCTCGGACGCCCAGCCCCGCCGTTCCAGCTCCGCGCAGAGCAGCTCCTGCGTGCCGGCGGCTCCGGTCGCGGCCTGCACATAGGCCGGAAGCCCTCGTTCCGCGTACCAGGAGGTCACTCGCGCGAGTGCATCGTCCAGCGGTATCCCCGGGTCGCCCACCGCCAGCACCGAATTGGCCCGCCGGGTGAAGCCGGCGGACGCCCGCAGCGTCCAGTCGCCCAGCCGCTCGCTCTCCAGCGGCTGCCAGGACCGCGCCGCGATCCGCGACAGCTCCTCGAAGGAGGCCGCCGGACCCCGCCGCCGGGCCGGCGCCGGAGGCACCGTCTTGCCCGCGACCAGGGAGGATTCCGCGATGCGGACGGACTGCCCGTTCTTCTTTGTGATCAGCAGCACACCCTGGTCCCAGGATGTGAGAACACCGACCGTGTCCGTGAACTCGGGTGATCCGCTCAGCCCGGCCTCCACCCGTCGTACAGAGACTCGTTTACCCACGTCAGCCGGGGTAATTCGGACTTCCAGCAGTCCTCCGGCGTTGATTTCCACAGCTCTGTCCGCCCCTCCTGTTCGGATCGTGCCCGGGAACGGAGATACTAGGTGCGGGCATCGACGACGCCGCGCTCCCGCGCGATATGGAAAGCCCTACCGAGGAGGAACGAGAGCGTGACCTACGTCATCGCGGAGCCTTGTGTCGACGTCAAGGACAAGGCATGCATCGAAGAGTGCCCCGTCGACTGCATCTACGAGGGCCAGCGGTCCTTGTACATCCACCCGGACGAGTGCGTCGACTGTGGTGCGTGTGAGCCGGTCTGCCCGGTCGAGGCCATCTTCTACGAGGACGACACTCCGGAAGAGTGGAAGGACTACTACAAGGCGAACGTCGAGTTCTTCGACGAGCTCGGTTCGCCCGGTGGTGCCTCCAAGCTGGGCCTGATCGAGCGCGATCACCCCTTCGTCGCGGGGCAGCCTGCCGGCATCAACAGCGAGCACTGACCTTTTCAGGCAGACGCGCCCTCCGGTCCCGTACGGCCTCGTCGCCGCACGGGACCGAGGCGTTTGCGGACCCGCTACCAGCCAGTACTCAGAGAGAGCAGAGACCATCGTGGCCGCAGTATCCGACCGTCTTCCCGCCTTCCCCTGGGACAAGCTGGAGCCGTACAAGAAGACGGCGGCGGCCCACGCGGACGGCATCGTCGACCTGTCCGTCGGCACGCCCGTGGACCCGGTCCCGCAGCTGATCCAGCGCGCCCTGATCGAGGCCGCCGACTCCCCGGGCTACCCGACCGTGTGGGGCACGGCCGCCCTGCGCGACGCGATCACGGGCTGGGTGCGCGGGCGCCTCGGCGCGAGCGCCGCCGAGCACCGCAACGTGCTGCCGGTCGTCGGATCCAAGGAACTGGTGGCCTGGCTGCCGACCCAGCTCGGCCTCGGCGCCGGCGACAAGGTCGCCTACCCGCGGCTCGCCTACCCGACGTACGAGGTCGGCGCGCGGCTGTGCGGCGCCGAAGCGGTGGTCTACGACGACCCGACCGAGCTCGACCCGTCCGGTGTGAAGCTGCTGTGGCTCAACTCCCCTTCCAACCCCACCGGCAAGGTCCTCGCCAAGGAGGACCTCGTACGGATCGTGGCCTGGGCGCGCGAGCACGGGATCCTGCTCTTCAGCGACGAGTGCTACCTGGAGCTGGGCTGGGAGGCCGAGCCCGTCTCCGTCCTACACGACGAGGTGTGCGGCGGCTCGTACGAGGGGATCGTCGCCGTCCACTCCCTCTCCAAGCGCTCCAACCTGGCCGGCTACCGGGCGGCCTTCATCGCCGGTGACGCGGACGTGCTCGGCGAGCTCCTGGAGATCCGCAAGCACGGCGGCATGATGACCCCGGCCCCGGTGCAGGCGGCCACGGTGGCGGCGCTCGGCGACGACCAGCACGTCGAGGAGCAGCGCGAGCGCTACGCGGCCCGCCGCGCGGCGCTGCGTGCGGCCCTGGAGGCGCACGGCTTCCGGGTCGAGCACAGCGAGGCGAGCCTCTACCTGTGGGTGACCCGGGACGAGCCCTGCTGGGAGACCGTCGCCCACCTCGCGGACCTGGGCATCCTGGTGGCGCCGGGCGACTTCTACGGCGAGGCGGGCGCACGGTTCGTGCGCGTCGCCTTCACCGCCACCGACGAGCGCGTCGAGGCGGCGGTCAAGCGCCTCGGCTGAGCGCCGGGCAGCGCCGGGAACAGCCCGAGGGGGCCGGGAGTTCGCACTCCCGGCCCCCTCGGTGTTTCCCGCGGCGTCAGCCGCCCAGCGGCGCGCCGGGCAGTCCCGCCGGCAGGACAGCGCCGGCACCGCCCACGGGCAGCTCCGAGACCGGCAGCTGGGACACGGGGAGCTCCTTCGTGGGCAGCCCGCCGAGCAGGCCCCCCGCCTTGCCGGCCACGTCGGCGGCCGGGGCCGGCAGGGTCTCGGCGGTGGAGCCCACGGCGTCGGTGGCCGCGCCCGTGGTCGCGTCGGTGGCGGCTCCGGGCGCGTCCTGCGCGGTGAGTGCGCCCAGCGGCACGGACTCCAGACCGGCGGCGCTGGCCGCGCCGGCCGCACCGACCACGGGCGCTGCCCCGGCTGCGAGGAGCAGCGCGGCACGGGCGATCCGACGGGTCAGGGGGAGAGACATGTTGCTCCTAAGCGGTAGCGGCTGAGTACGCCGTGACTAACCGCTCGCGGGGCGGGAGGAGTTGCGGTGCCGGATGGTAAAGGATCGGTAACGCATCGTTTAATCGGCTTCCGCGACAAGCGCATTGGATGCGGGCCGACCAGGGCTTCCGTGTCTCCAGGGGGTCATGGCCCGGCGAACGGATCACCCTCGCAGGGGTGATCACTCGTACGCGCGCCCGGGGGTCCGTCCCGGCGTGTCGCGGGGCCCCGGCGGATGGCCGCCCCCGGCGCCCCCGGCGCGCCGTGGACGTCAGCGGGCCATGAAGATCCGCACCTCGTCCGGGTTCGAGTTGCGGGGATCCCCGTCGCCGTCCTTCGCCCCCGTGCCACCCTTGTGCTGCCACTGCCCCCGGGCCTGGCCCCCGATCCAGGCGCTCAGGCCGAAGGACACCCGGGCGATGCCCATGTCCTTCGCGTGGGCCACGGCCCAGTAGGCCATCGCACGGCTGCGGCGCGAGGCGGCCTCACCGCCGCCCTTCTTCTCCATCAGGGTGACCTCGACCTCCGGGCCGTCCTTGCCTTCGACGCTGACCCGGCCGGCCTGGCCGGACCGGCCCGGATCGCCGATCCGGGGGGGAATGGTGTGCAGGCCGTCCTCGCCGAAGATCCGGATGATCTCGCTCCGTACCTTCTCCGGATCGCCCGGCCCGGCGGGCTTGGGGCCGCCGCACTCCAGGATGCCGTCGCCGCCGAAGGCCGCCGTCAGCACGGTCGCGTCCGGCTCGTGCTTCGCGTACGCCTGCGGGAACCCGCTGCGCTGCACCTTCTGCGCGGCCACCGTCAGCGGCAGCCGCGAGTACCCCGGCACGTCGACGAGGTGGTCGTAGAAGATGCCGGCCGAGTAGACCGGGTCCCTGATCTGCTCCGGCGTGCCCCAGCCCATCGAGGGCCGCTGCTGGAAGAGGCCCAGCGAGTCCCGGTCGCCGTGGTCGAGGTTGCGCAGCGCGGACTCCTGCATGGCCGTCGCCAGCGCGATGGTCACCGCCCGGTCCGGCAGGCCCTTCGCGACGCCGACGGCGGCTATCGTCGCCGCGTTCGCCGCCTGCTCCGGGGACATTTCGTACGATTCGGAGGTTCCGTCGTAGTTGCCCGAGTACACCCTGGCCGTGCAGTACGGGGCTCCACCACCGCCGTTCGAAGCGCGTTGCACGGCGAGGTAGCCGATCACCGCGAGGAGAACGAGCAGACCGACGGCCGCGCGCAGCGGCCGGCGGCGGCGAGGACGGGAATCACGGTTCTCGGACACGCGGCCCACCGTACTTGAGGCATATGACGCGTCCACCGGCCGGACGGCGAGGTCCCGCCCCAGTCCGGGGCGTTAGGGTCATTCCATGTCCGAATCCGAGCTGGACCTCACCCTGGACGCCGCCGAGCTGACCGCCCGGCTCGTCGACATTCCGTCCGTGAGCGGCGACGAGAAGGTACTCGCCGACCTAGTGGAAGACGCGCTGCGCGGCCTGCCCCACCTCACCGTGGACCGCTTCGGCAACAACGTCGTCGCCCGCACGCACCTCGGCCGCGCCGAGCGCGTCGTGCTCGCCGGCCACCTCGACACCGTGCCGATCGCCGACAACGTCCCGTCCCGCCTCGACGAGAACGACGTCCTGTGGGGCTGCGGCACCACCGACATGAAGTCCGGTGTCGCCGTACAGCTGCGCATCGCCGCGACCGTGCCCGAGCCGAACCGGGACCTCACCTTCGTCTTCTACGACCAGGAGGAGGTCGCCGCCGACCTCAACGGCCTGGGCAAGGTCGCCGAGGCCCACCCCGACTGGCTGACGGGCGACTTCGCGGTGCTGCTGGAGCCCTCCAACGCCGAGGTCGAGGGCGGCTGCCAGGGCACCCTGCGCGTCCTGCTGCGCACCGCCGGCGAGCGCGCGCACTCCGCCCGCAGCTGGATGGGCTCCAACGCCATCCACTCGGCGAGCCCGATCCTGGCCCGGCTCGCGGCGTACGAGCCGCGCAAGCCGGTCATCGACGGCCTGGAGTACCACGAGGGCCTCAACGCGGTGCGCATCGAGGGCGGCGTCGCCAACAACGTGATCCCCGACGCCTGCACGGTGACGGTCAACTTCCGCTACGCCCCCGACCGCAGCGAGGCCGACGCGCTCGCGCACGTACGGGAGGTGTTCGCCGACTGCGACATCGCCGAGTTCGTCGTGGACGACTCCTCCGGCGGCGCCCTCCCCGGCCTCTCCCACCCGGCGGCCGCGGCCTTCATGGAGGCCGTGGGCGGCCGCGCCATGCCGAAGTTCGGCTGGACGGACGTCTCCCGCTTCAGCGCGCTGGGCGTCCCGGCCGTCAACTACGGCCCGGGCGACGCCCTGCTGGCCCACAAGGTCGACGAGCGGGTCGAGACGAAGGCGATCCTGCACTGCGAGGAACGACTCCGTGCCTGGCTGACCTCCTGAATTCCGCTTCTCGTCACCTTTGTGCGCCTACCCTGATCCAACGATCAGCAGGAGGGAGCACATCATGGGCAACCCCGAAGGTACCGCTCGTCGTCGGCCCGAGGAGCAGCAGCTCGGGCCGGTGCTGAGGAGGCGGAGCCAGATCAAGGCGGGCAGTACGACGGACCAGCGGCTGCTGGACTCCGCCGGGCCCTCCGAGTGGGTGCACACCGATCCCTGGCGGGTCCTGCGCATCCAGTCGGAGTTCATCGAGGGCTTCGGCACGCTCGCCGAGCTGCCGCCCGCGATCAGCGTGTTCGGGTCGGCCCGCACCGCGGCGGGCACCCCCGAGTACGAGGCGGGCGTACGGATCGGCGGCGCGCTGGTGGACGCCGGCTTCGCGGTGATCACCGGCGGCGGCCCGGGAGCGATGGAGGCGGCCAACAAGGGCGCCCGCGAGGCCAACGGCGTCTCGGTCGGCCTCGGCATCGAGCTCCCGTTCGAGCAGGGGCTCAACCAGCACGTCGATCTCGGGCTGAACTTCCGGTACTTCTTCGTCCGCAAGACGATGTTCGTGAAGTACAGCCAGGGCTTCGTCGTCCTGCCGGGCGGCCTGGGCACGCTGGACGAGCTGTTCGAGGCGCTGACCCTGGTCCAGACCCAGAAGATCACCCGCTTCCCGATCGTGCTGTTCGGCACGGAGTACTGGAGCGGCCTGATCGACTGGCTGCGGGGCACCGTGATCGCCCAGGGCAAGGCCTCGGAGAAGGACCTCTACCTGTTCCACGTCACGGACGACGTGGACGAGGCGATCGCGCTGGTGACGAAGGAAGTCGGCAAGTAGCCCCACCGGCCCGGGCCACCGCGGCCCGGGCCCGGTTCCTTCGAGTGCGGCTGCTCAGGCCAGGCCGCGGCGGGCGACGGCCGGCGGGCGGTGGCCCTGGATGGAGCGGACCATGTCCAGGAGCCCCTTCTTGACGCCGTCCTCGCGCGGTGCGGCGCCGGGGCGCCTTTCCGGCTTCGGCCGGCTGCGTCGGCCTCCGTCCGACGGGTGTTCAGGCCAGGCCGCGGCGGGCGACGGCCGGGGGGCGGTGGCCCTGGATGGAGCGGACCATGTCCAGGATCTGGCGGGTCTCGGCGACCTCGTGGACGCGGTAGACCTGCGCCCCCAGCCAGGCGGAGACGGCCGTCGTGGCCAGGGTGCCCAGCAGGCGCTCCTTGACCGGCTTGTCGAGGGTCTCGCCGACGAAGTCCTTGTTGGACAGGGAGACCAGGACCGGCCAGCCGGTGTCGGTCATCTCCGGCAGGCGGCGCGTGGCCTCCAGCGAGTGGCGGGTGTTCTTCCCGAAGTCGTGGCCCGGGTCGATCATGATCGCGTCCCGGCGGACGCCGAGTGCGGCGGCGCGTTCGGCCAGGCCGACCGTGACCCGCAGGATGTCCTCCATCACGTCCTCGTACGCGACGCGGTGCGGCCGGGTGCGCGGCTCGACCCCGCCCGCGTGCGTGCAGACCAGCCCGGCGCCGTAGCGCGCCGCGACCTCCGCCAGCTTGGGGTCCACCCCGCCCCACGCGTCGTTCAGCAGGTCCGCCCCGGCCTCGCACACGGCCTCGCCGACCTCGTGCCGCCAGGTGTCCACGCTGATCACCACGTCCGGGAAGCGGCGCCGGACCTCGGCCACGAAGCCGACCGTGCGCCGGGCCTCCTCGGCCGCGTCCACGTGCTCGCCCGGGCCCGCCTTGACCCCGCCGATGTCGATGATCGCGGCGCCCTCGGCGACCGCCTGCTCGACCCGGTCCAGCGCCGGCTCGTCGCGGAACGTCGCGCCCTGGTCGTAGAAGGAGTCCGGAGTCCGGTTCACGATGGCCATGATCACCGGCTCGTGGGTGTCGAACTCGCGCCTGCCCAGTCGCAGCATCCTGCTCTTTCCTCCTTCGGCGGCCCTCGCGCCTCGCCTGCGACCTTAACCTGGTGGCCGGAGTCTCTCAGGGGAGTTGATCGTGTTCTTCTTCTTGATGATCGCGCTGGTCGTGGTCGTGGCGGCGGTCACCCTGGCCGTGATCGGGGGCGGCTCGGAGGCCGTCCTGCCGGAAGCGGAGCCGGACCGTGTGGCGGACGGGCTGCCGGAGAGCCGGCCCGTCGTACGCGAGGACATCGACGCGCTGCGGCTGCCCGTCGCGCCGCGCGGCTACCGGATGGCCGAGGTGGACGACGTACTGGAGCGGCTCGCGGCGGAACTGGCCGAGCGGGACGCGCGGATCGCGCAGCTGACCGCCGCGGCGGCGGGGCCCGCCACCGCCCCGGCGGACGTGGCCGACCGCGTGGACCTCGGCAAGGGCGGTGAGCGGTGAGCGGCGTGCTGGCCGGGACGGACGGGCTGCTGCGCTGCCCGTGGGCGCTGTCCACGCCGGACTACGTCGCCTACCACGACACCGAGTGGGGCCGCGCGGTCCACGGTGACGACGCCCTCTACGAACGGCTCTGCCTGGAGGCCTTCCAGTCGGGGCTGTCCTGGATCACGATCCTGCGGCGCCGCGAGGGCTTCCGCAAGGCGTTCTCCGACTTCAAGATCGCGGCGGTCGCGGAGTTCGACGAGCAGGACGCGGAGCGGCTGCTGGCCGACGAGGGGATCATCCGCAACCGGGCCAAGATCGAGGCGACCCTGGCCAACGCGAAGGTCCTCGCCGGGTGGGAGCCGGGCGAGCTGGACACCCTGATCTGGTCCCACGTCCCGGAGGAGCCCTCACCCGCCCCGCAGACGGTCACCGAGGTCCCGGCCATCACCCCGGAGTCCACAGCCCTCGCCAAGGCCCTCAAGAAGGCCGGCATCCGCTTCGTCGGCCCCACGACGGCCTACGCGCTGATGCAGGCCTGCGGCCTCGTCAACGACCACCTGACGGACTGCGCCTCCCGCGACCCGGCGTGATCCGGCGCGGCGGCCGCCGGGGGCGTACGGCCCCCGGCCCCGCCGGCGCCGCCGGGACGGGTCAGCGGCCGACGTACTTCGGCGGCTGCTTCGCGAGGAAGGCCTGGACGGCGATGCCGTGGTCCTCGGAGGCCCCTGCGCGGGTCTGGAGGACGTCCTCGTGGGCCAGGGACTCCGCGAGGGAGTGGGAGGCCCCGTACGCCAGGGACTCCTTCAGCGCGGCGTACGCGACCGTGGGGCCCGCGGCGAGCGTGCGGGCCACGGCCTCGGCCTCCGCGTGCAGGGCGTCCGCGGGCACCAGGCGGTTGACGATGCCGAGCTCGTACGCCTCCTGGGCCTTGATCGAACGCGGGAAGAGCAGCAGGTCCGAGGCGCGGGAGGCGCCGATCAGGCGGGGGAGGGTCCACGAGACCCCGGAGTCGGCGGTCAGCGCCACCCCGGCGAACGAGGTGTTGAAGGAGGCGGTGTCGGCGACCACCCGGAAGTCCGCCGCCAGCGCGAAGCCGAAGCCCGCTCCGGCCGCGACGCCGTTCACCCCGGCCACCACGGGCTTCGGCATCTCGGTGAGCGCCCGGACGATCGGGTTGTAGTGGTCGGCGACCGTGGTCATGGTCAGCGAGGTACCGGTCTCGCGGTCCGAGGCGAGGTTCCCGACGTGCTCCTTGAGGTCCTGGCCCACGCAGAAGGCCCGGTCGCCGGCCGCGGTCAGCAGGACGGCCCGTACCGCCGTGTCCCCGGCCGCGGCCTGGACCGCGTCGCGCAGGGCGACCTTGGCCTCGGTGTTCATCGCGTTCATCGCGTCCGGACGGTTGATCGTGATGGTCGCGAGTCCGTCGGTCACTTCGTAGAGCACGCTGTCGGCCATGGCAGGGGGTCCCCCTTCGTCGCGGGCTTGGCTACCGGCCGGTACCGGCCGGTGCAAGGGCCAGCATGGCGGACCGGACGCGGCGCGCACATGTGATGTGCGTCAAAGAAAGCCGATGCCGTCCCCGTGGTGCGGCGGCGAAGTATCGCAGGCGGGTCCCCGAAATGAGTGGTTTTGGTCAAGCGCGTTGCCCAAGCGTTCCCGGCCGATGTTGGTCATCGGGTCCTGACATGCGGGATAATGGCTGGGAAGCAATGTGTTCGATGCCGGGTATTAGGCGCCTGAATGGGGCCGTCGGCTGACGATGAGCTGGTTTCAGGAAGGGGAACGAGCATGGCGGCCATGAAGCCGCGGACGGGCGACGGCCCGCTCGAGGTCACCAAGGAGGGGCGGGGCATCGTCATGCGCGTACCGCTCGAGGGCGGCGGTCGGCTTGTCGTCGAGCTGACCCCCGATGAGGCGGACGCCCTGGGTGACGCCCTGAAGAAGGTCGTCGGCTGACCCCCCAAGGACGCTGACAGCACTTCCACCTTCTGCATTCTCTGCGCTGCCCCGACCGCGATCAGCGGCCGGGGCAGCGTTGTGTCGTGTTCGAGGACAGATCCCCTCCGGAGCCACGCCGTGACCTTCTCCCCGCCCGCGCCGCCCGCCTTCGCCGACTGCAGCCCCCGCCAGAAGGCCGCCCGGGTGCTCTCCGACGTCCTGGCGCCGGCGAACCTGGTGGTGGCCCTGCTCCTGCTGATCGGGTGGCACAGCACGACCTCGTGGACCGGGCTCGGCTGGGGCCTGCTCGGCGCCCTGTTCTGCGGCGCGGTACCGATCGGCATCATCGCCCTCGGCGTCCGCCGCGGGGCGCTGACCGACCAGCACATCCGGGTGCGGCGCCAGCGGCTCGTCCCGATGGGCCTGAGCCTGCTCTCCGTGATCGCCGGGATCACCCTGCTGCACGTCCTCGGCGCGCCCCGGGAGGTCTTCGCGCTCGTCGTCGCGATGCTCGTGGGGCTGGTCTCGTCCCTGCTGGTCACGGTCGGCTGGCAGATATCGATCCACATGTCGGTGGCGGGCGGCACGGTGATGATCCTGGCGCTCGTCTTCGGCCCGACGGCGCTCCCCGCGGCCCTGATCGCCGCCGCCGTCGGCTGGTCCCGCCTGGCGCTGAAGGCGCACACCCCGGCTCAGCTCCTCGCCGGCACCGCCCTGGGCGGCACGGCCGCCCTCACCTTCGCGCTCCTGAGCTGACCGTACGGGGCGCCGGGCACCCCTCGCTCCGTGTCCGGCGCTCAGCGCTCAGCGACGGACGGCGCAGAGCAGTCCGTCGCCCACCGGGAGCAGCGCGGCCTCCAGGGCCGGGCTCTCACGGACGCTGCGCAGCAGCTCGCGGACGCGGAGCACCTCCACCGGCTGGGCCGCGGAGTCGACCGTACGGCCGTCGGAGAAGACCCCCTCGAAGCACACCAGCCCGCCGGGGCGCAGCAGCCGCAACGATTCAGCGAGGTAGTCGAGGGACTCGGTGGGGTCCCCGTCGCAGAAGACGAGGTCGTATCCGCCGTCGGCGAGCCGGGGCAGGACGTCGAGGGCGCGGCCGGGGATGAAGCGGGCGCGGTTGCCCGCGAAGCCGGCGGCGCGGAAGGCCTGGCGGGCGAAGGCCTGCCGGTCCGGCTCGGGATCCACCGTGGTCAGCACCCCGTCGGGGCGCATGCCGTGCAGGAGGTGGATGCCGGAGACGCCCGTTCCGGTGCCGATCTCGGCGACCGCCTTGGCGTCCGCGGTGGCGGCCAGCAGGCGCAGCGCGGCCCCGGTACCGGGGGAGACGGAGCGCAGGCCCGCTTCCCTGGACCGGTCACGGGCCCATCGCAGAGCGTCGTCCTCGGCGACAAACGCGTCGGCGAACGCCCAGCTCGTCTGCCGGTTGCCGGTAATGACCCTCTCCTGTCCCCATAGTTGGCGCAACGGTGACTGTATCCGCTGACGTCGGGAACCCGCAGATGGGACCGGGCGTTGTGAGGGGTGGAGGCGGGACGAGAAGGACGGCGGCGGGCAGATCGGCGGCCGGGACCGCCCCAGGGCCTAAGTCCTGCGTAAAGATACTGCAAAAACGCTTATCCGGAGCTGACAGAGGGGGTGGCTATGGTAGGGACTCCACTGGACACCACCAGAGCCGACAGGGGAGGTGCGGCTGCGCCTGTGGATCGTAGGGGCGTACTGAGACGCCTCTTCTGGTCGGCGGGTGAGCCGAAATCCGTGACCTACATTGCTGACCGCTTCCACACCGCCGACGCCGCAACCACCGCGACCTTTGCCGCCGATGCGGGCTCCCAGGCGTGGACCCCTCCCTCGTGGGAGGAGATCGTCAGCACGCACAGCGCGCGGGTCTACCGCCTTGCCTACCGTCTGACGGGGAACCAGCACGACGCCGAGGACCTGACCCAAGAGGTCTTCGTCCGCGTCTTCCGCTCGCTCTCCACGTACACCCCCGGCACGTTCGAGGGCTGGCTCCACCGCATCACGACGAACCTGTTCCTGGACATGGTCCGCCGCAAGCAGCGGATCCGCTTCGACGCGCTCGCCGACGACGCCGCCGAGCGGCTGCCGAGCCGCGAGCCGTCCCCGCAGCAGGTGCTGCACGACACCCACTTCGACGCGGACGTCCAGCAGGCGCTGGACACCCTCGCGCCCGAGTTCCGCGCGGCCGTGGTGCTGTGCGACATCGAGGGCCTGTCGTACGAGGAGATCGCCGCCACGCTCGGCGTGAAGCTCGGCACCGTGCGCAGCCGCATCCACCGGGGCCGTTCGCACCTGCGCAAGGCGCTCAAGCACCGGTCTCCCGAGGCCCGTGCCGAGCAGCGCGCCCTGGCGGGCGTGTCGATGGGCGCCCCCGGCGCCGGGGGAGAGGGCGGAGCCGAGTGAGCGAGGTCAGTCCGTCCCCTGCCGAGCAGCACCTGGGCGACCGGCTTGCCGCCCTGGTGGACGGGGAGCTGAAGCACGACGCGCGGGAGCGGGTCCTGGCCCACCTGGCGACGTGCGCCAAGTGCAAGGCCGAGGCCGATGCCCAGCGCCGTCTGAAGACCATGTTCGTCGAGAGCGCGCCGCCGCCGCTGTCCGCAGGACTGCTGGCGCGGCTCCAGGGGCTGCCCGGAGGCGGCCCTGACGGCCCGTCCGGCCCCGCGGGTCCACCGGGCCCGGGCCCGACGGCGGCCGACCCCTTCGAGGCGTTCGCGTACGGGCTGCACGCGGCCGCCCGGCCGCAGCAGCAGGGCTTCCGCATCCACGAGGTGGGCCGGCCGCGCCGCCGGTTCGCCTTCGTCGCCGCCGGAGCCGTGTCGCTGGCCGCGCTCGCGCTGGGCGGCGGACTGCCGCAGGAGGCCGCGGACCCGAACGTCCGGGGGGATTCCCCGGCGCCCGCCTCCAGGCCCGGCCCCGCGCTGCCCGTGGCCGACACATCGGCGCGTGAGCGCATGCCCACGCCCGCGGCCGTCCCGAGCCTCCTGTCCACCGCCCCGACCCCGTTGCCACCCGTGCACCCCACCCCGGCGATCCCGGCCCGTCCGGTCTCCCTGCTGCGCTGACCCCGGAGCTGGTTGAATCGGTGGCACATGCGCATAGGTACGCGGGGAGCGCCCATGGCCGACAGGCAGCAGACCGACCCGGCTCCACAGTGGTGGAGCCGGCCCGAGGGCACGGCTGACGGCCGCTCCGCAGGAGTGCCCTCCCCGCGGCCCGGAGCCGGGGACGGCGTCCCGGCAGCCCAGGACGCCGTGCCCGACGCGGCGGCGCCGCCGGCCCGCGAGGTGCGGTACGACCCCTGGGGCGAGCAGCCGCTGCAGGTCGTGGACCGCGGCAGGGAAAGGCGCGGCTTCCGGCTGTGGCAGGTGGCGGCCCTCAGCGCCGGAACCGCCCTGCTCGCCGGCGGGATCGGCGGCTACGCCGGCGTGCTCGCCGAGCGGCAGAGCAGCACCCGGCTGGAGCTCCCCCAGGCCGCCGTCGCCGACAAGGGCCGGGCGCCCGGGAGCGTGGCCGGGATCGCGGCCACCGCGCTGCCCGGAGTGGTGACCCTGCACGTGCGCGGCGAGAAGGGCAGCGGCACGGGCACCGGCTTCGTCCTCGACGAGCAGGGCCACATCCTGACCAACAACCACGTGGTCGCCGACTCCAAGGAGATAGCGGTCACCTTCAGCACCGGCGAGAGCGTCACCGCCGAGCTGGTCGGCCGCGACTCCGGCTACGACCTGGCCGTGGTCAAGGTCAGCGGCGTACGGGGCCTGCGGCCGCTGAGCCTGGGGAACTCCGAGAACGTGCAGGTCGGCGACCCGGTGGTGGCCATCGGCGCGCCCTTCGACCTCTCGAACACCGTCACCTCCGGCATCATCAGCGCCACCGGCCGGCCCGTCACCGCGGGCGGCGACAAGGGCGACGGCAGCGACATCAGCTACGTCGACGCCCTGCAGACCGACGCCCCCATCAACCCCGGGAACTCCGGCGGCCCCCTCCTCGACGCCAAGGCCCACGTGGTCGGCATCAACAGCGCGATCCGCGGAGCCGACAAGGACGACCCCACCCGCCAGGGCGGCTCCATCGGGCTCGGCTTCGCCATCCCCATCAACCAGGGCAAGCGCGTCGCCGAGGAACTCATCCGCACCGGCCACGCCACGCACCCCGTCATCGGGGTCACCCTCGACATGGACTACACGGGCGCCGGAGCCCGGGTCGGGGACAAGGGCGAGGACGGGAAACCGTCCGTAACCGCCGGCGGACCGGGCGCGCGCGCCGGGATCAAGGCCGGCGACGTGATCACCAAGGTGGACGGCCAGCGGGTCCGCGGCGGAGACGAGCTGATCATCAAGATCCGGGCGCACCGCCCGGGCGATCCGCTGACCCTCACGGTGCTGCGCGAGGGCCGGGAACGGACGCTCCAGGTGGTCCTCGGATCGGCGAACGGATCATGAGCGCGGGGTGACGGCCGGGTCACCTCCCGGACGAAGTCTGGGGGCGAAACGGCCACGGAGTGGTACGCAGGTATGGGTGTGAGGACAACGCCGGGTACCGTGTGTTCGGGCCCGAAGTGGTACAGAGCCGAGGAGCGGCAAGGTGTTCAACGACATAGGCGCACTCGAACTCGTCACGATCGTGGTGCTCGCCATTCTCGTCTTCGGCCCGGAGAAGCTGCCCAAGGTCATTCAGGACGTGACGGGCGTCATCCGGAAGATCCGTGCGTTCTCGGACAGTGCCAAGCAGGACATCCGCTCCGAACTCGGCCCAGAATTCAAGGACTTCGAGTTCGAGGACCTGAATCCGAAGACGTTCATCCGCAAGCAGCTGACGGAGAACGAGGACCTCAAGGAGCTCCGCAGCAGCTTCGACCTCCGCAAGGAGCTGAACGACGTCACCGACGCCGTGAACAGCGACGGAGCCACCCCCGCCGCGGCCGCGCCGCCGGCCGCCGCCACGCCCGTCGGCACCGGCCCGGATCTGCTGAAGAAGCCCGTCTCCCCGGCCCCGGAACAGCGCACGCGCTTCGACGCCGACGCCACGTGACACGCGGCCTGCCCGGCGATCCGTGATCGGGTGGCTATCCTCCATCTGTTGTCCGGACCCAGGACGCCCGAGGGAGGGGGTCCCCCCAGCCCAGCGAGGGGGAGGGCCGTTCCGGACCCCACGGAACGAGAGGCCGCTCAGATGGAGACGACGAGCAGTAGCCGGGTCGGGGCGCAGACCGCCGAGCCCGCCACCGCCGCCGCACCCGCGCAGGAACCGCAGACCGACGCGGTGACCGGCGCGCAGACCGACACACAGCCGCAGGAGGCCGCCGCACCCGTGCCGGCCGCCCGGCGAACGGCCGAGGGCTTCCTGGCCGCGGACTTCCCCTGGTACGGGCTGGACGGGGCCTTCAGCGGCCCCCGCTGGCTGATGCAGGTCGGCACCGCCGCCGACGGGACCGTGGAGCACGGCTCCACCGGTCACGGCGACGAGCCGTCCGCCCGGGGCGAGATCGCCACCGGCGAGAAGGAACGCTTCGCGGTGGTCATCACCGTCGCGAGCAACCCGCTGCGCCGCAGCGCCGACGGCACCGGCGTCCTGGAGGCCACCTCGGTCTCCTCGGCGGCCTGGCTGGCCGGCTCCGGGCTGCTGGCCTACAGCTGGCCCGGGCAGATGGACCACTCCCTGCGCGACGACTGGCTCGACCAGCAGACCGAGGCCGCGTGGGAGCTCGCGGACGACCTCGCCGGGGAGGACTGGTCGACGCTGTCGCTGCCGGTCGACGGGGAGCCGACGCCGTTCCACTACCGGGAGTCGGAGTTCGGGTGGGTGCTCGCCGGGTCCACCGGGAGCGGGGTTCACCTGGGCGCGTACGGCCGGGGCATGAGCGCGTACGGGCTCGGCTTCTCGGCGATCGCGGACCTCGGCACGTACGAGTAGCCGTAGGGGTACGGGCAAGCGAAAGGGCACCGCCTGGCGGCGGTGCCCTTTTCACGCTGCGCGGCCCGTGCGGGCCGCTGTTCCGGTGTGCCCACCCTCCCCCAGACTCCGTCCGGGGGGACCCCCAGCCCAGCGGCACGAGTGCCCACACCTAGGTCAGAACTTGTTCCGGGGAGTGATGCCCAGGGACATGCCCGAGAGGCCGCGGCTGCGGCCGCCGAGCTTGCCGGCGATGGCGCGCAGGGCCGCGCCGGCCGGGGAGTCGGGGTCGGACAGGACGACGGGCTTGCCCTCGTCGCCGCCCTCGCGCAGGCGGACGTCGATCGGGATCGAGCCCAGCACCGGCACCGTCGCGCCGACCGTCTTGGTCAGCCCGTCGGCGACCTTCTGGCCACCGCCCGAGCCGAAGACGTCCACCATCTCGTCGCAGTGCGGGCACGGCAGGCCCGACATGTTCTCGACGACACCGACGATCTTCTGGTGGGTCTGCACGGCGATCGAGCCGGCCCGCTCCGCGACCTCGGCCGCGGCCTGCTGCGGGGTGGTGACGACCAGGATCTCGGCGTTCGGCACCAGCTGGGCCACCGAGATCGCGATGTCGCCGGTGCCCGGCGGCAGGTCCAGCAGCAGGACGTCCAGGTCGCCCCAGAACACGTCCGCCAGGAACTGCTGCAGTGCTCGGTGCAGCATCGGGCCGCGCCACACCACCGGCGCGTTGCCCGGGGTGAACATGCCGATGGAGATGACCTTCACGCCGTGCGCCGACGGCGGCATGATCATGTTCTCGACCTGGGTGGGACGGCCGTCCACACCCAGCATGCGCGGCACGCTGTGGCCGTAGATGTCGGCGTCGACCACGCCGACCTTCAGACCGTCGGCCGCCATCGCCGCGGCCAGGTTGACCGTGACCGAGGACTTGCCGACACCGCCCTTGCCGGACGCGACCGCGTACACGCGGGTCAGCGAGCCCGGCTTGGCGAAGGGCACCTCGCGCTCGGCGGTGCCGCCGCGCAGGGTGGCGGCCAGGTCCTTGCGCTGCTCGTCGCTCATCACGTCGAGGGTGACGGCGACCGAGGTGACGCCCGCGACCTTCTCGACGGCCTCGGTGACGTTCTTGGTGATGGTCTCGCGCATGGGGCAGCCCGACACCGTGAGGTAGACCGTGACGGCGACCGCGCCGCCGTCGCCGATCTCCACCGATTTGACCATGCCGAGCTCGGTGATCGGCCGGTGGATCTCGGGGTCGTTCACCGTCGCCAGAGCGTCCAGGATCGCGTCCTGCTCAGGCACGGCGGCGGAGCTTGTGTCGGTAGCCATGTACCCGATGGTACGGCTCGGTAGCAGGCCACAGGTAAGCCCGTCAGCGGTCGCCTTCATCACGTTCGGAGGGGAATAGACGCCGCTCGTCCATCTCCTTGATCAGGTCCTGGAACTCGGACCTGATCCAGTCGCGCGTGGCGACCTCGCCCAGGCCCATCCGCAGGGCCGCGATCTCGCGGGTCAGGTACTCCGTGTCGGCGATGGACCGCTCGTTCTGCTTGCGGTCCTGCTCCAGGTTGACCCGGTCGCGGTCGTCCTGCCGGTTCTGCGCCAGCAGGATCAGCGGAGCGGCGTACGAGGCCTGGAGCGACAGCATCAGCGTCAGGAAGATGAACGGGTATTCGTCCCACCTCAGGTGGCCCGGCGCGAAGATGTTCCACAGCACCCAGACGATGATGACCAGGGTCATCCAGACGATGAACCGGCCCGTGCCGAGGAACCGCGCCACCCGCTCCGACAGCCGCCCGAAGGCCTCCGGGTCGTACTCGGGCAGCAGCGAGCGGCGCGGGGCGCGCGGCAGGTCCAGGCGCACCCGCGACCGGGTCAGCGCGCTCGACCCGGTCGACGCGACGGCCCTGGCCCGCTCCGCCCGTTCGCCGGCCTCCACGGTCAGCCCGTGCTCGCGCGCCTGCAGCCGTGCCTGCTCGCGCCGCTCCCGGATCTGCTCGCGGCGCCGCTCGCGCGCCTGCTCGCCGCGACCCCGGTCGAAGCGCCCCTTCTCACTGACCACCCACGGCCTCCTCGGAATGGAATTCCGTCTCCCGCCAGTCGTCCGGCAGCAAGTGGTCCAGCACGTCGTCGACCGTCACCGCGCCCAGCAGGGAGCCGCTCTCGTCGACCACCGGCACCGCGACCATGTTGTAGGCGGCCAGGTGCGTGGTCACCGCGGGCAGCGAGGCGTTCGGCCGCAGCGGCGGCAGGTCCGTGTCCACGATCGAGCTGACCAGCGTGAACGGCGGGTCCCGCAGCAGCCGCTGGAAGTGCACCGTGCCCAGGTACTTGCCCGTGGGCGTCTCGTCCGGCGGCCGGCACACGTACACCTGCGCCGCCAGCGCGGGCGACAGGTCCGCCTGCCGTACGCGGGCCAGCGCGTCCGCGACCGTCGCGTCCGGCCGCAGCACGATCGGCTCGGTGGTCATCAGACCGCCCGCGGTGTTCTCCTCGTAGGACAGCAGGCGGCGCACATCGGCCGCGTCGTCCGGCTGCATCAGCGTCAGCAGCCGCTCCTTGTCGTCCTCCGGCAGCTCGGAGAGCAGGTCGGCCGCGTCGTCCGGGTCCATCGCCTCCAGCACGTCGGCGGCGCGCTCCTCCTTGAGCTTGCCGAGGATCTCCACCTGCTCGTCCTCCGGCAGCTCCTCCAGCACGTCCGCGAGCCGGTCGTCGTCGAGGGCGTTGGCCACCTCGGCGCGCCGCTTCGGCGTCAGGTGGTGGAGCACGTTCGCCACGTCGGCCGGGCGCATCTGCTCGAAGGTGGCGACCAGGTTCTCGGCGCCCTGCCCGTGCTCCTCCAGCGAGAAGCCCGTCACCGCCGACCACTCCACCGTCAGCGTCTCGCCCCGCCGGCGCAGCGCCCCCGACTTGCCCTTCCGCACGAAGATCCGGTCGATCTCCCAGTCGCGGCGGGCCGGCAGCTGCTGGATGGCCACGTCCAGGACGGTGACCTCCTCGCCGTTGGCGACCAGAGTCACGCGGCGGTCCAGCAGCTCGCCGAGGACCAGCCGCTCGGTGGGGCGCTGTTCGAAGCGCCGCATGTTGACGACACCGGTGGTGATGACCTGCCCGGACTCCACGCCCGTGACGCGGGTCATCGGCAGGAAGATCCGGCGCCGGCTGACCACCTCGACGACCAGGCCCAGCAGCCGCGGCGGGCGGCCGCCGACGCGCAGCATCGCGACCAGGTCGCGGACGCGCCCGACCTGGTCGCCGTTGGGATCGAAGACGGGCACACCCGACAGATGCGAGACGAAGATCCGCGGGGCGCCTGCAGCCATCCGAGCGCCTCCTAGAGCGTCCACCAACAGTCGTATGGGCCCTCAGGCTAGCCCGTGCCGCGAGGAAGCGTCCTGGTGGGCGGTCCGCCCGGGGTCCGGCGGGGTCCGCCCCCCTCACCTGGGGCGCGGTCGCGGGCGGCTGCGTACGGGCGGGTACGCTGCCTGCTGCTCGCAGACGTACGCTGCCTGCTGCTCGCAGACGACCGACGAGAGGCACCTGCCCGTGACCGCCTACTTCCCCGCCGCGCGGCTGCGCCGGGCCGCCTTCATCGGTGTCTTGTGCGCGGGCCTCGCCGTCACCGGTACGGGCTGCGGGGAGGACCCCGACGAGGGCACGAACGGCGTCGGCAAGCTCTCCGCCGAGAAGATCGAGGCGAAGGCGAAGGCGGCCGCCACGGAGGCCGACTCGGTGCACCTGTCGGGCACGCTGGTGAGCGGCGGCAAGTCCTTCACCCTCGACATGCGGCTGAAGTCGGAGGGCGGCTCCGGCGAGGTGAAGTCGCAGGACGACACCTTCCAGCTGCTGCGCGTGGGCGAGCAGCTGTACCTGAAGGCGAGCGCGGCGTTCTGGGGACAGTCCGACTCGGCCGGCAAACTCGGCGACAAGTTCGTGAAGGTGCCCGAGGGCGACCCCTCGTACAAGCAGTTCCGCGGGTTCACCGACATGGACGTCCTGCTGGACGGGCTGCTCGGACTGGAGGGCAAACTCGCGAAGGGCTCGTACACCAAGGTCGGGCACACCCGCGCGGTCCAGGTCACGGCGGACGCGGGCAAGGGCGGCAAGCTCTCGGTGTCGCTGGAGGGGACCCCGTACCCGCTGCTCATGGAGCGCGCCGGCGGCGCGGGCCGGGTTGAACTCGCGGAGTGGGGCAAGCCGTTCCAGCTGGACCCGCCCGCGCAGGACCAGACGGTCGACTACGGCACCCAGCTGCCGACGACGAAGGACCAGAGCGGCGGGCCCGCCCCGGCCCCCTCCAAGGGCTCGGGCCAGGGCGCGAACCCGACGAAGCCGTAGACCTCGCGGTCGGCTTGGGCGGATCGGCTGCGCCGCAGGCCGGTTGGCTGCGCCGCTCGGGCCGGGCCGGGCCGGGGCGGGCCGGCTTCGGCGGTGCGGCTTGGGCCGGGTGTGTTCCGGGGCGTCTCCTCGGGCGTCGAACGTGTCGGGGGGTCGGCGGGCCGGGGCACCTTGTGTTCGACGCCCTGCGGGGAGCGCCCCTGCACACACCCGACCCCGGCCGAGCTGCCCCGATCCCTCAGCCCCGCCGCACCAAATCCAGCCCCGCCGGCGTTTGAGGCGCGGGGTCCGGGGTGGAGCCCCGATCTTTGAGCCGCGCCAGTCAATCCGGCCGCAGCCTCGAGCCCCGCCCGCACATTCCAGCCTCGCCGGCGTTTGAGGCGCGGGGTGCGGGGTGGAGCCCCGGTCTTTGAGCCGCGCCAGTCAATCCGGCCGCACCCCTCCGGCCCCGCCCGCGCAATCCGGCCCCGCCGGCGTTTGAGGAGCGGGGGTCCCCCCCGGACGGAGTCTGGGGGAGGGGCTGGGGCGGAGCCCCGGCAGCGGCGGCATCCCAGGCGGGGCGCCATACCGCGGGAATCGCCCCGACGAAGGAGCCGGCCTAGCTGGCCGGTGTGGTCCGGGGCTCGTAGCGGTACGGGTCGCTGCGCAGGCCGCGGGCCGTGACCGTCACCTCGAACGGGGCGGTCGCGCCCTGCGGGAGCGGGGTGCTCAGGCTGCCCGTCGCGGGGTCGAGGAAGGCGGGGGCGGTGGTGCCGTTCACGCTCACCTGGGCCGGGGCGCCCGCGGGGCCGGGGCCGAAGCCGCCGCCCTCGACGGTGAGCAGGCCGTCGGCGACGGAGACGTCGGTGATCACCGGGTTGGCGCGGACGGCCATCTTGTTCACCAGGTAGGCCCCGGCCGGGGCGCCGGTCAGGGCCCACATCTCGGCGGGCAGCCGCGGGAGCCCGCCGCCCACGTCCGCGAGGAAGAACAGCACCACGTACAGCATGGTGACCGCGCTGAGCGCGACGTACTGGAGGTCGACGAGGTCCGTGCGCCCGCTGTCGTTCGCGATCAGCTCCCGCAGCGGCCGCCGCCCCGACTGCGTCGGCTTCGCGGCCGGTTTGGCCAGGGTGCCGTTCTCCACGCGCAGGCCGACGACCGTCTTGGCCGCGATCAGCGCCACGTACGGGCCGCCGAGCAGCGGCAGGTACACGGTGGTCAGCTGGGACAAGGGGCCGTCGGCGCCCCGGAAGTACGTGACTCCGCCGCCCGAGGTGAGCCCGTACGCGAGGATCGCGAGCAGCAGCCAGACGAGGATCACCGTCCAGGCCAGGGCGAGCGCGGTGGAGGTGGAGAGCCTGCCGTCGCGGCCGGTGACGAAGGCCGGGCTGCGGCGCAGCCGCAGGCCGATCGGGCCGGCCAGCGCCGCCAGTAACAGCAGTGCGCACAGTGCGGATGCCATGTCGTCCCCCCGGATAACGGTGCTGCGTACGAGGGTCTCCCACTGGCCCGGGCCATGACAAGTCGGGGCGGCCGCCCGGCCGTTGCTCCCTGTCTGCCCCGCCTGTTGAGCCTGCCCGTGCGGGCCTACTCCTCGCGGAGCTCCGGCAGGACCGGGAACCTGCGGGGCGCCACCAGCAGCAGGATGAGCAGCGCGGCCACGGCGGCGGCGCTCGCGCCGAGGAAGATGTGCTCCACGGCGGCGGCGACGGCCTCGCGCAGGTAGTCGGCGGCGGCCCGCGGGAGGAGTTCGGGCCGTTCCAGTGCCTTGGCCACGTCGTCGAGGTGGTCGGGGAGGCCGGGCACGGGGGCGTCGGCCAGGCGGGCGGCGATGGTGGCGTTGGCCACGGCCGCGAGCAGGGCGGCGCCCACGCTCTGGCCGACCTGCCGGCAGAAGAGCACCGAGGCGGTGGTGGTCCCGCGCTCGGCCCAGCCCACCGTGGACTGGACCCCGACGATCAGCGGGAGCTGGAAGAGGCCGAGGGCGGCGCCCAGCAGCAGCATGATCAGCGCGGGCTGCCAGGGCCGGGCGGGGTGCGGCAGCAGGCTGAAGGAGTACAGGATCACCGCGGCGAGGCCGATCCCGACGGCCGCGGAGTTCCGGAAGCCGATGCGCCGGTAGACGTGCTGGCTGAGGGCGGCGCTGATCGGCCAGCTCAGGGTCATCACGGACATCACCAGCCCGGCGCCGACCGGCCCGAGGCCGAGCACGGACTGGGCGTACGTCGGCATGAACACCATCGGGGCGACCATCAGCAGCCCGAGCGCGGCCATGGCCAGGTTGACCGCGGCGATGGTGCGCCGCCGCCAGACCCAGCCCGGCAGGATCGGTTCCTCGGCCCGGCGTTCCACCACGACCACCACCGCGGCCAGCACCGCGCTCGAGCCCAGCAGCCCCAGCGAGGGCGCGGACAGCCAGGGCCAGGCGACCCCGCCCTGGACGAGCGCGAAGAGCAGCAGCCCGCCGCAGGCGAAGACGGCCAGGGCGCCCGCCCAGTCGACGGGACCCCGGCGACCGGGGGACCGTACGGGCTCGACCAGGTGACGGGCGACCATCCACAGGGCCAGGGCGGCCAGCGGCAGGTTGAGCAGGAAGATCCAGCGCCAGTGGGCGTACGAGGCGAGGAGCCCGCCGAGCGCCGGGCCGGCCACGGCCGAGGTGGCCCAGACGCTGGACATCCGGGCCTGGATCCTCGGGCGGTCCTTCAGCGGGTAGAGGTCGGCGGCCAGGGTCTGGACCGTGCCCTGGAGGGCGCCGCCGCCCAGGCCCTGGACGATCCGGAAGGCGATCAGGGCGGCCATGTTCCAGGCGGACGCGCACAGCAGCGAACCGACGAGGAAGAGGCCGATGCCGAAGAGGAGGACGGGCTTGCGGCCGAAGGTGTCGGACAGCTTCCCGTAGACGGGCAGGGTGACGGTGACGGCCAGCAGATAGCCGGAGAAGAGCCAGGAGAAGACGGAGAAGCCGCCGAGGTCGCCCACGATCTGCGGGACGGCGGTGGCGACGATGGTGCTGTCGAGGGCGACGAGGGCCATGCCGAGCATCAGCGAGGCGACCACGGGGGCCGGTGGCCGGCCGCCGCCTTTCCGGGCCTCTCCGGCGCCGCCCGGACGGGCCCGACCGCCCGCACCGGCACCGGCCGGTGCCTCCGGGCCCGTGGCCGAAACGGCCGCTCCCGCCGGCGCGGGCACCTGGTCCGCACGCCCCTCGGGTATGCCGTCCTGGCCTCCGCCCGTGCCCTCCGCTGCGGCCACCGAGATTCCTTCCCCCTGCATGTATCTGCGGGGAACACCTTCTCACCGCCCCCCGTCCCGCGGTATCCCCCAGGCCTTCTCCCCCGGAGGGCGGACATCCCCTAGGGGTCCCTCCGCACAACGGGCCAGGGGCGGTTCCTCCCGGCGGAGGAGGTGAGGGTCCCCGGCGTCTCCTTAACTGGAACATACGGACCGGGAGGTGGGGGGTGGGGATAACCCCCGGGTGGATACGGCGATGGGCACCAGCGTGCCCGGACCCCCGCCCGCCGCAGACTTCATGACGACGCCGCACGCAGACGCACACAGGCGAAAAGGGAGAAAGACCGTGACAACGGCTATGACCGAAACCAGGCACGGGGGTACTGGAGGGCATGCAGCCGTCGCGGCCCGGGCGCGGAAGGTCGTCAAGGCCTACGGCTCCGGGGAGACGCGCGTCGTCGCCCTCGACGACGTGGACGTGGACATCATGCGCGGCCAGTTCACCGCGATCATGGGCCCCTCCGGCTCCGGCAAGTCCACGCTGATGCACTGCCTCGCCGGTCTCGACACGGTGACCAGCGGGCAGATCCACCTGGACGACACCGAGATCACCGGGCTCAAGGACAAGAAGCTCACGCAGCTGCGCCGCGACCGGATCGGCTTCATCTTCCAGGCCTTCAACCTGCTGCCCACGCTCAACGCCCTGGAGAACATCACGCTCCCCATGGACATCGCGGGCCGCAAGCCGGACGCGGAGTGGCTGAACCGGGTCGTGGAGACCGTGGGTCTCGCCGGCCGGCTCAAGCACCGCCCGACCGAGCTCTCGGGCGGTCAGCAGCAGCGCGTGGCGGTCGCCCGCGCCCTCGCCGCCCGCCCGCAGATCATCTTCGGCGACGAGCCGACCGGAAACCTGGACTCCCGCGCAGGCGCCGAGGTACTCGGCTTCCTGCGCCGTTCGGTGGACGAGCTCGGCCAGACCATCGTCATGGTCACCCACGACCCGGTCGCCGCCTCCTACGCGGACCGCGTCATCTTCCTCGCCGACGGCCGGATCGTCGACGAGATGTACGGGCCCACCGCCGACCAGGTCCTGGACCGCATGAAGGACTTCGACGCGCGCGGGCGGACCTCATGAGCAACACCGTCCTGAAGACCTCGCGGCGCAACTTCGTCGCGCACAAGGGGCGGATGGCGCTCTCCGCCGTGGCGGTCCTGCTCTCCGTCGCCTTCGTCTGCGGCACCCTGGTGTTCACCGACACCATGAACACCACCTTCGACAAGCTGTTCGCCGTCACCAACTCCGACGTGACCGTCAGCCCGAAGGAGGCCAAGGACGGGGAGGAGACCCCGGACCGCGGCAAGCCCGAGATGCTGGCCGGCTCGGCCGTCGAGCAGATCAAGAAGGCCGAGGGCGTCAAGAACGCCGAGGGCGGCGTCGTCTCGATGTCCGTCACCGTGGTCAACTCCAAGAACGAGAACATGGGCTCGACCACCGGTGCTCCGACCATCGCGGGCAACTGGAGCGACAACGAGCTCAAGTCCATGAAGATCACCTCGGGTCAGGCCCCGCGCGGCCCCACCGAGGTCATGGTCGACGCCGACACCGCGAAGAAGCACGGTCTGGGGCTCGGTGACGAGCTGCGCACCATCACCGTCACCGGCGACATCCGCGCCAAGATCTCCGGTATCGCCACCTTCACCGTGACCAACCCGGGCGCGGCCGTCGTCTACTTCGACACGGCCACCTCGCAGCAGGGCCTGCTCGGCTCCGCCGGCTCCTTCACGCACGTCAACGTCACCGCCAAGGACGGGCTGAGCGACGAGCAGCTCAAGCGGAACATCGCGACCGCGGTCGGCGCGGACACGTACAAGCTGCAGACCGCCAAGGAAGCCGCGGACGCCAACCGCAAGGACGTCGGCTCCTTCCTGAACGTCATGAAGTACGTGATGCTCGGCTTCGCCGGCATCGCCTTCCTCGTCGGCATCTTCCTGATCTTCAACACCTTCTCCATGCTGGTCGCCCAGCGCACCCGCGAGATCGGTCTGATGCGCGCCATCGGCGCCGACAGCGGACAGGTCCTCAAGTCCGTGGTCGTCGAGGCGTTCCTGCTCGGCGTCGTCGGCTCGGTCCTCGGTGTCGGCGCGGGCGTGGGCCTGGCCGTCGGCCTGATGGAGCTCATGGGCCAGATGGGCATGCACCTGTCCACCGACGACCTGACCGTCGCCTGGACCACCCCGGTCGTCGGCGTCGTCCTCGGTGTCCTCGTCACGGTCGTCTCTGCCTTCGTCCCGGCCCGCCGCGCCGGCAAGGTCTCCCCGATGGCCGCGCTGCGCGAGTCCGGCACCCCGGGCGACAAGAAGGCCGGCCGCGTCCGCGCCGTCCTCGGCCTGGTCCTCACCGGCATCGGTGCCGCGGGGCTCTTCGCCGCCGCGGCCGCCGAGAAGGCCGGCACCGGATCGCTTTGGCTGGGCCTGGGCGTCGTCTTCAGCCTCGTCGGCTTCATCGTGATCGGCCCGCTGCTCGCCGCGGGCGTGGTGCGGGTGCTCTCCGGCGTGGTGCTGCGGCCCTTCGGGTCGGTGGGCCGGCTCGCCGAGCGCAACGCCCTGCGCAACCCGCGCCGCACCGGCGCCACCGCCGCCGCGCTGATGATCGGCCTCGCGCTGGTCGCCTGCCTGTCGGTGGTCGGCTCCTCGATGGTGGCCTCCGCGACCGAGGAGCTCGACCAGTCGGTCGGCGCGGACTACATCGTCAACTCCGAGATCAACCAGCCCGTGCTGCCGCAGGCCGAGCAGGCTGTGCGCGCCACCAAGGGCCTCGACCACGTCACCGCATACCGTCGGGTGCCGGCCAGACTCACCGCCCCCGACGGCACCTCCGAGGAGGTGGGGCTCGGCGCCACCGACCCGACGTACGCCAAGGACATCCGGCGCAAGATGGTCGCCGGCGAGCACGCGGCGGCGTACGGCAAGGACTCCATGTCGGTGGGCTCGGAGTACGCGACCAAGCACGGCATCAAGCTCGGCGACGAGCTGACGGTCGCCTTCACCGGCGGCAACACCGTCAAGCTGAAGGTCGCGGCGATCACCAGCGACAGCGGCAACATCGACAAGACCATGAAGTACATCAGCACCGACATCGCCCGGGCCAACGTCCCGGCCGACCGGCTGCCGCTGCCCTTCATGCTGCTGGCCAGCGCGCAGGACGGTCAGTCCGCCACCGCGTACGAGTCGGTCAAGGCGGCGATGGCGGAGTACCCGCAGTACAACGTGCGCAACCGGGCCGACTACAAGCAGGCCCTGAAGGACCAGGTCGGCCAGCTGCTGAACATGGTCTACGGGCTCCTCGGCCTCGCGATCATCGTCGCGGTCCTGGGCGTCGTGAACACCCTGGCCCTGTCGGTGGTCGAGCGGACCCGCGAGATCGGCCTGATGCGCGCCATCGGCCTCTCCCGCCGCCAGCTGCGCCGCATGATCCGCCTGGAGTCGGTGGTCATCGCCCTCTTCGGCGCCCTGCTCGGCCTCGGGCTGGGCATGGGCTGGGGGGCCAGCGCCCAGCAGCTGCTGGCGCTCCAGGGCCTGAAGGTCCTGGAGATCCCGTGGCCGACGATCATCGGGGTGTTCGCCGCCTCGGCCTTCGTGGGCCTGTTCGCCGCACTGGTCCCGGCCTTCCGGGCAGGGCGGATGAACGTTCTGAACGCGATCGCGAGCGAGTGAGCGAGTAACCGCTGCGCGGTCGTACGGGGGAGGGCGCCGGCCCGGGACCTTTGGTTCCGGGCCGGCGCCTTTTGGTCGGTACAGCCGCTCGTCATCCCCGCTGCAGCAGAACGATCCCGGCGGCCTCGCCCACCAGGGTGTACCGCTCACCGGGGTGCAGCTGGCCGGCGTAGACGACCGGGTCGCCGGCCCACCCGGAGGAGTTGTCGATGGTGATCCAGTCGGGGACCACGCCCTTGCTGCCGCCGATCCACAGCACCCGGCAGCGGGAGGTCAGCCGGGTCAGCGGCGTGGTGTCGGCCTCCACGGTGGCCCCGTCGGGGATCCGGGCAAGGAGCCGCTCGATGGCGGTGACCCGGTCGGGCTTCTCGTACGTACGCGCCTCCGCGAGCTTCGCGGTCGGCATGGCCGTCGCGGCGAGGGCGAGGCCGGCGGCGAGGACGGCCGTGGGCAGCTGGAGGGAGTAGGCGCGCAGCCGGGGCCGCTCGCTGCGCCGGAAGGTGTCGATGGCGTCGACGAGGGCGAGGGAGACGACGGGCATGAGCACGGCGCTGTAGTGCCAGTCGGTGGACCAGTAGTGGTCGTCCCCGGACAGGAACCGCCAGCCGAGGGTGGGCGCGGCGACCAGCAGCAGCGGCGAGCGCAGGGCGAGCAGTCCGGTGGTGGGGATCAGCACCCACCCCAGGGTGGCGAGCTTCGTGCCGGTGCCGGCGAACGGGCCGCCGCCGTCGATCTTGTGCCAGTAGCCGTAGCCCTCGGTGGCGAAGGCCGGTATGAAGACGGTGAACACGAGGACGGCGAAGACGGCGCCGAAGGCGGCGACGCCGAGGGCGGTCCACGCGGTGCGGCGGTCGGTGATCCACGTCCGCCAGGCCACGACCACGGCCAGGGCGGCCAGTGTGAAGCCGAGGTCCTCCTTGACGAGGATCAGCGGGAGCGCCCACAGCAGCGCGGCCCGCCAGCGGCGGGCGAGCACCGCCTCCAGGGAGAAGGCCAGCAGGGGCATGGCGAAGGCGATCTCGTGGAAGTCGAACTCCACCGCCCGCTGGATGCCCCAGGACAGCCCGTACGCGATGCCGATCGCGGTCCCGCGGGCCCGGCCCAGGAGCCGTCCGGCCGCCCTGGTGACGGGGACCGCGGAGAGCGCGAACAGCGCGGCCTGCACGACGAGCAGGGTGAGCGGGCCGGGGAAGAGCCGGTAGACGGGGGCGGCGAGTGCGATGATCGGGCTGAAGTGGTCGCCGAGGATGTTGGCCCCCGGCCCCTTCAGGTCCGCGACGGGCTCCTGCAGGTGCGCGTACGCGCGGATCGCCTGCTCGAAGATGCCCAGGTCCCACGAGGCCCAGTCCATCCGCCGGAACCGCCCGACGGAGAGGACGAGGTAGACGAGGAAGAGGCCGCCGGCGACCGCGTACGGTCCGGCCCACCGGCTCCCGGCCGGCTTGGCCCGGACCGGTTTCGCCTGCACCGGCTTCGCCTGCGCCGCGTCCGGGCGCGCCGGGTCCGGACGCGCCGGATCCGCCGCGGCTTCCGGCCGGACTATGGCATCGCTCGTCACGGCCTTCGTGCCCCCTCGGCGAGCTCGGACGTCAGTACCTCGACATCGTAGAGGGGTGCGAACGCACCCCCGGTTGCTCCGGCGGGCCCTCCGGTCCGGGCTCCTGCGGGCCCTTCCGGGCGCCGCACCCGTCACCCGCACGGGCGACCTGAATCCCCCGCGCGTGGCGGCGGGGCGCGTCGTAGGGTGGGAACCCCCGGCCCGTGCGACGTGTCGGGTCCTTCGCGTTGCCCCTTCACCGGACGGAAAGCCTCCTTCATGAGCCTGCACGGACTGCTCGACGCCGTCACCCGGGACCCGGCCCTCGCCGAGGCGGTCACCGCGGCCGGGGACGGCAACCGCATGCACGTGGACCTGGTCGGCCCCGCCGCCGCGCGGCCCTTCGCGATCGCCGCGCTGGCCCGGCGGACCGAGCGGACGGTGCTCGCGGTCACCGCCACCGGGCGCGAGGCCGAGGACCTGGCCGCCGCCCTGCGCTCCCTGCTGCCCCCCGACGAGGTGGTCGACTACCCGTCGTGGGAGACGCTCCCGCACGAGCGGCTCAGCCCGCGCAGCGACACCATGGGCCGCCGGCTCGCCGTACTGCGCCGCCTGGTGCACCCCAGCAAGGACGATCCGGCGGCCGGGCCGGTGAGCGTGATCGTCGCCCCCATCCGGTCCGTGCTCCAGCCGCAGGTCAAGGGGCTCGGGGACCTGGTGCCGGTCAGCCTGCGCCAGGGCGGGAGCGCCGACCTCGGGGAGGTCACGGCGGCGCTGGCCGCCGCCGCGTACGGGCGGGTCGAGCTCGTCGAGAAGCGCGGGGAGTTCGCCGTGCGCGGCGGCATCCTCGACGTGTTCCCGCCCACCGAGGAACACCCGCTGCGCATCGAGTTCTGGGGTGACGAGGTCGAGGAGATCCGTTACTTCAAGGTCGCCGACCAGCGCTCCCTGGAGGTCGCCGAGCACGGGCTGTGGGCCCCGCCCTGCCGCGAGCTGCTGCTGACCGACTCCGTACGGGAACGGGCGGCGGCCCTCGCCGAGGCCCATCCCGAGCTCGGCGAGCTGCTCAACAAGATCGCCGAGGGGATCGCGGTCGAGGGCATGGAGTCCCTGGCCCCGGTCCTCGTCGACGACATGGAGCTGCTGATCGACGTCCTGCCGGCCGGTTCGATGGCCGTGGTCTGCGACCCCGAGCGGGTCCGCACCCGGGCCGCCGACCTGGTCGCGACGAGCCAGGAGTTCCTGATGGCCTCCTGGGCGGCCACGGCGGGCGGCGGCGAGGCCCCCATCGACGTCGGCGCGGCCTCGCTGCGCGGGATCGCGGACGTCCGCGACCGGGCCCGCGAGCTGAACATGATGTGGTGGTCGGTCTCCCCCTTCGCCGCGGACGAGACGGTGGGCGGGGACACCCTCAAGCTCGGCATGCACGCGCCGGAGGCCTACCGCGGCGACACCGCACGGGCGCTGGCCGACACCAAGGGCTGGATCGCCGACGGCTGGCACACCGTCTACCTCACCGAGGGCCACGGCCCGGCCGCCCGTACCGTCGAGGTGCTCGGCGGCGAGGGCATCCCGGCCCGGCTGGAGGCCGAGCTGCGCACCCTGGAGCCGTCGATCGTCCACGTCGCCTGCGGCTCGGTCGACAACGGGTTCGTCGACCCGGTCCTGAAGATCGCCGTCCTCACCGAGACGGACCTGACCGGCCAGCGCACCGCCACCAAGGACCTGGGCCGGATGCCGACCCGGCGCCGCAAGACGATCGACCCGCTGACCCTGGAGGCCGGCGACTACATCGTCCACGAGCAGCACGGCGTGGGCCGCTACGTCGAGATGGTCCAGCGGACCGTGCAGGGCGCCACCCGCGAGTACCTGCTGGTGGAGTACGCGCCGGCCAAGCGCGGTCAGCCCGGGGACCGGCTCTACATCCCCACCGACCAGCTGGAGCAGGTCACCAAGTACGTGGGCGGCGAGGCCCCGACCCTGCACCGGCTCGGCGGCGCCGACTGGACCAAGACCAAGGCGCGCGCGAAGAAGGCCGTCAAGGAGATCGCCGCCGACCTCATCAAGCTCTACAGCGCCCGCATGGCCGCCCCCGGCCACACCTTCGGCCCGGACACCCCCTGGCAGCGCGAGCTGGAGGACGCCTTCCCGTACGCGGAGACGCCCGACCAGCTCACCACCATCGCCGAGGTCAAGGAGGACATGGAGAAGTCCGTCCCCATGGACCGGCTGATCTGCGGCGACGTCGGCTACGGCAAGACCGAGATCGCGGTGCGCGCCGCCTTCAAGGCGGTCCAGGACGGCAAGCAGGTCGCCGTCCTGGTGCCGACGACCCTGCTCGTGCAGCAGCACTTCGGCACCTTCTCCGAGCGGTACGCGCAGTTCCCGGTCAAGGTGAAGGCGCTGTCCCGCTTCCAGAGCGAAACGGAGTCCAAGGCCACCCTGGAGGGGCTGAAGGAGGGCTCGGTCGACATCGTGATCGGCACCCACCGCCTCTTCTCGCAGGAGACGAGGTTCAAGGACCTGGGCCTGGTCATCGTCGACGAGGAGCAGCGCTTCGGCGTGGAGCACAAGGAGCAGCTGAAGAAGCTCCGCGCCAACGTCGACGTGCTCACCATGTCCGCGACGCCGATCCCGCGCACCCTGGAGATGGCGGTGACCGGCATCCGCGAGATGTCGACGATCACCACCCCGCCGGAGGAGCGGCACCCGGTGCTCACCTTCGTCGGCCCGTACGAGGAGAAGCAGATCGGCGCGGCCATCCGGCGCGAACTGCTGCGCGAGGGCCAGTGCTTCTACATTCACAACCGGGTCGAGTCCATCGACCGGGCGGCCGCCAAGCTGCGCGAGATCGTGCCCGAGGCGCGGATCGCGACGGCGCACGGCCAGATGTCGGAGCAGGCCCTGGAGCAGGTCGTCGTCGACTTCTGGGAGAAGAAGTTCGACGTCCTCGTCTCGACGACGATCGTCGAGTCCGGCATCGACATCTCCAACGCGAACACCCTGATCGTGGAGCGCGGCGACAACTTCGGCCTGTCCCAGCTGCACCAGCTGCGCGGCCGGGTCGGCCGTGGCCGCGAGCGCGGGTACGCGTACTTCCTCTACCCGCCGGAGAAGCCGCTCACGGAGACCGCGCACGAGCGGCTGGCCACCATCGCCCAGCACACCGAGATGGGCGCGGGCATGTACGTGGCCATGAAGGACCTGGAGATCCGCGGCGCGGGCAACCTGCTCGGCGGCGAGCAGTCCGGTCACATCGCCGGGGTCGGCTTCGACCTCTACATCCGCATGGTCGGCGAGGCCGTGGCCGACTACCGGGCCGCCGTCGAGGGAGGGGTGGAGGAGGAGCCGCCGCTGGAGGTCAAGATCGAGCTTCCGGTCGACGCGCACGTCCCGCACGACTACGCGCCCGGCGAGCGGCTGCGCCTGCAGGCGTACCGGTCCATCGCCTCCGCCGGTTCCGAGGCGGACATCAAGGCCGTGCGGGAGGAACTCACCGACCGCTACGGCAAGCTGCCCGAGCCGGTGGAGAACCTGCTGCTGGTGGCCGGGCTGCGGATGCTCGCCCGGGCCTGCGGAGTCGGGGACATCACCCTCCAGGGCAACAACATCCGATTCGGCCCGGTGGAGTTGCGCGAGTCGCAGGAGCTGCGCCTCAAGCGGCTCTACCCGGGGACGGTGCTCAAGCCCGCCACCTCACAGGTGCTGGTCCCGCGCCCGAAGGCGGGCAAGATCGGCGGCAAGCCGGTGGTCGGCCGGGAACTGCTGGCCTGGACGGGCGAGTTCCTCACGACGATCCTCGGCTCGTAGCCGGGTCGCCGCTTCCGGCCGCCCCGGGACCCGGCGGTCCCGGGGCGGCCGGGGCACGCGTCAGTCGACGTCGTACACGTCCTGCTCGCCCGGAACGTCCACCTGTACCGGCTGGTTGATGCCGGTGTAGGCGAGGTCGATCCCCTCCGGGCCGGCCTTGGTCACCTTGAGCAGGTACGGCTCGCCCTGGGTGGCCACGAGGAAGACGTGCTTGGCCGCGACGATCGACACCGCCTTCCGGCCCGCGGCCTCGGCCGGCCCGCTTTCCACCGCGTCGCCCGAGAAGCTGTAGAACGCCTTGAGCATGCCGTCCCGGTCGCACAGGGAGGTCAGCCCCTTCAGCGCGGGATCCGAGGGCTTCTTGCGCATCCACCGGGTCGTGGCGTCCTTGACCGCCTGCTCCACATCCTCCTCGGGCAGGTCCTTGGTCCATGCGCGGGCGTAGGCCTCGTCGCCCTGCAGGAACACGTGGTCGTGGGTGCGGACCACTTTCACCATTCCTTCCGTGAACGACATCGTGCCCGTGCATTCGCCGGTCTTGCTGATCGAGAGGTTGACGTGCGTCGCCACGCCCTCGGTCACCGTCTTGCCGCTGACGGTGAACGAGGACGCGCCGCGCAGTGCGGTCACCGACTCGTTCAGTACCTTGGGGGCCGACGCGCCGGGGAACGGCTGGGACGGCTTGTTCAGGCAGCCGGTGAGCCCGAGTGCCGCGGCGCCGGCGAGGGTGGCGGCCGCGGTCAGCCGGTGAGCGGTGTGCACGGAGGGACTCTCTTCGACGGGATGCAGGTCGCAAGGAGAGTACGGGGCGCCCGAAGGGCGGTTCGGGGTGGGCGGGGCTCCGGGCGCCGGCCGCCGGACGGCCGACGGCGGGTGCCGTGCTGCGACCCTGCAACGGTTGCGCGCATCCCCTCACTCATGGCCGGGAACGCTGTATACCCTCAGACCCGAAACTTCTTCCGCACGGCCCGTCAGGAGCAGCGATGCACGGCCCCGGCCTTCCGCCGCAGCACGCCCCCCAGTCCACCGACGGGGGCGTGGTGGCACTGCGCGTGGTGTTCATGCTGCTGCCCATCCTGAGCTGCGGCTTCCTGGCCTGGGGTTCGATGCTGCGGCTCGCCCTGGTCACCCGCAAGTCCCGTGACTGGGTGCTGCTGGTGGTCACCGGTGCGCTCGCCGTCCTGTGGATGACGCTGATCCAGCTCGACCCCACGCCCGACGTCAACGGCTGGCAGGGCAACCTCGGGGCCGGCGGCTCGATCTTCACCGGCTTCGCGATCTGCGTGTACTTCCTCGTCGCCGACATCAAGCACCACGAGGCCAGGAGGGCGGCGCTGCCCGCCTACGGGTACCCGGCCGCGCCCTACGCCCACCCGCAGCAGACCACGCCCGCCTACGGGTACCCGCACGCCCAGACGCCCGTGCCCCAGCAGCCCACTCCGGCGCCGGTCCCGCCGCAGGCGCCCCCGCAGCCGACCCCGCCGCCGCGCATCGGGCAGGTCCGCGCCGAACTCGACGAGCTGAGCGAGCTGCTGCGCAAGCAGACCCCGCCGCCCGGCGGCCCCTACCAGGACCCGAACCAGACCGCGATCCAGGACCCGAATCAGTGACCGACCGGCTCATCGGAGACCGCTACCAGCTGGCCTCCATCCTGGGACAGGGCGGCATGGGCCAGGTCTGGACCGCGTACGACAAGCGCCTGGACCGCCGGGTCGCCGTCAAGCTGCTGCGTCCCGACAAGGTCGCCGGCCCCGGCACCGTCGCGGAGGAGCTGCGCCGCCGCTTCGTGCGCGAGTGCCGGGTGACCGCGCAGGTCGACCACCCCGGCCTGGTCACCGTGCACGACGCCGGCAGCGACGGCGACGAACTGTTCCTCGTCATGGGCTACGTCGAGGGCACCGACCTCGCCGACCACCTCGCCGAGCACGGCCCCTACCCCTGGCAGTGGGCGGTCGCCGTCGTCGCGCAGCTGTGCTCGGTGCTCTCCGCCGTGCACGCGGTGCCGATCGTGCACCGCGACCTCAAGCCCCGCAACGTGATGGTCCGCCCGGACGGCACCGTGCTCGTCCTGGACCTCGGTGTGGCCTCGGTGATGGACACCGACACCACCCGCCTCACCAGCACCGGCACCCCCATCGGCAGCCCCGCGTACATGGCGCCCGAGCAGGCCATGAGCGGCGCGGTCGGCCCGTACACCGACCTGTACGCGCTGGGCGTGCTGCTCTACGAACTCCTCAGCGGCAACGTCCCCTTCGCGGGATCCACCGCCCTCGGCGTGCTCCACCGCCACCTGTACGAGCCCCCGGCCCCGGTCCGCCCGAAGCGCCCGGAGGTCCCGCAGGAGCTGGAGGCGCTGCTGATGCGCCTGCTCGCCAAGGACCCGCAGGACCGGCCCGCCTCCGCGCAGGCCGTGTACGAGGCCCTCGCCCCGCTGCTGCCCGCCAGCGGCAGCCGGGCCCCTGCAGGACCGCTCGACCCGACCCGCCCCTTCCTGCGCCCGCACGCCCCCTGGCCGGACCGGGCCACCGTGATCCCGCCGCAGCCGACCTCGCCGCCCACCCCGGTCCCGACGCCCGCCCGGCCCGACATCCCCGGCGCCGTGGACGAGGCCCGCAAGCTGCTGGACCAGGGGCGGCTCACCCAGGCCGGGGACATCCTCGGCGGCATCCTCCCGGCGGCGGCCGCCGAGCACGGGGAGCACTCCCCGGTGGTCCGCTCCCTGCGCAAGCAGTACGCCGCCACGCTGATGGACGACGGCCAGTACCGGCGCGCCCTGCCGGAACTGCGCCGCCTCGCCGACGAGTTCCCGGCCGGCGACCCGCAGTCCCTGCGCTTCCGCTACGACGCGGCCCAGTGCCTGGAGCAGCTCGGCGAACCGGCCGCCGCCCTGGCGGAGTACCGCTCGCTGCTCCCGCTCTTCGAGAACCACTACGCCAACCCGGACCCGGGCCTGCCCCTGGAGGTCCGCCGCCGGATCGCCCACCTGCTGCTCTCGCTCGGCGACCGGCAGGCGGCCCACGAGACCCTGGCCCGGCTGCTGTTCGACGCGGACCGGCTGCACGGCCCGGCGCATCCCTTCCCCGCGGAGATCCGCCGGACCCTGCAGTGGCTGGGTCAGGTGCGCTGACGCCGCCCGATCGCCAGGCCCGCCAGGACGAGCAGGGCCAGCCCGGCCGCCGCGGCGCCCGGGAGCAGCCCCGGGGGACGGAACGAGCAGTCGAGCGTGGTGGCGCGGCCGTCCAGGGGCAGGGCGACCAGTCCCAGATGGGCCGCGGCCGGGCGGCCGTTGCAGGTCCAGCCGGCGATCGCGGGGACGGAGAGGACCGCCGTGCCCGTGGCCCCCGCGGGCAGCTCGGCCCGGATCCGCGAGGAGCCGACGCGCAGGGAGGTCGCCGCCGTGGCGCGCAGGCCGGCCACCGCGGTGTCGAGGCGGGCGCGGTCCAGGCAGGACAGGGTCCACCGCGGGGGCGGGGCCGCGTCGAAGACCAGGGCCGAGGAGGCTCCGCGGGAGGCGCCCAGCGGCTGCAGGGCGGCCCGGTTGCGGGGCGCGTTGCCGTTCAGCCGGAAGGCGGGCCCGTCGGCGAGGCGGGCCGTCGCGTTGTACTCCGGGGCCCACAGGTAGGCCTCCGTGCCCGCGCGGCAGACGCCGGGCACGAGCGGGTCCTCGTACACCCGGGCGCCCAGCAGCAGTTCCTGGTTGGCGAAGGGGGAGTCGCCGTAGGCGAGGGGTGCGCCGGGCGGGCGGGTCGTCACCAGCGGGGGGACCTCGGCGCGGCGGACCGTGCCGTCGGGCTGCAGGCGTGCGCCGACCGCGAAGAGGGCGTCCGTCACCGGGTTGTCGATGCTCTGGACGTTGCGCCCGCGCGAGGTCCAGCCGGCCCCGAGGGCGACCATCGTGTGCGTGAACACCTCAGGGGTGTGGCTGCTGTAGTACGAGCCGCCCTCCCCGCCCAGCAGCATCGGGTCGTTGCCCGACAGGGCGGGCCGGCTCGGGTCGGTGCGGTACGCCGGCCAGCCCTCGGCCCCGGCCAGGGCCTCGGCGCGCGCGGTGTGCGCCGCCCCCCAGGACGGGTAGTCGTCGAGCCCGCCCAGCTTCCCCTTGTGGCCGTAGGCGGTCGTCGCGGCGGCCTGGGCCAGCAGGACCACGGCCAGCAGCCCGGCCGCCGGGAGCACCAGCCGGCGGTGGCGCAGCGCCCACCAGGCGGCGCCCGCCAGGGCCAGCCCGCCCGCGAACAGCGCGTACCCCCAGTCCGTCCCGAGCGTGCTCCCGCGCGCCCACAGCACGGCGGCCGCGAGCAGTCCCGCCCCCGCCGCCAGGGCCGGCGGCCGGGGCGGGCCCGCGGCCAGACCGGTCCAGGCGGCGATCACGGCGATCCCGGCGAGCACGAAGGTCTGCCGGTACGGGCTTCCGTTCGGGGTGGCGAAGAGGTGCCAGGCCAGGTGGGTCGGGGCCCACTGGAGCGAGAGCGCCACGGCCACCGTCAGCCCGGCCCACCACAGCCGGGTGCGTGGGGGCACCGCCCGGTGGAAGGGCAGCGCGGCCACCAGGAGCAGGGTCCCGGTGCCCACGAAGACGGCGGGCGAGGAGAAGGAGTACGTCGCGGGCAGCAGCCGCGCGAAGAGGTCCGCCCAGGACACCGGCCGGAACTCCTTGACCCACCCCGGGTAGGCCTGGCCCGAGCTGAGGAAGAGGGGAACGAGCACCGGCGCCGCGAGCACGATCCCCAGCAGGGTCGTCCCGGCCGCCCGTGTGATCACGGCCGCCCGGGGCCGCAGGCCCTCCCGGGTCAGCACCACCCGTACCACCAGCACCAGCGCCGCACCGAGCGTCGCCATGTAGGCGGTGTAGAAGTTCGCCGTCCAGCAGACGGCGACGACCAGCGGCGCGAGCAGGAGCCGGCGCCCGCGCAGGGCCCATTCGCCGGTCAGGCACAGCAGCGGGAAGGCGATCAGCCCGTCCAGCCACATCGGGTTGTAGGAGGCCTCGATCACCGACCAGCCGCACAGCGCGTACGAGGCCCCGAGCAGCCCCGCCGCCCACCACGGCCCGCGGCGCTGGGTGCGCAGCAGCCAGGCCATCGCCGCCGCCGCGACCGCCATCTTGAGCACGGTGACGACGTACACCGCGAGGTCTATGTCCGCGCGCGGGAAGAGCCCGACGAGGACGGAGAGCGGGCTCGTCAGATACGTGCCCAGGTCGGGCAGGAAGCTGGTGCCGTACCCGGACTGCCAGTTGAACAGCAGTCCGCCCTCAGCACGGCCGTGCAGGAGGTCCCACAGGTGCGCGTGGAAGGGCACGAACTGATTGCCGAGGTCGTTGATGCTGCGGTGGCGCGATCCGTACGGGAAGACGCGGGCGGCGGCGTCCCCGGCGCACACGGCCACCGCCGTGAGCAGGGCGGCGAGCGCCGAGCCGGACAGGCTCAGGCGGCGTGGCGAGCGGTGCTGTGAGCGGTGCGGTGTCGACATGGTGGGCCGACCCTGGCACCACCGGGGGACCGAAGGATGGCCGCCAGATGAACGCGCACCCCGACACCTCGGGAATCGTTGGTCGAACCGGTGGCTCGGACCACCCTGACTGCATACCATCGATCACCGCACGGCCCTTGTGCACCGACGCACAATCTCCCGGCCCTGGAGGCTCCTTTGCACCGTCGCACAGCGCTCTCCGTCTCCGCCGCCCTGCTCCTGGCGGCGCCCCTGCTGTCCGCCTGCTCGGGCGAGGCCCGGCCCGGCACCGCGGCCGTCGTCGGCGGCGAACGGATCACCACCTCCGCCCTCCAGGCCCAGGTCAACGACGTCCGGGCGGCGCAGAACCGGACCGGGCAGGCCGCCGCCGAGCTCATCGCGAGCACCCCCAACCTGGAGCGGCAGAAGCTCGACTCGATGCTCCAGAGCCACGTCATCGACAAGATGGCCGACAGCGCCGGGATCTCCGCCTCCGCCAAGGAGATCGAGGACGAGCGCAAGGCGTACGTGGAGGAGAACAACGGGACCGAGCAGTTCGAGGCGCTGCTCCTGCAGAAGGGCGCCATGGCCCCCGGCCAGGTCGACCGCTTCCTGCGGGACCGGGTCCTGCTGACCAAGCTGACCGCGAAGTACGGCCAGGGGAAGCTGGAGGAGCCCGCCCGCGCCGCCGCCACCGACCTGCACATCGAGGTCAACCCGCGCTACGGCTCCTGGGACGTCAGGCAGATCAAGCTCGGCGCCGCCGAGACCCCCTGGATCACCCAGCGGACCCAGCCCGAGCAGGCACCCGCCGGAGCCTGACGGGCCCGGCCGGAGGTAGGTTCGGAGGGTGACCGAGCACTCCGAGCCCACCGCCGCCGAGCCCACGGGCCGCATCGTCCTGCTGACCACCAGCCACCGGGTCGCCCCCGGCGTGCTGTCCTGGCCGGCGTGGCAGACCCTGCACGCCGCGGACCGGGTGCTGTGCGCCGACCCCGGCCACCCGCAGCTGCCGTACCTGCGGGAGGCGGGCATCGAGGTCGCGTTCGGGACCCCGGACGCGCACGAGCTGGTCGAGGCCTGCGCGGGCGGCCGTACGGTCGTGCTGCTGCCGAGCGGCGAGGGCGACCGGCGCCTCACCGACGGGCTGGCCCGGCTGGCCGGCTCCGGCCGCGTCTCCATGCCCGACCTGGAACTGCTGCCCGGCTCGTACGACCTGCCCGGCGCGCGCCTGCTCGACCTGGTCCAGGTGATGGACCGGGTCCGGCGCGAGTGCCCGTGGACCTCGCGGCAGACCCACGAGGGCCTGGCCAAGTACGCGATCGAGGAGGCGTACGAACTGGTCGAGGCCATCGAGGACGGGGACCGGGAGGAGCTGCGCGAGGAGCTCGGCGACGTCCTGCTCCAGGTGGTCTTCCACGCGCGGATCGCGGAGGAGGGCGACGGCGGTGCCGAGGACGGCGAGGACGGCGAGGACACCGCCGGGGCCTTCTCCATCGACGACGTGGCCGCGACCCTCGTGGAGAAGCTGATCCGCCGCCACCCGCACGTCTTCGGCGACGCGGAGGCCGAGACCCCGGAGGACGTCAACGCGCACTGGCAGCGCACCAAGGCGGTGGAGAAGCAGCGGGAGTCGGTCACCGACGGGATCCCGGTGGGCCAGCCGGGCCTGGCGCTCGCGGCCAAGCTCGCGGGCCGGGTCCGTACGGGCGGCGTGGCCGTGGAGCTGCCCCGCGGCGAGGGGATCGGGTACGAACTGCTGGCACTGGCGGCCCGGGCCGAGGCGGCGGGGACCGACCCCGAGACCGCACTGCGCGCGGCGGCCCGCGTCTACCGGGACGCGATCCGCGCCGCCGAGGGCGTCGGCGAGTAGGACCGGCCGGGTTTCAGCCGGTCCCGTGGTCCTGGGGCGCGCGGCCCGCGGGGTTGTGCCAGTGCGGCGACGGACGGTTCAGGAACCACTCGCCGAAGCCCAGCGGGCGGCCTCCGGGCCCCTGCCCCGTGCCGGCGGCGGGTACGGAGTCGTGGAAGAGGCGGCCGGGACGGGCGCCCAGCTCCTGGAGGAGGTGGGCGGTCTCCTCGATGAACTGCGGCGGGCCGCTGAGGTAGACGTCCTGGTCCGGCCACAGGCCGCGGTGGCCGAGCGCGGTCGCGAGCCGGTCGGTGGCCTGGTTGCGGTGCCGCCCGGGGGCGGGCGTGATGTAGGTGACGCCGAGCCAGCCGCAGGAGGCGGCGTACGCGTCGATGAGCGGGCGGTCGTAGAGGTGCGCGCCGTCCCGCGCCACCACGAAGAGCCGTACGTCCTGATCGGGAGGGTGCTCCGCGAGGTCCTCCAGCATGGCCCGGATCGGCGCCCAGCCGGTGCCGGCGGCTATGAAGCTGACGGGGCGGTCGGCGCGGCGGAAGGTCAGCCGCCCGCCGGCGGCGCCGAGCCGCAGGACGTCGCCAGGCTGCGTCTCGCGGACCAGGGCGGTGCTGAGGCGCCCCCGCTCGATCCGGCTGACATGGAGGTCGACGGTGCCGTCGGGGCGGGGGGCGTTGCCGATGGAGTAGGTGCGCCACGTCGTCGGGACCCGCTCGCTGCTCACGCTCGTGTACTGGCCGGGGACATAGGGGAAGGGGGCGTGCGGCCGCAGCGTCAGCACGCCGATGTCCGGCCCGTACTGGAGGTGGCGCACGACCTCCGCGTCCCACCACGGCGGGTCCTCGCTCGCGTCGGCGCCGGCGATCATCGCGTCGGCGATCACCTGGTAGGCCTCGGCCCAGGCCTTCTCCACCCGCGGGGTCCAGGTCTCTCCGGAGGTCTCGGCGAGGGCGGCGAGGAGGCTGCAGCCCACGGCCGCGTAGTGCTCGGGGCGGGCCAGGAACTTGCGGTGGTCGCGCCCCAGGTCGCGCAGATAGGGGACGAGGCTCTCGTCTTCGAAGTGGGCGATCACGTGGGTGAGCGCGGCGAAGAGGCGGTCCCGCTGCCGCTCCATGTCCTCGAAGGAGGCCGGGAAGAGGTCACGGATCCCGGGGTTGTGCCAGAAGAGGTGGGAGTAGAAGAACTTGACCGCGTGCTCGGCCCGCCTCTCCACCACCGCGAAACTGCTTTTCAAGATCCTCACATCCACAAAACCGAAAGTAGGAATGTCGGGGGAGGTGAGGTCAAGCGATGGGCGATCTGCGGACAGCCGCGACGAACGGGCCATATGGGATGGCGGTCCGGCGCCGGGATACGGTCGTGCCGTGCATGAGCAGACCCCCGCAGACCCCGCCGACACTCCTTCCGCCGACGCCCCTTCCGCCGAGGCGCCGACCCTCTTCGACTGGGAGTTCGCGACCGACCCCTACCCGGCCTACGCCTGGCTGCGCGAGCACTCCCCGGTGCACCGCACCAAGCTCCCCAGCGGGGTCGACGCCTGGCTGGTCACCCGGTACGCCGACGCCCGTCAGGCCCTCGCCGACCAGCGGCTGAGCAAGAATCCGGCGCACCACGCGGAGCCCGCGCACGCCAAGGGCAAGACCGGGATCCCGGGGGAGCGCAAGGCGGAGCTGATGACGCACCTGCTCAACATCGACCCGCCGGACCACACGCGGCTGCGGCGGCTGGTGTCGAAGGCGTTCACCCCGCGCCGCGTCGCCGAATTCACCCCGCGCGTGCAGGCGCTCACCGACCATCTGATCGACGCCTTCGCCGCGAAGGGGGAGGCGGATCTCATCCACGAGTTCGCCTTTCCGCTCCCCATCTACGCCATCTGCGAGATGCTCGGCGTACCGCGCGAGGACCAGGACGACTTCCGCGACTGGGCCGGGATGATGATCCGCCACGGCGGCGGTCCGCGCGGCGGGGTGGCCCGGTCGGTGAAGCAGATGCGGACCTATCTGGGCGAACTCATCCACCGCAAAAGGGATGATCTGGGCAATGACCTCATCTCCGACCTGATCCGGGCGAGCGACCACGGCGACCACCTCACGGAGGCCGAGGCCACCGCCATGGCCTTCATCCTGCTTTTCGCCGGTTTCGAGACGACCGTGAACCTCATCGGCAACGGGGTCCACTCCCTCTTCATGAACCCCGGCCAGCGCGAGCGTCTCCAGCGCTCCCTCGCCGCCGGCGAGACCGGGCTGCTGGCCACCGGGGTCGAGGAACTCCTGCGCTACGACGGCCCCGTGGAGCTGGCGACGTGGCGGTTCGCCACCGGGCCGCTGACCCTCGGCGGGCAGCGGATCGAGGCCGGGGATCCGGTCCTGGTCGTCCTCGCGGCCGCCAACCGCGATCCCGAGCGGTTCGCGGAACCGGATACGCTCGACCTCTCCCGGACCGACAATCAGCACCTCGGGTACGGGCACGGCATCCACTACTGCCTGGGTGCCCCGCTCGCGCGACTCGAAGGGCAGACGGCACTCGCCACCCTGCTGACGCGCCTGCCCGATCTGGAACTCGCCGTTCCGACCCAAGACCTGCGCTGGCGTGGGGGGTTGATCATGCGAGGGCTTCGTACTCTTCCCGTTCGGTTCACGGCTCAAAACACTTGCGCGGCTTCTGATGAAAAGTCAGATCCCGCTTGAACTTGTGACAATCGTTCGAAGGCCGCTAGGTTCTGCCGTTACCTTGTTGTTATGCGAAAGGTGCACGCCTCATGCGTTCCGGGAACGGCCGCCACAGACGCCCCCGCCAGGTCCCCGCGCTGGTAGTCACGGCCGGAGTCACTGGCTCCGCGCTGGCTCTGCCGCTGCTAGCCGCCACCAATGCCACCGCTGCCGACACCGCGACCTGGGACAAGGTCGCCGAGTGCGAGAGCGGCGGCTCCTGGAGTGTCAACTCCGGCACCGGTGCGTACGGCGGGCTGCAGTTCACCCAGGAGGAGTGGAAGGGCGCCGGCGGACTCGACTTCGCCGAGCGGGCCGACCTCGCGAGCCGGTCCCAGCAGATCGCCGTGGCCGAGCGCGTGCTGGCCTCGCAGGGCCCGCAGGCGTGGCCGCTGTGCGGCACCTCGGCCGGACTGGAGCAGAAGGGCCCCGCCGCGAAGGTGGACCCGGGCCTGCCCGGCACCTCCGGCCCGATCGCCCCCTCGCCGTCCCGCCCGGACGACGCGGTGCCGTCCACCACCGGCGGCGAGAAGGCCAAGGACTTCGGCGCCCCGACGCACGCGGCCCCCAGCCCGACCGGCAGCCCCTTCCTCATCCCCGAGGCGCCGTCGGTCGGACTGCCCGTCATGCCGGCGCCGGACGCCCCGACCACGCCTCCCGTCGACCCGTCCCAGCCGGTGCTCCCGGGCACCCCGGGCACCACCCCGCTGCCGCCGGTCGACCCGACGGCCCCGACCCTGCCGGTGGACCCCTCGGCGCCCACGACCCCGCCCGCCACCCCCGGTGCGACTCCGGCGGACCCGGCCGCCCCGACCGCTCCGGCGACCCCGGGCGCCACTCCGCAAGGCGCTCCGGGCGAAGGCGGCGGCAAGCACCGCGGCGCGCCCGCGGCCGAGACCCCGGTCCCGTCTGACGCCGCGTCGAAGCCCACGTACACGGTGCAGGAGGGCGACAGCCTGGCGACCATCGCGAACGCCAAGGGAGTCAAGGGCGGCTGGAACGGGCTCTACGAGGCCAATGAGCAGGTCATCGGCGAGGACGCCAACCTGATCAAGCCCGGACAGAATCTGGATCTAACCACGTAATATGGACACTTCGGCCATCCGGAAAGACCTGATTGTCGGTTATCTGTAAGTGAGACATGTGTCTCTTCCGGTCAACTGGCGTGTCCCGCCCCGGGGCTTCCGCAAACCCCGCCCTCACCTGCGCAAACGCCCCTGCGGGGAGCGCAAGTAGGGGCCCCCTCTCCCCGATGTTCCTCGTTGAACATCGGGGAGAGACCTGTCTACCTTCTGAATCGCCCGCCACCGCGGGCTCCTTCGACCGCATCGCCGAATCCTGCCGGCGGACGGGGGGAACAGTCGTCGCGTCAAGCGCCGAAGGCAGGAGCGGGGGAACCAAGGTAGGTGCCGGGAGCGGCCGTTGAGAGACGGTCACGCCACCGGCTAGGGGTTAAGACGTGCGCTAGGTCGCACGGCCGGGCAACTCACTCGCCCGAACCCGACAGCTCACCTCGTAGGCGTCGGTGAGGAGAATCTCCATGCTGCTTTCCGGCAAGGGCAAGCACCGTCGCGGCACTGCCATTCAGCGGTCTGTCCGCATCGTCACGCTCGCCGGTGTCGCCGGTGTGGCCGTCGCCGCCCCCCTGATGGCCGCGGGCACCGCCAGCGCCGCCACCGCGTCCGAGTGGGACAAGGTCGCGCAGTGCGAGTCCGGTGGCAACTGGTCCATCAACACGGGCAACGGCTACTACGGCGGACTGCAGTTCTCGTCCTCCACGTGGGCCGCATTCGGTGGCAAGTCGTACGCCGCGCAGGCCAACCAGGCCTCGAAGGCGCAGCAGATAGCCGTCGCCGAGAAGGTCCTCAAGGGCCAGGGCAAGGGTGCCTGGCCGCACTGCGGCAAGGGTCTGTCGAACTCCTCCTACACCGGTGGCGGCACGGAGACCTCGACGCAGAACAAGCCGAAGGCCGACTCGAAGAAGACCGAGCAGAAGTCCACCCCGAAGGCCACCCCGAAGGCGACGCCGAAGAAGGAGACCCAGCGCTCCGAGGCCCCGACCACCCGCTCCGAGCGCCCGGCCGCCCCCGAGGCCCCGAAGACCGGCAACGGCTCGTACGAGGTCAAGCCGGGCGACACCCTGGGCACCATCGCCGAGGCCAACGGCGTCAAGGGCGGCTGGGAGAAGCTCTTCGAGCTGAACAAGGACATCGTCTCGGACGCCGACCTGATCTTCCCGGGTCAGAAGCTGAAGCTCAGCTGAACACTGCGGCAATAGCCGCAGCTGCGTACGCAACGCACAGCGTTCCCCCCGCCCGGCGCGTCTCCCCCCACGCGCCGGGCGGCGGTGTGCGTACCGGGTGACGGGCGATATCCGGAGACCTATGTCCCGGAAGAGGGGTATTCGGTCCCTTTTTCGTCCCAGGGGTCGGGCGGTCGGGCGGCCGAGTGCTCCGGGCCGGTTAGGCTCTAAGCGGCAGGGCCGTCCCACGGCCCGACACGCCACCGCACACCCAGCGTCACATCCCAGAAGGAGATGCTCGTGCCGTCCATCGACGTCGTCGTAGCCCGGGAAATCCTGGACTCCCGAGGCAACCCCACGGTCGAGGTCGAGGTGGGCCTCGACGATGGCAGCACCGGCCGTGCTGCAGTTCCGTCCGGCGCCTCCACCGGTGCATTCGAGGCCATCGAGCTCCGTGACGGTGACCCCAACCGTTACTTCGGCAAGGGTGTCGAGAAGGCCGTCCTCGCCGTCATCGAGCAGATCGGCCCGGAGCTCGTCGGCTACGACGCCACCGAGCAGCGCCTGATCGACCAGGCCATGTTCGACCTGGATGCCACCGACAACAAGGGCTCCCTCGGCGCCAACGCCATCCTCGGCGTCTCCCTCGCCGTCGCGCACGCCGCGTCCGAGGCCTCGGACCTTCCGCTCTTCCGTTACCTCGGCGGTCCGAACGCGCACCTGCTGCCCGTTCCGATGATGAACATCCTCAACGGTGGGTCGCACGCCGACTCCAACGTGGACATCCAGGAGTTCATGATCGCCCCCATCGGCGCGGAGTCCTTCTCCGAGGCGCTGCGCTGGGGTGCCGAGGTCTACCACACCCTCAAGAAGGTCCTGCACACCAAGGGCCTCTCCACCGGCCTGGGCGACGAGGGCGGCTTCGCGCCGAACCTGGAGTCCAACCGCGCCGCGCTCGACCTCATCGTCGAGGCCATCAAGCAGGCCGGCTACACCCCGGGCAAGGACATCGCGCTCGCGCTCGACGTCGCCGCGTCCGAGTTCTACAAGGACGGCAAGTACGAGTTCGAGGGCCAGTCCCGCTCGGCCGCCGAGATGACCGACTACTACGCCGAGCTCGTCGAGGCGTACCCGCTGGTCTCCATCGAGGACCCGCTGTTCGAGGACGACTGGGCCGGCTGGAAGACCATCACCGACCGCCTGGGCACCAAGGTCCAGATCGTCGGTGACGACCTGTTCGTCACCAACCCGGAGCGTCTGGCCCGCGGTATCGAGGAGGGCTCCGCGAACGCCCTGCTCGTCAAGGTGAACCAGATCGGTTCGCTGACCGAGACCCTGGACGCCGTCGAGATGGCCCAGCGCAACGGCTTCAAGTGCATGATGTCCCACCGCTCCGGTGAGACCGAGGACGTCACCATCGCCGACCTCGCCGTCGCCGTGAACTGCGGTCAGATCAAGACCGGTGCCCCGGCCCGCTCGGACCGCGTCGCCAAGTACAACCAGCTGCTGCGCATCGAGGAGATCCTCGACGACGCCGCGGTGTACGCGGGCCGCAGCGCCTTCCCGCGCTTCAAGGGCTAATCACCCCCCTGAGGGGCTGGCCTCCGTACGTCCCCGCACTCGGTCCCGTACCGTGTGCGGGGACGTATTTGCGTAGTGCGTACACAGGGGAGGCGGACCAATGGCCGGGAACCGGGATCGGTTCTCCACCTTCTCCACCGCGACCAGGCTCAAGCAGCTCGGTGAGCGGACCGCCGCCCACGTCTACCGCTCGCAGTCGCGCCGTCAGGTCCGCCGCAGCCGGCTCACGGGCCGGGCCGCGCTCCTGGTGCTCGTCCTCTGTACCCTGGTCGTCGCCCTCGCGTACCCGATGCGCCAGTACGTCTCCCAGCGCACGGAGATCGCCGAGCAGCAGCGGGCGGCCGCCTCCGCACGGGAGCGCCTGGAGCGGCTGCGCGACGAGAAGGCCCGCTGGCAGGACGACGCCTACGCGGAGCAGCAGGCGCGCAGGCACCTGCACTTCCTGCGGCCGGGGGAGATCGGCTACATCATGAGCGACCCCGGGGCCCAGCCCGCGGAACCGCACCGGACCGGCCAGGCCGGCTCCGACCGGCCCTGGTACTCGAACGTCTGGGACGGCGTCGACAAGGCCGACCGCCCCGGCGACTGAACCAGTTCCATCCGTCATAGAACCGAACGAAGAGACTTCCTCCAGGCATGCAGACGCCCCCGCCCCAGACCGACCGGACCGAGCCGACCGACGCGGACATCGAGGCGTTCGAGCAGCAGCTCGGCCGCCCGCCGCGCGGGCTGCGCGCCATCGCGCACCGCTGCCCCTGCGGGCAGCCGGACGTGGTGGAGACCGCCCCGCGGCTCCCCGACGGCACCCCCTTCCCGACGCTGTACTACCTGACGTGCCCGCGCGCGGCCTCCGCCATCGGCACGCTGGAGGCCAACGGCGTGATGAAGGAGATGCAGGCCCGGCTCGCCGAGGACCCGGAACTCGCCGCCGCCTACCAGGCCGCGCACGAGGACTACATCCGGCGCCGCGACGCCATCGAGGTGCTCCAGGGCTTCCCGAGCGCCGGCGGGATGCCGGACCGGGTCAAGTGCCTGCACGTGCTGGTCGGCCACTCCCTGGCCGCGGGCCCGGGCGTGAACCCGTTCGGCGACGAGGCCCTGGCGATGCTGCCGGAGTGGTGGGCCAAGGGCGCGTGCGTCACCCCGTGCGGGGAGAAGAAGGAAGAGGAGTCCCGGTGACCCGGGTCGCCGCCGTCGACTGCGGTACGAACTCCATCCGGCTCCTCGTCGCGGACTGCGACCCCGTCACCGGTGAGCTGGCCGAGCTGGACCGGCGGATGACCATCGTCCGCCTCGGCCAGGGAGTGGACCGCACCGGGCGCCTCGCCCCGGAGGCGCTGGAACGCACCTTCGCGGCCTGCCGCGAGTACGCCGCGGTCATCAAGGAACTCGGCGCGGAGCGGGTCCGCTTCGTGGCCACCTCCGCCTCCCGGGACGCCGAGAACCGCGGCGAGTTCGTCCAGGGGGTCCTGGACATCCTGGGCGTCGAGCCCGAGGTGATCTCCGGAGACCAGGAGGCCGAGTTCTCCTTCACTGGCGCCACCAGGGAACTCGTGGCGCACGACCACCTGGAGCGGCCGTTCCTGGTGGTGGACATCGGCGGCGGCTCGACCGAGTTCGTGGTCGGCGAGGACCACGTGCGCGCCGCCCGCTCGGTGGACGTGGGCTGCGTCCGGATGACCGAGCGTCACCTGGTGGTCGACGGGGTCGTCACCGACCCGCCGGCCCCGGAACAGATCGCCGCCATGCGGGCCGACATCGAGGCCGCCCTCGACCTGGCGGCCGAGACGGTCCCGCTGGCCGAGGCGCGCACGCTGGTGGGCCTGGCCGGCTCGGTGACCACGGTCGCCGGGATCGTCCTCGGCCTGCCGGAGTACCTCTCCGAGGAGATCCACCACGCGCGGATCTCCTACGAGCAGGTCCGCGAGGTCGGCGAGCGGATGCTGACGGCGACGCACGCCGAGCGTGCGGCGATCCCCGTGATGCATCCGGGCCGGGTGGACGTGATCGGAGCCGGCGTGCTGGTGCTCCTGGCGATCATGGAACGGATCGGCGCCACCGAGGTCATCGTGTCCGAGCACGACATCCTCGACGGAATCGCCTGGTCCATCGCCTGAACGACCTTCGAACCAGCGGTTGAGGGGTCTTCGGACCCGTGATCCACATCAACTTCGTGAAGTTCTTCACAAGGAAAAGGGGCCTGCGGGGCCGACGGAGGGGCCGTTTGGGCCCCTCCAGAGGCCCTCAGGCCCTTTTCTGCGTGTGTTCGTGCGATCGGCGGACGCCGCGGGTTCCGCCTCAGAGGTACCGACGAACCCCTGTGGTCCAGTCCGGCTGAAGCCTTGGAGGCCAGTTCAGGACGGGTGAACAACGACTCCCGATACACGGTGGTTCCCGTTGCGCGCCATGACGTCCGTCACGTGGGCGGCGGAGTGTAGCAGAGCCCCTCCCACTCCTTGTGAAGGGGCTCACGAGCGGCACCCCATTGGGTGCTGGATACTCGTTCCATGAGCACCACGGAGCGTCCCAGGATCCTCGTTGTAGGAGGTGGGTACGTAGGCCTGTACGCAGCCAAGCGCATCATGAAGAAGATGCGTTACGGCGAGGCGACCGTCACGGTCGTCGACCCGCGCTCGTACATGACCTACCAGCCCTTCCTCCCTGAAGTGGCCGCAGGCAGCATCTCGCCTCGGCACGTCGTCGTCCCGCTGCGACGCGTGCTGCCCAAGGCAGAGGTCCTCACCGGCCGGGTCACCAGCATCGACCAGGACCGCAAGGTCGCCGTCGTCACGCCGCTGGTCGGCGAGGCGTACGAGCTGCCCTTCGACTACCTGGTGATCGCGCTCGGCGCCGTCTCCCGCACCTTCCCGATCCCCGGCCTCGCCGAACAGGGCATCGGTATGAAGGGCGTCGAAGAGGGCATCGGCCTGCGCAACCACGTCCTCGAGCAGCTCGACAAGGCCGAGTCCACGACGGACGAGAACGTCCGCCGCAAGGCCCTCACCTTCGTCTTCGTCGGCGGCGGCTTCGCCGGTGCGGAGACCATAGGCGAGGTCGAGGACATGGCCCGCGACGCCGCGAAGTACTACTCCACGATCAAGCGCGAGGACATGCGCTTCATCCTGGTCGACGCGGCCGACAAGATCCTTCCCGAGGTCGGGCCCAAGCTCGGCACCTGGGGCAAGGAGCACCTCGAGTCCCGCGGCATCGAGATCTACCTCAACACCTCCATGGACTCCTGCGTGGACGGCCACGTGGTGCTGAAGAACGGCCTCGAGGTCGACTCCAACACCATCGTCTGGACCGCCGGCGTCAAGCCGAACCCGGTGCTGGCCCGCTACGGCCTGCCGCTCGGCCCCCGCGGCCACGTGGACGCCCAGCCGACCCTCCAGGTCACGGGCACGGACTACATCTGGACCGCCGGCGACAACGCCCAGGTTCCGGACGTCGCCTCCCGCAAGGCCGGCGTCGAGAACGCCTGGTGCCCGCCGAACGCCCAGCACGCGCTGCGCCAGGCCAAGGTCCTCGGCGACAACGTCATCTCGGGCATGCGGGGCTTCCCGCAGGCCGAGTACTCGCACTCCAACAAGGGTGCGGTGGCGGGCCTCGGCCTCCACAAGGGCGTCGCGATGATCGTCATGGGCAAGACGAAGATCAAGCTCAAGGGCCGGCTCGCCTGGTACATGCACCGTGGCTACCACGGCATGGCCATGCCGACCTGGAACCGCAAGATCCGCGTCTTCGCCGACTGGACCCTCGGCATGTTCCTCAAGCGCGAGGTCGTCTCGCTGGGTGCTCTCGAGACCCCGCGCGAGGAGTTCTACGAGGCCGCCAAGCCCGCCCCGGCTCCGGCCGCCACGGCCCAGAAGGCCAAGGCTTCCTGACCCGGCGCAAGCCGGCAGGACCCTGAGCAGTACCTGCACGTCCCCGAAGGGGCCGCCCGCCATCCGTGGTGCGGGCGGCCCCTTCGGCGTACTCGGGCCCCGGGATGGGTAGACGGAGGGGTCGGAGCTTTTGTGGAGGTGCGCCATGACCGACGCCGCGCCGCGGCTGGCCGCTGTTGCCGAGACTCTGCTGGGTGCCCCGCTGCCGGTGCGCGTCCGGGCCTGGGACGGCAGCGAGGCCGGCCCGCCCACCGGCCCCGTACTCGTCATCCACGACCGCCGCGCCGTGCGGCGGGTGCTGTGGAAGCCCGGCGAACTGGGCCTGGCCCGCGCGTGGGTGGCGGGGGAACTGACCGTCGAAGGCGACCTGTTCGCCCTGCTGGACCACGTGGCGGGGGTCCTGTGGGAACGGCCCCCGCAGGAAGGGCCGCCGCCCGCCGGCCGCAGCGGGCCGCTCGCGGCCCTGGAGGGCCTCGCGCGGCGCGTCGGAGGGGCCCGCCCGCTCGCCGTGCCGGAAGCCGCCCGGCTGCTCCGGGATCCGGCCCGGCGGGACGCCATACGGGAGCTGATCGCGCTCGCCGGACCGCTGCCGCCGCCCGCGCCCCCCGCCGAGGAGGCGGCCCGGCGGGGCGGGCAGCGCCACAGCAAGGGCCGCGACCGCCAGGCCATCAGCCACCACTACGACGTCGGCAACGACTTCTACGAGCGGGTGCTCGGCCCCTCGATGGTGTACTCCTGCGCCTACTGGAGCCCCGGCTCCACCCTGGAGCAGGCCCAGCGCGACAAGCTCGACCTGGTCTGCCGCAAACTCGCCCTGCAGCCCGGCGACCGCCTCCTCGACGTCGGCTGCGGCTGGGGCTCCATGGCGCTGCACGCCGCCCGCGAGTACGGGGTCCGGGTCACCGGCGTCACGCTCTCGCGGGAGCAGGCCGCGTACGGCCGCAAGCGGGTCGCCGAGGAGGGCCTGGCCGATCTCGTCGAGCTGCGCATCCAGGACTACCGGGACGTCAAGGACGGCCCGTACGACGCGATTTCCTCCATCGGCATGGCCGAACACGTCGGAGCCGACCGCTACCGGGAGTACGCCCGCACCCTGCACGCCCTGCTGCGCCCCGGCGGGCGGCTGCTGAACCACCAGATCGCCCGCCCGCCGGAGCCCGACGAAGAGGCGTACCGGATCGACGAGTTCATCGACGCCTACGTCTTCCCGGACGGCGAGCTCTCCCCGCTCGGCACCACCGTGGGCGAACTGGAGCGGGCCGGCTTCGAGGTCCGCGACGTGGAGGCGCTGCGCGAGCACTACGCGCTGACCCTGCGGGCCTGGGTGGCGCGGCTGGAGAAGCACTGGGACGAGGCGGTCCGGCTCACCTCGCCGGGCCGGGCCCGGGTCTGGCAGCTCTACATGGCGGCCTGCGCGCTCGGCTTCGAGCACGGCCGCCTGGGGGTCAACCAGGTCCTCGCCGTGAAGCCCTCGGCCACCGGCAGGTCCGGCCTGCCGCTGCGGCTGCGCACCTGGGGCGCACCTGGAGGCGTAGCGGAAACGGCGTAGCCGAAACGGCGCAGCGGAAACGGCGCAGCGGAAACGTATGTGCACAACGGGACAGGGCCCCGGGGCGTGATGCCCCGGGGCCCTGTCCGTTCGCCGTCCCGCGTCCCGCTACTCGGTCTTGATGGCCGTCAGCATGTTCAGGCGGGCGGCGCTGCGGGCCGGCCACATGGCGGCCAGTACGCCGACCACGGCGGCCAGCAGGAGGAAGATGCCGATCCGGTCCCAGGGGAGGATCAGTTCGTAGCTCGGCATGCTCTTCGCCAGCGTGCTGCCGACCGCCCAGGCGAGGAAGACGCCGATGGCGACACCCAGCGCCGCGCCGAAGAGCGAGATCGCCACGGCCTCCAGGCGGATCATGTTCTTGACCCGGCCCCGGTCGAGGCCGATCGCCCGCAGCATGCCGATCTCCTGGGTCCGCTCGAAGACGGACATCGCCAGGGTGTTGACCACACCGAGCACCGAGATGAGCAGCGCCATGCCGAGCAGGCCGTACATGATGTTCAGCATCAGGTTGATCTGGCCGCCCATCTCGTTGCGCATGTCCTGCCGGGTGGCGACGTTGATGGCCGGGTTCTTGCCCAGGGCGTCGACGACCTTCTGCTGGCCGGCCTTGGACGAGCCGCCCTCGACGTTGACGTACACCTCGGCGACGGCGCTCTCCTCGCTGTGCTGGCCGAGGATCTTGTCGTCGAGGACGTACGGGGAGAGCAGGCCCTCCATGTCCTTGTAGACCGCGCCGACCTTGAGGGTGCCCTGCTGGCCGTCCTCGTACTTCACGTCGAGCGTGGAGCCGACGGAGAGGTTCGCCTTCTTCGCGGTCTTCTCGGCGACCAGGACCTCGCCCTTGCCGAGGGAGTCCACCGAGCCGCTGACGGTCTCGATGTTCAGCAGCTGGCCGATGGCGGCCGGGGTGACGCCGGAGGCGGACCGGAAGTCGTCGCCGACCATGAAGTAGCCGGCGGTCTGCGGGGAGACGGCCTTGATGCCGGGGGTCTTGGCCAGGGTCTCGGCCACCGACTTGTCGAGGTAGCCCATGCCGCCGGCCATGGAGACCTTGTAGTCGGCCTTGAGCTTCTCGGTGCTCATCCGGTCGACGACCTTGCCGATGGTGATGCCGAGCACCGACAGGGTGGTGACCAGGGTCAGGCCGATCGCCAGGGAGGCGGCGGTGACGGCGGTGCGGCGCGGGTTGCGGACGGCGTTCTGGGAGGCCAGCTTGCCGGGGATCCCGAACACCTTCTGCAGCGCCGGGCGGACGGCCCCGATGACGGGCTTGGCGAGCAGCGGCAGCAGCACGATCATGCCGATGAGCATGAAGAAGGCGCCCGCGCCGATGGTCATGCGGCCGCTGTCGCCGCCCGTGGAGACCCCGAGCAGGACCAGGCCGATGCCGATGACGCTGATGATCGAGCCGATGACGTTGCGCACGACCAGGGACTTCGCGGTGGCCGGCAGGTGGGCGCTGCCCATGGCGGCGACCGGGGCGATCCGGCCGGTGCGCCAGGCCGGCAGCACCGCGGCGACCGTGGTGACCAGGACGCCGATGACGAGGGCCGCGACGATGGTGCCCGGGGCGATCACGAGGTCGCCGCCCGGGAGCTTGGCGCCGAAGGATTCGAGTACGGAGCGCATGCCGACCGCCAGGCCGATGCCGCCGAGCAGGCCGACGACGGCGGACAGGACGCCGACGACCAGGGCCTCGGCGAGGACCGAGCGCATGACCTGGCCCCGGTTGGCGCCGACGGCGCGCAGCAGGGCCAGCTCCTTCGTGCGCTGGGCGACCAGCATGGTGAAGGTGTTGTAGATCAGGAAGATGCCGACGAAGAGCGAGATGCCGGCGAAGACGAGCAGCATGGTGCCCATCTGGCCGAGGCCCTTCTCGATGTCCTTGGCCTGCTTGGCGGCCAGCTCGGCGCCCGTCTTGGCCGTGGTGTGCTTGTCGTCGACCAGCGGCTTGATGTCGGCGAGCAGCGTGTCGGCGGAGGTGCCGGCCTTGGCCGCGACGGACAGCTCCTGGAAGTAGCCGGGCTTGAGGTAGAGCTCCTGGGCGACCTTGGTCTCGAAGAGCACCAGGCTGCCGCCGGCCTGCACGGCGCCGTCCTCGGTGGTGAAGACACCGGCGAGGGAGTACTCCTTGACCGGGCCGTTGGTGGCGACGCGGACCCGGTCGCCGACCTTGTAGGCGCCCGCGTCGGCGGTGGCCTTGTCGAGCGCGACCTCGTCGGCCTTGGCCGGTCCTGCGCCCTGTATGAAGGCGTAGCGCGGGTCCTTGCCGTCCTTGACGGGGGTGTAGTTGCCCCCCTTGTTGGACCAGCCGGAGCCGATCAGCTTGCCGTTTTCGTCGCCCACGCCGGCGAAGCCGGAGACGCGGCCGGAGACGGTGTCGACGCCCGGGAGCGCCTTGACCTTGTCGAGGGTCTGCTGGCCGAGGCCGGGCTCGCCCTCCTTCTGTCCGTTCTCGTCGCGGCCCTGGCCGTACGAGGTGACGGAGACGGCGACGCCCTCGTAGTCCTTGGCGCTCTGGCCGGAGAGGGACTTCTTGAGGGTGTCGGTGAAGACGAGGGTGCCGGAGACGAAGGCGACGCCGAGGGTGACGGCGAGCACCGTCATCAGCAGCCTGGCCTTGTGCGCGAGGACGTTGCGCAGGGCGGTACGGAACATGGGGGATCTCAGTCCTGGGGCTGGAAGTCTGGAGGAGGGCCGGGGAGGGAGATCCCGGGTCAGCTGGTGCGGCCCTTGGCGTCGAAGGCCTTCATGCGGTCGAGCACGCCGTCGGCGGTGGGCCCGTACATCTCGTCGACGATCCGGCCGTCGGCGAGGAAGATGACGCGGTCCGCGTAGGAGGCGGCGACCGGGTCGTGGGTGACCATCACGACGGTCTGGCCGAGCTCGCGCACCGAGTTGCGCAGGAAGCCGAGGACCTCGGCGCCGGAACGCGAGTCCAGGTTTCCGGTGGGCTCGTCGCCGAAGATGATCTCGGGGCGGGAAGCCAGGGCGCGGGCGACGGCCACGCGCTGCTGCTGGCCGCCGGAGAGCTGGGTGGGGCGGTGGGAGAGGCGCTCGGAGAGGCCGACCATGCTGATCACGTTGTCCAGCCACTGCTTGTCGGCCTTGCGGCCGGCGATGTCCATGGGGAGCGTGATGTTCTCCAGGGCCGTCAGGGTCGGCAGCAGGTTGAAGGCTTGGAAGATGAAGCCGATCTTGTCCCGGCGCAGCTGGGTGAGCTGCTTGTCCTTGAGGGTGCCCAGCTCGGTGTCGCCGATCCGGACGGAGCCGGCGGAGAAGGTGTCCAGGCCGGCGACGCAGTGCATCAGCGTGGACTTGCCGGAGCCCGAGGGGCCCATGATCGCCGTGAACTGTCCCTGCGCGAAGTCCACGGAGACGTTGTCCAGGGCGACCACCTGGGTCTCGCCCTGTCCGTACACCTTGGAGAGGCCGGTGGCGCGGGCGGCCACGGCCTGGGCGGTGTGCGGGGCGTAGTTCATGGTGGTCACAGGACGGCTCCTCGATCTGCGGTGCGGGGACGATTCCATCCTCGCCGCGGGCACCCCCGCTCCGGATCAGCCGCCGAGCTTGTTTCCCGGCCCACTGGAGTCTGATGGACGGCGCGTGCGCCTCCTCCTCTGGTATGACAGGAGCCCTGATCGGAGGGGCGGTGTCCCGGGGTGGCGGGAAGGGTGGCGCGCGGGGTGGCGCGGGCCATCGAAATCCCGTCAATCCCGTACACGTGGTGATCGGCGCCCAGAACGGGCCGACCGTGCATTCTCGGGCCTGACGATCCCTCAAGCGCCAATAAAATCAGACAACATCGGATTGACGGCCGGTCAGCGGCGACGGCGTTCCGGATAGGCTCGGATCAGCGTTGAAGGCTTTTACACGGGGGCCGCCACGCCCTGCCCGGATGGTGGAATGCAGACACGGCGAGCTTAAACCTCGCTGGCCTTCGGGCCGTGCCGGTTCAAGTCCGGCTCCGGGCACTCCGCAGTTCTCGCGAGGCTCGCTCCTTTATCCCCTGCGCTTCGCGCTGCCTTCTCCTAAGATCCTCCTCCAGCAGTAGGGTGCTTTCTTTGCGAGCGCATTACTCTTGTTGCAAGGCCGCGCTCGGCGGCCACGGAGGAGTGAGATGAGGAGCAGTAACCCGGTCTTCTCGCGACGGGGGTTCAGCCGCGACAACGGTGGCTACGCGGGCTTTGAAGCGCCGCAGCACCAGCAGGCCGGGACCAACCCGTACGCGACGAACCCGTACGCGACCGACCCGGCCACGGGTATGCCGCAGGCACCGGCGCGCGCCAACGCGATGACCATGGACGACGTCGTGAGCCGTACGGCCATGACGCTCGGCACGCTCGTCGTGACGGCAACCCTCGCGTGGGTGTTCCTGCCCGTCGACCCCGGCAACATCAACAAGTCGTACGGCATCGCCATCGGCGCCATGCTGGTCGCGTTCGTCTTCGCGATGATCCAGTCCTTCAAGCGCAAGCCCTCCCCGGGTCTGATCCTGGCCTACGCGGCCTTCGAGGGCGTCTTCCTCGGGGTCATCAGCGCGGCCGTCAGCACCTACCTCGGCCCCGGCGTGGTCATGCAGGCCGTGATGGGCACGATGTGCGTCTTCGCCGCCGTGCTCCTCGGGTACAAGATGGGCTGGATCCGCGTCACCCGCCGCTTCTACGGCTTCGTGATGGCCGCGGCCCTTGGCTTCGTCCTCCTGATGCTCGTGAACATGCTCTTCGCGGTGTTCGGCGGCGGTGACGGCCTCGGCTTCCGCAGCGGCGGCCTCGGCCTCCTGTTCGGTGCCATCGGCGTCATCCTCGGCGCCTGCTTCCTCGCCCTCGACTTCAAGCAGGTCGAGGACGGCATCACCTACGGTGCCCCCCGCGAGGAGGCCTGGCTGGCGGCCTTCGCCCTCACCATGACCCTGGTGTGGATCTACGTGGAGATGCTGCGCATCTTCTCGATCCTCTCGGGCGACGACTAGCAGGACCCGCAGGCCGCCACGGCCTGCGCGCACCACCCGCAGCACGGGGAAGGCCCCGCGAGCACACGGCTCGCGGGGCCTTCCCGCGTCTAGGGGACACGGGGGTCGGGGGAGGGGTTCAGCCGAACCGGCGCGCTGCTCTGCGCAGGTCGTACTCGTGGATGATCGCCTTGGCCTGGCCGTACGACAGCTCGTGCGCGCCGCGGAGCCAGCTGACCTTCTCCTCGAACCGGACGAGTGAGGGGCCTTCGTCGACGGCGCGGAGCCAGTCGGAGACCTCACGACCGGTGGTCTGGGGGATTCTGTCGATCATGTTGCGGTGTGTCTGCTCGGAGAACTCTACGGACATGGGCGCCTCCGGAGGTATCGCCGTGCTGTTCTCTTCACGCCACCGTGCCGGAGAGTTCGCCCGTTGGCAATGGTGCCCGGGCGGCGCGTAAGGTCGGCCGGGTGCTTGATACTTCGCCCCTGACCGCCGTCGTGGAACGTTTCGCCGACCGGCTGCGGGCCGCGCCGCAGAGCCGCCTGCAGCAGGGAGCCGCCGCCGCGGCCCTGGAGCTGGCCCGAGAGCTCTCCGTACGGGCGCAGCGGCTGGAGACGCCCGGGCAGGCGCCGCGGGAGCTTCCGGACGCGGGCATCTTCGTCGTCGGGGACCAGGTGGCGGTGGCCGGCCTGGACCTCGCCGAGGCGCTGCGCGCCGCCGCCGGCGCCCCGGACGGCAAGACGGCCCCGTCCCTGATGCTGGACGAGGCCGTGGGGCTGGTGGAGCAGGCGGAGATCAGAGCGATGCGATGACGCGGTCCGCGAGGATGTAGACGTTGCTGTCGGGGTCCTCGGAGTCGCCGCAGGAGAAGGTCAGCGCGTAGGCGCCGGAGATGCCCGAGCCGCCGAGCAGGACCGGCGCGGTGCCCGAACGCAGGGCCTCGGCGAGGCGCTCCGCGGTCTCCCGGTGCCCGGGGGTCATGCACAGCGTCGTGCCGTCGGTGAAGACGTACACGTCGAGCGTGCCCAGCGGGCCGGGACGGACGTCCGCGAGGGCCGTACGGGCCTCCGCGAGCTCCTCCAGGCGGCTGACGGTGCGCTCGTGGTCGGCGCCGGGGTGCGAGGCCTGGACCGGTACGAAGTCGGGGTGCGAGGGGTGGCGCCGGCGGGCGGCGGCCAGCTCGGCCGAATCCTCGGGGTAGCCGGGGAGCTCGTCGAGGGCGTCCTCGCCCAGGACGGGCTCCAGACCCACCATGTCGGCCTGCCGGGGCAGGAAGACGGGGCTGTCCTCGCCGAGCCCGGCCAGGCCGCCCAGCAGCGACGGGGCGTCGGCGGCGTCACGGGCCTCCTGCGCGGCCCAGAAGGCACGCGCCTCGGCCAGCTCGCGCTCGCGCTCCTCGGCGAGGGCTTCGGCCACGGCGGCTCGTATCTCCGCGGCGGGGGACTCCACGGCGCTGCGGGCGTGCGGGACGGTCGCACCGCGGTGGTGGACCGGCGCAGCCAGCTCGGTGCGCAGGGCGGTGACCTGCTTGCGCAGACCGTGGACGGCGTGCAGCGCAGCAGCGCCCACGACCGCGGCAGCGGCAGTGGTCAGCAGCAGGGCAAGAGACATGGCGCTCACTGACTAACTCCTGAGGTGATTCGATCCCCCGACTTCCTACATCAGAGTGTCCCGACCTGGGAATGGCGTGCAGTGCATTACGTCACGAATTGGACAGGGCTTTGGTCACACCCGCGCCCCCCACATTGCCTCTGACCTGCATAAATGCCGATCCCCCAGGAGATAGGTCACATCCTGGGGGAGATTCGGTCACAGGTCGGCCGCGACGGGATTAGATCCGGTGTCAGTACGCCGCAAGGGATCCGGCCGGATCCCTTGCGGCGCCTGGGCGCCGGTCTTGATCCAATTAGCTCAGGCGCTCGATGACCATGGCCATGCCCTGGCCGCCGCCGACGCACATCGTCTCGAGGCCGAACTGCTTGTCGTGGAACTGCAGGCTGTTGATCAGAGTGCCGGTGATGCGGGCACCGGTCATCCCGAAGGGGTGACCGACGGCGATGGCCCCGCCGTTGACGTTCAGCTTGTCGAGGGGGATCTCCAGGTCCCGGTACGACGGGATGACCTGGGCCGCGAAGGCCTCGTTGATCTCGAAGAGGTCGATGTCGCCGACCGTCAGGCCGGCCCGCTTCAGGGCCTGCTTCGACGCCTCGACCGGGCCCAGGCCCATGATCTCGGGTGAGAGGGCGGTGACGCCGGTGGAGACGATCCGGGCCAGCGGGGTCAGGCCCAGCTCGCGGGCCTTGGTGTCGCTCATGATGACCAGCGCCGCGGCGCCGTCGTTGAGCGGGCAGCAGTTGCCGGCCGTGATCAGGCCGTCGGGGCGGAAGACGGGCTTGAGGCCCTGCACGCCCTCCAGGGTCACGCCGGCGCGCGGGCCGTCGTCGGTCGAGACGACCGTGCCGTCCGGGGTGGTGACCGGGGTGATCTCGCGGGCCCAGAAGCCGTTCTTGATGGCCTCTTCGGCGAGGTTCTGCGAGCGCACGCCGAACTCGTCCATGTCCTGACGGGTCACGCCCTTGAGGCGGGCCAGGTTCTCGGCGGTCTGCCCCATCGAGATGTACGCGTCGGGGATCAGGCCGTCCTCGCGCGGGTCGCGCCAGGAGGAGCCCTCGCTCTGCGCGACGGCGGCCGTACGGGCCTCCGCGTCGCCGAAGAGCGGGTTGTGCGTGTCCGGCAGGCCGTCCGAGGAGCCCTTCGCGAACCGGGAGACCGTCTCGACGCCCGCGGAGATGAAGACGTCGCCCTCGCCGGCCTTGATGGCGTGCAGGGCCATGCGGGAGGTCTGGAGCGAGGAGGAACAGTAACGGGTGATCGTGGTGCCCGGCAGGTAGTCCATGCCCATCTGCACGGCCACGATGCGGGCCAGGTTGTGACCCTGCTCGCCGCCCGGGAGGCCGCAGCCGAGCATCAGGTCGTCGATCTGGCGCGGGTCCAGCTCGGGGACCTTGGCGAGGGCGGCCTGGATGATCGTCGCGGTCAGGTCGTCCGGGCGGACGTCCTTGAGGGAGCCCTTGCCGGCACGCCCGATCGGGGAGCGGGCGGTGGAAACGATGACGGCTTCGGGCATCGGGACTCCAAGGGGGTGCGTCGTTGCGGGACCGCATGCGAAGTTACCGCCCCGTACGGTCGAGGTCACCGGGCGGGGGGTGTGATGCCGGTCGCTCCCGCGGGGGTTGCGGTCCATCGGGCGGGTCCTGCACGTCGTTATGTGCGGCGCCGCTGCTGGGGCCCTGCCCCGGACCCCGCTCCTCAAACGCCGGCGGGGCTGAGAGGCGTCGGTGGGGCTGTGGGGGTGTGGAGGGGTCAGGTGGGGTCGGGGACGCCGGCGGGTGTGGACGGGTCTTCGGCCTGGACGCGGCGCCGGCGGCGGTGTTTGAGGAGGACCCACGGGCCGCGGGCGGCCGTGACCTCCGTGCCCGCCTGGCCCGCGGCGGCGGACGCGGCCTTCGCCACCGGCAGCATGTCCTCGTCCCGGGACACGTCCAGCCGGTCCGACTCGGGCCACAGGCCGAGCGCCGCGCACAGCGTCGGCAGCACGGCCATGGCGGCGGTCGCGTACCCCTCCGCCGACGGGTGGTAGGAGTCCGGGCCGAACATCTCGCGCGGGTTCGCGGCGAACTCCGGGCCCAGCAGGTCACCCATGGAGACCGTACGGGCGCCCAGCGCGACCACTCCTATGGTTTGCGCGGCGGCCAGCTGGCGCGAGACCCGCCGGGCCACCCAGCGCAGCGGCTGGTACACCGGCTCGATCGTGCCCAGGTCCGGACAGGTGCCCACGACGACCTCGGCCCCCGCCATCCGCAGCCGCCGCACGGCCGAGGTCAGGCAGCGCACGGACTGGGTCGGCGGCAGCCGGCGCGTCACGTCGTTCGCGCCGATCATGATCACGCACACGTCCGGGGCGGGTCCCGAGTCGTTCAGCAGCAGCCCCACCTGCCGGTCCAGGTCGTCCGACATGGCCCCCGACAGGGCCACGTTGCGCAGCTCCACCGGCCGCTCGGCCACCGCCGCCAGCCCGGACGCCAGCAGGGCCGCCGGAGTCTGCCGGGCCCGCCGTACGCCGAGTCCCGCGGCCGTGGAATCGCCCAGCATGCCCAGGCGCAGCGGGCCCGGGCTCTGCTCGGGGCCGCCGAACTCGCTCCCGTAGAGCCCGTCGGCGCGCGGCGGCTCGCCCAGCCCGGTGCCCACCGTCCGCTTCGCGAACTGCACCTCCGCCAGCACCAGCCCCACCGCGGCGGCCCCGACCAGTCCGAGTCCGCCCCCGCCGTACGCTGCCCCCGCCGCGATCCGGCGGGCCGTTCTCGCCCTGGACACCCTTCAGGCCACCTCCTCGGTCCTCATTGACCCCTACCTGCCCCGTACACACGGTCGGCCAATCCCTTTGCGCATACTCTGGCCGTGCCTCCCGGAGAACCCGTGGAGTCCCCTCCTTGGAGAACATGGTGCAATTCCACGACTCGATGATCAGCCTCGTCGGCAACACCCCGCTGGTGAAGCTCAACCGTGTGACCGAAGGCCTGCAGGCCACCGTCCTTGCGAAGGTCGAGTACTTCAATCCCGGTGGATCCGTGAAGGACCGGATCGCCGTACGGATGATCGAGGCCGCCGAGCAGAGCGGAGCCCTCAAGCCCGGCGGCACCATCGTGGAGCCGACCAGCGGCAACACGGGTGTAGGACTCGCCATCGTGGCCCAGCAGAAGGGCTACAAGTGCATCTTCGTCTGCCCTGACAAGGTGTCCATGGACAAGATCAACGTGATGCGCGCGTACGGCGCCGAGGTCGTGGTCTGCCCGACCGCCGTCGACCCCGAGCACCCGGACTCGTACTACAACGTGTCCGACCGCCTCGCGCGCGAGCCCGGCGCCTGGAAGCCCGACCAGTACAGCAACCCGAACAACCCCCGTTCGCACTACGAGACCACCGGTCCCGAGCTGTGGGACCAGACGGACGGGAAGATCACCCACTTCGTCGCGGGCGTCGGCACCGGCGGCACGATCTCCGGTACCGGCAACTACCTCAAGGAGGTCAGCGGCGGGAAGGTCAAGGTCATCGGCGCCGACCCCGAGGGCTCGGTCTACTCCGGCGGCTCCGGCCGTCCGTACCTGGTCGAGGGCGTCGGTGAGGACTTCTGGCCGACCGCCTACGACCCGAACGTCACCGACGAGATCATCGCGGTGTCCGACAAGGACTCCTTCCAGATGACCCGCCGCCTCGCCAAGGAGGAGGGCCTGCTCGTCGGCGGCTCCTGCGGCATGGCCGTCGTGGCCGCGCTCAAGGCCGCCGAGGGCCTCGGGCCGGACGACGTGGTCGTCGTCCTGCTGCCGGACAGCGGCCGCGGCTACCTCAGCAAGATCTTCAGCGACGAGTGGATGGCGGGACACGGCTTCCTGGAGGAGGCCGGCCCCGCCGCGCGCATCGGCGACGTGCTGAACGACAAGGAGGGCGGCATCCCCTCCCTCGTCCACATGCACCCCGAGGAGACGGTCGGTCAGGCGATCGAGGTCCTGCGGGAGTACGGCGTCTCGCAGATGCCCATCGTCAAGCCGGGCGCCGGTCACCCGGACGTGATGGCCGCCGAGGTCATCGGCTCGGTCGTCGAGAAGGAGCTGCTGGCGGCGCTGTTCGCGCAGCGGGCCTCGCTGACCGACCCGCTGGAGAAGCACATGAGCTCGCCGCTGCCGCAGGTCGGCTCGGGCGAGCCCGTGTCCGAACTGATGGCGGTGCTCGGCGAGGCCGACGCGGCGATCGTGCTGGTCGAGGGCAAGCCCACCGGTGTGGTGAGCCGTCAGGACCTGCTGGCGTTCCTCGCCAAGTCCTCCAAGTAGCCCGTACGGAGCCGCGCGTGGCCTTCGCGCAAACGGTACGGGCATGACACGTGACGGCAGCACCGGCTTAACACGGCTCCGGCACAGTGGTGGTTGTCGGCAGGGAAGCCCGGGAGACCGGATCCCGGCCGGTACCACCGAACGGCGTACGCGCACCTCCGGAGCGGCTCCCGGACCGCGCGGACGCCACGGACGCGGACGGCCCTGACCCGGCCGTGTCCTTCGCGGGGACCGCCGTCGTCCCGCCCCTCGGGCAACCGAGGGTGCGGCGGTCCCCGCGCACCCCTTTTTGCGGCTCGGTTCGCCTCCGGGGCGCTTTGTGCCGGCCCCTTCGGCTCACTCGCCGGTGCGGGCGGTGGTGGCGGGGCCGGGGTCAGTCCCGGGGGACCTGCGTACCGCGCCGGGGGCGACGGGCGTGGATGAAGTTCACGCCCACGATTCCCACCCAGGTGACGATCAGCCCCGGCAGCCGTGCCTGCGTGGCGGCGATGGCCGACAGCGGGATCGCCAGGACCAGCGTGATGATCGCGAAGCCGAAGCGCTCGCCGAAGTTGCCGTCCGCCGGCGAGGCGGAGGGGCGGGTGTCGCCGCGGGCCGCGGACAGGCGTTCCTCCGCGAGGCGCCGCCGGACCTGGGTGTCGACCTTCTCGACGAACGAGTCCACCAGTGCGGCCTCGTACTCCGGACCCAGCTCCCGCCGGGCGTCCATCGTGGCGTCGAGTTCCTTCTTCAGCTCTTGGGCGTGGGCGTCCATGCCTCCACGGTAGGAACCGCCGCGGGCCCCGGCACTGGGGATAGCCCCCCTATCCGGATCGCGGGCACGGCTTGCTCCGCTGCATAACCGCATGCAGAGTGCTCCGTGACTGAATATCTCACCGGGACGGAGGGGACGGCATGAGTGACAGCCCGGCCGCGCGGCTGCAGAAGCTGTTCGAGGGGCACCGGCTGACGCCCACCCAGCGGCGGATCGCGCACTGCATGGTCCGCGGAGCGGCGGAGGTGCCCTTCCTGTCGAGCGTCGAACTCGCCGAGCTGGCCGGGGTGAGCCAGCCGTCGGTGACGCGGTTCGCGGTGGCGCTGGGCTTCGACGGGTATCCCGCGCTGCGCCGGCACTTGCGCGAGGTGGCTCCCGCCGAGCGGGTCGAGGCCGCGCAGGAGGACGCGTACAACGAGTACCAGCAGGCCGTGCTCGGCGAGATCGAGAACCTGCGGCAGCTGGCCGAGATGCTCGCCGATCCCGCGCCCGTCGAGGAGGCGGGGCGGCTGCTCGCCGCCTCGGCCCCGCTGCCGGTGCTCGGGCTGCGGGCGGCGTCCTCGCAGGCGCGCGGGTTCGCGTACTTCGCGGCCAAGGTGCACCCGGACGTGCGCCTCCTCGACGAGGGCGGCTCGATGCTCGCCGACCGGATCGACGCGGCCGCCGGCGCGGGGGCCTCGGCACTGCTGTGCTTCGCGCTGCCGCGCCATCCCCGGGAGGTGGCGGAGGCGCTGGAGCACGCGCGTGCGGCCGGGCTGACCGTGGTGACGGTCGCCGACTCGGCCTTCGCGCCCGTGGCCCGCCACTCGGACCTGCTGATCCCGGCGCCGGTCGGGACCGGGCTGGCGTTCGACACCGCGTGCGCGCCGATGCTGCTGGGGCGGGTCCTGCTGGAGGCGATGGCGGACGCCCTCCCGGACGCCCAGGCCCGCCTGGAAGCCTTCGACGCGCGGGCCGCGGCCCGGGGCCTCTTCGTGGAGTGAGCCTCAGCGGTAGTTGAGCTCCGCCAGCTCGGTGGCGAGGCGGTCGCGCAGCGCCGGGATGCGGGCGAGCAGCGGCAGCAGGGCGTTGCGCGCGGTGCGCAGGACCGGGTTCCGGGTGGTCGCGGCCCGGGTCATCCGGTGCGTGAAGGCCACCACGCGCCGGGCGACGGGGCGGCGCCGGGCCTCGTAGCCGTCGAGGTCCCCGGTGGCCAGGGCGCGGCCGAGGGCGTAGCCGTCCTGGATGCCGGTGTTCATGCCCTGACCGCCGGCCGGGCTGTGCACATGGGCCGCGTCCCCGGCGAGGAGCAGCCGTCCGGCGCGGTAGGCGGCGGCGACCCGGTGGTGGATCCGGAACCGGGAGGACCATACGAGCTCGCGGACGGCCGCCTGGCCGGGGACGCGCTCGTCCATCAGGTCCCGGACGAAGGCGAGGTCCGGTTCGGCGGGGGCCTCGGCGACGGCGGCGACGATCCGGTAGCGCCCTCCGGGCAGCGGGGCGATCACGGTGGGCCCGGCGGCGCCGAAGGCGAGCGTGACCTCGTGGGGGCCCGGGGCCCAGTCCATGACCACGTCGGCGAGGACGAAGGACTCCCCGTACGCGCTGCCCTCGAAGGCGATGCCGGCGGCCCCGCGGACCGCGCTGTGCATCCCGTCGGCGCCCACGACGTGGGCGGCGCGCAGGGTCTCGCCGGTGGCGGTGGTGAGGGTGGCCCCGTCCGCGTCCTGGGCCACGGCGGTCACCTCGTACGGGCGGTGGACCTCGCCGCCGAGCGCCCGCAGGCGGCTCAGCAGGACGGCCTCGGTCTCGTACTGGGGGACCATCAGGGCGTACGGGTGGGCGGTGGGCAGGCCGTCGAAGTCCACGGCGGCGAGCGGGCGGGCGCCGTCGCGGATCCGGAACCGGGAGACGGGGACGCCGCGGCCGACGAGGTCGGCGGTCAGGGCGCCGCTCGGGTCCAGCTCGTCGAGGACCTCCAGGGTGCGCGCGTGCACGACGGCGGCCCGGGTGGGGGTCCCCCCGGCGGAGCCAGGGGGAGTGTTGGCGCCCTCGGCCTGCCGGTCGAGGAGCACGAAGTCGATGCCGGCTTCCGCCAGGGTCACGGCGAGGGCGAGACCGGTGGGTCCGGCGCCGACCACGGCGACCTCGGTGCGGGCGGGGAGCGGGAGTGCGGCGGTGCGGGTCATGCGGGCCTCCTCCGGCGGGCCAACGATTGTTGGCCAACGACTGTTGGCATAAGGATGCGCCTGCCGCACTGGCATGTCAACGCTTGTTGGCCTATGGTTGTTGGCATGACAGAGCGACGCTCCTCCGACCAGACCAGGGCCGTGATCCTGCGCGCCGCGCGCGAGCGGTTCGCCGCCGAGGGGTACGAGCGCACGACCATCCGCGCCGTGGCGGCGGACGCGGAGATCGACCCGTCGATGGTCATGCGGTACTTCGGCAGCAAGGGGCAGCTCTTCGACACCGCCCTGGCGGTGGACCTGCGCCTGCCCGACCTGGGCGCCGTGCCGGCCGCCGAGCTCCCCGCCGCCCTCGTACGCCACTTCGTGGAGCGGTGGGAGGGCGACCCGGCCGATGACGCCCTGCTGGTGCTGCTGCGCTCCGCGGTCACCAACGAGCAGGCCGCGGCCCGGATGCGGGAGGTGTTCGCGGCGCAGGTCGCCCCGGCGCTGGCGGCCGCCCTCGGCCCGGAGCGGGCCGCGGCCGTGGCGGGCCTGGTCTCCGCGCAGCTTCTGGGCCTGGCCCTGACCCGCTACCTGCTGCACCTGCCCGCGGTCACCTCGCTGACTCCGGCCGAGGTCGTGGCGGGCCTGGCCCCTGCCCTGGCGGCCATCCTGTCGGCCCACTGAGCCCGCCACCCGACTGTGGCCCGCCACCGGTGCTGAAGGATCCGGGGCCCCGCCCCGCACCCCGCGCCTCAAGCGCCGGCGGGGCCAATTCAGCCCCGCCGGCGCTTGAGGCGGGCGAAGGGAAACGGGGTGGCACCCGGGAAACGGAGAAAGGGTGGGGCGGGGAGGGGCTCCGCGCAACGGCTACCGCAGGGCGTCGCGGAGCCCGCCACCCGCCTCCGCCACGATGTCCGCGACGGACTGCGCCGGCCTGGCAAGGCTGAAGCGGACCTCGCCCGACGCCGTGAGCGTGAAGCCGTGGACCGCCGGGCGGGGGAGGCTGTTGTAGCCGTAGTGCGCGGTGAAGAAGTACGCGCCGGTGTCCGGGACGCCGATCAGGTCCCCGGGGGCGAGCAGCGGCAGCTCGCGGGCCGTCGCGAGCAGGTCCCCCGCGAAGCAGGCCGGCCCCGCGACGTCCTGGGCGACCGGGTCGCCGCTCTTCGGGTCCCCCTTCGCGTCGTACGGCAGGATCCGCACCGGCCAGGCCGCCGGCGCGTACGCGGTGCGCGTCGCCAGCTGCACCCCGGCGTGGGTGAGCGCGATCGGGCGGGACCCGGTGGTCTTGGTGTACTCGACCCGGGCCAGCACGAGGCCGTGCTTGGCCAGCAGGGACCGGCCGAACTCCGTGACCAGGCCGTACGCGCCGGAGAAGAGTGCGGGGGCCGCCTCGCGCAGTGCGGCCACGTACGCGGCGAACCGGGGCGTCTCCTCGTCCGACGCGAAGTTCACCGGCAGGCCGCCGCCGATGTCGAGGGTGTCGACCTGGCGACGCCCGGCGGCCGCGTTGATCTCCTCCGCCAACGCGTGCAGGTCCCGTACGCCTTCCGCGATCAGGGCCAGGGGGACGCCCTGCGAGCCCGAGTGGACGTGCAGGCGGGTGAGCCACGGCCGGTCCAGGTACGCCCGTACGAGCCACTCGCGGGCGCCGGGATCGCGCAGGGCGATCCCGAACTTCGAGGTCGCCGTGGCGGTGGACAGCGCGTCGATGGCGCCGGCGCCGGTCTGCGGGTTGATCCGCAGGCCGATCGGCGCCGTGGTGGGCGCCTGCGCGACGAGCGCGTCGAGGCGGGCCAGCTCCTGCGGGTTGTCGGCGTTGACGGCGATGCCCAGGGCCAGGGCCTCGCGCAGCTCGGCCACCGTCTTGGCGGGGGAGTCCAGGACGGTCCGTCCGGCGGGCACCCCGGCGGCCCGGGCCAGCGCCAGCTCGCCGGGGCTGGCCACCTCGCAGCCGAGCCCGGCGTCCGCGAGCAGCCGCAGCACCGGGACGAGCGGGGCGGCCTTGACGGCGAAGGCGTGCAGGACGGGGGTGCCGGGGGCCAGGGCGGCCGCGAAGGCGCTGGTCAGGGCGGCGGCGGAGGCCCGGATCCCGGCGACGTCCAGCAGGCAGACCAGGGGTGGGGCGGGGTCGGCCCCGCCGACGATTCCCTGCTCGACAGCGGCTCGTACGGCCAGATCGCGGCGCGCGGCAGCGCTGCCGGCGGCCTTCTCGGTGCCCATGTCGGCCATCCCATCATTCGACCGGGCCGCCCGCAGCTGTTGACTGAATCTATTCAGGGCGGGAGGATGTGAATAGATTGACCAACATCGGAGGAGGCAACGCCATGTCAGGACCCCGCCCCGTACGTGCCGCGCGAGGCACCGAGCTCAGCACCCTGGGATGGCAGCAGGAGGCCGCGCTGCGGATGCTCCAGAACAACCTCGACCCCGAGGTCGCCGAGCACCCCGACAAGCTCGTCGTCTACGGCGGCACCGGCAAGGCCGCCCGCGACTGGCGCTCGTACGACGCGATGGTCCGCACCCTCCAGACCCTCAAGCAGGACGAGACGATGCTCGTCCAGTCCGGCCGCCCGGTCGGCGTGATGCAGACCCACGAGTGGGCGCCGCGCGTCCTGCTCGCCAACTCCAACCTCGTCGGCGACTGGGCCAACTGGGAGGAGTTCCGCCGCCTGGAGCAGCTGGGCCTGACCATGTACGGCCAGATGACGGCCGGTTCTTGGATCTACATCGGCACCCAGGGCATCCTCCAGGGCACCTACGAGACCTTCGCGGCCGTCGCCGCCAAGAAGTTCAACGGCACCCTCGCCGGCACCATCACCCTGACCGCCGGCCTCGGCGGCATGGGCGGCGCCCAGCCGCTGGCCGTGACGATGAACGACGGCGTCGCGATCTGCATCGACGTCGACCCGCGCGCCATCGAGCGCCGCATCGAGCACCGCTACCTGGACGTCAAGGCCGACAGCCTGCAGCACGCCCTGCAGCTGGCCGTCGAGGCCCGCGACGCCCGCAAGCCGCTCTCCATCGGCCTGCTCGGCAACGCCGCCGACCTGCTCCCGCAGATGCTGGCCGAGGGCGCCCCGATCGACATCGTGACGGACCAGACCTCCGCGCACGACCCGCTCGCCTACCTGCCGACCGGCGTCGACTTCGACGACATGGCCGCCTACGCCGCCAAGGACCCGGCCGGCTTCACCACCCGGGCCCGCGAGTCCATGGCCAAGCACGTCGAGGCCATGGTCGGCTTCATGGACGCCGGCGCCGAGGTCTTCGACTACGGCAACTCCATCCGCGGCGAGGCCCAGCTGGCCGGCTACGACCGCGCCTTCGCCTTCCCCGGCTTCGTCCCCGCCTACATCCGGCCGCTGTTCTGCGAGGGCAAGGGCCCCTTCCGCTGGGCCGCCCTGTCCGGCGAGGCCTCCGACATCCACAAGACCGACAAGGCACTGCTGGAGCTCTTCCCGGAGAACGAGTCCCTGCACCGCTGGATCAAGATGGCCGGCGAGCGCGTCCACTTCCAGGGCCTGCCCGCCCGCATCTGCTGGCTCGGCTACGGCGAGCGCGACAAGGCCGGCGAGCGCTTCAACGAGATGGTCGCCGACGGCACCCTCGCCGCCCCGCTGGTCATCGGCCGCGACCACCTCGACTGCGGCTCCGTCGCCTCCCCGTACCGCGAGACCGAGGCCATGCTCGACGGCTCCGACGCCATCGCCGACTGGCCGCTGCTCAACGCCATGGTCAACGTGGCCTCCGGCGCCTCCTGGGTCTCCATCCACCACGGCGGCGGCGTCGGCATGGGCCGCTCCATCCACGCGGGCCAGGTCACCGTCGCCGACGGCACCCCGCTGGCCGGCGAGAAGATCCGCCGCGTCCTCACCAACGACCCGGGCATGGGCGTCATCCGCCACGTCGACGCCGGCTACGACATCGCCGAGTCCGTCGCCGACGAGCGCGGCGTCCGCATCCCCATGCGCGAGGGCGACGACGCGTGACCTTCCACGAGATGTGGGCCGAGCTGGCGCCCATCGGCCGCAACGCCGACAGCGGCGGGTACCGCCGCTACGCCTGGAGCGGGGCCGACGCCGACTGCCGCACCTGGTTCCAGGAGCAGGCCGAGGCGCGCGGGCTGACGTACGAGACCGACCGCAACGGCAACCAGTGGGCCTGGCTCGGCGACCCCCTCGCGGGGGACGCCGTGGTCACCGGCTCGCACCTGGACTCCGTCCCCGACGGCGGGGCCTTCGACGGCCCCCTCGGCGTGGTGTCCTCCTTCGCGGCCCTGGACGAGCTGCGCAGGAGGGGCGCGGAGTTCTCCAGGCCGCTCGCCATCACCAACTTCGGTGACGAGGAAGGGGCCCGCTTCGGCCTCGCCTGCGTCGGCTCCCGGCTCGCCGCCGGGCAGCTGACCAAGGAGAAGGCGTACGAGCTCCGCGACGCCGACGGCATCGGCCTGCCGCAGGCCATGGAGGCCGCCGGATACGACCCCGAGGCCATCGGAGCCGACCCCGAACGCCTCGGCCGGATCGGCGCCTTCGTCGAACTCCACGTGGAACAGGGCCGCGCCCTGGACCTCTCCGGGGACCGCGTCGGCATCGCCTCCGCGATCTGGCCGCACGGCCGCTGGCGGTTCGACTTCCGCGGCGAGGCCAACCACGCCGGCACCACCCGGCTCGTCGACCGCCGCGACCCGATGCTCACGTACGCGGCGACCGTGCTGGCCGCCCGTACGGAGGCGGCCCTCGCCGGGGCCGTGGCCACCTTCGGGAAGATCTCGGTCGAGCCCAACGGGGTCAACGCCATCCCCTCGCTCGTGCGCGGCTGGCTCGACTCCCGGGCCGCCGACCAGGCCACCCTCGACACGGTCGTCACCGCCATCGAGAAGGCCGCCCGCGAGCGCGCCGACCAGGACGGCATCGACCTCGGCATCGTCCGGGAGTCCTTCACCCCGGTCGTCGAGTTCGAACACGCCCTGCGCGACGAGATGAACCGGATCCTGGGCGGGGCCGTCCCCGTCCTCGGCACCGGGGCGGGACACGACGCGGGAATCCTCTCCGCGGCCGTCCCGACCGCCATGCTGTTCGTACGGAACCCGACCGGCGTCTCCCACTCCCCGAAGGAGTTCGCCGCCGAGGACGACTGCGTGGCCGGCGTCCTCGCCCTCGCCGACGTACTGGAAGGCCTGGCATGTCGTTGACGACGTACTGGCTGGAGCACGCCTGGCTCGGCACGCATGTCGAGCCGGGCGTCGCCCTGGAGGTTGACGAGCAGGGCCGGATCGGGGCCCTGCGCACCGGGGTCGAGACCCCGCCGCCGGGCGCCGAGGTGCTGCGCGGCCTGACCCTGCCCGGGCTGGCCAACGCGCACAGTCACGCCTTCCACCGGGCCCTGCGCTCCACGGTCCAGGTCGGCTCCGGCACCTTCTGGACCTGGCGCGACCTCATGTACAAGGTCGCCCAGAACCTCACCCCCGACAGCTACTTCGCGCTCGCCCGCGCCGTCTACGCCGAGATGGCGCTGGCCGGCATCACCAACGTCGGCGAGTTCCACTACGTCCACCACGCGCCCGGCGGCGCCCCGTACGCCGACCCCAACGCCATGGGCGAGGCCCTGATCGAGGCCGCCGCCGCGGCCGGCATCCGGATCACCCTCCTCGACACGGCCTACCTGTCCTCCGGCTTCGGCGAGGCCCCCAACAGCCACCAGCTGCGCTTCTCCGACGGCACCGCCGAGGCCTGGGCCGAGCGAGTGTCGGCCCTCAAGCCCCGCGAGCACGCCCTGATCGGCGCCGCGATCCACTCGGTCCGCGCGGTACCCGCAGCCGAACTGGCCACCGTCGCCGGCTGGGCCGAGGAGCGCCGGGCGCCCCTGCACGTCCACCTCTCGGAGCAGACCGCCGAGAACGACGCCTGCCAGGCCGCCCACGGCCGCACGCCGACCCAGCTGCTGGCCGACCACGGGGTGCTCGGCCCGCGCACCACCGGCGTCCACAACACCCACCTCACCGACACGGACATCGCCCTCCTCGGCGGGAGCACCACCGGCACCTGCATGTGCCCCACCACCGAACGGGACCTCGCCGACGGCATCGGCCCGGCGACCCGCCTCCAGCACGCGGGCAGCCCGCTCTCGCTCGGCAGCGACAGCCACGCCGTGATCGACCTGCTGGAGGAGGCCCGCGCGATGGAGCTGAACGAGCGCCTGCGCAGCCGTACGCGGGGCCACTGGACGGCGAACGCCCTGCTCACCGCCGCCACCGCCGACGGCCATGCGGCACTGGGCCTGGGCGACGCGGGCCGCCTGGAGACCGGCGCGCTCGCGGACTTCACCACGATCGCACTGGACTCCGTCCGGACGGCGGGAGCGCCGGCCCGACTGGGCGCCGAGACGGCGGTCTTCGCCGCCACCGCCGCCGACGTCCGCCACACGGTGGTCGGCGGCCGCCACGTGGTCCGCGACGGCCACCACACCCTGGTCGGGAACGTCCCGACGGCCCTGTCCGAGTCCATCGCAGCCCTGCGCGCCTGACCGCTTCGCCTGCTTCCCGCAACCGGGGGCTCCGCCCCCAGACCCCCACGCCTCAAACGCCGGCGAGGCTGAAGATCGGGGCTCCGCCCCGGACCCCGCTCCTCAAACGCCGGAGGGGCTGGAAATCCAGCCCCGCCGGCGTTTGAGGAGCGGGCGCGGAGCGCCGTAGGGGGTCTGGGGCGGAGCCCCAGTTTCGGGAAGGGGCGGGGTGGGGGAACAAAACAACTCGACCACCGCGAGGAATCATGACCACCACCGCCATCACCAACATCGGCAGCCTCGTCACCAACGACCCCGCCCTCGGCGACGGAACCCCCCTCGGCCTGATCGAGAACGCCGCCGTCGTCATCGACGGCGACAAGGTCGCCTGGGTCGGCCCCGCCGGCAAGGCTCCGGCCGCGGACGAGAGCTTCGACGCGCAGGGTCGGGCCCTGATCCCCGGCTTCGTGGACTCCCACTCGCACCTCGTCTTCGCCGGCGACCGCACCCAGGAGTTCAACGCCCGGATGTCCGGCCGCGCCTACTCCGCCGGAGGCATCCGCACCACCGTCGCCGCCACCCGCGCCGCCACCGACGCGGAGCTGGAGGCGAACCTCGTCCGGCACCTCGACGAGGCCCGCCGCCAGGGCACCACCACCTTCGAGACCAAGTCCGGCTACGGCCTCACCGTCGCCGACGAGGCCCGTGCCCTGCGCATCGCCGCCGCGCACACCGAGGAGGTCACCTACCTCGGCGCGCACATCGTCTCCCCGGACTACGCCGAGGACCCGGCCGGCTACGTCGACCTCGTCACCGGCGAGATGCTGGCGGCCTGCGCCCCGTACGCCCGCTGGGTGGACGTCTTCTGCGAGAAGGGCGCCTTCGACGGCGACCAGGCCCGTGCGATCCTCACCGCGGGCGCCGCCGCCGGCCTGATCCCGCGCGTGCACGCCAACCAGCTGTCCTACGGCCCCGGCGTACAGCTCGCCGTGGAGCTGGAGGCCGCCTCCGCCGACCACTGCACCCACCTCACCGACGCCGACGTGGACGCCCTCGCCCAGGCCGCGGGGACCACGGTCGCCACCCTGCTGCCCGGTGCCGAGTTCTCCACCCGCGCGGTGTGGCCCGACGCCCGCCGCCTGATCGACGCGGGCGCCACCGTCGCGCTGTCCACGGACTGCAACCCCGGCTCCTCCTACACGAGTTCGATGCCCTTCTGCATCGCCCTCGCCGTGCGCGACATGCGGATGACCCCGGACGAGGCCCTGTGGTCGGCCACCGCCGGCGGCGCCCGCGCCCTGCGCCGCGCGGACATCGGCGTCGTGACCCCCGGAGCCCGTGCCGACCTGGCCCTCCTGGACGCCCCGAGCCACGTCCACCTCGCCTACCGCCCGGGCGTTCCGCTCGTCTCGGCCGTCTGGCAGCGGGGCCGCCGGGCGCACTGACGAACGGTCAATCCGGGGCTGTCCTTTGTCTTCCCTCCGTAAGACCCCGGGCGTACCTTGAGCCACCAATCTGATGTGTCGTCAGTTATTTGTGGCCCGAGGGGAAGACGAAGGTGTCCGACCGCAAACGCTCCACCGCGCTCGCGCTGGCCTCCGCGCTGGCCGGATCGGCGGTCCTGCTGGCCGCCCCCGCAGCCCACGCCGCCGTCGTCGACGTGGCGTACGACTGCAAGACCCCGATCGGGGACAAGTCGGCGATCTCGCCCATCGACATCAAGGCCGTCAAGGACGGCGAGGCGTACAAGCTGACGATGTCCTTCCAGAAGGGCGTCTCGTCCAGCCCCATCGAGCTGGGCAAGGGCGCGATGAGCCCCAGCGCCGTCATCCTCGTCGGCGGCGCCGAGAAGGTGTCCGTACCGGTCTCCGGCCCGCCCAACCCCGAGGCCGCGCCCGCCGACACACCCATCAAGATCACCGACCTCTCGGGCACCTACACGCCCAAGAAGAGCGGCAAGGTCACCTTCACCGCAGGCGTGCTCACCATCAAGGCGATGGGCACCACCACCACCTGCACCCCGGGCAACAGCCCCGGCCCGTCCCTGGAGCTCGAGGTCACGGCCGCAGGCGGCGGCGCCGCCCAGTCCGGCGGCGGCTCGGACGCGGACACCCTCCCGCAGACCGGACCCACCGACTCCGCCCTCGCCCTCGGCACCCTCGGCGGCACCGTGCTGCTCTCCGGCGTCGCCGGGGTGCTCTGGCTGACCCGGCGCGGCCAGCGGGCCCGGTCCTGAACGGAGCACCCCCGGCCATGCCCGTGCTCCACGCCCCCCACCGCCTCCGGCGCGCCGCCCTGATCCTGCTCGCCGCCACCGCCCTGTACGCGGGCCCCGCCCGGCCCGCGTACGGCGCGCCCACCGACGGACCGGGCTGGACCGCCGAACCCGCCGCCGGCCAGGCAGTCCCCCGCACCGGCGACCGCCCCGACTCCACGCGCCCGTACTCCACGCGCCCGTTCTTCACGCGCCCGTTCTTCTACCTGGCGGGCACCGCCGGCACCGTGCTGGAGGACCGCCTCGCCCTGGCCAACACCACCGACCAGGAGCACACCGTCACCCTGCGCGGGGCCGACGCCTACAACACCGCCGACGGCGCCTTCGCGGTGCGTCCCGCCGCCGGGTCCACCGGCGCCGGCGCCTGGATCAGCTTCGGCGCCGGAGCCACCGTGAAGATCCCGCCCCACACCCGCGCGGTGGTCCCCTTCACCGTCACCGTGCCGCCCTCGTCCCCGCCCGGCGACCACCCCGCCGCCGTGGTCGCCACCGAGGCCGGCCGCGAGGTGGGCGTACGGGTCCACCTGCGGGTCGGCGGCCCCACCCTGGCCGCCCTCACCGTCGAGGACGTCGCCGTACGGGGCCGGGGCGCGGCCGCGGTCGTCGCGTACACCCTGGTCAACCGCGGCAACGTCGCCCTCGCCCCCGAGCTGACCCTGCGCGCCGAGGGCCGCTTCGGCGAGGTACCGGGCCGCGGCGCCCGGGCCCTGCCCGTCGAACTGCTCCCGGGCCAGCGGGTCGAGCTGACCGAACCCTGGCCCGGGGCCCCGGTGCTCGACCGGGTCCGCGTGCGCCTCACCGTCACGGCCCCCGGCGGCGCCCGGGCCGAGGGGAGCGCCTCCGCCTGGTTCGTGCCGTGGCGGGCCGCCGGCTGGACGGGCCTCGGCCTGCTCGGCCTCGGCGGGACCACGCTGGCCGCGCTGTTCCTCGTACGGGGCCGGCGTACCCGGCCGGGCCCGTCCGGCGGCGAGGAGCCCGGAGAGACGTCCGCGCGGCCCGAACCGACCCCTGCACCGGAACACGAACTGACGGGAGCGTCCAGGTGAGCGCCATGGTCGGCGGCACGGTCCGCGGCAAGGCCGGCCCCACGGTCCGGTTCCTCCTGGCGGGGCTGGTGGGGCTGGCGGTGTGCGCCCTCGCGCTGTTCCCGGCCGCCCCGGCCGCGGCCGACGAGGGCAAGCCCACCGTCGCCCTCTCGCTCCAGGAGGCCGCCAAGGGCACCGAGATCACCGTCACCGGCACCGGGTGGCGGGCCAAGACGCTGGTGATGCTGCTGGTCTGCGGACAGAACATGATCGGCGGCACCAACAGCTGCGCCAACGCCGACGGCGCCGCCGTCTCCGTCGCCGCCGACGGACGCTTCGCCGCCCAGCTGGCCGTGGTCGCGCCGCCCAAGCCCTGCCCCTGCGTCGTCAACGTCACCTCCGTCAACGGCGACCAGTCCACCGTCGCGGCCCCCCTGAAGATCACCGACCACCCGGTGGCCGAACTGCCCGCCGAATCCGGCACGGCCCGCCTCGCGATGCTCACCGGGGTCCGGCTGGAGGGCGAGGACGGGGTGCTGACCTGGTTCGGCGCCCCGCCGAGCCGGAAGTTCAAGGTCACCGTCGGCAATCTCGGCTCGGCCCCGGTCAAGGACCCGGTCTTCCAGCTCGGCACCGCCCACGGGGTGTTCGCCCCGCTGTGGGAGGAGGTCCGGTGGAAGGGCACCATCCCGCCGGGCGGCAAGGCGGAGATCGCCCTCGACGTGGCCCTCACCGCCGGCGCCCACGGCGACTACACGATCTCCCTCAAGTACGGCGAGACCGTCGTGGCCACCCAGCCCTGGGGCGTGGACCGCCCGTACGGGGTGCTGCTCTTCTGGGGCCTGCTCCTGCTCGTGATCCCGGCCGCGGTCTTCCGCATCGGCATGGCCGTCGTCGACAAGGTCCGGCCGCGCGCCGTGCCCGCGGCCGGCCGCCACCGGGGGGCGCGCCCCGCGGAGGCCGCGTCGGCCGTGACGGCCCGGCTGCCCCGGCTGCCCGCCCTGCGCCCGGCCGCGCCGGCCCGCTCCGCGCAGCCGGCCGAGCCCCCTACGACCACCACGGCGGTCCTGCCGTGGTTCACCCCGGACAGCGCGCCGGAGACAGCACCACAGACGTCCGCACCGTCTGAGAACCGTTCGACGACGAAGGGACCATTGTGAAGACCCAACGGAGGGTGAGCGCGGCCGTGGTCGCGCTGCTGCTCGGCGGCGCGGGCATCGCCATCACGGCTTCTCCCGCCCAGGCCGCCGAGGCCACGTTCAAGGTCAAATGCGTGCCGCCGGCCGGCGGTGGGGACCCGGTGGAGGGCGAGACCACCGCCAAGGTCACCGCTCCGGCCACGGCCAAGGTCGGCGACGAGGTGGAGGTGGTCTGGGAGACCGTCAAACCGGCCTCGAACAACACCGACCTCATGGACATCCCGAAGGACGCGGTCCAGCCCACCGGATGGATCACGGTGGGTGGCGGCCAGGCGGGCGAGCTGAAGGTCGTCGGGGAGAAGAAGAACCCGCCGATCCCCAAGAAGGCCCCCATGGTCATGTCCGCCATGAAGGGCAAGCTGAAGCTCACCAAGGCCGGCAAGGTCACCCTGACCCCCGGCAAGTACGACGTCGCCGTCACCTTCCCCTTCGGCACGTTCGTCACCAAGTGCGCTCCCGTCGGTGAGGTGAAGGGCGGGGCCACCATCGACGTGACGGGCGGCTCCGGCGGCGACAACGGCGGTGCCAACAACGGCGGTGCCAACAACGGCGGTGCCAACAACGGAGGGGCGAACAACGGCGGCGCCGACAACGGCGGCGCGAACGGCGGCTCCGGCGGTCAGACCGACTTCCCGGGCAAGGCCGTCGACGTGAAGTTCGACTGCGGTGAAACGGTCCCCGGCGGCATCACCACCCCGGTCACCGTCAACGCCAAGAAGAACGGCGGCAGCTACGACCTGACGGTCAAGACGGCCAAGGACGCCATGAAGGCCCCGGTGCCACTGCCCAAGGGCGCGCTCAAGCCGTCGATGCAGATCAAGCTCGGCGGCGCCGACAGCGGCGCGGTCAAGGTCTCCGGACCGGGCAACCCCGAGCCGATCGCGCAGGGCGCCGGCGTCAGCCTGAGTGACATGACGGGCACCTACAAGCCCGGCAAGACGGGCAAGGTCACGCTGAGCCCGTCCGACATGACCATCGAGGTCACGATGGTCGCGGGCTCCGCCCCGCTCTCCGTGCCCTGCAAGGCGGCCACCAGCGGCGTCTCTCTGGAGCTGGACACCGTCGCCCAGGAGGGCGGCTCCGGCTCGCCGTCCACGTCGGGCGGCACCAGCGCCTCGGGCGGCCTCGCCGAGACCGGAGCCGAGGACGAGGGCGGCATCAAGGCCCTGGCCTTGGTCGCCGGCACCGTGATCCTGCTCGGCGGCGCGGTGTTCACCTTCACCCCGTGGCGCCGCCTGCGCGGCACCCGGTAACCCGCCCTGAGACGCGGAACGGCCCGGCACGCCTTTCGGTGTGCCGGGCCGTTCCGTCGTACGGGGCGCGAACGCGTCAGCCCATGCCGTCCATCAGCTGGTTGACCTTCTTGCGGTACATGAAGATCGCGAGGCCGGCGAGCACGGCGGCGACCGCCTGGAAGAGGATCACTCCGACGCCGTTCAGCTGCACGTCGGCCAGGCCCATCAGACCGGTGATGCAGTCACCCGCGGTGACGGCCAGGAACCAGACGCCCATCATCTGGGAGCCGTACTTCTGCGGCGCCATCTTCGTGGTCACCGACAGGCCGACCGGCGACAGGCACAGCTCGGCGAGCGTGTGCATCAGGAAGATGAGCACCAGCCACCACATGGTGACCTTGGTGTCGTTGCCGGCGGTCTGGCTCAGCGGCAGCGCGAAGACGAAGAACGAGGCGCCGACGATGATCAGGGCCACCGAGAACTTCACGATGGTGCTGGGCTCGCGGTTGCGGCGGGCCAGGGCCACCCACGCGGCGGCGAAGACCGGGGCCAGGGCCACCACGAAGAGCGGGTTCAGCGACTGGAAGATGGTGGTCGGGACTTCCCAGCCGAACAGGGCGCGCTCGGAGTTCTTGTCACCGAAGAGCGAGAGCGTCGAACCGCCCTGGTCGTAGATCATCCAGAAGACGGCAGCGGCCACGAAGAACCAGATGTAGGCGCTCATCCGGGTCTGCTCGACGGCGGACAGGTCCTTGTCCCGCTTGATGCGGGCCAGGACGGCGACCGGAATGATCAGACCGGCGATGGTGATCGGGTACAGCGCCCACTTGATGGTGAACATGTCCGCCGCGACCACGGCGCCGTAGAAGACGGCGATGACGGCGATGACGGCCAGGGCCTTGACGATCACGGCCTTGCGCTCGACCGCGGACAGCGGGTTCGGGACGATGCTGCTCTTCGGGCTCAGGGTGCGGCCGGCGAGCAGGAAGACCAGCAGGCCGATGCCCATGCCGACGGCGGCGAGGGCGAAGCCGAGGTGCCAGCTCACGAGCTCGCCGACCATGCCGATGCCGACCGGGGCGAGGAGGGCACCCACGTTGATGCCGATGTAGAAGATCGTGAAGCCGCTGTCACGCCGCGGGTCGTCCACACCCTTGTAGAGGTGGCCGACCATCGTGGAGATGTTGGCCTTCAGCAGACCGGAGCCGACCGCGACCAGCAGCAGGCCGACGAAGAACGCGAGCTGGCCGGGGACGGCGAGCGCCACGTGGCCCGCCATGATCACGAAGCTGGCGATGGCGACCGTCTTGCGGGCGCCCCAGACGCGGTCACCGAACCAGCCGCCGGGCATGGCCATGAGGTAGACCATGGCCACGTAGACGGAGTAGATCGCCGTGGCCGTCGCAGCGGTGAAGCCGAGGCCGCCGCCCTGGCTGCCGGTCGCGGCGTCGACGCCGCCGGAGACCAGGTACAGGACGAGAAGCGCACGCATGCCGTAGTAGGAGAAGCGCTCCCACATCTCGGTCATGAACAGCGTGGCCAGGCCGATCGGGTGGCCGAGGAGGGTCTTCTCGTGAGCGGGGCTCGGAGAAGCCGTCGTCAGGCTGGAAGCCATGGTCGATCCTTGCTTGCTCGGGACGCTTGGCTTCGTGAGCTCATCCGCGCCCGGTGGGGGGTGGCCGGCACCGGCGGACGGATCTCCCACCCCACGCCCGGGGGTCTCGCTCCCCATGGTGTCGGGGGCGAAGGGAAGATCCGCAACCGGGATCCACGCCCGCCCGCGCACCATCGCGCGAGGGGCCCGGCCCAGAGGTCATTCACTGTCGTCGAGCCCGGAACAGGTGAGTCCCAACAAGACTGCCTGTCCGGTCAGGACAGCAATAGAGACCCTTGGCTCGCTTTTCGGCACAAAGGTCCCTGAGGTAGTGCATCAGGCGTCTCGCCACCATACGACACGACACTGCGGCATATGAAAGGACTTGAGAGATGGATCACAAGGTGAGTCGGGAACCGTCTGGCCATATTCGAAGGCGCTTAGTAGTTCATAAGCCCAGTTCGGAAGGGGTGTGCAGGCAGGCCCCTCGATTCAGTCGCCGCGGACTACCATCACCCACATGACGCGTGTACTGCTCGCCGAGGACGACGCATCCATCTCGGAGCCCCTGGCCCGCGCCCTGCGCCGGGAGGGGTACGAGGTCGAGGTCCGGGAGGACGGCCCCACCGCCCTGGACGCGGGACTGCAGGGCGGCATCGACCTCGTCGTCCTGGACCTGGGCCTGCCGGGCATGGACGGGCTGGAAGTCGCCCGCCGGCTGCGGGCCGAGGGGCACGGCTTCCCGATCCTGGTCCTCACCGCCCGCGCGGACGAGGTCGACACGGTCGTCGGCCTGGACGCCGGCGCCGACGACTACGTGACCAAGCCCTTCCGGCTCGCCGAACTGCTGGCCCGGGTCCGGGCCCTGCTCCGCCGCGGCGCCAACGAGGCCGCCCAGCCCCCCGCCACCCACGGCGTGCGGATCGACGTCGAATCGCACCGCGCCTGGATGGGGGAGGAGGAGCTGCAGCTCACGGCGAAGGAGTTCGACCTGCTGCGCGTCCTGGTCCGCGACGCCGGCCGGGTCGTCACCCGCGACCAGCTCATGCGCGAGGTCTGGGACACCACCTGGTGGTCCTCCACCAAGACCCTCGACATGCACATCTCCTGGCTGCGCAAGAAGCTGGGCGACGACGCCGCGAACCCCCGCTACATCGCCACCGTCCGCGGCGTCGGCTTCCGCTTCGAGAAGAGCTGAGCCCACCCGCGACAGCCTGAGGCCCGCTCCGGTCCGCCCCGGACCGGCGCTAGGGCATGCTCTAAGGCATGCGCCGCCGCCTCATCAACTCCACGCTCGCCGTGGTGCTCGTCGTGATCGCCGTCTTCGGCGTCTCCCTCGTCATCGTGGAGACCCGGACCATCACCAGCAGCGCCCAGGACCGCATCGAGTCCGAGGCGCTGCGACTGGTGGGCATCGTCGAGGCGAACGTCCTGGAGCACAAGCCGGTCGACCCGGTCACCCTCGCCGAGCAGCTGGACGCCGGCCACTACGCCCGGATCACCATCCCCGGCCGGCCGGCCGTGGAGGTGGGCACCCCGATCCCCGACAGCGTCATCCGCGGCACCGCCCGCGGCGAACAGGGCGAGGTCGTGACCGTCGAGGAGTCCCGCGCCACGGTGACCAAGGAGGTCGGGCGGACCCTCGCGGTGGTCGGCGCGGTGGCCCTGCTGGCCGTCGTGGCGGCCGTACTGCTCGCCGTACGCCAGGCGAACCGGCTGGCCTCCCCGCTCACCGACCTCGCCGAGACGGCGGAGCGGCTCGGCTCGGGCGACCCGCGCCCCCGGCACAAGCGGTACGGGGTCCCCGAGCTCGACCGCGTCGCCGACGTACTGGACTCCAGCGCCGAGCGGATCGGCCGGATGCTGACCGCCGAGCGGCGGCTCGCCGCGGACGCCTCGCACCAGCTGCGGACCCCCCTCACCGCCCTGTCCATGCGGCTGGAGGAGATCACGGTCACCGAGGACCTGGAGACCGTGCGGGAGGAGGCGACGATCGCCCTCACCCAGGTGGAGCGGCTCACGGACGTGGTGCAGCGGCTGCTCACGAACTCGCGGGACCCGCGGACGGGCTCCGCGGTCCCCTTCGACCTCGACGAGGTCGTCAAGCAGCAGGTGGAGGAGTGGCGGCCCGCCTACCGCAGTGCGGGCCGGGCCATCGTGCGCTCCGGGAAGCAGGGCGTGCGCGCCGTCGGCACCCCGGGCGCGGTCTCGCAGGTGCTGGCCACGCTGGTGGAGAACGCCCTGATGCACGGTGGCGGCACGGTCGCCCTGCGCACCCGCGTCATCGGCAACCAGGCGGTGCTGGAGGTCACGGACGAGGGGCCGGGGGTCCCGCCGGACCTCGGCAACCGGATCTTCGAGCGGGCCATCAGCGGCCGCAACTCCACCGGGATCGGCCTCGCGGTCGCCCGGGACCTCGCGGAGGCGGACGGGGGACGCCTGGAGCTGCTCCAGACGCAGCCGCCGGTGTTCGCGCTGTTCCTCAGCCGGACGGCGCCGGACCGGGCCGAGCCGGAGACCACCGTGCGCTAGGCGGCCGGCGCGTCCTAGTTGTTCGCGGGCTCCGGCTCGGGCAGCGGCTCCGGCCGGCGCTCGGGCCTGGGCAGCGGAGCGGGCCCCGGCAGCGGCTCGGCGGCCTCGGGCCGCGCCTCGGGCAGGGCCTTGAAGACCCAGGTCCGGTACGACCAGAAGCGGAACACGGTGGCGGTGCCGATGCCGATGAACTTGAAGACGTTGCTGGCCACCGAGCCGTCCCAGCCGAAGCCGTAGGTGGCGGTGTACAGCACGCCGTTCTCGATGACCAGACCGATCGCGCTGAACGCGGCGAAGAGGGACAGCTCACGGGTGCGGCCGCTCTTGGCGCGGTCCCGGTAGGCGAAGTAGCGGAAGCCGAGGTAGTTCGTGGCGATGGCCACGACGGTGGCTATCACGCTCGCGCGCACCACCTGGAGGTCGGTCGTGTGCCGGATCAGGTTGAAGACACCCAGGTTGACCAGCACACCCAGACCACCGACCGCCCCGAACTTGGCGACCTCGCGCACGAGACCGCGTACGCGTTCGAGAACTGATCCGTTCTCCGGCGTGCTCATCAGAAGGCCAGTCCCTGTCGGTCACCGCCCCGCTAAGGGCGTCCGGTGTTCTCCGTCAACCCGCCCATCGTAAGTGTCCCCCCACAGCCCCGTCTGTGCCTTCGGACACCGTGCGACGCACGGCACACCGACTGGTCCGGGCCAGGGCACGTCCGGATGGCGGAATACCGGCGGATACCCTGGAGGAGTGACGTTCCCGGTAGTCGGCATGGTCGGCGGCGGTCAGCTCGCCCGCATGACCCACGAGGCGGGCATCCCCCTCGGCATCAGATTCAAGCTCCTCAGTGACACCCCGCAGGACTCGGCGGCCCAGGTCGTGAGCGATGTCGTCATCGGCGACTATCGCGACCTGGAGACGTTGCGTGCCTTCGCGCGCGGCTGTGACGTGATCACCTTCGACCACGAGCACGTGCCCATCGAGCACCTGCGGGCCCTGGAAGCGGACGGCATCCCCGTCCGCCCGGGGCCCGACGCGTTGATGCACGCCGCCGACAAGGGGGTGATGCGCGCGAAGCTCGACGAGATCGGTGCGCCCAGCCCCCGCCACCGGATCGTGAGCGATCCGGCGGACGCGGCGGCCTTCGCGGACGAGGTCGGCGGGTTCCCCGTCATCCTCAAGACCGTGCGGGGCGGGTACGACGGCAAGGGCGTGTGGTTCGTCCGCACCCCCGAGGACGCGGAGGCCCCCTTCAAGGCGGGCGTCCCGGTCCTCGCGGAGGAGAAGGTCGATTTCGTCCGCGAGCTCGCGGCGAACATCGTCCGCTCCCCGCACGGCCAGGCGGTGGCCTACCCCGTCGTCGAGTCCCGCCAGGTGGACGGGGTCTGCGACACGGTGATCGCCCCCGCCCCGGACCTCTCGGAGAGCCTGGCGGGCGAGGCCCAGGCCCTCGCCCTGCGCATCGCCAAGGAACTCGGCGTGACCGGCCACCTGGCCGTGGAACTGTTCGAGACCACCGACGGCCGGATCCTGGTCAACGAACTGGCGATGCGCCCGCACAACAGCGGCCACTGGACCCAGGACGGCGCCGTCACCTCCCAGTTCGCCAACCACGTCCGCGCGGTCCTGGACCTCCCCCTGGGCGACCCGCGCCCCCGGGCCCGCTGGACGGTCATGGCGAACGTGCTGGGCGGGGACTACCCCGACATGTACGCGGCGTACCTGCACTGCATGGCCCACGACCCCCAGCTGAAGATCCACATGTACGGCAAGGACGTGAAACACGGCCGCAAGGTCGGCCACGTCAACACCTACGGCGACGACCTGGACGATGTGCTGGAGCGCGCACGCCACGCTGCCGACTACCTCAGAGGAACGGTCACCGCTTGACCTGCCCCTTCCCTAGCGGGAGGGGGTACCCACTCTCACGGGTGGGGTTTCCTGCTTCACCACGGACTGCCCCGGCCGAGAGGAGGACTCCCGTTGAGGTCTTACACCCGCTCCACAGGCAGTGACCGCCAGCCCGGCGGCCAGAAGGTTGATCGCTGCGTTCTCATCCCGGTCGTGGGTGGTCCCGCAGCTCTCACACGTCCACTCACGGACGTTCAGGGGCATCTTGTCGGCGATGGCCCCGCAGGCCGAGCACACCTTCGAGCTGGGGAACCACCGGTTCACGGTGATCAGCTCCCGCCCGTACCAGGCCGTCTTGTACTCCAGCATGCGCCGCAGCTCTCGCCAGCCCGCGTCGCCGAGGGCGCGCGCGAGGCGGTGGTTCCTGAGCATGTCGCGGACGGTCAGGTCCTCAATCACGAGCGTTTGGTTCTCGCGCACGAGTCGAGTCGTCAGCTTGTGCAGATGATCCCGCCGCCGGTCGGCGATCCGGGCGTGGATCCTGGCCACCCGGATGCGGGCCTTCGCCCGGTTGTTACTGCCCTTCTCCGTTCGCGACAGCGCCCGCTGGGCGCGCGTCAGGCGCTCCCGATCCTTGCGCTCGTGCCTCGGGTTCTGGACCTTCTCTCCGGTGGAGAGCGTGACCAGAGCCGTCAGTCCGACGTCGATGCCGATCGCGTTGGTCGTGTCCGGCATCGGAGATGGGGTGTCCTCACAGAGCAGGGACACGAACCAGCGTCCCGCACGGTCACGGGAGACCGTGACCGTGGACGGCATCGCCCCCGCAGGCAGGGGCCGGGACCACTCGATGTCCAACGGCTCGGTCATCTTCGCGAGCGTCAGCCGGCCGTCCGCGTAGCGGAAGGCACTGCGCGTATATTCGGCGCTTGCCCGGGACTTCCGTTTCGTTTTGAAGCGCGGGTGCCTCGCCCTTTTGCCCCAGAATCGAACGAATGCCGCCTGCAGGTGCCTGAGCGTCTGCTGGAGCGGTACCGAGGACACCTCAGCCAGAAAGGCCAGCTCCTCGGTCTTCTTCCACACGGTGAGCATGGCCGACGTCTGCCCGAAGCCAACTCGCTCCTGACTGGTCGACCACGCCTCGGCTCGGGCGGCGAGGGCCAGGTTGTAGACCTTCCGCACGCAGCCGAACGTCCGCGACAGCTCCGTTGCCTGCGCGTCGTTTGGATGGAAGCGGTACTTGAAAGCCCGCTTCACAGAAGAAGCCCCCACGTCCCGGACGCTAGAGCCGGTCATGATCCGAACACAAGCCCAGGTCACAGCATCACGGAGCGGTACATCGCCGCTGCACGGCTCCGGGCCGTGGATGCGTTTCCTACCCCGGCCGAGCCCGGGGATTCCCACGCAAGGAGATCGGGATGAGCACGTCCCCCGCAGCCCCCGTCGTCGGCATCGTCATGGGATCCGATTCGGACTGGCCCGTCATGGAGGCGGCCGCGCAGGCCCTCGACGAGTTCGAGATCCCCTACGAGGTCGACGTCGTCTCCGCGCACCGGATGCCGCGCGAGATGATCGCGTACGGGGAGGGGGCCGCCGACCGCGGTCTGAAGGCGATCATCGCGGGCGCGGGCGGGGCCGCCCACCTGCCCGGCATGCTCGCCTCGGTCACCCCGCTGCCCGTCATCGGAGTGCCGGTGCCGCTGAAGTACCTCGACGGCATGGACTCGCTGATGTCGATCGTCCAGATGCCCGCAGGGGTTCCCGTCGCCACCGTCTCGGTCGCCGGGGCGCGCAACGCGGGCCTGCTGGCCGTACGGATGCTGGCCGCCCACGACAAGGACCTCCTCGCCCGGATGCGCGACTTCCAGCAGGAGCTCAACGACCAGGCCACCGAGAAGGGCAAGCGGCTGCGTACGAAGGTCGCGAACGCGGAGTCCTTCGGGTTCGGCAAGTGAGCGCCGCGCAGCGTCTGGACGAGGCGCGCGAGCTGCTGGCCGAGCACCCCGTCGTGGACGGCCACAACGACCTGCCCTGGGCGCTGCGCCAGCAGGTGCGCTACGACCTGGCGCGACGGGACATCGCGGGCGACCAGTCCGCCCACCTGCACACCGACATCCCGCGGCTGCGCGCCGGCGGGGTCGGCGCGCAGTTCTGGTCCGTGTACGTCCGCTCCGACTACGCCGGCGACGAGGCCGTCAGCGCCACGCTGGAGCAGATCGACGTGGTCGCCCAGCTGATCGACCGTTACCCCGGCGACCTCGTGCGGGCGCTGACGGCGGACGACATGGAGGCGGCCCGCGCCGACGGCCGGATCGCCTCGCTGATGGGCGCCGAGGGCGGCCACTCCATCAACAACTCGCTCGCCACGCTGCGCGCCCTGCACCAGCTGGGCGTGCGGTACATGACGCTCACGCACAACGACACGATCGACTGGGCGGACTCGGCGACCGACGAGCCCCGGCACGGCGGCCTGAGCGACTTCGGCCGCGAGGTCGTCCGCGAGATGAACCGCGTCGGCATGCTGGTGGACCTCTCGCACGTCGCCGCGACGACGATGCGGGACGCCCTCGCGGTCTCGGCCGCGCCGGTGGTCTTCTCGCACTCCTCCGCGCGGGCCGTCTGCGACCACCCGCGCAACATCCCCGACGACGTGCTGGCGCTGCTGCCGGCCAACGGCGGGGTGGCGATGGCCACCTTCGTCCCGAAGTTCATCCTCCCGGCGGCGGTCGAATGGACCCTGGCCGCGGACGAGAACCTGCGGGCGCACGGCTTCCACCACCTGGACACCACCCCCGAGGCGATGGCCCTGCACCGGGCCTTCGAGGCGGAGCGCCCGCGCCCGGTGGCCACGGCCGCCACGGTGGCCGACCACCTGGACCACATGCGCGAGGTGGCCGGGGTCGACCACATCGGCATCGGCGGCGACTACGACGGCACGGCCTTCACCCCGTCCGGGCTGGACGACGTGGCCGGCTACCCGAACCTGGTCGCCGAGCTGCTGGCGCGCGGCTGGTCCAGGGCCGATCTGGCGAAGCTGACCTGGTCCAACGCGGTACGGGTGCTGCGCGACGCGGAAGCGGTGTCGCGCGACCTCTCGGCCACGCGGGGCCCGTCGAACGCGGTGATCTAGCGGCAGGACGGCGGATGTGGTGACTGGGTGTGACCTGTGGGGTCACCCGAACGCCACATCCGCCGGGCGTCCCTCCCGTCCCACGTGTCACGGTGGCACCATCTCTCCTCCCTGCTGCCGCCGAGACCGGAGCCAACGCCATGGCCGACCTGCAGGACGAACCCCACTCCGTGGGCATCGGAGCCGAAGACCTCTCCGCACCCGAGGTGCCGGCGAGCGCCCTCGACCGGGCCGTCGCACTGCTGTCCGTCCATCCCGTGGCGGACGGGTGCAACACCCTCGTCTGGACCCTGCGCCAGAGCCCGTACCACGACATCGACACCCCCGACGTCAATGTCGACACCGACATCCCGCGGCTGCGCGCCGGGGGAGTCGGGGCCCAGTTCTGGTCCCTCCTCGTACCGCCGGGCCGACCGCGCGCGGACACCACCGGTGACCAGGCGGTCTCCGACGCCCTGGAACAGATCGACGTGGCGCTGGCCCTGGTGCACCGCTACCCCGACAGCCTGTGCCTGGCGCTCAGCGCCGACGACATGGCGGACGCCCGCAACCGCGGCCGGATCGCCTCGTTCCTGGGCCCGGTGCCCGGCCGCACGCTGACCGACTCGCTGGGCGCGCTGCGCGCCTTCCACACGCTGGGCGTACGGATCCTCGCGCCCGCGGGAGCGCCCTGGGCGCAGGACGAGCTGACGGCCTTCGGCCACGAGGTGGTCCGGGAGGCGAACCGGCTGGCGATGATGCTGGACCTGACCGGCTGCCCGCCGGCGGTCGCCTGCCAGATCGCGGGGGCGTCCAAGTCCCCGGTGATCATCTCGAACACGGCGGCGGCCGCGCTGAACCCGCATCCGGCGAACGTGCCCGACGAGGTGCTGCTCGCGCTGGGCGAGGCGAACGGCCTCGCGATGGTCACCTTCGACGCCGCACGCACCGGGGACTCCCTGCACGCGGTCGCGGACCACCTCGACCACGTACGGGCCGTCGCGGGCCCGAACGGCGTCGGCCTCGGCGCCGCCTTCGGCACCGAACCGCAGGGCCCCCACCCGGCCGGCCTGACCGACCCCTCGGGCTACCCGCGACTGATCGCGGAACTCCTCGACCGAGGCTGGCCGGAATCCGACCTGGCCCTCCTGACCTGGGGCAACGCCCTCCGCGTGGTCCGCGACTCGGAATTCACGGCCCGCCGCTCGAAGGCCGGCCCCGCCGGCGCCTAGTACCGCCACCGCCACGGCACCGAGACGCACCGCGCCCCGTCCCGGTGGTCCGGGACGGGGCGCGGCTTCCGAACGGCGGCGAGGGCTTCCCGTCCGCTGCTCGCGTGCTAGGGCTTCCAGTCGAAGGGGTTCTCGCCGTGAGGCTTGGGCCTGCCTCCCTTGCCCTTGTCCCCGTGTTCGACCCTGAGGTCCTCGATCTCGGCGAAGTCGATGCGGGTCTCGGCACCGGTCGTCTTCGGGTACTTGACGAAGACCGATCCCTTGGCCGACTTCTCGTCGGACACCTCGTACAGCACGGCCTCGGGCGAGCCGCCGCGAACGATCAGCGCGTCGCCCTTCGGGGGCGGGACCTTGCTGGGGGGACCTCCGTCGACGGACAGCTGGGCGCTGACCGTGTCCTGGACGGTGAGGTCCACCGTGTCCTGGCCGCCGCGCGAGACGACACCGATCCGCTCGGTCTCGCCCGTGGTGATCCTGAGGCCGAGCAGCGGCGCCAGGGCCGGGGTACGGAGCATCGGCAACGCCTCGACCCGGAGCGTGGTGAACACGTCCACGACGCTGCGGATCACGTCCTGCCGTGTGGTTCCCACGATGGTGACCTCGTCGTCACCGCCGTCGGGGCTGACCAGAACGTCGCCCGCCACGTGGGAGAAGTTCAGCACCTGGGCGGAGTTCGAGCGGGTCAGCCGTCCGCTGTCGGCGCTGGTCGGGGTGAACGTCAGCTGCTCGTCGGCCGTGCCGCCCTGAACGCTCACGCCGTGACCGTTCGCGTCGAGGTTCACCACGGGGATACCGCGGATGCCGACGAAACCGCCCGGGATACCGGGGTAGCCCGTCACGGTCTCCTGGCCGACATGGACGAGCAGGTCACCGGTCGCGCCCGTGAGGGTGAGCGAGTGCTGGGCGATGGTCACCGCGAGGGACGGCGACGTCGGGCTCACATTGCCGGCGAGGTCCTCCAGCCCCACGGTGAAGTCGTACGTCCCGTCGTCGAGCGGGGCGCTGACGACCTCGTAGGTGCCGCCCGAGGTGACGGTGTCCTTGCCGACCACGGTCGGGCCGACGATCCCCGCCGGATCGGCGCTCAGCCGCACCAGTGCGTTGGGTTCGACCGACGAGCCCTGGAAGGCGGGCTTGGCGATCGTCGTGACGTTGTCGATGTCGTTGCCGCCGGTGTCGCTGGACGCGAGCAGGTCCGGGGCCGCCGGGCGGGCCGGGGCGGTGGTGTCGAGCATGATCAGCAGCCGGTGCGCGCTCTCCGCACCGGAGCCGATGACGTGGGAGACGCCGGCGGTCTGCGGGTTGTCGGACGGGTCGACGATCACCACCTCGGCGGTGATCTGGTTCTCCCCCTCCACCAGGACGGGGTCCAGCTGGATCCGGTAGAGCCCGGGCTTCGTGACCGGGTTCACCGGCTGTGCGAAGCCGACGAGTTCCCCGTCGCGCTCCACGGCCACCTTGTAGCCGGGGGTGTCGTCGGCGAGCGTGGCCGTCGCGTTCTGCGGCGACAACGGGATGCCCGCGGCCCGCAGTTCCGAGTCGTCGACCCGGAGGAAGAGCTCCGGCCCGGCGGTCCTGGTGACGTCGTCGTTGTCGAAGCGGCCCGAGTCGGACCCGCGCGCCAGATCGAGACCGAAGGGTTCGGGGGCCGCGCGGTTGACGACGCGGAGGTCGTACGTGGCCTGCGCCGGGTCCGTCGGCGAGGCGTCACCGGGCGCGGTCGGGTCGGCGATGCCGGCGTCGCTCACCACGACGAAGTACGGCTCGTCCTTGACGACCGGGATCGCGAGCCTGCTGGTGGAACTGCCCGGCCTGGTCGTGGCGACGGTGCCGGTGGCGACGTTGTTGCCGAACTTGTCGTACGCGCGGACCTGGAGCCCGGAGATCACCTCGTTGAAGGCGATCTCGGTCTGCAGGTGCCCGGTGTGGCGGGGTTCGATCCGGAAGAAGTCGACGTCGGTCGGGCTGTGCAGGGTCAGCCGCGGCTTGGTGACCCGGTTGTTCGTGCCGAGCGCGGTGGCGACGGCGGTGTCGATCGACTCGTTCGGTTCGAAGGTGTCGGGGAAGGCCCCGAGCAGCGAGAAGGTGTCGTAGTAGGTGGTCTGGGCGCCCTGGGCGGGGTTCGTGCCCGTCGGCGGGGTGGCGTTGCCGGTCCAGGTCGCGTAGCCGATCCCGTCGACGGCCCACACGCCGTTGTACTCGCCGATGCGCAGCGTCTGCTGGGCGGACGCGGTCACGGTGCCGCAGTTCGGGTTGTTCCCGAAACGGCACCGGGCGTTCAGGTCGGGGTCGAAGGCGTCGTCGCTGATCCTGAAGTCCTGCGACCAGGTGGCTCCGCCGTCCCGGCTCGCCGTCCCGTAGACCTCGAGCAGGAAGTTGTTGTTCCCGTTCGGCCCGGTGCCGCCGTTGCGCCGGCCGCTGCGGGTGTCGTACCAGTGGGCGACGATGTTCCCGTCCTGGTCGATGTGCGCGGTGGGCATGAGGGCGAGGGTCTGGCCCGGTCCGTGGTCGACCCTGACGGGTGCGGCGAAGGAGACGCCGTTGTCCGTGGAGCGGGCGATGCGGACGTCGCCGTCGTCGCCGGTTCCGAAGGTGTTGTCGGGGTCGTCGTTGGCGACGACGTAGACGTTGCCGGGCCGGGCCGGGTCGGGCAGGATCCAGGGCTGCATCGAGCCCTGGAGCCAGAAGTCCGTCCCCGGGACGTCGCCCGCGCCGTCCTGCACGTTGCAGGAGACGCTGGCCTCTCCGGCGGTGAACGCCGTGTTCCGCTGCACGACGGTGCCGCCGGCGAAGTCGACCCCGCCGGAGCCGTCACGGAGGACCTGCACGGTGCCCTGAGTGGGCACCCCGTCGGTCCCCTCGTTGCAGATGTTGGCGTGGTAGGCGACGTAGAGATCGCCGTTCGGGCCGACCGCCGCGTGGGAGGGCCAGCTGTCGTTGTCCGCGGCGACGGAGAGGACGCTCGGCGCCGACCACGTGGTGCCGCCGTTCACGGACCGGGAGAACCGGATCTGCCACGGGGCACCGAGGTCCGACCAGACGACGTAGAGGTTGTCCCGGTAGGGGCTGGTGGGGTTGGCGTCGGCCACCAGCCACTGCTTGTCCTGGTTGTTCGGGTCCGTCGGGTCGCTCACCACGACGGGGGTGTACGTCTGGTTCCCCGTCGTCGTGAGGTCGTTGATCCGGGCGACCCCCACCCCGAAGCGGTTGGCGGTGTTGTTGAAGCTCGTCGAGAGGTGCGTGACGAACAGGCGCCCCTGCGAGTCGAAGGCGAGGGACGGGTCCCCGCTACAGGGGAGGGTCGTCGTCCGCGTGATCGGGAAGTTGTCCTTCCCGAAGTTGTTGTCGATGCGGACCGTGCACCCCCGCATGACGGCCACCTGAGACGGTCTGCGGGGATTGGCCGTGGCGTTGTGCGGCTCGAAGCCGGTTTCGAGTGCCTGGTCGTCGCCGGCCAGCGCCGGGGGCGCGGCCCCCACGAACAACAGACCCTGCAACACGAGGAGCATGCTGCCGACAAGGGTGAGGGCACGCCGTTGAACCTTGCTGTTCAGCATGCGACCCCTCTGGTTCCGCTCATCCCTCTCCTTCCGACCCGGCCGCGGCACCTGCACCCGGACGGCCTGTGGATCTTGCGAGAGGGACTGTGGCAGCGCGCCGCCAGGGGCTGCGCGGGTCGGCGGCCGAGTCACGGAAATTCACCGGAATCCCGACCAGAATCACCCGTACGGCATATCCAGCCCCGCCGGCGTTTGAGGCGTGGGGGCCCGGGGCAGCGCCCCCTGGGGGTCCCCCCGGACGGAGTCTGGGGGAGGCGCCGCACCCGGCATGCGACCGCGTCGGGCAGATCCGCCGAGCAACCCCGCAGGGGTCAGGCGCGCGGGCGCCCCATCGCCCGGTACGTCCAGCCCGCGGCGCGCCACCGTACGGGATCCAGCGCGTTGCGACCGTCCAGCACCAGCCGGTCCGTCACGACGCCCGCCAGCTCCGCCGGGTCCAGCTCCCGGAACTCGCGCCACTCGGTGAGGTGGAGGACGACCTCCGCCCCCCGGGCCGCCGCCAGCGCGGAGTCCGCGTACCCGAGGGTCGGGAAGACGCGGCGGGCGTTGTCCATGCCCTTGGGGTCGTAGACGGTGACCTGCCCGCCCTGGAGGTGGATCTGCCCGGCCACGTTCAGCGCGGGCGAGTCCCGTACGTCGTCCGAGTCCGGCTTGAAGGTGGCGCCGAGCACCGCGACCCGCTTGCCGAGGAACGACCCGCCCACGGCCTCCCGCGCCAGCTCGACCATGTGCCCGCGCCGCCGCATGTTGATGGAGTCGACCTCGCGCAGGAAGGTCAGCGCCTGGTCGGCGCCCAGCTCACCGGCGCGCGCCATGAAGGCCCGGATGTCCTTGGGGAGGCAGCCGCCGCCGAAGCCGATGCCGGCGCGCAGGAACTTCGAGCCGATCCGCTCGTCGTAGCCGATGGCCTCCGCCAGCTTCACCACGTCGCCGCCGGCGGCCTCGCACACCTCCGCCATCGCGTTGATGAAGGAGATCTTCGTCGCGAGGAAGGAGTTGGCGGCGGTCTTGACGAGCTCGGCGGTCGGGAAGTCCGTGACGACCAGCGGGGTGCCCTCGGACATCGGCGTCTCGTACACCTCGCGCAGCAGCTTCTCGCCGCGCTCGCCCTGGACGCCGATCACGATCCGGTCGGGGTGCAGGGTGTCCTGGACCGCGAAGCCCTCCCGCAGGAACTCCGGGTTCCAGGCGAGCTCCACGTCCTCGCCCGCTGGGGACAGCTCGGCCAGCTTCGCCGCCAGCCGCTGCGCCGAGCCCACCGGCACGGTGGACTTGCCGACCACCAGGACGGGGCGGGTCAGGTGCGGGGCCAGCGAGGCCATCGCGGAGTCGACGTAGGACATGTCGCAGGCGTACTCGCCGTGCTTCTGCGGGGTGTTCACGCACACGAAGTGGACGTCGCCGAACTCCCCGACCTCCTCCCAGGAGGTGGTGAACCGCAGCCGCCCCGTCGAGCCCGGCAGCCCGGCCACGTGCTGGGCCAGCAGTTCCTCCAGTCCGGGCTCGTACATCGGCACCCGGCCCGACGCCAGCATCTCGATCTTCTCGGGCACCACGTCCAGGCCCAGCACCTCGAACCCCAGCTCCGCCATCGCCGCGGCGTGGGTCGCGCCGAGGTATCCGGTGCCGATCACTGTGATCCTGAGGGGGGCCATGGGTGCTCCAGAGGTGCGGGGCCGTTTGCGGCCACTGAGCATAGTCGGGCCCACCAGCGGGGACGTTCCCCAGGAGCCCACCGCTGTCGACACCGCTGTCACCCATCTCACGTGGGCTGTGCATATCGCCATCCGTGACCGGGCCACTAAGCTTGGGTTACTTAACGGTAGTTAGCATCACGCATCACCCTGGGGAGTGAGAGATCTTGGCGGGTTCTGCCGACTTCGACCTGTACCGCCCGGCCGAGGAGCACGACATGCTCCGCGAGTCGGTCCGCTCGCTCGCCGAGGCGAAGATCCTGCCGTTCGCCGCCGCGGTCGACGAGGAGTCCCGCTTCCCGCAGGAGGCCCTCGACGCCCTGGTCGCCAGCGACCTGCACGCCGTCCACGTGCCCGAGACCTACGGCGGCGCGGGCGCCGACGCCCTCGCCACCGTGATCGTGATCGAGGAGGTGGCCCGCGTCTGCGCGTCCTCCTCCCTCATCCCGGCCGTCAACAAGCTCGGCTCGCTCCCGGTGATCCTCTCCGGCTCCGAGGAGCTCAAGGCCAAGTACCTCGGCCCGCTGGCCAAGGGCGACGCGATGTTCTCGTACGCGCTCTCCGAGCCGGACGCGGGCTCCGACGCCGCCGGCATGAAGACCCGCGCCGTGCGCGACGGGGACTTCTGGGTCCTCAACGGCGTCAAGCGCTGGATCACCAACGCGGGCGTCTCCGAGTACTACACGGTCATGGCCGTCACCGACCCGGAGAAGCGCTCCAAGGGCATCAGCGCCTTCGTCGTCGAGAAGGGCGACGAGGGCGTGTCCTTCGGCGCCCCGGAGAAGAAGCTCGGCATCAAGGGCTCCCCGACGCGCGAGGTCTACCTCGACAACGTCCGGATCCCCGCCGACCGCATGATCGGCGCCGAGGGCACCGGCTTCGCCACCGCGATGAAGACCCTGGACCACACCCGCATCACCATCGCGGCCCAGGCGCTCGGCATCGCCCAGGGCGCCCTGGACTACGCCAAGGGCTACGTCCAGGAGCGCAAGCAGTTCGGCAAGCCGATCGGCGACTTCCAGGGCGTGCAGTTCATGCTCGCGGACATGGCCATGAAGATCGAGGCCGCCCGCCAGCTGACGTACGCGGCCGCCGCGAAGTCCGAGCGCGTCTCCGCCGGAGGCGACAAGGAGGACCTCACCTTCTTCGGCGCCGCGGCCAAGTGCTTCGCCTCCGACGTGGCCATGGAGGTCACCACGGACGCCGTCCAGCTCCTCGGCGGTTACGGCTACACCCGTGACTACCCGGTGGAGCGCATGATGCGCGATGCGAAGATCACGCAGATCTACGAGGGCACCAACCAGGTCCAGCGGATCGTCATGGCCCGCAACCTGCCGTAACGTCCTCCCAGGCCGGAGGCGGATGCGCATATCCGTCTCCGGCCTTTGCACGCCCCGGATGGGCTAAATTTGGACCTTCGTACGCCGGAATCGGTTGGGGAGAACGCAATGACGGAAGCGATCCTGCTGGTCGGCGGACAAGGGACGCGTCTGCGTCCGGTGACGGTGAACACGCCCAAGCCGATGGTGCCGACGGCCGGAGTTCCCTTCCTCGCCCACCAGATAGCCAGGGCCGCCGCCGCCGGCGTCACCCACATCGTGATGGCCACCTGCTACCTCGCCGAGGTCTTCGAGCCCTACTTCGGCGACGGATCCGCCTTCGGCCTCACCCTCGAGTACGTCGTCGAGGACGAGCCCCTCGGCACCGGCGGGGCCATCCGCAATGCCGGCCGGCGCCTGACCGGCGGCCCGGACTCCTCCGTCCTCGTCTTCAACGGCGACATCCTCACCGGCCTGGACATCGCGGCCCTCGTCGAGGCGCACGAGGCGGCCGACGCGGACGTCTCCCTGCACCTGGTCCGCGTCGAGGACCCGCGCGCCTTCGGCCTGGTCCCCACCGACTCCGAGGGGCGGGTGCTGGCCTTCACCGAGAAGCCGCAGACCCCCGAGGAGATCATCACCGACCAGATCAACGCCGGCTGCTACGTCTTCCGCCGCAGCGTGATCGACTCCATCCCGGCCGGCCGTCCGGTCTCCGTCGAGCGCGAGACCTTCCCCGGCCTGCTCGCCTCCGGGGCCAAGCTGCACGGCGTCACCGAGAACACGTACTGGATGGACCTCGGCAAGCCCGAGTCCATCATCCAGGCCTCCGCCGACCTGGTCCGCGGCGTGGTCCCCTCCCCGGCCGTCCCCGGACGCCGCGGCGAGTCCCTGGTGCTGCCCGGCGCCCACGTGGCGGCCGGGGCCAAGCTGTCGGGGGGCACCGTCGTGGGAGCGGGCGCCCGGATCGAGGCCGGAGCGGTCGTCCAGGGCACCATCGTGCTCGACGGGGCGGTCATCGGCCCGGACGCCCAGGTGAGCGCCAGCCTGATCGGCGCCGGCTCCGCGGTGGGCGCGCGGACCGTTCTGGACGGCGCCGTCATCGGCGACGGGGCCGTGGTGGGGGCCGACAACGAACTGCGCTCCGGGGCCCGGGTGTGGTGCGAGGCGCAGCTGCCCGCCGCCGCCATCCGCTTCTCCCCGGACGCCTGACGCGGGTCCGGGGAGCGGGTACCGCCGCGGTCAGTTGCCGCGGACGGTGACCTTCTCGTCGTTCTGGATCTGCTTCACCAGCTGCTGCACCTTCGCCTTGTCCCAGACGAGGTTGCCGCCGCGCTGCCCGGAGATCGGCATGTTCATCGACACGCCGTCACCGCCGTTGACGCCCTTCATCGCGAAGAACATCTGGCCCATGTCGTACAGGCCCATGTCCTTGTCGACGATGAGCGTGTCCAGGCCGGCGCCGAGCAGCGGGTAGAGGTCGAACGGGTTGAGGACCGTGGACGGGGTCGCCGCCTGGCTGGCCAGCGCCGACAGGAACTTCTGCTGGTTCTTCGTCCGCTGCAGGTCCGACTCGGCGAAGGCGTAGCGGGTCCGTACGAAGGCCAGCGACTGCTCGCCGTTGAGGGTCTGCTTGCCCGCCTTGAAGTCGGCGCCCGACTTCTCGTCCTTGAAGCCCTCCTCGATGTCCAGCTCCACGCCGCCCAGCGCGTCCACGATGTTCGCGAAGCCGGCGAAGCCGATCTCCGCGTAGTGGTCGATGCGCAGGCCGGTGTTGTGCTCCACCGTCCGCACGAGCAGCTCCGGGCCGTCCTCGGCGTACGCCGCGTTGAGCTTGACCCGGCGCCCCTGGGCGGGGAACTTCTTGCCGGACTGCGAGCCGACGAAGGAGGGGATCTCCACGTCCGAGTCGCGCGGCAGCGAGATCATGGTGTTTCCGCTGGAGCACTTTGCCAGGATCATCATCGAGTCGGTCCGCTTGCCCTCGGCCGAGCCCGTGTGGAGCTTCTTCTTCTCCTCGTCGGACATGCCCTCGCGGCTGTCGGAGCCCACGATCAGGTACGTCGTGCAGTCGCCCTCCTTGGGGCGCTCGATGACCTTGGAGAGGTCCACCTCGCGGCGCACCTTGGAGTCCGCCCAGAAGTAGGTGGAGACCGTGGTCACGAGCAGGGCGGAGACCAGCACGATCGAGCCGATCTTGATCCGCTTGCGCCAGTCCGGGGCGGGGCCGGGCGCGCGTCCGGGGCGGCCGGGTCCCGAGGGCCCGCCGGGACCGGCCGGACCGCCCGGGGCGCCGCCGGCGGGCGACCCGTAGACCTGGCCGGTGTTGTAACCGCTGTCGTAACCGCCGTACGTGTCGTGGCCGCCGGCCTGCTGCGGAGGCACGCCGTACGCGGGCGGCGGGCCCGCCGGGCGCTGCGGGCGCGGGGGCTGCTGCGGCTGCCGCTGGACGTGCCGCATCCGCCGGGCGCCCTCGGGCTGAGGCTGGGCGCTGCCGCGCCCGTAGCCGTCGTCACGACCTTCTGGCCAGTCATTCATGCGCCCTAGGATGCCTGCCCGGGCGGGCCGACCGACAGCCCGGGGCGGGATCCGTACCGGGGCTGTTGCGAAGCTGATGCCTCTGATACGGCTCTAAGGTGTCCGTATGACACAGATACCGGGCGAGCTGCCCGGGAAGCCGACCGCGGCCTCCCGTACGACCCTCAGCCACATCATGACCGCGAACGACACCAACCTCCTCGGCACGGTGCACGGTGGCGTGATCATGAAGCTGGTGGACGACGCGGCGGGCGCCGTGGCCGGACGCCACTCCGGCGGCCCTGCGGTCACCGCCTCCATGGACGAGATGGCCTTCCTCGCCCCCGTGCGCGTGGGCGACCTCGTCCACGTGAAGGCGCAGTGCAACTGGACCGGCCGCTCCTCCATGGAGATCGGCGTACGGGTCCTCGCGGAGCGGTGGAACGAGTCCACGCCCGCCACCCAGGTCGGCAGCGCCTACCTCGTCTTCGCGGCCGTCGACGCCGACGGCAAGCCCCGCCAGGTCCCGCCGGTGCTCCCGGAGACGGAACGGGACGAGCGGCGCTACCAGGAGGCCCAGATCCGCCGCACCCACCGGCTCGCCCGCCGCCAGGCGATCATGGCGCTGCGCGAGGAGCGCGCGGCCCAGGGCTTCGACGACTGACGGCCGGCCCCGACCGGCCCAGCCCTGACCGCAGGACGGCCCGGGGCGGCTACGTCCCGCAGACCACCTGGTCGCCGGTGACCACCCCGAAGGTGCCCTGGTACGGGTCCTCCGCGCGGACCGGCACGACCTTGCGGTAGTCCGAGCCGGCGACGACCAGCACCGTGCGGCCCTGGCCCGCCACCGCCCGCAGCTCGCTGCCCGGCAGGGCGGTGGCCACCGACCGGGCGGAGCGGTCCCAGCGCGGGTCGTACGTGATCACCGTGCGCCTGACGTCGCGGCTGGCGCCGTTGCCCGGGGCCCGGGTGGTGTCGAAGCCGGTGGCGCGCAGCGCCGCGTCGACCCGCCCGCCCAGCCCGTCGATGCGCGTCCCGTTCTCCACCTGGACCCGGACCTGCTGCGGGGGCACGTCCACCGGGACCGCCGGGGGCCGGGCGGCGCCGGACTTCCCGGGCTTCGGCGGAGCCAGCGGCCGGTCCTCCCGCAGGGCCTCGAACAGCTTGGCCGCCTTCGGCTCGTCCCACTTCACGGTGGAACCGATGCCCTTGACGCGGAACGAGGGATTGCCGACCGGCACCGAGGCGAACTCCGACGAGGACGGGGTGAAGTCCCGCATCGCCTGTCCGAGCGCCAGCATCTGCTCCGAGCCGAAGTCCTTGTCGGCGCGCACCGAGCCGAGCAGGGTGGAGCTGACCTCCTTGAACTTGACCGGGTTCAGCAGCACCCCGCCGCCGGTGGCCTGCTTGATCAGGGCGGCGATGAACCGCTGCTGACGCTGCATCCGGCCGAGGTCGGAGGCGCCGTCGACATGGCGCGAGCGCACGTACTGCAGGGCCTGTCCGCCGGTGAGGCGGTGGGTGCCGGGCAGCAGGTCGAGGCCGGTGTTCGGGTCGCGCATGGTCTTGGCCGTGCAGATGTCCACGCCGCCCATCGCGTCGACCGTCTTCATGAAGCTGGTGAAGTCGACCTCCAGGTAGTGGTCGATCTTCACCCGGGTCATGTTCTCGACGGTCCGCACGGTCAGGTTGGGGCCGCCCTCCGCGTACGCCGCGTTCAGCTTCAGGGGGTGGGCCCGGTGCGCCTTGCCGGTGACCAGGTCCCGATGGGCGGGCACCTCGGCGTAGCTGTCGCGGGGCAGGCTGATCACGCTGGCCCGCTCCTTGTCGGCCGACAGGTGCACCAGCATGATCGTGTCCGTGCAGTGGCAGGGCGCCCCGCCCAGGCGGTACTCGCGCTTCTCCTCCGGGGAGATCTTCTCCCGGCCGTCGGTGCCCACGAGCAGGAAGTTGAGGCCGTGCCCGGCCTGGGGGCGGTTCTTCATGTCCTTGAACGGGTCCACCCGCTCGATCCCGGTGTCCAGGCCGGTCATCACGGCGTGCCCGACGGCCCCGGAGCCCAGCACCACCACCGAGACCCCGGCCGCGAGCCGCACCCCCCACCGGGGGCGCTCGCCCCGGCGCCGGGCCGGACCGCCGCCACCGCCGCGCCGTGCGCGCTGCGGCTGGGACGGCCCGGCGGGACGGGTGGGACGGTGCGGCTGGGGCACGGTGGACACCTCCGCGGGAGCAGCAGGGAGACCGGTCGGGGGTCGAGTCGGATTCAGCGGATTCGACAGAACAGTAGGCCCATACGATCAGCCGTTGTCCTTACCGATCACTCGGCGCGCACCTGGTTCCCCCGTACGCGGTAACGTGACACCGATACCCGACCTTGAAGGACCACATGCCCGCCCAGCAGCCCGCAGTCTCGGTGATCATGCCGGTGCTCAATGAGGAGCACTACCTCCGCGATTCCGTCCGCCACATCCTGGAACAGGAGTATGCGGGCGAGATGGAGGTGGTGATCGCACTCGGGCCGTCCACGGACCGCACCGACGAGATCGCCGCCGAACTCGTCGCCGAGGATCCCCGAGTCCACACCGTCCCGAATCCCACCGGCCGGACCCCGGCGGCGCTCAACGCCGCCATCAAGGCTTCGCGTCACCCGATCGTGGTACGCGTCGACGGCCACGGCATGCTCTCGCCGAACTACATCGCCACCGCCGTCCGCCTCCTGGAGGAGACCGGTGCGCAGAACGTCGGCGGGATCATGCACGCCGAAGGCGAGAACGCCTGGGAAGAGGCCGTCGCCGCCGCGATGACCTCGAAGATCGGCGTCGGCAACGCGCCCTTCCACACCGGCGGCCAGGCGGGACCGGCCGAGACCGTCTACCTCGGTGTCTTCCGCCGCGAGGCGCTGGAACAGCAGGGCGGATACAACGAGGAGTTCATCCGCGCCCAGGACTGGGAGCTGAACTTCCGCATCCGCGAAGCCGGCGGCCTCATCTGGTTCTCGCCGGAGCTGAAGGTCCAGTACCGCCCCCGGCGCTCCGTCAAGGCCCTGGCCAAGCAGTACAAGGACTACGGGCGCTGGCGGCACGTGGTGGCCCGCTACCACTCGGGCTCCATCAACCTGCGCTACCTGGCCCCGCCGACCCTGGTCTGCGCGCTCGCCGCGGGCGTGGTCGTGGGCGTGACGGTCACCCCCCTGGGCTTCGCCCTCCCGGCCGGCTACCTCGCGGCGATCGCCGTGGGTTCCGTGCCCGCCGGCAAGGGGCTGCCGCTGAAGGCCCGGGCCCAGATCCCCGTGGCCCTCGCGACCATGCACCTGTGCTGGGGCTTCGGCTTCCTGACCAGCCCGCGGTCCCTGGCGAACAAGCTCATCGCGAGCCGCCGCCCGGCCGTCCACCGGGACTCCTCGCAGGTCTGACCCGCGCGTGCGGACGTACGGAGGGGCCCGGCAGGGAGGCTGTGCGAACAGCCTCCGCGCCGGGCCCCTTCCGCGTGCTCAGGGGGTCCGGGGACCCGCTACCAGGTGAAGCCCGGCTGGATCGCCATGCAGGCCTTGTCGTTGTCGCCGTTGAGCGCGTGGGCGGACGTCGGGGCCACGGTCGGGGCGGGCGGCGGCGGGGTCGGAGCGTCCCCGGTCCGCCAGTCCTTGCCGACGAACAGGACGATCCCGGAGACCTCGCCCGACTTCTGCACCGAGGTGGCCGGCAGACCGAGCGCCGTGGCCACGGCCGCCGCGTCGGCCGCCTGGCCGTCGGTGGCGAAGCGGACCACCGTGGTGTCCTCGGCCCCGGTCTGGGTGTCGGCGCCGGCCTTGGTGAAGCCCTTGGCGGCGAGCACCGCGACCACGTCGTTGGCCCGGTTCTTCACCCTGGCCTGGGCACCGTCCTTGCCGGCGGTGGCGTTGCGGACGCTGACCACGATCTTCGCCGGCGCGGAGGCGGGGGCGGTGGTCGGGGCGGTCGTCGGGGCGGTGGTCGGCTGCTGGGACGGGGAAGCGGGGGCACCGCTCGCGCCCGGCGAGGGGGAGGCGCCGCCCTCCGGGGTACCGGAGCCCTTGCCGTCCAGCGCGATGTCCTCGCGGACCATCCGGAACAGGTCCTCGGCCTCGCCCGCCATGGGCTCGACGCGTCCGTCCAGACCGGGCTTCGTGCTGTAGACCCAGGGCATGGTGGTCATGGTGATCCGCCCCGGCGGAACCTTCTTGAGCTCCATGCTGAGGTCGTACAGCTTGTCGATCTTGTTCAGGCCGGTGTCCACGACCATGGCCTGGATCGCCGCCTGCGCCAGGCTGTTGAGCTTCACCGGGTTGGTGAGCTTGGCGTTCTTGCGGAACTCGCGGGCCATCGAGTTCATGTACTGGTGCTGGGCGTGGGTGCGCCCGATGTCGGTGCCGTCCTCGAATCCGTAGCGGGTGCGCAGCCACTGCAGGGCCACCTCGCCCTGGATGATGTTCTCGCCCTTCGGCAGCTTCAGGCCCGAGCCCTTGCCGTCGCGGGTGCGGGAGTGCACGTTCTGCTCGACGCAGACCGGGACGCCGCCGATGGCGTCCGCCATGGACACCACGCCCTTGAAGTCGATCATCATGAAGTGATCGATGGGGATCTTGGTCAGCTCGGTCCACGCGGCGACGGTGCAGCCCGGTCCGCCGCGCTGCAGGGACTCGTTGGTCTGGACGAGCCCCTTGCTGGCCGGGTGCACCTTGCCGTTCGGCTCGGTGCACTTGGGCATCATCAGCATCGTGTCGCGCGGCATCGAGACCACGGACATGTTGCTGCGGTCGGCCGACAGGTGCAGCAGCATCTGCACGTCCGCGAGGGGCGGGCCGTCGAAGGTGTCCGTGCCCCCGCCCAGTGCCTGGTTCTCCGCGTCGTTGCGCGCGTCGGAGCCGATGAGCAGGATGTTCAGCGGGGTCTGCCCGAAGGCGTTGGGCTTGGAGCCGCCCAGTTTGGTCTCGCCGAGGTTCAGCGCGTCCGTGTGGATGCTGCCGTTCAGATGGCGGTAGTACAGGTATCCGGCCGCCGCCGTCCCGAGTATGAGCAGGGACAGGACGGAGGACACCCAGCGCAGCACGCGCCGCCGCCCGCGCCTGGTGGGGCGCTCGCGGGCGGCCGCACGCCGGACGGCCCTGGAGCCGCCCCGTGGTGCGGGCACCACGCCGGGCGCGTCCGCCCCGCCGCCGGATATCTCCCCGGTGGCCTGGGCGGTCGCCCCCTCCCCCCGCACGCTGCTGTGCCTCACGCGTCCCCCCTCAAGATCCTTCTCGGTCGTCAGTGTGCCGGTACGACCGGCTGCGTCCTGCTATTTGGCGCAGACGGCCTTGTCGGCCTGGGCCTGCTGGACGTCGTCGGACAGCGCCGGCACGGCCGGGGCCGCCGACAGCGGGGCTCCCGGCTCCGTGAAGTCCGGACCGAGCGTCAGCTTCATCGGGGCCTTCGCCGCCGCGTCCGCCGTCCCCATCTTCAGCGCGGTGGTCGGCAGCCCCATGGCGTCCGCCAGCGCCCGGGCCTGGTCGGCCTGGTTGGGCGCGTACTCCAGCTGCGTGGCACCGACCTTCGCCGGGGCGTTGCCCTGGTTGCTCGCCTTGGACATGCCCTTGTTGTTCTGGAGCCAGTTCAGGGTCGTGGAGGCGGCGCCCTTGGGCCCGCCGCCGTTGTAGACGCTCACCCGTACGTCGCCCGCGGGCGCCCGGTTGCCCTGGAGCAGGGCGTCCTGCTTGGCCTTCGCGTCCGCGTCGGCCGCCTCCTTCGCGGCCTGCTCCTTCTTCTCGACCTCCGTGAGCGAGACGTCCCCCCGGATCATCTGCAGCAGCGGGTCGGCCAGGGACTTCTCGACGACGACGGTCGCCTTGCTGCCCTCCGGTTCGGCCGGATTGTCCTTCACGGGCAGGGTGGTGAAGGTGACGTTCTTCGTGTCGATGCCCTTCAACTCACCTGCCAGGTCGGTGAGTTTGGAGATGGACCCGATCCCCGAGTCCACGGCCAGCGACTTGGTGGCCGCCTCCGCGAGGGACAGGAACTTCTTGGGGCTGGTCAGCGTCTCCTTGGACTTCATCTCACGCATCATCGAACCCAGGAACTGCTGCTGGATCCTGATCCGGTCGAGGTCGCTGTTGTTGCCGAAGCCGTGCCGGGTGCGGACGAAGGCGAGGGCCTGCTCGCCCTCCAGCCGGTGTTCGCCGGCGTCCAGCTTGAGGTGGGAACCCTCCTCGTCGTTGACGGGCTTGGCCAGGCACACCGGTACTCCGCCGACCGCCGTGCTCAGCGTCTTGACGGCGTTGAAGTCGGCCATCATGAAGTGGTCGACCTCGATGCCGGTGAGTTCCTTGACCGTGCGCATGGTGCAGCCCGCGTCGCGGCCCTCCTGGCCCAGGCTGGTGTTGAAGCGGGTGCTCTTGGTGGGCGCGATCGTCTTCGTCGAACCGTCCGGCTGCTTCGTCGGGCAGGCCGGGATGTTGGTGATCAGGTCGCGGGGGATGGACAGCGCGGTCGCGTTCGTCCGGTCCTTCGAGACGTGGAACAGGATCGTGGTGTCGGCGTGGCCGACGCTGTCCTTGTCCCCGTAGTTCTCGTTGCCCGCGCCGGTGCGCTTGTCGGTGCCGATGACCAGGATGTTGATGGCCTGGTCCTTCTTGAAGCCGCCGGTGCCCGCTCCCGCGACGTCGGTGACGCTGAGGTTGCCGTTCAGGTGGTCGTAGTAGAGGTACGCCGCCGCGGCGCCGCCGACCAGCAGGAACGCCAGCGTCCCACTGGTGATCAGCAGTGCCTTCTTACGGCGTCCGCCGCCACCGCCGCCCTTGCGTGAGCGGCCGCTCCGGCGGCCGGGCGGGCCGTCGCCACGGCGCGGCTTCGGTACGCCGGGAGAGGGGGCGGTGGGAGAGGGGGCGGTGGGAGCGGCGGGAGCCGAGGCCGATCTGCGGGGTGCGGCGACCTTGGGCCGCTGCTGCGCAGCGGAGTCGCCCAGTTGCAGTTCGTAGCTGCCTGTGCGGGGATTGAGCACCCACTGGTCGGCGGGGTCGATCTCGTCCGCCCGTCCACGGCTTTGCGCATCCACGGTTGCTCGAATCCTCCGTCGGTGCCTCGCGACGCGCCTCCCCCAGGCGCCCGGTCAACGATCCGGCTGCTGGTGCCCTGTCTCTGGTCCGGCCGGGCACCGGATCGCTCACCTTATCCGCCCTGTTCGGCTGCAAACCATGCTGGTGACAAATTCCACTCCCCTTATAACGGGGTGAACCACCCATCCCACTCGGTTCGGTCACCGGCTTTTGGGATTGCTTTACCGGCAGTCGGCGTTCTCCGCCGTGGTGCCGGTAAAGGTGGGGACGGGAACGGGGGGTGTCGTGGTTCCGCCGGGGGGTGTGGCCGTCGTCGCCCCGGTGGTGGTGGCCGGTTCGGTGCCGTCCGCGGGTGCGTCCGCGGATGCGTCCCCGGACGTGCCCGCGGGGGTGGAAGCGGGCGGGAACGAGGGGTTGGGAGTGGCGGGAGCGGGAGTGTTCACGGGCTCCGGCGGGGCGACCGTCACCGGCTGGTCGGTCCGCAGTTGCTCGAACAGCCGCGCCGCGTCGGGCTCCGCCAGCTCGTCCCGGTTCGGGTCGGCGGAGTAGGGCCGGCGGGGCACGGTCAGGAACTGCACCTGACCGGTGGGTATGTCCCGTATGCCCCGCACGAGTTCGTACAGGCCGCGCAGCGAGGCCAGCCCCGGGTCCGTGGTCACCGAGGAGGTCGCCGCGTCCAGCAGCGGATACAGCCGCGCCGGATTCAGCAGAACCCCGTTGCTCTTCACCTTCTTGACGAGCGAGCCGAGGAACTGCTGCTGGCGCTCCATCCGTTCGGTGTCGCTCCCGTCGCCCAGGCTGTACCGGGCGCGGACGAAGCCCAGCGCCTGCTCGCCCTGGAGGGTCTGCCGCCCGGCGGCCAGCTTCAGCTTGGCCTCGGAGTCGTTCACCGGCGCCTTGAGGCAGATCTCCACGCCGCCGATGGCGTCGACCATCTTCTTGAACCCGCCGAAGTCGATCACCATGTGGTGGTCGATCCGGATCCCGGTGAGCTTCTCCACGGTACGGATAGTGCAGGCGGCCCCGCCCCACTGGAACGCCCAGTTGAACTGCGCGAACCGATCGCCGGTGCGGCTCCCGTCCGCCTTCAGGCAGGGCGGGATCTCCGTCATCAGGTCCCGCGGTATCGACACCGCGGTCGCGCTCCTGCGGTCCTGCGGCAGGTGCAGCAGGATCGTGGTGTCCGAGCGCTGGGTGCCCTCGTCCTGTCCGTACGGGGCGTTGTCCTTGCCGGAGCGCGAGTCCGAGCCGATCAGCAGGATGTTCTGTGAGTCGGTGGCGAGGTGCGCCGGGCGGTCGCGCTCGTAACGGCCCAGCTCGGCCGCCGCCGAGGTGTCCTCGGTGATGTTCCCGTCGAGCTTGTTGTAGAGCCACCAGCCGGTGGCCGCCCCCGCCAGGACCAGGAAGGCCAGCCCCAGGCCGATCCAGCGCAGCAGCCGGCGCCTGCGGTTCCGCGGGGGCCGTCCGGCGCCCCCGGCCGCATCGGTGGCGCCCGGTATGCCTGCGCTGCCCGTCACTGGCGTCCGTCCCCTCGCCGCTACGACCTCAGGCCCGGCCGTACGGGTGAGTGCGGCCACTGCCGATCCTGCCCCCGGGTCGCCGGAGCAGCCTGGGGGCAGGGTCGTGTCTAGAGCCATTCGGGTGACAAATCGCCCGTTGTCGTAGTTGAGCGGTGTGGGTGACGGGCACCGGCGCCGAACCCTTGACCCGCCTAGACGGTGTGGGTGACGCGCTCGCTCTCGACCCGCTGGGCCAGCGCCTGCGCCGGCAGCCGGTCCAGGTTCCGGCACAGCACCACGGACCCGCCCGCGGCCAGCGCGGCGTAGAGCCCGGCCGAGAGCCCGTCCCAGGTGTCGTAGCCGAGCCCGGTCAGTACCCGCGACTCCGCGCCCAGGCCGAGCTCGGCCGCGTCCTCGCGGGCGCGGGCGGTGAGCTCCGCGTACGAGAGCTCCTCGCCGCCGACGACCAGCCCGGGGCCCTCGGCGTCCACCGGCACGAAGGGGGCGAAGCGGTCGCCCTGGCCGGGCACCTCCACCGCGTAGTCCGCGTACCCGGCCGGCGGCGCCTGCGGGAAGCGCCCGCCCAGCGGCCGCAGCGCGAGCGCCACCCGCTCGCCGCCGCACGCCAGGCCCTGCTCCAGCGTGTCCGGCCCGCTGACGACGAGGTCCGCACCGGCCGGATCGCCGCCGATCTCGGCCACGACCCCGACCGAGGAGCAGGCGAGCAGCCAGACGGCGCTCTGCCAGTGCGCCGGGAGCAGCAGCGCGAGCCGGTCACCGGGCTCGGCGCCCAGGTCGCCCTGGAGCAGATTGGCGGTCTTGGCCACCCAATTGGCGAAGGTCGCGACGGACAATTCGACGCGCTCGCCGGTGGCGTCGTCGTAGAAGGTGACGAGCGGGCGGCCCGGATCGGCGGCGAGCGCGGATCGCAGCAGGTCGGCAGGGGTGCGGTCAATGGCGTTCACCCGGCACAGGGTACGCGGGGCCGTCCCCCGTACGGGGGCCGCCGGCTCCACCGTACGGGGGAGGGGTACCCGCTCCACCACCGGACACACCGTCAGTTCTCGGATGGCGCCGGGCCGTGCGGGTGCTCACCATCCTTGTCATGCGTGGATTCCTTGCTTCCTCGATCGGCGTCGCGACGGCCGCCGCACTGGCCCTGCCCCTCGCGCTCCCTACTCCGGCCCTGGCCGCCCCCGGCACGGGCGCGGTCGCACCCGTGACCCCGGGCGGGTCCACCCAGTCGCTGCCGCTCGTCCCCCTGGGACCCTCGGCGAACCGCACCCCCGGCGTCCCCGGCATGAGCGCCTCGCCCCGCGGAGCCGAGACGCAGGGCCTGGCCGCTCGCGAGGTCAAGACGTTCTCGCTGGTCGGCGTCGTCTGGGACGACGCCGGTACCGAACTCCACGGCCGGGTCCAGGTCCGTACCCGCTCCGTCCGGACCGCCACGTGGTCCGACTGGCAGGACGTCGAGATCCACAACAGCGAGCACGCGGCCGACCCCGGCGCGGCGGAACGCGCGTCCGGCCGCGTCCGCGGCGCCACCGCCCCGCTGTGGGTCGGCGAGTCCGACGGCGTCGAGGTCCGCGTCCAGGCGGAACCCGGCGACGCCCCGGCCACCCGCCCCGGATCCCGGCTGCCCTCGGGCATGCGGATCGAACTCGTCGACCCCGGCGCGGAAGTGCCCGCCCGGGCCGCGGACGGCAAGAACGGCGGCCCCGTCGGCGACGACAAGGGCGAAGTGGTCGCACCCGGCATGACGATGGAGACGGCCGAGTCCTCCGCGGCGAACCTGCCGCACGCCGCACTCGGCGCCGACGAGATCACCGAGCTGAACAAGGCCGACTCCACCGCCGACGCGGTCTTCGCGAGCGACGGCGAACTCACCGCGGCCGCCGCCCCGTTCATCGGCCCGCGCCCGCGGATCGTCACCCGCAAGGGGTGGGGCGCGGACGAGTCCCTGCGCGAGAAGGCCTTCGTCTACACCAACACGGTGAAGGCGGCCTTCGTCCACCACAGCGCCTCCGGCAACAACTACGCCTGCAAGGACGCCCCGGCGGTGCTGCGCAGCCTGTACCGCTACCACGTGATCAGCAGCGGCTGGCGCGACTTCGGCTACAACTTCGCCGTCGACAAGTGCGGCACGGTCTACGAGGGCCGCGCGGGCGGCGTCTCCAAGGCGGTGCTCGGCGCCCACACCATGGGCTTCAACACGAACAGCATGGGCATCGCGGTGCTCGGCACGTACAGCTCCGCGGCTCCCCCGGCGGTGGCGGTCGACGCGGTCGCCCGCCTCACGGCCTGGAAGCTCGGCCTCTTCGGCCGCGACCCGCGCGCGAAGACGACCCTGACGTCGGGCGGCGGCAACCGCTACCCCAAGGGCAGAAACGTTTCGATGAACGTCATCTCGGGCCACCGCGACGGCTTCGCGACGGAATGCCCGGGCAAGAAGCTGTACGGCAAACTCCCGACGACGCGCACGAACTCGGCAAAACTCCAAGGCCGCTAGCCTCCGGCGGCCCGCAGTCTCCATACGCGCGCCCCGCCCCCGCCGAACGCTGCCAGGACTCCGCCCCGGAACCCCCGACGGCGCTCCGCGCCCGCGCCTCAATCGCCGGCGGGGCTGGGTGTTGCCGGGCTCGGCCCCGGACCTTTTACGGCGCTCCGCGCCCGCGCCTCAAACGCCGGCGAGGCTGGAATTGCCGCTCCGCGGCAAACCAGCCCGCCGGGCGGCACATCTCAGCGCAGCTCCGCCAAATCCAGCCCCGCCGGCGTTTGAGGCGGTCTTTTCAGCCCCTCCGGCGTTTGAGGAGCGGGGTGCGGGGGCGGAGCCCCGGTCTTGTCCGGTCCGGGCGGAGCCCGGCGGGGTGCGGGGCGGAGCGCCCGGCAGGGCTACGCTCGACGCATGGCCGGCCGATTCGATCCGCTCACCCGTACCGCCGTGCGCGGCGGCCGCACCGACGTCCCGCCCGGCCAAGGCGCAACCGCCGGCGCCGGCGCAAAGGAACGCCTGTGGACCCCCGAAGGTCCCCTCGACCTCGGCCTCACCCTCGGCCCCCTCAGACGCGGCCCCGCCGACCCCACCTTCCGCACCACCCCCGACGGCTCGGTCTGGCGCACCGCCCGCACCCCGCAGGGCCCGGCCACCCTCCGCGTGGCCCGCGGCGCGGGCGGGCAGGTGCGCGCCGAGGCCTGGGGCCCCGGCGCCGACTGGTTCCTCGAACAGCTCCCCGTGCTCCTCGGCGCCGCCGATGACCCGGCCGTCTTCGTCCCCCGCCACCGCCTCGTGCACGCCAGCCACCGCCGCCGCCCCGGCCTGCGCCTCACCCGCACCGGCATGGTCCTGGAGTCCCTGATCCCCACGGTCCTGGAGCAGAAGGTCACCTCCGACGAGGCCTACCGCTCCTGGCGCCGCCTCGTCCGGCAGTACGGCGAGCCCGCGCCCGGGCCGCAGGACCAGGACCTGTACGTCGTGCCCGACGCCCGCACCTGGGCCATGATCCCGTCCTGGGACTGGCACAGGGCCGGGGTCGACGCGAAGCGCTCCGCCACCATCGTCCGGGCCGCCCGCGTGGCGAACCGCCTGGAGGAGGCCGCCGCCATGGGCCCGGCCGAGGCCGCGCGACGGCTGGAGGCCGTCCCAGGCATCGGCCCGTGGACCTCCGCCGAAACCCTTCAGCGCAGCAACGGCGACCCCGACGCCGTCACCACCGGCGACCTGCACCTCCCCGGAATCATCGGCTACGCCCTCGTCGGGGACCGCGACACCGACGACGACGCCATGCTGGAGCTCCTCGCCCCGTACGCCGGGCAGCGCCACCGCGCCGCCCGGCTCATCCTCCTCGCGGGCCACACCCCGCCCCGCCGCACGCCCCGCATGCCGCGCAGCGACATCGGCCGGCTCTGACCCCGGGGGCTCAGCGCACCCGGATGAAGTCCTCCGCCGACCGGACCGCCCGTTCGGCGGGTGCCGCGGCCGGGTGACCCACCGCCACCGCCCCCATCGGGTCCCAGTCCTGCGGCAGCCCGAGCACCTCCCGCACCACGTCCCGGCAGAACATCGTCGAGGACACCCACGCCGACCCCAGCCGCTCCCCGGCCAGCGCGACCAGCAGGTTCTGTACGCCCGCGCCCATCGCGACCACGAACATCTCCCGCTCGGCCGCGTCCCGCCGCGCGTGCCCGTAGTGGTGCGCGCCGTCCGTCACCAGGCACGGCACGACCAGGTAGGGGGCGTTGCGCAGCACGTCCCCGCGCCGCACCCGCTTGGCCACGGACTCCTCGGACTTGCCGTCCGCCCGCAGGTCCGCGATCCACGCGTCCCGCATCGCGTCGAGCAGCTCCGTCCGCGAGGCCTCGGACTCCAGCAGCACGAACCGCCACGGCGTCGTGTGGTGCGGGGCCGGGGCCGTCACGGCCGCGGCCACCGCCCGCCGTACCGCGCCCGGGTCCACCGGCTCCGCCGTGAAGGTCCGTACGGTACGGCGCTGCGTGACGGCTTCCCGTACGGCCTCCGAGGTGCCCAGCCGGAACATGTCGTCGGCGGGGGTCCGCACCAGGTCCCGCGCCGAGGTGCCCTCGCCGAGGACGTGGGCCAGGCCGCGCACGACGGCCACGGGCAGCCCGGCCGCCTTGCCCTTGACCAGGTCGCCGGCGGCGGCGAGCTCGTCCGCGGTCGCCACCACCGTCGCGCTGAGCGGATTGCCGTGCGCGTCCGTGCCCCCGCGCAGGTCGTCCAGGACCCGCACGCCGGCCGAGCCGATGGCCACGTCGGTGAGCCCGGTGCGCCACGGCCGCCCGAAGGTGTCGGTGACGACCACGCCCACGTCGACGGAGAGGACGTCGCGCACCCCGGCGCGGATCGCGGCGGCCGAGGCGTCGGGGTCCTCGGGCAGCAGCAGCACCGTGCCGGGGGCGGTGTTGGAGGCGTCCACCCCGGCGGCGGCCATCACCAGGCCCTGCCGGTTCTCGACGATGCGCAGGGGGCCCCGGCGCGCGACCACCCGTACGGTCTCCGCGTCTATGGCCTCCTCGCGGGAGTCCGCCTCCACGATCCGGCCCTCGGCCTTGGAGACGATCTTCGAGGTGACGAGCAGGACGTCCCCGTCGCGCAGATCGGGTGCGGCCGTCGTGATCAGCTTCGCCAGGTCGTCCCCGGGCCTGACCTCCGGCATCCCGACGACGGCCCGCACCTCGTACGAGGGAGCGTGCCCCGGGGTCGGCTCCGTCACCGGGAGGCCTCCGCCAGTTCCAGCGCGGCCCGCGCCATCTCGGCGGTGGCCTCCAGGTCGGTCATCATCAGCGGCACCGCGCGGCAGGTGATCCCGGCGGCCTCCACCTCGGCAACGGCGTCCGCGTCGGCGGTGTCCACGAGCCAGCCGTCGAGCAGCCCGGTCCCGTAGTGCAGGGCCACGGCCGCTGCCGTGGCCTCGACGCCGACCGCGGCCAGCACCTTGTCGGCCATCCCGCGCACGGGCGCGCCCCCGACGATGGGGGAGAGGCCGATCACGGGCGCCCCGGCGGCGGCAACCGCTTCCCGGATGCCGGGCACGGAGAGGATCGTCCCGACCGAGACCACCGGGTTCGACGGCGGGAAGAGGATCACGTCGGCGGCGGCGATGGCCTCCAGCACGCCCGGGGCGGGCTTGGCCTGCTCGGCGCCCACCGGTACGACGGCCTCCGCGTCCACCGCGGCGCGCAGCCGGACCCAGTACTCCTGGAAGTGGATGACGCGGCGCTCCCCGGTGCCCGCCTCGGTGATCGCGACGTGGGTCTCGACCCGGTCGTCGGACATGGGCAGCAGCCGCACCCCGGGCTGCCAGCGGTCGCAGAGGGCCTCGGTGACGGCGCTCAGCGGGTAGCCCGCGCCGAGCATCTGCGTACGGACGATGTGGGTGGCGAAGTCGCGGTCGCCGAGGCCGAACCAGGTGGGTCCGACCCCGTACGCCGCGAGCTCCTCCTTGACGGTGAAGGACTCGTCGGTGCGGCCCCAGCCCTGCTCCTCGTTGATGCCACCGCCGAGGGTGTACATCACCGTGTCGAGGTCGGGGCACACCTTGAGCCCGAACAGGTGGATGTCGTCACCGGTGTTGCCGATGACCGTGATGTCCGCGTCGGGCACTGCCGACTTGAGTCCGCGAAGGAACCGGGCGCCGCCTATACCGCCGGCCAGAACAACAATGCGCATGCAGACAGTCTGTCAGCCGGAGGCTGTCGCTGAGGGGTGGTGGTCGGTGGGGGCACCTCCCAGCGGTAGCTGGGGGAGGGTGGGGCCGTCAGCGGAGCGACGAGTGGGTCAGGCGGGTACGGACTCGGATTCGGCCGGGGAGCAGCTGTGCATCGGCATCTCGGTCAGACCGGGGAAGTACACGTGCAGGCTGACCGCGCCGTCGAGGGTGTCGTTGACGACCTCGTGCGCGAAGCCGGGGGCGAGGACGCGCTGGGATCCGGGGCGGTGGGTGAGCCGTCCGCGTGACGTGTGCTCGGTGAGCTCGCCTTCGAGCACGGTCAGGACGCCGGAGGAGGCGCCGTGGTCGTGCGGGCCGCTGCCCTGGCCGGGGACCCAGCTGAGCAGCCAGACCTCGTAGCCGGGGCCGGTGCGCAGCCGGTGGTACCAGCGGGTGGTGGCGTCGTACTGGACGAGGTGCTCCCAGGAGGCGCGGTCCTCGGCGATGGAGCGGGCGAGGCCGACGAACTCGGCGACGGTGGCCGGGTGTTCCCGGGCGGGCTGGAGGAGGTGCTGGACGGCGAGGATGTCGCCGGCGATCTGCAGGTCGCTCTCGACGGGCGCGGCGGCCGCGGGAGCGGCGGAGGCGGGGGCCGCGGTGGGGGCGGGGGTGGCGCTGTGCGTGCTGTTCATCGTGGGGGTTACCTCGACGGATGTCAGTCGTGCTGGCGGTTGCTGTGGGGGCGGGCCGGAGCTCACGGGAGCCGGGGCTCCGGGGGCATCAACAGCTGCAACAGCAACAGCGAACCTGGGCAGCGCACAGGAACCCACGAATGGGGGTCCGGGTGGCGACTGCGGGCGCTGACATGCGAACAAGGAGAACGGGTGGAGGGTCGGACTGTCAACCCAATGTCCGGTTTGGGGTAAAAGTTTCACCTCATCCGGTTACTGTGCGCGGAGAAAGGTTTGTGCACCCCGGGGCAGGGGATGTGGCGCTGTGCCGGAGCTCAACCAGCCTGCTCCTAAACCCGGACACGTCATCTCGTGACCAGAATGTGATCTGCGCCGCTTCTCGGGTCCGATCGCAACCCCGCCCACGGGCGGCGCGTGGATAACGGGTGAAGGGAGCAGTCTCGCGACACCTGATGCATGTGTCACGATTTTTGGCGATATGAACACTTTCTGCATACGCTTGGTTCCGCAGAGTGAATAAGGGGCCCAATAGCAGATCCCGGCTTGACTGCTCCGGAGCCACGCACTTGTAATTTCACTCGTGTCGTTACGTAGCGATCAGTAACGGCATCACCACGGGGACGCACAGACAGAGCGAGGGGCGCACATGACCGAGCTGTTTCAGGAACTGCTGGTCGAGGAGGCGGACGAGGAGCTCGGATGGCAGGAGCGCGCTCTGTGCGCCCAGACCGACCCCGAGTCCTTCTTCCCCGAGAAGGGCGGCTCGACCCGCGAGGCCAAGAAGGTCTGCCTCGCCTGCGAAGTCCGCTCCGAATGCCTTGAGTACGCCCTCGCCAACGACGAGCGATTCGGCATCTGGGGCGGCCTGTCCGAGCGCGAACGCCGCCGGCTGAAAAAGGCAGCGGTCTGAAACGGCCGAGGCGCCACCGGCCCGGCACCCACCGCACCACGCACGACATATCGAACGATCGAAAGACACCACACACAGCACGGCAAACGGTCCGCCTCCTGCACCTTCCCCGCAGGAGGCGGACCGTTGTGTTGCCAGCCGTTAGGGTGGGGCGCTGTCCAGCAGCCTCCGAGGGCACACCACCCCCGGACCCTCCCCCCGGCCCCGTCCGGAGGGACCCCCAGGCCGGAGGGCCAGTAGCGCGATGTCCCTGCACAGCCAGTCGGCGGCCTCCCACCAGGCCCCCGCCACACCCGAGTTCCCCCGGCACGTCGTCACGGCGGTCCTCGTCGCCCATGACGGCGCCCGCTGGCTGCCCCGGACACTCGCCGGCCTCCTCGGCCAGGAGCGCCCCGCGCAGAACCACATCGCCGCCGACACCGGCAGCGCCGACGACTCCGCGCGGCTGCTCACCGAGGCCCTCGGCGGCGACCGGGTCCTGCACCTCGCCCGCCGCACCGGATTCGGTACGGCCGTGGACGAGTCGGCCCGGAGCGCGGGCACCCTGACCCCCGAGGACCTCCCGTACCTCAAGCGCCCCAGCGGCTGGGACCCCGTCAGCCGCACCTGGCGCGACGACACGTACGACCTCCCCGAACTCCCCCACGGCGAACCCGTCCAGTGGCTCTGGCTCCTGCACGACGACAGCGCCCCCGAACCCGACGCCCTCACCGAACTGCTCCGCGTCGCCGAGGAGAACCCCGACGCCGCCGTGATCGGCCCCAAACTGCGGGGCTGGTACGACAAGAAGCAGCTCCTCGAAGCCGGTGTCACCATCGCCCGCAGCGGCCGCCGCTGGACCGGACTCGACCGGCGCGAACAGGACCAGGGCCAGCACGACCAGGTCCGCCCCGTCCTGTCCGTCTCCACCGCCGGCATGCTCGTCCGCCGCGACGTCTACGACGACCTCGGCGGCTTCGACCGGCGCCTGCCCCTGATGCGCGACGACGTCGACCTGTGCTGGCGCGCCCAGAGCGCCGGCCACACCGTCCTCGTCGCCCCCGACGCCGTACTGCGCCACGCCGAGGCCTCCGCCCGCGAACGCCGCACCGTCGACTGCGCCGGCCGCACCACGGCCAGCCCGCACCGCGTCGACAAGGCCGGCGCCGTCTACACCATCCTCGCCAACAGCTCCGGCCGCGCCCTGCCCTACGTCCTGCTGCGCGTCCTCCTCGGCACCGTCCTGCGCACCCTCGCCTACCTCATCGGAAAGGCCCCCGGCCAGGCCGTCGACGAGATCACCGGCCTCCTCGCCACCCTGCTGCGCCCCGGCAAGCTCCTCGCCGCCCGCAAGGCCCGCCGCCGCCCCGCCGTCCCCGCCGCCGACCTGCGCCCGCTCTTCCCCCCGCCGGGAGCCTCCCTGCGGGCCAACGCGGAACAGCTCGCCGGCTACTTCGGCGGCGACCGCGACACCGACGCCGCCCCCGCCGGCCGGCACGGCGGAGGCAGCATCCTGAACGCCCCCGGCGAGGACGGCGACTACGCCGTGGCCGAGGAACGCTTCGCCCGCCTCAGGCGGATCGCCCGCAACCCCGCCCCGGTCCTCTTCGGCCTCCTCCTGCTCGTCTCCCTCGCCGCCTGCCGCGGCCTGATCGGCGGCGGCTCCCTCATGGGCGGCGCCCTGCTGCCCGCCCCCGACAGCGGCTTCGACCTCTGGAGCGCCTACACCGACGGCTGGCAGCCCGTCGGCACCGGCTCCACCGCCGCCGCGCCCCCCTACCTGGCCGTCCTCGGCGCCCTCGCCACCCTCCTGTTCGGCTCCACCCAGGCCGCCCTGACCCTGCTGCTCGTCGGCTCCGTCCCGCTCGCCGGCCTCACCGCCTACTTCGCGTCCCGGCCGCTCGTCGAGTCCCGGCTGCTGCGTGCCTGGGCCGCCATCGCCTACGCCTTCCTCCCCGCCGTCACCGGAGCCCTCGCCGGCGGCCGCCTCGGCACCGCCGTCCTCGCCGTCGTACTGCCGCTCATCGCCCGCTCCGCCGTCGCCGCCTTCGCCCTCGGCGGGGGAACCGCCGACAAGCCCGGCAGCTGGCGCGCGGTGTGGACGTACACGCTCCTGCTGACCCTGACCACCGCCTTCACCCCCGTGGTCTGGCCGCTCGCCGCCGTCCTCGGCACCGCCGCGCTCGTCCTGCGCCGCGCGCACTGGAAGGCGTACGGCCCCCGGCTGCTCGCCACCCTCGCCGTCCCGCTGCTCGTGCTCGCCCCCTGGTCGATCGGCCTGCTCACGCACCCCGGCCGCCTCCTCCAGGAAGCCGGACTGCCCTACGGATCCGGCTCCGCGCGCGCCCTCGACCTGCTCGGCATCAGCCCCGGCGGCCCCGGAACCGGCGCCGGACTGCTGCTCGCCGGCATCGTCCTCGCCGCCCTGGCCGCCCTGCTGCGCACCGACCGCCGGTTCGCCGTCCGCACCGCCTGGGCCGCCGCCCTCGCCGCGCTGCTCCTCGCCGTCCTCGCCAACCGGACCGCCTGGGCCGGCCCCGCCACCCTCGTCTACGGACTCGCCCTCCTCGCCGCCGCCGCGCTCGGCGCCGACGGCGCCAGGGAGCGGGTCGCCGCCCGCAGCTTCGGCTGGCGCCAGCCGCTGGCCGCACTCATCGCCCTCGCCGCCGCCGCGGGCCCGCTGGTCGCCGCGGCCACCTGGACGATCGCCGGCGCCGACGGCCCGCTGGAACGCCGCGACCCGGTACAGGTCCCGGCCTTCGTCGCCGACGCGAGCGGCGACGACAACCAGACCCGCACCCTGATCCTCGACCTGGACCCGCCCGCCACCGTCTCCTACAGCCTCGTCCGCGGCTCCGGCGGCCGCCTCGGCGACGCCGAGATCACCGCCCGGACCGGCGGCGACCCCCGCCTCGACAAGGTCGTCTCCAACCTCGTCGCAGGCTCCGGCGCCGACCAGTCCAGCCAGCTCAGCGCCTACGCCATCCGCTTCGTCATGTTCCGCCCCGGCGGCCCCGAAGAGATCCGCCGCGTCCTCGACGCCACCCCGGGCCTGAGCCGGCGTCACCAGCAGGACGGCACCGCCCTGTGGGGCGTCGAGCCCTGGCTGCCCCGCGCCGTCATCGTCTCCGGCAAGCAGGGCGAGGCGCCGATCCCGGTCGCCGCCGGACCCGTCGAGGCCCACGGCAAGATCCCCGACGGCGAGGCGGGCCGCGTGCTGCGCATCGCCGACCGGGCCGACGCCGGCTGGCAGGCCACCCTCGACGGCAAGCCCCTCAAGGCGAAGACCCTCGACGGCTGGGCGCAGGGCTTCGAACTGCCCGCCGCCGGCGGCCGCCTCGACCTCGTCCACGAGGACTCCCTCCTCCAGAGCGCCTGGTACTGGGCGCAGGGCCTCCTCGCCCTGGTCCTCCTGGTGATGGCCCTGCCGGGCCGCCGCGCCCAGCTCGACGACGACCTGCCCGAGGAAGAGGCCGCGATCCCCGCCCAGCCCGGCCCGGGCGAGGCCGGCGAGGGCCGTCGCGCCCGTCGGCTGCGCGCCGAGGCCGAGCCCGCCCCCGTACCGGTGGAGACTGCCGCCGTCGCCGATCCGTACGCGCAGATCCCGGCGCAGCCGGTGTACGGGGAGGAGTCGTACGCCTACCAGGCCTACGGCGACCAGGGCGGCTACGCGTACGAGCCGCAGCCCCAGCAGCCGCTCCCGTACGAGCAGTACCCGGCGGCCTACGACCAGCAGGGACAGCAGGGACAGCAGGCCTACGAGGCCCCCTACCCGCAGCAGTACCCGTACGAGCAGTACGAGCAGTACGACCAGTACGACCCCCACGCACCGCACGATCCCCACGCACCGCACGACCCGCGTCCTGACGGGAGCCCCCAGCAGTGAAGCAGCGCGCACCCCTGACGCTGGCCGCCGTGACCGCGGCGCTGGCCGCCCTCACCGGACTCGCCGCCCTCACCGCCCCCGCCGCCGGCGGCAGCACGGCCGACGGCAAGGCGGCGGCCGCGGCCCGGATGCCGGTGGAGCGGTCCCTGCTGGTGTGCCCGGGGCCCAGCTCCTCGGACATCGCGGAGACCACGTACACGGCCTTCACCCCGGGCGCCCCCGCCGGAGAGGGCAAGGGCTCGGCCCGGCTGCTCGGCGCCACCAAGGACGCCAAGCCGGTGCTGGAGCCCAAGGAACCGGGCAAGCCCGTCGGGGCCACCGCCAGCGGAGCCGACGCGCCCGCCCTCACCGGCAGCGCCGACGGGGTCCTCGCCCCCGGCTGGACGGCGCAGCTGACCACCAAGGTCTCGGTCGGCCGGGCCCGCGGCGTGCTCGGCGTCGGCTGCACCGCGCCCGACACCGACTTCTGGTTCCCCGGGGTGAGCACGGCCAAGGGCCGCGAGGACTACGTCCACCTCACCAACCCCGACGACGCCGCGGCCATCGTCGACATCAAGCTCTTCGGTCCGGACGGACTGGCCAAGCCCGAGGGCGGCGCCAGCGAGAACATCCGGGTCGACCCCAAGTCCACCAAGACGGTCCTGCTCTCCTCGCTCGTCCCGGGCATCCAGCTCGCCGACGCCACCGCGCACGTGACGACCCGCGCGGGCCGGGTCGGCGCCTCGGTGCAGGTCGCCGAGGAGGGCGTGGGCGCCGACTGGCTGCCGGCCTCCACCGACCCGGCGGGCTCGCTGGTGCTGCCGGGCATCCCGGCCGACGCAGCCTCCGTACGCCTCGTGGCCTTCGTACCGGGCGAGGAGGACGCGGACCTGAAGGTGCGCCTCGCCGCACCGGGCGGCGCGATCAGCCCGGCGGGCAGCGAACAGCTGCACGTCAAGGCCGGTATGACGGCCGTCGTGGACCTGAAGGACGTGACCCGCGGCGAGGCCGGTTCGCTGCTGCTGGGCCCGGCCGACGCCAAGAAGGCCGCCCCCGTCGTCGCGGCGGTACGGGTGGTCCGCGGCAGCGGCGCCAAGCAGGAACTCGGCTTCGTGCCGGCCACCGGGCCGGTCGGCACCCGGGCGACCGTGGCCGACAACCGTCCTGACGAGAACACGACCGTGCTGTCGCTGACCGCCCCCGCCGCCGACGCGAAGGTCAAGGTGACGGCCTCGCCGGGCACCGGCGGCGGCGAGCCGGCCTCCCAGGAGGTCACGGTCAAGGCGGGCACCACGCAGACGCTGACCCTGGCCCCGGCCGGCGGCAAGGGCTCCTACGCGCTCACCGTCGAGACCCTCTCGGGCGGCCCCGTCCACGCGGCCCGCACCCTGTCCCTCCCGGACGAGGGCATCGCGATGTTCACCGTCCAGACCCTGTCGGACGACCACTCCACGGTCGCCGTCCCCCGGGCCGCCCAGGACCTCTCGGTCCTGACCAGATAGCCCGGCTCCAACGGACGAAGAGGCGGGGACCCCAGGGGGTCCCCGCCTCCGTCAGTCCTGCCCGTAGCGCGGGTCCACGGTCTCGGGCGACAGGCCGAGCAGCTCCGCCACCTGCTCCACCACGATCTCGTGGACCAGCATCGCCTTCTCGTCACGCGTCTTCGTACGGATCTCCACCGGCCGCCGGAAGACCACGACCCGGGCCGGCCGCCCCTCGCGGGACTCCGACACCGCACCCAGCGGCACCGCCTCGTCGTTCCAGCCGCCGTCCGCCCCGCCCGGCGGGCCAGGGACGTCACCGACCAGGAACTCCACCTCGGCCAGCTGCGGCCAGCGCCGCTCCAGCCGCTCCACGGAATCCCGTACGAGGTCCCCGAACAGCTCCGACCGGCTCGCCGACAGCGGCACCTGAGGAGGGGCCACCGGCCCGCGCATCCCGCGTCCGTGCCGGTCCCGCCGGCGCGGACGCGGCTCGGTGGGGGCCGCTGCAGGGGGCTCGCCGGGGCAGGGAGGCAGAGGGGTGTCCATCACCCCCGCAGGGTAGCTCCGAGCACGACACGGGGGAGTGAGCGGCGGTGGAGTCGTCGCGGCCCGGTCAAGAGTGCGGTACCGTCCAACGTCGTGAGCCTTGTACGTCGCTGTTCGCGCACCGCGTGCGGCCGCCCTGCCGTCGCGACACTGACGTACGTCTACGCCGATTCGACCGCAGTTCTCGGCCCGCTCGCCACCTACGCCGAACCCCATTGCTACGACCTGTGTGCCGAGCACTCGGAGCGCCTGACCGCCCCGCGCGGCTGGGACGTCGTCCGCCTGTCCGACGGCTCCGGGCCGTCCCGTCCCAGCGGCGACGACCTCGAAGCCCTCGCCAACGCGGTCCGCGAAGCCGCCCGCCCGCCCGGCCGCGCGGCCGAGGCCGGCGGCTCCGGCCAGGGCCGCCCGGTCACCGGAGAGACCCGTCGTGGACACCTGCGCGTCCTGAGATCGCCCGATTCCTGACGCTCCGATCGGCTGAAATGGAGCTCCTGGTTCAAGGTAGGTTTGCTGAACCGCACAGAACCTCAGGAGGGCAGGCAGTGGCCGCAGATCTTTCGAACATCGTCAAGGCGTATGACGTGCGTGGCGTCGTGCCGGACGAGTGGGACGAGTCGTTGGCGGAGCTGTTCGGTGCCGCGTTCGTGGAGGTGACGGGGGCTTCGGCGATCGTGATCGGTCACGACATGCGGCCGTCGTCCCCGGGTCTGTCGGCGGCGTTCGCGCGGGGTGCGGCCGCGCGCGGTGTGGACGTGACCCTGATCGGTCTGTGTTCCACGGACCAGCTGTACTACGCCTCCGGTTCGTTGAACCTTCCGGGTGCGATGTTCACGGCTTCGCACAATCCGGCGAAGTACAACGGGATCAAGCTGTGCCGGGCGGGTGCGGCGCCGGTGGGTCAGGACACGGGGCTCTCGCAGATCCGTGAACTGGTGGAGAAGTGGTCGGAGTCGGGCGCTCCGGCGGTGGCTGCCGGCACGGTTGCGGGCACGGTGACGGAGCAGGACAGCCTTCCCGGCTACTCCGCCCACCTGCGGGGGCTGGTGGACCTGGCGTCGATCCGTCCGCTGAAGGTGGTCGTGGACGCGGGCAACGGGATGGGCGGTCACACCGTCCCGACGGTGTTCGAGGGCCTGCCGCTCGACGTCATCCCGATGTACTTCGAGTTGGACGGTACGTTCCCCAATCACGAGGCGAATCCGCTGGATCCGAAGAACATCGTGGATCTGCAGGCGCGTGTGCTGGCGGAGGGTGCGGATCTGGGTATCGCGTTCGACGGGGACGCGGACCGCTGTTTCATCGTGGACGAGCGGGGTGAGGGCGTCTCCCCGTCCGCGATCACCGCTCTGGTCGCGGCGCGCGAGCTGGCCCGCAACGGCGGCACGGGCACCGTGATCCACAACCTGATCACCTCCTGGTCCGTCCCCGAGGTCGTGCGTGAGAACGGCGGCACCCCGGTCCGTACCCGCGTCGGCCATTCCTTCATCAAGGAGGAGATGGCGAAGACGGGTGCGATCTTCGGTGGTGAGCACTCGGCGCACTACTACTTCAAGGACTTCTGGAACGCGGACACGGGCATGCTGGCCGCGCTCCACGTCCTGGCGGCGTTGGGCGGCCAGGACGGCCCGCTGTCGGCCCTGGTGGCTTCGTACGACCGGTATGCGGGTTCGGGCGAGATCAACTCGACGGTCGCCGACCAGGCGGACCGCCTGGCGGCGGTGAAGGCCACTTACGCCGGCCGCAGCGATGTGACGGTGGACGAGCTGGACGGTCTGACGGCGACGGGCGAGGACTGGTGGTTCAACGTCCGCGCGTCCAACACCGAGCCCCTGCTCCGCCTGAACGTGGAGGCCCGCGACCAGGCCACCCTGTCGAAGGTCCGCGACGAGGTCCTGGCCCTCATCCGGGCGTGATGTTCATCGGTCAGGGGCGGATCCCCCGCCCCTGACCAGGCCGCATCTTTCAGCGGTGGCCAGCACATCCAACCCTTGACCGTCACATTTCAGCGGTGGCCGGCAAATCCAGCCCCGCCGGCGTTTGAGTGGGGGTCCCCCCGGACGAAGTCTGGGGGAGGGTCCGGGCGGAGCCCGGTGCCCGGCGGAGCCGGGTTCCCACGGCGGGAGCCAACGCGCACACTCCAGGCCGCACCGGAGGTGACTCGGCGGTACGCTGACCTCGCCCCACCCCAGAACCATCCGCATGCCCGAAGGGAACCGCCCCATGCCGCTCGAAGCCGGCCTCCTGCAGATCCTCGCCTGCCCCGCCTGCCACGCGCCCCTCGAGGACAAGTCGGCCGACGAGACGGCCCCCGAGCTGATCTGCACCGGCCAGGACTGCGGCCTCGCCTACCCGGTCCGTGACGGCATCCCGGTGCTCCTGGTCGACGAGGCCCGCCGCCCCGCCTGACCCCTGCCGCGCCGCGCCGCGTAGGCACACGCACACGCGCGCACGCAGACCCAGACGCTGAGACCGATTCCGCACCCCTGGATCCGTCAACACCGCCGGAGGCCGCCATGCTCGACGAGTCGCTCCTCGACGCACCGGACGATCTCGCCCGCGTCGACCGCCGGGGCCTGCTCCGCGGCGCGGCCGAGGCCGGTGCGAGAGTCCGTACCGCGGCCCGGCACGCGAACGAGGCGGGCCTCGCCGACCTGCGCCCCGACGGCCGCCCGCGCGCCGTCCTGATCGCCGGGCCCGGCACCGCCGCCACCGGCGTCGCCGACCTGCTGGGCGCCCTCGCCGGCGCGTCCGCGCCCGTGATCCGGCTGGACCCCACCGGCGTCGCGCACGCCGCCGGCGCCCTGCGCTGGGCCCTGCCCGGCTGGGCCGGCTCGGTCGACCTCCTGCTCATCGCCACCACCGACGGCACCGAGCCGGGCCTGGCCGTCCTCGCCGAACAGGCGTACCGGCGCGGCTGCACCGTGGTCGCCGTCGCCCCCGAACGCTCACCGCTGAGCGAGGCCGTGGACGGCGCGCACGGGCTCCTCGTCCCGATGGCCAAGGCCCCGTACCAGGAGTACGACGAATCCGCCGCCGCGGGCCCCGGCGCCCTGTGGGCGCTGCTCACGCCCCTGCTGCTGCTCCTCGACAAGGTCGGCCTGATCACCGCGGCCCCCGACACCCTGCAGCTCGTCGCCGACCGGCTCGACCGCACGGCCGAACGCTGCGGGCCCGCCATCGCCACCTACTCCAACCCGGCCAAGACCCTCGCCGCCGAGCTCGCCGACTCCCTCCCGCTCATCTGGAGCGAGGGCACCGGCGCCGCCCCCGCCGGCCGCCGCTTCGCCGCCACCCTCGCCGAGCTCGCCGGCCGCCCCGCGCTGTCCGCCGTGCTCCCCGAGGCGCTGCCCGCCCACGGCATCCTGCTGGCCGGGGCCTTCGCCGCCGGCGCCGACCCCGAAGACTTCTTCCGTGACCGGGTCGAAGAGCCCCAGGCCCTTCGTGCCCGCATCGTCCTGCTGCGCGACCGGCCGGCCGGCGGCCTCACCGCCGCCCCCGCCGCGCGCGAGCTGGCCCTCAGCCACGACACCGCCATCAGCGAGCTCGAACCGGAGGAGGGAGTCGAACTGGAGCAGCTCGCCGAACTCCTCGCCGTCACGGATTTCGCCACCGCCTACCTGGCGTTGGCTTCCGGGGGACACAGCTGAGGTACACGCACACGCCCCGGCTCTATCCAGGAAGACGACGATGGACCGCCTGACGAACACGATCCGCCCCTACGCCTGGGGATCCACCACGGCCCTCCCCGCGCTCCTCGGTGTCGAACCCACCGGTGAGCCCCAGGCCGAACTGTGGATGGGCGCCCACCCCGGAGCCCCCTCCCGCCTCGACCGCGGCGCCGGCGAGGTGGCCCTCTCGGACGTCATCGCGGCCGACCCCGAGGGCGAGCTCGGAGCGGCCACCGTCGCCAAGTTCGGCCCCCGGCTGCCCTTTCTCCTCAAGATCCTCGCCGCAGGCGCGCCGCTCTCCCTCCAGGTCCACCCCGATCTGTCCCAGGCGCAGGCGGGCTTCGAGGACGAGGAGCGCCGCGGGGTCCCGGTCGACGCGGGCCACCGCAACTACAAGGACCCCAACCACAAGCCCGAAATGATCTGCGCGCTCACCGCCTTCGACGGGTTGTGCGGCTTCCGCGCGCCGCTGGAGGCCGCCGAACTCCTCGCGGGCCTGGACGTGGACAGCCTCAAGCCGTACGTCGACCTGCTGCACGCGCACCCCGAAGAGGCGGCCCTGCGCGAGATGCTCACCGCCGTACTGACCGCGGACCGTGCCGAGATGGCCCACACCGTCCACGAGACCGCGGCCGCCGTCGAGCGCCTCGGCGGCCCGTACGCCCCGTACGCCACCCTGGCCCACCACTTCCCGGGCGATCCGGGAGTCATCGCGGCCATGCTGCTCAACCACGTCCGACTCCAGCCCGGCGAGGCGATGTTCCTCGGCGCCGGCGTCCCGCACGCCTACATCGACGGACTCGGCGTCGAGCTGCTGGCCAACTCCGACAACGTGCTGCGCGCCGGACTCACCCCCAAGCACGTGGACGTGCCCGAACTGCTGAAGATCGCGAAGTTCGAGCCGGGCGACCCGAACGTGCTGCGCCCCGAAGGCGACGGCGGCGAGGAGGTCTACGAGAGCCCGATCGACGAGTTCCGGCTCTCCCGCTTCCTCCTTGCGCCCGGCGGTGTCTCCCGCGTGCTGTCGACGGCCGCCCCGCAGATCCTGCTCTGCACGGCCGGTTCTGCGACAGCCCGTTCCGCGACGGCCGGCGAACTGCCGCTGACACCCGGCGAATCGGTCTTCGTACCGGCGGGCGAAAAGGTCGAACTGTCCGGAAACGGGACGGTATTCCGTGCCACCGTGGTGGTCTGACGCCGCGTCCGTCCCGGCGGCTGCAACAATGTGCGGCCGGTAGTCAGTGGCTAGGAAGGACATCCTGCACCCATGAGCGCGTCGGGCGGTACCAGGGCGATCGTGGCGGCACTCGCCGCCAACCTCGCCATCGCTGTAGCCAAATTCGTGGCATTCCTCTTCAGCGGCTCCTCGTCGATGCTCGCGGAGAGCGTCCACTCGCTCGCGGACTCCGGGAACCAGGGGCTGCTGCTCCTCGGCGGAAAGAAGGCCAAGCGCGAGGCGACCCCGCAACACCCCTTCGGGTACGGGCGCGAGCGCTACATCTACGCCTTCCTCGTCTCCATCGTGCTCTTCACCGTCGGTGGCATGTTCGCCATCTACGAGGGCATCGAGAAGATCAACCACCCGCACCCGATCGAGGCCTGGTACTGGCCGGTCGGCGTGCTCGTCTTCGCGATCATCGCCGAGTCCTTCTCCTTCCGCACCGCGATCAAGGAGTCGAACGAGATCCGCGGCAAGCAGACCTGGACCCAGTTCGTCCGCCGGGCCAAGGCCCCCGAGCTGCCCGTCGTCCTCCTGGAGGACCTCGGTGCACTCGTCGGCCTGGTGCTGGCCCTCGGCGGCGTCGGCCTCGCCCTGCTGACCGGCAACGGCGTCTGGGACGGCATCGGCACCCTGTGCATCGGCGTCCTGCTCATCCTGATCGCGATCGTCCTGGCCGCGGAGACCAAGTCCCTGCTGCTCGGCGAGGCGGCGGGCCTCGAAGAGATCGAGAAGATCACGACCGCGCTCGTCGACGGCGACGTCGTCACCCGCGTCATCCACATGCGGACCCTGCACCTCGGCCCGGAGGAGCTGCTGGTCGCCGCCAAGATCGCCGTCGAGGGCCACGACACCGCCACCCAGGTGGCGGACGCGATCAATGCAGCCGAGGCCCGCATCCGTGAGGCGGTCCCGATCGCCCGCGTGATCTACCTGGAGCCGGACATCTACCGTCCCGAAGCCGCCAAGTAGCCCACGGACGTACGAAGGCCCCCGCGAGCACCGGCCCGCGGGGGCCTTCGCGCATCCGCCCCGGCGGGTGCCGGCCCTCAGTCCGAGGCGCCGGGTGCGGGGGCGCCCCAGGCAGGCTGCGCCGGCGCCGGCTTCCTGCGGCGCACCACCAGCGCCACGACCCCCAGCACGCCCCCGGCCAGGAACACGACGGCGCCGAGCGCCTGAAGGCCGCCCACCACGATGAGGTCCGTCGGCTCCGCGACGGCCTCGCCGCGGATCGACGACAGGGGCACGGTGCCGCTGTTCTCGGTGAGGTGCATCGTGGAGTCCACCGAGTTCCCGCGGTTGTCCCCCATGAGGAACATCCGACCCTCGGGAACCGTCACGTCGAACGGCACGACCGCCGGAACCGACCGGTCCAGGATGTACGGCTCGTCCAGCGGCTCCCCGTTGAGCCGCAAGGCGTCCTCTCCCCGCCGGTGCTCGATCCGGTCGCCGCCGCGTGCCACCACCCGCGACAGCATGAGCCCGCCCGGCCTCCACTCCGGAACCGATACGAGCACCACGTCCCCGCGCCCGATCTCCAGCTCCTCGCCGGCGGCCCCCATGGAGAACCAGCCGGCGTCACCCGCCGCGTACGTCGGCCGCATGTTGTCGCCCGATATCCGGTGCTTCTCGTAGTCCACCTCAGAGTGCCCGGCGGACATGGCCGAGTAGGCCGCCCCGCCGAGCACCAGCACCCCGCCCGCCACCAGCAGCACGATCGCCCAGATGCCCCGTCTCCGGCCCCGCCTGCGTTCCATCCGCCCCACCCCTTCGATCCGTTCCTGTGCGCGCCGAAGCGTACGGAACACCGTCGGGCCCTCACCGGAGGGGGGGAAAGGTCTGAAAGGCCCTGAATGTGCCAGCCGGGAGGCCTGGCATCAGCTCACGCCTTCTTCCTCGTCTGACTGGGGCTCACTCCACCGATCGGTGTAGATTCGTGGTCAGTGTCAGGCGTCGCTGCTGATGGCGGGTCGGGCGGTCCTTGCGACCGGCCGAGGGGAGAGAGGACCCCCGACGGACTGTGCTCGGTGTCCCGTCCCCAGGACGGCGCACGGACCAGCCGTACCCACCTCTCGAACCATGAGGAGCAGCACCCATGGACTTCAAGGTCGCAGACCTGTCCCTTGCCGCGTTCGGCCGCAAGGAGATCACCCTGGCCGAGCACGAGATGCCGGGCCTGATGTCGATCCGCCGCGAGTACGCCGAGGCGCAGCCGCTGGCCGGCGCCCGCATCACCGGCTCGCTGCACATGACGATCCAGACCGCCGTCCTCATCGAGACGCTGGCCGCCCTCGGCGCCGACGTCCGCTGGGCCTCCTGCAACATCTTCTCCACCCAGGACCACGCGGCCGCCGCCATCGCGGTGGGCCCGAACGGCACCCCGGAGAACCCGCAGGGCATCCCCGTCTTCGCCTGGAAGGGCGAGACGCTGGAGGAGTACTGGTGGTGCACCGAGCAGGCGCTGACCTGGCCGAACACCCCCACCGGCGGCCCGAACATGATCCTCGACGACGGTGGTGACGCCACCCTGCTCGTCCACAAGGGCGTCGAGTTCGAGAAGGCCGGCGCGGCCCCGGACCCGTCGACCGCGGACTCCGAGGAGTACGCCCACATCCTCACCCTGCTCAACCGCACCCTCGGCGAGTCCCCCCAGAAGTGGACCCAGCTCGCCTCCGAGATCCGCGGCGTGACGGAGGAGACCACCACCGGTGTCCACCGCCTCTACGAGATGATGTCCGAGGGCACGCTGCTGTTCCCGGCGATCAACGTGAACGACGCGGTGACGAAGTCGAAGTTCGACAACAAGTACGGCTGCCGCCACTCCCTGATCGACGGCATCAACCGTGCCACCGACGTCCTCATCGGCGGCAAGACGGCCGTGGTCTTCGGCTACGGCGACGTCGGCAAGGGCTGCGCGGAGTCGCTGCGCGGCCAGGGCGCCCGGGTCATCGTCACCGAGATCGACCCGATCTGCGCGCTGCAGGCGGCGATGGACGGCTACCAGGTCGCCACCCTCGACGACGTCGTCGAGACCGCGGACATCTTCATCACCACGACCGGCAACAAGGACATCATCATGGCCGCCGACATGGCCAAGATGAAGCACCAGGCCATCGTGGGCAACATCGGCCACTTCGACAACGAGATCGACATGGCCGGCCTCGCGAAGATCGACGGCATCGTCAAGGACGAGGTCAAGCCGCAGGTCCACACCTGGAAGTTCCCCGACGGCAAGGTCCTCATCGTGCTGTCCGAGGGCCGTCTGCTGAACCTGGGCAACGCCACCGGCCACCCCTCCTTCGTGATGTCGAACTCCTTCGCGGACCAGACCCTGGCCCAGATCGAGCTCTTCACCAAGCCCGAGGAGTACCCGACCGAGGTCTACGTGCTCCCCAAGCACCTCGACGAGAAGGTCGCCCGCCTCCACCTCGACGCCCTCGGCGTCCGCCTGACCACCCTGCGCCCCGAGCAGGCCGCGTACATCGGTGTCCAGGTCGAGGGCCCGTACAAGCCGGACCACTACCGCTACTGATCCATCCCTGATCAGCTCCTGATCAGCGGCGGCACCACGTGAAGCAGGCCCCCGGCACCCGTGCCGGGGGCCTGCCCCATATCGCTCGACGCCCCCGAAGCCCCCGATCCCGAGAAGTGTGCGCACCATGCCCCGCGGCCGATACTCGCTCCACGACCCGCACGACCACGCCCCCCTCGGCGAGGAGCACTTCCACTGCGCCCCCGGACCCTCGGGCTGGCGCTACGTCTCCCAGCTCACCGCCCCGAACGGCGACCACCGCGGCTCCGTCGACCTCGCGATCGACGAACTCGGCCGCCCCATCCGCCTCGAAGTGAACGCCGCGAGCTGGCAGGTCCGCGGCGCCGCCATCGACGGCGTCACCTGGGTCCGCACCGATCCCACCGGCACCGAGGCCACCGAGGGCAACATCGCCGCCCCCGGCTTCACCGGCACCTCCCCGGCCTTCCTGATCGCCACGGCCCGGCTCCTGCGCCTGACCCCCGGCGCCCCCGCCACCCGCGTCCGGCTCCTCGCCCTGACCGACCCGGTCCTGGCCCCCCGTACGGTCGACCAGGCATGGGCCCTGCTGGCCCGCGCGGAACACCCCACCGACAGCGGCCCGCTCCTGGTGGACGAGTACCAGGTCAGCGCCCTGGACACGGGCGAGGTCCACACGATCCACATCGCCGGCGACGTGGTGCTCTCGGCCCCCGGCATCGAGCTCGAACACCTGGAGACCCCGCCCTCCACCTTCGACGAGCACTGACCCCCCAGGCTCAGGCGGGCGGCGCGAATCCTCCGGCGCGCGGAGCCTCCGCGGGGGCCGCGGGCGCGGGAGCCGCGTAAGGAGCCGGCGTCGCCACGGGGGCCGGAACGGGCGTCGGCGCGAAGGCGGCGGGAGCCGGGGCCGGCTGGAAGCCGGGCGTCGGCTGGAAGGCGGGGGCCGGCGCGGCGGCAGCGGCGGCCCCGAAGGCCCGGGCGGCGTCCCGCGACTGCCGTTCGTGCACGACGGCCATCAGGAACGCGGCAGCGGGCACGCCCGCCGGCGCGGGCGCCCCCGTACGCGCCAGCAGATCGTCCGCGAGCCTCGCCGCCATCGCGGCGCCCACCTGCGGATCGAGCTGGTTCATCCGCGTCAGGTACTGGCGTATCGCCAGCCACAGACCGTCCGGCACCGCCGACAGGTCGAGCCCGGTGAACCGGCCGGCCAGCCACGGCGGCGGAGGCGGCACCGGCATCACCCGGGCACCGGGCACCCGCTCCCGGACCACCAGCGTCCCGGCGAAGACGTCCCCGAGCCGCCGCCCGCGCGCCGAGACCAGCGAGGCGATGCACGCGATCGTCCCGAAGGTCAGCAGCAGCTCCACCACTCCCATGGCCCCGCGGACCAGCGCGTGCCGGAACCGGATCGGCCCGCCGTCGTCGCGCACCACCCGCAGCCCGCAGGCGAGCTTGCCCAGGGACCGCCCGTGGGACAGCGTCTCCACGGCGATCGGCACGCCGACCAGCAACAGAAGGAAGCCCGCCACCCCTACGGCCGCCTGGGCGGCGTCGTCCAGCGAGGCGGTCGCGAGGGCCAGCCCGACCGAGAGCAGCACGTACCCGGTGACGTACACGACCAGGTCGAGGAGGATCGCCAGCCCGCGGCTCGGCAGCCTCGCGGGCCGCAACCCCAGGACGACCGCGTCCCCCGTCACCAGATCGCTCACCGCAGCACCTCTCATGTGACCTGCCCCGCCCCAACGGCATCCAGTCTGCCAAGCTGACCACACGAGGGAATAGGCAGCAGCAGGTGACCTGGGGCAGGGGAGCGGCAACCGGATGGATCTCGACGTCTTCGTGACGGCACACCGCGCGGAATGGGACCGCCTGGAGCAGCTCCTGGGCCGCGGCCGCAAGCTCACCGGTGCGGAGGCCGACGAACTCGTCGCCCTCTACCAGCGCGCCTCCACCCACCTCTCCCTGATCCAGTCCAGCACCCCCGACCCGATGCTCACGGGTCGGCTGACCCAGCTGGTCGCGCGCGCCCGCGCCACGGTGACGGGCACCCGCCGGGCCGGCTGGCGCGACGCCGCCCTCTTCTTCACGGCGGCCTTCCCGGCCGCGGTCTACCGCAGCCGCCGCTGGTGGATACCGACTGCGCTGCTCTCCACCGCTCTCGGCGTGCTCATCGGCTGGTGGATAGCGACGCACCCCGAGGTCCAGGGCGCCATCGCGGCCCCGGCGGACCTGAAGGCGCTCACGCAGCCGGGCGGCGGGTACGAGACGTACTACTCCAGCCACCCCGCGGGTTCCTTCGCCGCCAAGGTCTGGACGAACAATGCCCAGGCGGCGGCGATCTGCCTCGTCCTCGGCGCCTTCCTCGGACTCCCGGTGCTGTGGATCCTGTTCCTGAACATGGCCAACCTCGGGGTCGGCCTCGGCCTGATGGCCTCCGCCGGCCGCCTCGACGTCTTCCTAGGCCTGATCCTCCCGCACGGCCTGCTCGAACTGACGGCGGTCTTCGTGGCCGCGGGCACCGGCCTGCGCCTGGGCTGGACGGTCATCGACCCGGGCCCCCGCACCCGCCGCACCGCCCTGGCGGAACAGGGCCGCGCGGCCCTCGGCATGGCCATCGGCCTCGCGGTGGTCCTGTTCATCTCCGGCCTGATCGAGGGCTTCGTGACCCCGTCGGGCCTCCCCACCTGGGCCCGCATCACCATCGGCGTCGTCGCCGAGGCGGCCTTCCTGCTCTACGTCTTCGTCCTGGGCGGCAGGGCCTCCCGCGCGGGCGAGGTGGGCGACGTCGAGGCCGCCGACCGGACGGCGACGCTCCCGACCGCGGCCTGATGTGCGTACAAGCCTGCTGAGCTGCTAGTCTCCTCGTCGTCCCGCGAAGACCGTTGACACGGAGCGCGCGGGGAGGTAGATTCGAACGGTTGCCTCGAACTGGACAAGTTCGGCAGCGATGGTTTAACCTATCTCTCGCCCCCATCAAGGAATTGAATTCCAGTGGGGCGTAGCCGACTCCTCATTCAGGAATCCAACGCCGGGAAATCCGGTGGAGAACTTCTGATAGAGTCGGAATCGCCGGAAAGGGAAAGCGCGAAAGCGCAGGAACTGGAAAGCGCCGAGGAAGTCGGGCCCGAAAGAGTCTGATAGAGTCGGAAACGCAAGAACACAGCAGAACAGAACGAAAGCCCGGAGGAAAGCCCGAGAGGGTGAGTACAAAGGAAGCGTCCGTTCCTTGAGAACTCAACAGCGTGCCAAAAATCAACGCCAGAAGTTGATACCCCGTCCACTTCGGTGGATGAGGTTCCTTTGAAAAAGTCCTGTAGGGCTTCCTTGTGAAGCACTTGCAGGCAATTACACAGCGAGGACGTTGTGGTATGTCGGTCTTATTCCGACCTGATGTGCCCGCTCTAAGTGATGTGTGCACCCGATTACGGGTAAACATTCATGGAGAGTTTGATCCTGGCTCAGGACG